>CAVUZR010000006.1:0-253312 GCA_963745855.1 uncultured Alphaproteobacteria bacterium | reverse complement strand
TTTGTTTATGGGCGTATTCACTGTGGTTGGCTGACTTTTAGTTTGGGATTGCCTAACTGCCTTCCGATACCTTCTCGAGTACTTTTGGAATTCGGGGGTCTTTGCGTCCGTTCGGGTAGAAGGAGCGACCAAGCGCGATGATTCCCAACCCTTGCTGATTGAACCACGGTCTCTGTTCACTGGAACTCAAACCAACCCGTCGCGTTGAAGTCGGCGCTGCACTTGCCGAGGCAATAGCTGTTGGCGGTTAGATCTCATGTCCGTTCTCGATCGTTTCATCGCATGGTGTAAGGAGGAACAAGATAGCACCTTGCAGCAGCTCGAGCTTCTGGAGTCAGGAAAGGCGGGAACCTACGAACGGAGTGAAACCACACACACGGATACAACCGCAGCGACCATTCAGCAGTTAAGAGCCAAACTCTCGATCCTTGATCGGCTCTTGCTTGGTGCGGATGAGCTCCCCTAGCCCAGTAGTCTCAGCACCGACGTCGTTGCTGAAAGTTAGCGAGGGAAAGAGAGAGAAGCCAAGTTTCTCGTTGGGGGCTGGGACAATCGCTCTGGAGCTACGCCTGAACATTTCAAACGCTGGATGACGGCTAATGTCGAAGAGCGCAACAAGTCTCACGGATACGGATCGTGGGAGGGGGCTTTGCTCTCTCTCCAAGGAAGATTGCCAGAGAAAGACAAGGACACAGGCTCCAATGATCGACCATGTGACCATCAGTGTCCGAATGCGCGGTCGGAGATGGGAACATGCGCCCTAGGCCCTGAGGGCCCTGACATCAACGCCTGCCGATGGAAGAGTGAGCGTAAGGGGGCATTCTCCTACTCAACACCTTTATGAGGGAAGGTACCGGTCGAGAATAGGAGGTTTCAATGGACTATCTCATTGAAGCGAGAAAGTTTATTCAGCGTGCTCGGCAGGCCGACGTTCCAGAAGTAACTGAAACCGATCTCGAAATGGCTGAGTGGCTGCTTTCCAGAGAGATTGAGGAACGAGAGCACGCGCCAGCCAAGAGCTTCGCAAGTCAGACCGAGAGACGTGCGAGCACCTAAGATTTCGCTATTGACCCATTCAGCATACAGGTGCCGGTTCCGGGTCGACGGCGGATGTCAGGGGGCTGGGCCATCGCCTCCTGCATGGAATGCCTCCTGCGAAGAGCTGAGGCTGACCTAAATCTGCCGCCCAAACACTCCGGCAACCAGGCGTGAGGCAATAATCGGCTACACGGCGAGCGAAGCGTACTGTTGCGGCTCTTCCACCGTCGCACGCGGGCTTGCTGGCAATTGCAACACGGTTGCGCGTTGGCCTTTGCACAAATGCGTCAGCAGGACGATTTTCCCATCGGGGAACTCAAGGGCGTCGTGATGGACGTTTGACCGATTCTTGTCGACCTGTTGGAACTTCGCGACCGTGTGCCCGAGTCTCCAGGAGAAGACCATGCCAGTATCGCATCTCACCTCCTCCTCGAAGGCAAGCTCGGTGCCGGGGAGCAAACAAACGGCCACATTACGGTCATCGACCGAAGCAAAACCACGCGTAGTCGTGTGGGGGAAGCTCGTCGATACCAGCTTGTCTCCGACCCTCGCGGACCGGGACGCAAGGCGCTTGTACTCCTGCATGATTTCAGCTCCCTCCTCGGTGATACCAACGATCGCAGCGCAGGTCTTGCCCTGGGGCTTTTTATCGATAATTGCGAAAACCTGGTCCAGTCGCTCGACCTGACCCTCTGTCTCATCGCGGTGCTTTTCAAAGGCTGCCTTTAGTTCACCGTTCTGAGCTGCCTTCGCCATTTTGGGCAGCGTCGCCAGGATTTTCTTCTCCGCGAAGTAGATGTCCTTCAAGGTGTCATGAAACAGTTCATCCAGCGTCTTTGGTTCTTTAGCCATGGGAATCTCCGGCAAGGGTGGGAAAGAAAGGTGAGAGCGGGCTCGTCAGGCTCAGTGCGGGCGATCACCCGTGAGGATAAATCCCAACAGGAAGCCAACACCTAAGCCGACTCCGATTGAGCCAAGCGGGTTGCGTCTGATGATCTGGCCTGTCTCTTCGACAGCATTAGTCGCCACCTCGTAAGCCTCTACCGGCGATATCCGCAACGTTGTCGCGCAGTTCATCGATGTTGGAAGGACTGTTTCTAAATGCGCGCGTGCTTGCCTGCGCCTGCGCGCCAGGGGTGTTACTCATGGAATGCTCCTTGTAAGGGGAGAGGAGGCGCCAATGCGCCCCTGCTATCAGGGAGAGCTAGGCTGCGGTCGCTTTGTTCCAGTCACTGTCCCGCTGAGTACAAATAAATCGTCATGGCCCTCGAGTTTTAGAGAGCTCAGACGACTTCCCCCTAACATAACTCGGCTGCGCGCCAATTCGATCTTCCGAATTCCATCGAGCCTTGGATGATGGCCCGTCACGTCGATGAGCTGATCGCGCAATCGGTTATTACAGGGTTGCGTGGAACGCATCGAGGTGAGCGCGGGGAAGGTTCGGTTATCCGAAGGACCCTCCCGATCATCGGCGGCTATTCAGGCGGATAGTCCTTTCAGGAACACAGACTGATGTGGAAGCAAGGAAGCCGGCCTTGATGTCCGCTATGGGTCACAAGCTTACGCTGAAGGAAATTCGGGGAAGGCGACAAAAATCGGGCCGGCCTACAACTCGAGAGACAGCCAACCAACCCACTAGCTGCTTGGCGACCTTTCCCGCTTCGGTTTTTATCCTTGTGAATGCGGGCAAGTTTGGGTTCTGATTGCGCAGCCTTTCCCTGCCCTTGTCTTCCCCCCGTGGGGTCTTCTGGCAAGTTCGGATCCTTGGGACGCCCTTAACCGGGATAAGACATGCTCGATTGGCGGGCCATTGATTGCCTCTAGCGCCGCGTGAAGACGCCGAACAGGAAGCCGAGGCCGACGGCGATGGCCACCGCCGAAAGCGGGTTCTGCCGGATTGCCTCTTCCGCCTGGTTTGCGGTCTCCACCGCCTTGTCTTGGGCGCGATTGATCTGCTTGTTGGCGATGCGCGAAACCGTGGAGGTCAGGCTCTGAATATCGGCGCGAATGGCGTCGATCTGATCAGCTAACTCATCGCTACTGCGACTGAGCTGAGACGCGAAGGAACGCTGCCATTCCTCTATCTCCTTTCGCACGCGATCCTTAGTGTATCCGTACCGCTCCTGGATTCTGCCTTCGAGTGCTTCACGGCGTCCGTCGATTGCAGTCAGGTCGTCGTCCGTAAGTTTTCCCCACTGCTTTTTGACGTTGCCTCTAACCTGTCTCCAATTTCCTTCCACCTGATTCCAATCCATGTGACCTCCTTTAGAGCCTAGGCTCTCCATTTAGTAGTCAACGCCCCGCGCGAAGGCCTGCAATACTGATCGCTGCAAGCCATCGAGATCCTCGAGGTCAGAATTCTCAGCGAGGATAAAAAGTTTCCTGCGAAGTTGATGCTTGAGGTCAGAGTCCTTGGTCAGGTCCCGAAATGGATGTCGATCTTGGACAATCGCCCACGTGGATTCGCAGAGTTCTTCCAACAGCCGCAGAGTTGACGCGTCGAAAGCCTGTCTTTTTGGTCGGTTTGAGGCCACCGCAATCTCACTTACCGCTTTTCCTTCGACTTTCCACCTCGCCCCTAGAGACATCACCCGCGTCGATGAGGGCCTCGATGCAGTTGTGTGGGAGCGCTCGCCCGTTGCGGTCCATGCAGTTTCGCAGCGCGGCGCTCTCAAGTCCGTACTCTCCGCAGTACTTGTGACAGGCCTCTGCGCAAAAGTTCTTCTCAGCCTCGGTAATTTTCCTGGGCTCAGCGTTGCACAGGGAGGTATTCCAGCAGACCGCTAAAACCACAGAAATCCATATAGGGCGACCCTCTTTTCCATTCGTTCCCTCCTACAATCTCGGAATAGCCCCCACAGAGTTTTCGCTGTGGGGGCTTCATCTCATTTCTGGCTTTTCGGGGTCAGTTGTCCGCTGTTTATTCCTTCTCAGTTCCCATGGCGGGATTGGGCTTAGAGGGATCCGATGCAGATGAGCCAGGAGGAGCCGAGCTTTGCTCCTTGGCGCCCTGGGAGGTGTCCATGCTGCCGGATGAAGGCTTCATCTCTCCCATAAGTTTCGCGTCGCCTGCTGCTCCCGACGCTGGCGGCGCAGAGCTTTGCTCTTTGGCACCCGTTGACTGATCGGGCGCGCCCGCTTGGCTCGAATCGTCGGCGGCGAGGGCGGGGGTAAGGGCCATGCAGAGGACCACGGCCGTGCAACTCAGAAGACGGTACATGCTGCTCTCCTTGTATGTACTTTGATCGGCGACAGCGTGTGGTCGCGATAAGCCAACCCAAGCGGATGACATTCGTTCCAATACGTATCGCGTAAAAAAAGAGCCCGACGCAGTGTCGGACTCATTCGTGAGTGGCCGGTTTCATGGATCGGCATGCCTTAGAAGCTTCCACCCTGGTGCGGGCGCAAACACCTCTGCCAATGGTCTGGCTTTAGGCGCGAACGTGGGCAACTAAGGAGATGACCAACAGCACCAGAAGATGAAGAAATGCATCGTGCCTGAAGCGAACGCGAGGGTTCGGAACCCTCAGTCCCGGAGATTGTTTACCGGAATAGTTTCTGGCGAAGAAAGGTTCTCGAACATGCCCCTCAAGAAAGGCTCCTCCCACAAAACAATTAGCTCAAACATCAAAACCGAGATGAAGGCGGGCAAGCCACAGAAGCAGGCCGTCGCGATTGCCCTGAGCAAGGCGGGCAAAAGCAACAAAAAGCGCGGAAAGAAGTCCAGTTAACGAGCAAATGAAAGGGGTTGGGTCGAAACCCACGCCCTACCGCGCAGCAAGGCCCAAGGCCATAGATAGGGAACTTCCGTTAGCGGCCTAGCAGGAGGCCAAAATCGTGATCTTGATTGTAGAGGCAATCACTTCTTAAAAACGCAGCGCCACTCGTAGTGCCTCTTCCTCACAATTCTCGAGGATTATCTTCTGAGCGAGCATACAATCGCCCGCGACCAAATTACCGCTGGGCAGGAAGCACCTACCCGCACCTACCCTGTTCTCCTCGACAAGCTCATTGACGTTACGCGACGTTCCATGACAGATGCGGTAGCGTTTGCCCGTTCGCGATCCCAGGACATCGAAGTAGCCAAAGCGATCATATTGCTGGCTTTGTTCTGGAGACAGATTCTCCAATAGGAGTTGGAGTCCCTTGCGCTCGGCTGCCCAAGCTTGCCCCCGACCGTAGACCGAGCAGCGATCAAACAAATAAAGCCTATTAGAATAATAAGGATGCTGCAGCTGAGAGCGATCATCAGCCACCTCTTAGAGCAGGGATAAAAATCGTCTCCTCTGAGTTTGGATCGAAGAATTGTTGGGACTTATCTGGCACGTAGTGTTTGCCGTCGCCCCTAAATTCAGCAGGGACAAAACCTTTCGCGATGAGCCTTTTAAAGCGGCGTTCGGCTTCAGCAAGGTCCGTCGTGTTTGAGCTATCAAATTCAATCGTAGAGTGGCCGGATGGGTCCAGGATGATGTGGCGTGGCATGGGGTCCTCGCTTTTGATGCTGACAAACCACCAACGCTTCGCCTCTTCAGGCGTTCCTAGGATCCCCGAGCAAGTTCGCCCTCAGGCTGCCAGTGTCGGTGGACCGGGGGGTAACTCAGCGTTTGCTGATTGCGGCATAGGCAGGCGAAGGCCAAGGCGATTGAGTCGAGCGTCATAGATTGCACCACGAACAGGCTCAACCGACACGCGCCACACATTGTCCCATAGCGATACCCACATGGCGAAGATGGTGAGAAAGCCAATGAAGGTGGCAACGAGCGCTAGACCCTTAATCGTGTCCAAACGGGGCCAATGATGCGAGCTAGGTGGCCAACCGTTTTACCGTAGCATGGCGGAGCAGTTTGCTTCCGGCCAAATACTTCGCCTCCGCGCGGGCTGGCATAACGGTCACTGGTACTCCGGCAATGGTCGCGTGGCGTGGCCACTGGTACGCATATAACGTTGGACCCTGTTGGACCAGCTCAACGCTCCGAAGCGGCTTATCAGAGGTCCTGATGGCCGCGCTGTGGGCGTGGAGACAGTTACCAGACACTAAGAGGCCGTCCTTCAGGGGCAGCCCGACGGAATAGGATTAGGCCGGCCCACGTAGGCCAAGCCGCCGTTCCCCAATCAAAAAACTAGAAACAAAACACTCGCTCCCGTGAGGAGCAGGGAACCATAGAACTATGGCTAATAGTACACTTACAGCAGACGTCATCGCCAGCGAAGCGGTGATGCTGCTGGAAAATAACCTCGTGATGGGCAATCTCATTTATCGCGCGGAAGATGACTACGCGGGCACCGTGAATGGATACCGTAAGGGCGACACTATCAACTTTAGAAAGCCCGCTCAATTCGAGATCCGTGAGGGTGCAGTCGCGCAGCCACAGGATGTCGTCGAGGGCAAGATGCCGATCGTTGTGGACACACAGGTCGGTGTCGACGTGGCTTTTACCTCGAAGGATCTGACCTCTCAGCATTCAGGATATGAGTCAGCGCTTTGTTAAGCCCGCGATGATCAAGCTCGGCAACTATGTCGATCAGGCGATCATGAACCTGTACAAGCAGGTCCCCTCGTGGGTCGGTACGCCTGGTCAGACCATCAACTCGTTTGCTGACTTCGCCGTCGGCACGCAGCGCATGGATGACAAGTCTATCCCAACTGATGATCGTGCTTGCGTTCTATCGCCAGCCGACTTCTGGGGCATGACGAGCTCACAGACTGCACTGTTCATTCAGGACGCAGGAGCAATCCGGTTCTCTCTCCTTTTGCATCTTTCCACTGGGCATCACTTAATCGAGTAGCACCAATTCGACGATGCGGGTTTTGGCGGCAACGAGCCCTGACACGTGCGACCACGTTAGGCCAGTCTGCACGCGCCAGATTGCCGACTTGCTGACGCCGAACCTCTCGGCAAGCGCGTTCATTCCTTTTGGAATGTCTGGGTGGTAATGTTGCCCAGTTCGGCGCTTTCTCCTGGCTCGCAATGGAGGTGCCAATGCGCAAGGTGATCTTTGTCCTTGCCGCGATCGCGGCATTCATCTCCTTGTTTCCTGCACCGGCTGCATCGGGGGTGCTGTCAGCTATTTTCGGGCACATTTTGGAACTTGGCGCTGAGGACCCCTTATCCAAGGTGCCGCTCGTGAAGCCGACTACTAAGCTCGTGCCGCTTGAACCTGTGGCTGGTGCGACAACGGAAGGCGGGGCTTCGACCGCAGCCGGGACCTCTCACTTTGGCACCAGCGATTCTTCGGCTGGCGCAAAGGCAGCAGGCGGGTCTTCGACCGGAGACGGAACTTCCCAGTCAGGTAGCGGTCAATCGTCGGCTGGCCCGGAAGACGCCGCGTCGGCGGGCGCAAATTCACACGGGGACAAATCTGGCAAAGCGTCAGAGTTCGGCTTGGAAGCCGGGTCGTCACGTCGCAGGGGAAGTCCCCCGCCAAGCAAACCAAATACTGAAGCCGGAGCAGGAGCAGGAGCAGGACTTGCTGCAATTGCCATCGCTTTCGCGGCAACCATGACCGTATGACTTTAACCGCCGTGGGGTCCTCTGAGCTTCCACATCTCAAGTTCGCGTTCGGGACACGAGCGACGCTCAAACGTCGAGCACGATCACGATGAGAGCAAGGACCAGAGACAAACCTAAGACCACACCCATGAACGCACTCCGGAAGGACGAAGGGCGGCAAGCCTTAAGCCTGCCGCCCCCGGGTCTTAAGCCAACAACTGGGGGTTGTTGACAACCTTTTTCTAGAGCGCACTTGCGGCCCTCTGGAGGCCGTGAGGATACGGATTTGATACCCAGCGGCGAGGAGTCACGAAGAAGCCCCGCGAGGGGACCTCACGAGGCTTATCAGGAGTAGGTGTTCAACTGTCTGGCCACCAACCAGACGCCCAGAGCATACCACCGGGGAGGGACGGGTCAAAGAAGAAGCCCCGCTCCGGGGAAGAAGCGGGGCCTAGTCATGGAGAAGACTGCCTGACCTTGCAGGGCCAGGCACTAAGACAATACCACCTGGGAGGTGGTGTGTCAAAGAGCCGCTGGCGGCAAAAAATCCCTAGCAAGACCAACGATTTACCGCCCCAGTGGTCGACCTTTGATAAACGTCACTATTTTTTATGAAGTCACTAATCTAGGAAGGAAATGGCATGAAACGAGGCCGTAAATCCGCAGATGGACCTAGGCCTTGGGATGTAGTCGTCAAACGGCGCACCCTGGCCCCGCTACGCCACGATAACAGCTGCTTGGAAGCTCGCCAACGATAAGGCACGCGAACTAGGTTGGATTGTGTGAAGGGCGCTGACCGAAGCCAACGCCTTCATCCCTCGTTGGCCGTCGTGTTTGATCTCGTGAATCCCATGCTTGCCAGCTGTTGATCGACCGGGGAGGCAAGCTGTGGCTCGATGAACCTGAGCCGTGTCGTAAGCATTAGGCTTTGTACTGTCTGGCTAGCTTACAGAAAGAAGCCCTGACGGTGGATGCCAGGGCTTCTTCCGCTCTTCAGGAAGCCACATGGTGGTGGCGGCCAAACCACCACCACCGCCTAACTACCACTTGGCACGGATTAATCAACCACCGAAGCGGGCAATAAGAAGCCCCGGCGTCTTCGGGGACCGGGGCTTCGGAGCTTGCGCTCGCGGATAGGCGTGGGGTGGGGCTGAGGCTGGGAGTCACCTATCCGACTGTCGTTTTCAACGTGCGCTGAGGCCAATCGTTCCCCTTGCGGCGGCCAGTTCACCAACGGCAAGCGGCCAGGGCTCTTCTTCTACCATGCAAGCAAAGCCATCAGACCTAGGCCGGTGGCAAGGAGTGGGAGGGTTGATGGCGTGGGCACTGCTGTGATGAAGGCGTTATCCGCAAGGAGGACCAGTCCCTTGCCTTCCGTGAAGTCCTGGACATTGATGTTCAGCAGGAACGGCGCGGCGCCCGGCGTGGAATTGCTTTACGAGTTTACCGACTGGTGGGGGGATGGCGAGAAAGCCACAGACGACGCGGAAGGGCGCATAGAGGCACAGGAACTCATGGGAAGAAAGTTGCTAGCGCATGCGAGGGTGGAGAGGAAGGGGAGGGATGCCGAGGCGGAGAGGCTGAGGGCGGCGAAGGCGCGTCAGAAGACGCCGAGGCCGGAGAAGAAATGACGCGCGGCCCCCTCACGTTCAAAGAGACTGACCTTATGCGGGCCCTCAGGTGCGCTCCCAAGGCGGGGCTCCAAGTTGTAAGCTACGAAATCACCAAGGCAGGCTCCATCCTAGTTCATACTGGACAACCTGCTAACGATAACGCAGCGCAGCCGGACCTAGACGACGATTGGGACAAGGCGTTAGCCAGTGAAGGCGACTAGGCCCTATCCGTATCTCTACCGCGACATTGACCGGCAGGGGGCACAACGCTGGCGGCTGCGAGCGCCGGGAAGGCCCACCAGGACCATAAAGGGTGACTATGGATCACCGGAGTTTGCTGCCAACTACAGGGCAGCCCTGGAAGGTGATTCGGTCCCCGTTGCTATCAATAATAAGCACGGCACGTTTAATGCGCTTGGCCGGTCCTATCTTCGCTCCGCCGCCTTCATGGCATTGGCGCCGGCAACACAGCGGGCGCGGCGTTACTTGATCGAGCAATTTCTTAGCAGTTTTTTGGTTTTAACCGGCACCGCGTCAAGCTGTTTATGGAAAGATACGCCAGCAAACCTGGCATGGCCCGCAATACGCTTTCCATGCTTCGCGTCTTGATAGCCCTTGCCATTGAGGATGGCATTCTCGCCAACGATCCCACCATTGGTATCAAGCGCCCGAAACTCAGCAAGGACGGCTGGCACGCATGGTCTGAGGATGAGGTCGCACAGTATGAGGCGAAGCACCGCGTCGGTTCGCAGGCTCGCCTCGCTTTCGCCTTAGCCATCCATACAAGTCAGAGAGCGGCAGACCTGATCAGGATGGGCAGGCAGCACGTCCGCGACGGTAGGATCAGCGTTCGCCAACAAAAGACTGGCACGGCGCTATGGATACCAATTCACCCGGGCCTGAAAACCATTATGGACGCCACGCCGTCCAATCAACTGACGTTCCTGGTGACGAGCTTCGGCAAGCCATACGCCACAGCTAATGCCTTCGGCCACCGTATGAGGTTATGGGCCAGGGAGGCCGGTCTATCCGGTTGCTCACCGCATGGTCTCCGCAAGGTCTGCCTTCGGCGCCTGGCCGAGGCCGGATGCACGGCGCCGGAGATCATGGCGATCAGCGGCCACAAATCCCTGGCCGAGGTCGAGCGCTACATTAGGTCGGCGGAGCAGGCGAAGATGGCCGACAGGGCCATAGCGCGAACAGAAACTTACCCACGCTCGGATCAGTCTTACCCACGGGAGAAAAAGGGGTGACAAATCAATACTCTCCCAAGGTCCTCATCATTTCGTCGGAATGACAAGGTTCGGGCTAGACGGTGGGCGGAGGCTGATCGTCGGGCAGCGCGGCGGAGGCCGCGGTCGGATCTGGAGTCTCCGGCGTCTTCGGTGAGGGAGCGTCGGCCGCGCTACCCACGTCCTTGAACAAGTTCTGAAGCCAGCCGCGCCCGAGCAGTAGAACGACGAGCGCGATATAAACGACAACTCCGATCATGAGCAGAACCGCGAGCGTAATCTCCTCGCGGAGATGGTGGATGCCGGCAAAGGCGCGGTCAAGCAGCAGACTGCCGAAGTAGAGCGTGGCGGCGAGCCCCAAACCCGCAAGAAGCAGCCTGATGACCGGGCGAAGGCCGGCCCCCGACACGGCAAAACCTTGCCTCCGGGCGAAGATGGTGAGAAGGCTCAAATTGATCCAGGCGCCTATGCTGGTGGCGAAGGCGAGGCCCACTTGTGCGAGCGGCCCCATCAGCATGACCTTGAACGCGATGTTCACCGCGGCGGCGAGAAGCGCCGCCTTGACCGGGGTGAGCGTATCGCCGCGCGCATAGAAGGGGGCGGTGAAGCTTCGCATCATTACGAAAGGAAGGAGCCCGATCGCGTAGGCGGCGAGCGTGGCGCCTGCCGCCGCGGCTTCAGCCGCGGTGAAGGCGCCGCGCGCGAACAGCGCCCGCATGATCAGGTCCGGGATGGCGACAGCGCCTGCGACGCTCGGAACGGTGAGCAGCAATGCCAACTGGATGCCGCGCGCCTGCGCCAGAGCCGCACCTCGCTCGTCGCCGGCCGCGAGCCGCCGCGACATTTCCGGCAGCAGCACCGTGCCCACGGCGATGCCGACCACCCCGATGGGCAGCTGGTTGATGCGGTCGGCGTAATAGAGCGCGGAGAGCGCGCCGGTCGGCAGATAGGACGCAATCAGCGTATCGGCGAACAGAGCGAGCTGCACGCCGCCCGCGCCAATGATGGCGGGGCCCAGCGCCTTGAGGAAGCGGCGGGTCGGGCCGTCGAGCCGCGGCGCGCGGAATCTGAGACCGAAGCCGGCCCTCTCGGCGTCCACGCCCACGACTAGGACTTGCGCCACGCCGGCGATGAGCACGCCCCAGGCTGCGGCGAGCCCGGCATCGGGGAACCAATGAGCGAGACTCAGGGTCACGATCATGCAGATGTTGAGCAGAATCGGCGCACCGGCCGCCGCCGCGAACCTGCCATTGGCGTTCAGCTCGCCGGAGATCATGGTCTGCATCGAAACGAGCAGCAGAGAGGGGAAGGTAACGCGGGTGAGCGTCACGGCCAGATCGTAGCGCGCGGGGTCCTGGTCGAGGCCAGGGGCCAAGAGACTGACCACCGAGGGTGTGTAAACGAGCGCCAGGCCCAGCAGAAGGACATTGATGGCAAGCAGCGCCGCGGCGATGCGGTCGGAGAACAGCCGCGCCGCCGGCAGCCCCGCCTGCTGCAGCGTCCGCGCATAAGCCGGCACAAACGCAGCGTTGAAGGCGCCCTCGGCGAGGATGGCGCGGAAATGGTTGGGTAACCTGAAGGCGACAAAGAAAGCGTCGGCGACAGGCCCGGCGCCGAGCACCGCGGCCATGACCACGTCGCGCATGAAGCCCGTGACGCGGGAGACAAGCGTAAGCCCGCCGACGGTGGCGATGCGCCTGATCATGCGTGGTTGCGGGCTGTCATTCCCCCTCCCCGTTGGCGGCAGAGAGGTAAAGCAAAATCAGCGCCTTGGCCAATCCTTCCCTCGTTCCCCTGCGGCTAAAGGCCCTCGGCCTAAAGGGGAGAAGGAGTTCTTAGTAATCGACCTTCACCAGATAAAGCCCGTGGGCGGGGGCGACCGGGCCGCAGCGGGCGCGGTCGTATGCCGCAAGTGCTTCTCCCAAGTCGCTTGCGGTCCACTTGCCTTCGCCCACCAGCTTGAGCGAGCCCACCATGGAGCGCACCTGATTGTGCAGGAAGGAGCGCGCCGAGGCCTCGACCCTGATGATCTCGCCGTGGCGGGAGACCGCGAGCCTGTCGAGTGTCTTTTCCGGCGACTCGGCCTGACATTCTGTGGAGCGGAAGGTGGTGAAGTCGTGGTGCCCGACGAGCACCTGCGCCGCCTCGTCCATCGCCTTGGCATCGAGGGCACGGAATACGTCCCAGGCGCGGTTCCGCTCGAGCGCAAGGGGGCTGCGGCGATCGACGATGCGGTAGAGATAGTGACGCGCTTTCGCCGAGAAGCGTGCGTCAAAGTCGGGGCTCGCGGTCTCGCAATCCAGGACCGAGATCGGGTCGGGCCTCAGCTGCGCATTCAACGCGTCGCGCACAGTGCCGGTCGGCCACTCCTTGGCGAGATCGAAATGGGCGATTTGGGCGAGCGCATGCACGCCGGTGTCGGTGCGGCCGGCACCGCGTGGGACCACGTCCTCGCCGGAGAAGGACTTGATCGCTTCGGCCAGGCGCCCCTGCACCGAGGCGCCGTTCTCCTGCATCTGCCAGCCGACGTAGGGCGTACCGTCATATTCGATTGTTAGCTTGTAGCGGGGCATCGATTGATCTGCCTCAAGGCTGGAACCCGAAGCCAGCGACATTGTTACACCATCAAGGCACTCTCGGACGGCGAACCATGAACCACCAAGACAAAGAGACGATTTTTCGGTTGCTTGGCCAGCACCGGATCATGACCGTGGCGACGGTGAGGCCCGACGGCTGGCCCCAGGCGACGACCGTTGGCTATGCCAGCGAAGGTCTTGTGCTCTATTTCCTGTGCGGCCGGCAAAGCCAAAAGGCCGCCAATATTGCCGCCGACAACCGCATATCGCTGGTCATCGACCACGATACGAGTGACCCAATGGGCATCGAAGGGCTCTCAATGGCGGCGCATGCTTACCCTGTGACCGACTCTGCCGAGTTGGCCAAGGTGCTTGAGCTGTTCGGCACCAAATTCCCGGAATGTCGGACTTTGCCTCAGCCAGGCTTCTCGGCGATGCGGCTGTTCTTGGTCGTTCCCGAGGTCATTTCCGTCCTCGACTATCGCAAAGGCTTCGGCCACAGCGACCTCGTCAGGGTCGCGGAGGCCAATCGCGGGTCAAGAATCAGCGCGCGCATCGTTCAGCACGCGTTGCTGCGCCTAACAGAGAAAGCTTCCAACTGGCAGCTTCGCCCCGCCCCGAAACTCCGCAACCGGCATCGGCCGCTTCCCCGCCCGTTGCACCTGCAACAGGCGCACTGAGCCTTTGCCGCAGGCGATGGTGAGCCGATCGTCAAGCACCGTTCCGGGCTTGCCCGCCCCTTCGGCAACCGTCGAGCGGAGCGCTCTTACTCTTTCGCGCTTGCCGTTGAGATCGATCTCGAACCAAGCGCCGGGATGGGGCGAGAGACCCCGGATCAGATTATGCACCTCGGTCGCCGGCCGCGACCAGTCGATGCGCGTCTCTCCAGGCTCGATCTTGGCGGCGTAGGTGGTGCCCTCATCGTGTTGCGGCCAGCAGGCCAAGGCGCCCTGCTCGAGGTCATGAAGCGCCCGCACCATGAGCAGCGCGCCGGCCTCGGCGAGGCGATCGTGCAGCTCCCCTGCCGTCTCGTCGGGACCGATGGTCTCGCACTCGGCGAGGCAGACCGCGCCAGTGTCGAGTCCCTCCTCCATGCGCATGATGGCTATCCCCGTCTCAGTATCGCCGGCCATGATGGCCCGTTGGATCGGCGCGGCGCCCCGCCAGCGCGGCAGTAACGATGCATGCAGATTGAAGCAACCGAAACGCGGCGCTTCGAGAATGGGCTTCGGCAGGATCAACCCATAGCCCACCACGATCGCCGCGTCGGCGTTGAGGCCCTTGAAGCGCGCCTGCTCGTCCGCGCTTTTGAGGCTTGGCGGTGTATTCACCGGCAGTTTTTTGGTTTCTGCAAAGATCTGCACTGGAGATTTCCGCGGCTCAAGACCGCGACCGGCCGCGCGCGGCGGCTGGGTGTAGACGCCAACGACGTGGTGGCCAGCGCTGACCAGCGCGCCAAGCGTCGGCACGGCAAAATCCGGCGTGCCCATGAAGACGATGCGCATCGAGGCCATTCGCTGTTATGTCACCGCCACGGGGGAAGGGGCAATTATGCCTTGTCGCGGTAAAGGCTCCAGACCGCGAATAGAGCGCTGGCGCTCGCCAATAGAAAGAGAGCCGAAAGGACACCCTTCTCGACGCTCCAGCCGAGCAGGCGCCCCAAGTCGTAGAGAACATAGACCGTGAAGGCACGGCAAGGCCATAGAGATAAGGCCGCCCTTTGAGCGCTCCCAGCGCCGCGACCACAGCGACTGCCACCTCTAGGGCTATGGAGATGATCAGAAGTGTCATGCCTAAAGCGCCTCGGCGCGCTTCTGCTTGGTGAACTTCTTCACGATCATGTCGCGTTTCAGCCGCGACAAATAGTCGATGAACAACACCCCGTTCAGATGATCGATCTCGTGTTGCACCAGCGTCGACCAAATGCCTTCGAGCGTCCGCTCCTGTTGCTTCCCTTCCGTATCGATGAAGCTCACCCGGGTCATGGCCGGACGCTCGATCTCGGCGGTGAATTCGGGGATCGACAGGCAGCCCTCCTCGTGGGTGCGCATCTCGCTGCCCCGCTCGAGGATCACGGGGTTGACCATGATCAGCGGCTGCTTCGCCTCCTCATCGCGGGAGGGGTCCATGACTATGAGCCGCCGCAAAATTCCGACCTGGGGCGCGGCAAGGCCGATGCCCGGTGCCTCATACATGGCCGCCAGCATGCCTTCGGCGAGCTTCAGCAAAGCCGCGTCGACGCGCTCGATCAGAGCTGCCTGTTTGCGCAAGACGGGGTCGGGAATGGTGATGATCGGGAGAACGGCCATAGGTCCGCTGACATAGGATTGGCGCGGCGGCGGGTCAATATGTTCCTGTTTTGGTCTAAGCTGCACCCCGAATCGGGCTATAGCTTCGTTCCATGGCCCTCGACCCCCTCAAGGTGGGGAGCGTCACACTTGACCCCGTGCTGGTCCTGCTCGGACTGTTTGGGTTCGCCGTGCTTGCGCTCCTGGTTCTGGTCGTCATCGTCGCGGTGCATGTGAGCCGGAGGCGGCGTGAGGCGCGCGACAGCGACGCCCAGCTCGCCGAGCTTAAGGGACGGTTGCAGACGCTGGCAGAGCTCAGCGTCACCCGTCATGGCGAGCTCGCCCGCGCCGTCAATGAGCGGCTCGACCGCATGACCCATCGCGTGGGCTCGGACCTCACAGAGACTGCACGCAAGACCACCAACTCGATCGCCAAGCTGCACGAGCGCCTCGCCGTTATCGACTCGGCGCAAAAGAATTTGACCGACCTCTCGAGCAACATGGTCTCACTTCAGGAGATCCTCGCCAACAAGCAGGCGCGCGGCGCCTTCGGCCAGATGCGCATGGAGGCCATCATCCAGGACGGCCTGCCCAAGGGCGCCTTCACCTTCCAGGCCACCCTCTCCAACGGCAAACGCCCCGACTGCCTGTTGCATATGCCGAATACCAAGGCCGGCGTGGTCATCGACGCCAAGTTTCCGCTGGAGGGCTTCGAGGCATTTCGCGTGGCGCGGGCGCCGGAGGAGAAGAAGGAAGCGGCGCGGCGCGTGCGCATCGATGTCGGGCGCCATGTTGATGCCATGGCCGAGCGCTATTTCCTGCCCGGAGAAACGCAGGACACCGCAATCCTGTTCGTGCCGTCCGAGGCGATCTATGCTGATCTCGCCGAGCACTTCTCCGATCTCGTCCAGAAGGCGCACCGCGCTCGGATCGTCATCTGCGCGCCGAACATGCTCATGCTCGCGGTGCAGACCATGCAGGCGATCCTGAAGGACGTGAAGATGCGCGAACAGGCCCATCTCATTCAGCGCGAGGTGACGCGACTGATGGACGATATGGCTCGCTTGCGTGAGCGCGTCCTCGATCTGCAGCGTCATTTCGGCCAGGCCAACCAGGACATCGAGAAGATCCTCACCTCCTCTGAGCGGATCGCCTCACGCGGCAGCAGGATCGAGAACTTGGAATTCGAGGGAGAGGGGCAGGCGGCGGGCGCCGCCGACCGTGTGGCACCGCTTGCCACTCCTTCACCAAAGGCCAATGAAGACAGGCGGCGCGCCACGGTCACGCGCCAGCCCGACTTGCTTGCAGGGAAGCTGCTCGCCGGGGAGTAGTGTCGTACCGATGTTCGATGAGCTCCTGGCCGGTGGCGCGACAAGCCTTCTGAATCTCATTATCCATGCCATCGTCATGGGGATTGTGCTCAAGATGCTCCTTGGCATGTCGAGGCGGGAATCGCCGACGCCGCAGGTCCTGCAATACACCGTCGTCATCGTCGCCGTCGGATGCCTGCTCTTCGCCGTCCATTTTCTGGAAATCTTGCTCTGGGCCTATGCCTACGCGGCGGTCGGCGCCGCGCCGTCGGGCACCGACCTCGTCTATTTCGCCTTCGGCAACTACACGACGCTCGGATATGGCAACGTGCTGCCGCTCGACCATTGGCGTCTGCTTGCACAGATGACGGCGCTGAACGGCCTCATGCTGATCGGCTGGTCCACGGCGCTGATCTTCGTCATTTTGCGCCAAGCGGTGCCGGCGACTGAGAAGCGCTAGGTTTTGCGCTTGGACGGCCGCGGGCCCTTCGATGCCGCCGCCGTTCGTTTGCGTGCCGCGCGGGCGCGCCCCGCCTTCTCGTGGCGCTCGCCATAGCGCATGCCTTCGAGCTTCATGTCGTCCGGATCGAGGAAGAACACCGCGTAGTAGTCGTCGTAATATTCGCCAGCGGGGTCGACGATGGTCGCGCCCCGCTCCTCGAGGAACGACTGCAACGCGTCGACATCGGCCCGGCTCCGCAACCGGAAGGCGTAGTGGTGAAACCCAATATCGCCCTTGCGATATTCGTGCTTCCTGCCTTCGGCATCGGCGGCCGCGATCCAGAACAGCGTCTTGCCATTCGCCCAGCCCATCATGCTGCCTTGGTACTCCGCCTCGACGTCGAAGCCCAAGAACTCCATTAGCGGCGCATAGAATGCCTTCGATTTCTCGAAGTCGCCAACGCTGACCACCAAATGATCGATCCCCACAACGCGCGCCATTTGCCTCTCCTTCCTTGCAGCAGCAACAAAGACAACGCCCAATTTGCGCCCGCGTTCAGGTTTGGTCGCTGACAGAGGCATGACGCGGATGCATCCGCCTGCTATGAGCAAGGGCGATGACGGCGACGGGGGAAACCACGCAAAGGCCGGCCTTGGGGGAGCGCCTTGCGCGCGCCGCAAGCGTCTTTCTCGACAAGCGCGTGCTCATCATCCTACTGCTCGGCTTTTCGTCGGGCCTGCCGCTCGCGCTTTCCGGCTCGACGCTGCTCTTATGGATGAAAGACGTCGGAGTCGATCTCGGCACCATCGGCCTGTTCGCTCTGGTCGGCGTCCCCTACACCATCAAGTTCCTGTGGGCGCCCATCGTCGACGCCTTCCAGGTGCCGGTGCTCGGCAAGGCGCTTGGGCATAGGCGCGGCTGGCTCGTGCTGTCGCAGGTCCTGCTCATGGTGGCGATCCTGCTGCTCGGTTTCCAGGATCCGCTCAAGGCCCCGCTCATGGTGGCGGTCGCGGCGCTGGTCGTGGCGGCGGCGTCCGCCACGCAAGACATCGTCATCGACGCCTTCCGCGTCGAATATCTGCCGACCGATGCGCAGGCCGCCGGCATGGCATATTTCGTCGCCGCCTATCGCATCGGCATGCTCGTCTCCACCGCAGGCGCAGTGGCGCTCGTCGCCTATCTCGAATATCGCAGCGTCGACCGGAGCCTGGTGTGGGGCTACGGCTATGCCGCCATGGCGGCACTCGTGCTGATCGGCATGGCGGCCGCACTGATGGCGCAAGAGCCGCAGGGCGAGATGGAGCGGGAGGCCCATACCGAGGCTGCCGGTGAGCGGACCGGTCATCCGCTGGCGCGCTTCTTCCGCGCCGCCTACGATGCGTTTGCCGACTTTCTCTCCAAGAAGGACGCTCTGCTGATCCTACTCTTCGTCGTGCTGTACAAGCTCACAGACACCTTCGCCGGCGTAATGACCGGCCCATTCGTATTGGCGATAGGCTTCGACAAGGCGAGCTATGCCGCAATCATCAAGGGGGTGGGCCTGATCGCCTCGCTGCTCGGCGGCGTTGCGGGAGGACTGCTCGCCCGCGCCATGCCGCTGTCAAAGGCGCTTCTCGTCGCAGGCATCCTTCAGGCGGTAGCGAACTTCGCCTTCTCCTGGCAGGCCTGGATTGGCGTGAACCACGCTGCGCTCGCGCTCACCATCTCCATCGAGAATTTCACGAGCGCGGTCGGGACGGTGGTGTTCATCGCCTATCTCTCGGCGCTATGTACGAACCCAGCGCATACCGCGACGCAATTTGCGTTGCTCACCGCGCTCGCCTCGTTCGGCCGCACGACAATCGCCTCGGTCACCGGTTTCGTCGCCGCGGCGACTGGCTGGATGGTGTTCTTCGCGCTGTGCGCCGCCGCGGCGATCCCTGGGCTTCTCATCCTGTGGATTTTGGTCAAGCGCGGGAATTTCGAAGGCATAGACAAAAAAGAGCGCGCCGAGGCTGCCGGCTGACGATGGTCGACCGGCGCCTCAGCGCCTGCTCCAACCTCAGACGCTAATAACCCCAGCGAGGCAGGGATAATAGCCGTAAGCCGGGGACCGGCCGGAGGCTTTGGAATCGGCGGACAGAAATGTCCTCAGCGCCGTTGAACAGGAGCTGGGCCACGATCTACTGCACCCAAGTAGTGCCGGACTTGCCGTAGGTGGCGATGACGATATCGTCGTCGCGGAACGCAAAATCATTCCAGATGGTTGAGTCAGAATGGTGGTTGCGGAGCTCGAGCTGCTTCTGCGGCCATGGAATTGTGGCGGCGCTCATGGCGAACAGAGTAGGCGCAAAAATTTTGTGCCAATAGGGCGAAACGCGGAATGATTTACATCGTTTTGCGGGCCTTGACCGCGGCTGCAAGGGTGCCTTCGTCGAGGTAATCAAGCTCGCCGCCGATCGGCACGCCGTGCGCCAGCCGCGAAGCCGTGACGTTTGCGCCCACGAGCTGATCGGTGAGGTAGTGCGCGGTCGATTGGCCCTCGACCGTGGCGTTCAGCGCGAGCAACACCTCTTTCACTTGCGGATCACGCGCGCGCTCGATCAGCTTGGCGATGGAGAGATCCTCGGGGCCCACGCCGTCGAGCGGCGACAGCGTGCCACCAAGCACGTGGTAGAGCCCGTTCAGCACATGCGCCCGCTCGAGCGCCCAGAGGTCGCCGACCTCCTCGACGACGCAAATCAGCGAGCGGTCGCGGCTCGCGTCGCGGCAGAGGGTGCAGGGGCTGATGGTATCGATGTTACCGCAGGTCTCGCAGGTAACGATGCGGTGATGGGCTTCGGTGAGGGCCGCGGCGAGCGGTGCGAGCAGCTGCTCCTTCTTCTTGACGAGATGGAGCGCCGCGCGCCGCGCCGAGCGCGGACCTAGCCCGGGCAGGCGCGCCAGTAATTGGATGAGGCGCTCGATCTCGGCGCTGGCGGCAACCCGCGCCATCACGGCTAGAACAGCTTCAGCCCTGGAGGCAGCGGCAGCCCGCCGGTGAGGCTCTGCATCTTCTCCTGCATGAGCCTCTCGACCTTGCTCTTGGCATCCGTGTGGGCGGCGACAATAAGGTCTTCCAGGATCTCGAGCTCCTCGGGCTTGGCCAGAGACGGATCGATCTTCACCCCCGACAAGTCGCCCTTGCCATTGAGCGTGACGACGACCAAACCGCCGCCGGATTGACCCTCGATGCGGGTCTGCTCCATCTCCGCTTGCATCTCGGCCATGCGGCCCTGTAACTCCTGAGCCTGCTTCATCATGTTGGCAAAATTCTTCATGGGTCGGTCCCGTCCTCCTTGAACTCAGTCTCGCGGGCCTCGTCGGCCTCGGCGGGCGGCTCCTCGCTCGCAGTGGTCCGCACCGCGGCGATGCGCGCGTCGGGGAAATGCTGCAGCACCTGCTTGACCTGAGGGTGCTCGTGAATGCGCTCGATCTCGAGGGCCTCGCGCTCACGGCGCTGAGCCCCAAGCGGCGCGGCGCCCTCCTCCCCACTCAGGGCCACGATCCATACGCGGCCGGTCCAGGCCTTGAGCTTGCGCATCAGCTCCTGGGCGAGCTCCTTCGGCGCCGATGGAAGCGGATTGAGCTCAAGATGCCCGGAGCGAAAACGCACGAGGCGCACCTGCTCGGAGAGCGCGTGCTTGAGCTTCAGGTCGCGGTTTTCCTCGGCAAGCGCCACCACGTCCTCGAAGCTCTTGGGATTAGCGAGAGGCGGCGCGGGCGCGGGGTCCTCGGTCTCGACGATCGGCGATGGCGCAGGCGGTGGCACTTCGCAATGCATCGCAGGGGCGGGCTCATGCGGCGCCTGCTTGCTGGAGATCGCCGGACGACCGCCCTCCCCCGCCCCGCGGCTGCCGCCGAGGCGGCGCATCAGATTGTCAAGCGTCGGCAAATCGGCGGCGTAAGCAAGGCGCACGAGAACCATGTCGGCGGCGGCATGTGGCCTTGGCGAGGCTTTCACCTCCTCCTGACCTTTCAGCAGCATCTGCCAGGCGCGGGCGAGCACCGGCATGGACAGGCGCTCGGCAAGATCGGCGGCACTTGCGCGCTCGGCCTCGCTTGCGGCTGGGTCGGAAGTTCCAGCGGCCTTGGCCAGGGTTACGGCGTGAACCGCATCGGCAAGGTCAGTGATCACTTGCGCAGGCTCGGCGCCGTCACTGGAAAGCGCGGCGAATTTCTCAAGCACGCTCCCGGCGTTCCCTGCAAGTACGGTCTCGAGCAGATCGAAGGTGCGGCCGCGATCGGCCAAGCCTAGAAGGCCACGCACAGCTTCAGCTTCGACTTTGCAGGAGCCGAAGGCGATGGCGCGGTCGAGGATCGAGAGCGCATCGCGCACCGAGCCTTCCGCCGCGCGCGCGATCAGCATCAGCGCTGCGGGATCGGCCGCCGCATTTTCCTGCCCTACAATGCCGGCGAGATGCTGGGCAAGCTGCTCCACCTCGATGCGCTTCAGGTCGAAGCGCTGGCAGCGCGACAGCACGGTAACCGGAACCTTGCGCACCTCGGTGGTAGCGAAGATGAACTTCACATGCTCGGGCGGTTCTTCCAGCGTTTTGAGCAGGCCATTGAAGGCCTGCTTCGAGAGCATGTGCACCTCGTCGATGATGTAGACCTTGTAGCGCGCTGTGTTCGGCTTGTAGTGGGCGCTATCGATCAGGTCGCGGATGTCCTCGATGCCGGTGTGAGAAGCAGCGTCCATCTCGATCACATCGAGATGCCGGCTCTCAAGGATAGCGCGGCAGTGTTCGCCCTCATCCGTCATGTCGAGAGTGGGAGTTCCACCGCCGCCTTGCGGAACGTAGTTCAGCGCGCGGGCGATCAGGCGCGCCGTGGTGGTCTTGCCGACACCGCGCACGCCGGTGAGCATATAGGCTTGGGCGATGCGCCCTGACGCGAAGGCATTGCGCAGCGTCTGCACCATGGAGTCCTGGCCGATCAACTCGGAGAACAGCTTCGGCCGATATTTGCGGGCAAGCGCGGTATGGCTCAAGGCAGTGGGCGCGAGCGTGGCGTCGGCTTTCGCCGTTTTCTTGGCGGGATGCTTCGGCGCGCCCTCTTGCTGATCTTTGCCTTCGGCCATGAACGACGACTTTCACGCGGGTAGGGAACACTCGGCCAGCACAAAGTGGGCCAAAATCCTCAACGCCAAGCTGATACGGGGCGCGCAGGTGGGAGGCTGGACAAACAACCCGCGTTAATCTCGTTGGGGCTGCTTCCTTCCGGACCTGACCCGGTTGGCGAGGAACGCGCCTGCCGCCAACCTCCCGAGAGGAGTATATCGGGGATAGCGGCCCCTGTGGCAACCCGCTGAGGCGCTGCTGTCCGCCTTACTGCTGGAAGCCTCCCCGCCGATGGTAGAGGTAGAGCAGCACGAGCAGCCAGACCGCGATGAATCCGTCGGAGAAGATCGTCAGGAAGTTATAGGGAGCATAGTTCCCCGCAAGCAGCGTATCGCGAATGTGCCCGTAGGTGGCGCCAAGCATGCACAGCGACCAACGGAGCCGTAGCCAGCCAGAACAGGCCGCCAATCTAAATGCACAGGAAACCGACAACGCCCCAGGCGCCGTCATGCACACCGACCTCGAAGTGGAACGGGCTTCCGTCGGCCAGTCAATCATTTGTGCTGCCTGATAGGGGAAAAAGACTTAGGGGATGAAGCCGAGCGGTATGCACCTTACTCCCTTATCAGTCGCAGCCCTTCAAATCGGCGCGGAAGGGGCTGGCCTTATAGGTGCCAAGCAAGCGCACCTCGCTCGTGAAAAAGGCAAGCTCCTCCATGGCGAGCTTGACCGGCCGTTCGTCCGGGTGGCCCTCGATATCGGCGTAGAACATGGTGGCGTTGAACGAGCCCTCAAGCTGATACGATTCGAGCTTCGTCATATTCACGCTGTTGGTGGCGAAGCCGCCAAGCGCCTTGTAGAGCGCGGCGGGAACATTGCGGACTCGGAAGACGAAAGTGGTGATGACCGGGCCATCCTTGGCCTTGGCATGGTCTGGCTTGGCGGCGAGTACCACGAAGCGCGTGGTGTTGTGCTCTGCGTCCTCGATGTCGGCCTTGGCGATCTTGAGTCCGTAGATCTCGGCGGCGAGCTTGGAGGCTATCACGGCACGCGTGCGATCGCCGGTTTCGCGCAAATGGCGCGCGGCGCCGGCAGTGTCCGCTTCGACCACCGGCGCAAGCTTCAGCGCGCGGATCGCCTTGCGGCATTGGCCGAGCGCCATGATGTGGCTGTGGATGGTCTTGAGCTCGCTAGGCTTCACACCGGGAAGGGTCAGCAGTTGATGGCGGATGCGTTCGAAATGCTCGGCCACGATGTAGAGGCCAGAGTCAGGCAGGAGGTGATGAATGTCGGCGACGCGGCCGGCGACCGAGTTCTCGATCGGGATCATGGCGAGCCTGGCTTCGCGGCCTTTCACCGACGCGAGCGCGTCCTCGAAGGTCGGGCAGGACAGAGCCTCCAGCGACGGAAAGGCGTCGCGGCAAGCGAGATGCGAATTGGCGCCTGGCTCGCCCTGAAAGGCGATTTTCTGACGCTTGGCTGCGGTCATGGAGACGGTCGCTTCAGGACGGGGAAGGCGTTTTCGACGCGAGAGATTCACGCGCCCGGGAAAGGTCGGCCGGAGTATCGACACCGAGCGGTACGGTGTCAACGAGGGCGACGTGGATGCGCATTCCGGCTTCCAGGGCGCGCAGCTGTTCCAGTTTTTCACGGATCTCAAGGTGCGACGATGGCAAGGACACGAAGTGGCCAAGCGCCGCGCGTCGAAAGGCGTAGATGCCGATATGGTGATAAAGGGGGCCGTCACCGTACGGCGCCGTGGCCCTGGTGAAATAGAGTGCCCGCAAGCTGCGGGAGCCAAGCGGTGAGCCCACCACCTTCACCACGTTCGGGTCGGTGCGCTCCTCATCTCTTGTGATCTCGGCGGCGATGGTGCCGATATCGGCGTCGCCGTCATCGAGCGCTGCAAGGCAGGCGCGAACGAGGCGTGGATCGAGGGTCGGCAGGTCTCCTTGCAGATTGACCACCGCGTCGAGCGCGCCGCCCGGATCGAGCTTGGACACGGCCTCGAAAATGCGGTCCGACCCACTCATGTGATCAGAGCGCGTCATCAGCGCCTCGCCCCCGGCGGACCGCACCGCATCGCAGATCGCTTCGGCATCGGCAACCACCACGACAGGGCCGCAATCGGCCTCAACCGCGCGGCGCCAGACATGCACGATCATGGGCGCGCCGACGATGTCGGCGAGAGGCTTGTTGGGGAGGCGTGTTGCCTTAAGCCTCGCCGGGATGACGATCAGATTGGACGCCATGGGGTCAGATAACACGACGCTGGCAGAGGTGGCGTACCTTCCTTAACTCCCACGACCCTCGCAGGGGGCCCATTCTTGGGTCCGGGGGTCGCAGGGCGGAGCCCGGCGAAATTTCTAAGCCAAGTGTCGAAAATGTCACCATTCCTCCCCCGCAGGGGGCTAGAGTGTCAGTTAGAAAAATCAAAACGAAGGGGGACTACTATGCGCATCTTGGTCATCTGCGCACTTGTAATTACCGGCACCGTGGCACTAGGGGGCTGCTTCCACCACGAAAAGGCTGTCACGCAAGAGCCTCTAAAGCTCGGGTAGGAAGATTTAGGCTCGTAGATTTTTCCTGCTACCTGACTCTCCGCAAATGCCAGTCCCGGCCGAGTTCTCGGCCGGGCTTTGTGATATCCGGCGTCGACTTCGGCTGGTGTACCAATGTTTCGCCCGCCCTCGATCGCAACATCTTGGCAGCGCTAAATGCCTCGGCTACAACAGCGGCCTGCGCCGAATAGTCTCACTTTCCGTAGCAAGAGCTTCGAAAAGTAGCCTCTGTATCCGGGGGGAAAATCAACCATGAAGCATTACCGCCTGAACCAGATCGCCATGGCCGTGCTCGGGGCTCTGCTGCTCATCTTTGGCACAAAAACGCTCATCAACATCGCCTTCGAGGAGCACAAGCCTGAGAAGCACGAAGTTGCCAAGCACGAGGAGAAGGCGGCGCCGACCCCGGGAAGCGACCTTCCGGCCCTGTTAGCCAAAGCCGAGGCGGCCAAGGGCGAGACGGACGCAGCGGTCTGCAAGGCGTGCCATAGCTTTGACAAAGGGCAGCCGAGCCCGATCGGCCCCAATCTTCATGACGTGGTGGGGCGCAAGATTGCCTCGGTCGAAGGCTTCAACTATACGCCTGCGCTGAAAGCGCATGTAGGGGAGGTCTGGAGCTACGAAAATCTCAACCACTGGCTCACAAACCCGCAAGCCTTTGCCTCTGGCACGTCGATGGCCTTTCCCGGGCTCCCCGATGCCCAGCAACGGGCCGACGTGCTCCTGTTCCTGCGCTCTAAGACCGACAACCCGCCGCCACTGCCTGAAGTCGTAGCCGCAGCCCCCGCTGCCGAAACTGCGAAGCCGGCCGAGGGCGCTGGCAAGCCAGGCGGTGAGCCAGCTCCAGGCGGTGAGATCCTGCCTGCCCTCGCCAAGGCCGATCCTAAGAAGGGCGAAAGCGACGTCGCCTTGTGCAAGGTTTGTCACAGCTTCGAAAAGGGCGCCCCGAGCCCTATCGGTCCAAATCTCTATGGAGTCGTCGGACGCAAGATCGCTTCGCTTGAAAGCTTCAGCTATTCGCCTGCGCTCAAGGGCAAAGCAACGGAGGGCAATTGGACCTTCGAGCATCTGGACCTATGGCTCACAAACCCGCAGGCGTTCGCCTCGGGCACGGTGATGGCGTTCCCGGGCCTCCCGGATCTCGCGACCCGCGCCGATGTCATCGCCTTCCTGCGCACGAAGAGCGACAATCCGGTGCCGTTGCCTGAGGCGGCGGCGCCCGCGGCGGCACCAGAGGCTGCTCCAGCGCCGAAGGCCGAGGGGCCAGCACCCGCCGCGACACCGGAAGCGCCAAAGGCCGAGAAGCCGGCACCCGCCGCGACACCGGAAGCGCCAAAGGCCGAAGAGGCAGCGCCAGCACCCTCGACAGAAACACCAGCGGCGCCAGCGCCGTCCGCTGAAACTCCGGCGGAGTCGGCACCATCCGCCGAGACTCCGGCACCGGCACCTGCCGCAGAGGCGCCAGCAGAGCCCGCGCCGGAAGCTCCGGCAGCCGCAGAACCGTCGGCTGAGACACCGGCAGAGACCACGACGTCGGCCGAATCTGCCGAACCGGGTCCGGCCTCAGACGCCGACACGTCAGAGCCTTCCACGGCAACCCAGCCTCAGCCGGCCTATCCAGAGGGCGAGCCTCAATAGCCTGATCACACCATGAGCGATATTTCATGGAGGGCCGGGCGGCCCCCATGCTAATAGCGCCGGGGGCTTAGCTGGCCCCGAGGCCTGCAAGGGCCGCGCGGGCAGCAAGCGCGGGCAGGCAATCGTTCAATATCAAGCCAAGCGCCCGCCATCATGCTTCCTCGCCTTCTCCTTCCCCTCGTCCTTGTGAGCCTCCTCGCCGTGCCGGCGAGCGCGCAGGAGGAGCCGCAGCACCGCCACGCCGTCTCGCTGATCGGCACGCCGAAATACCCGGCCGACTTCCAGCATTTCGATTACGTCAACCCGGACGCGCCGAAGGGCGGTCTCGTGCGTATGGCGGATATCGGATCGTTCGATAGCCTGAACCCAATCCTCTACAGAGGAGAGAGCGCGGCAGGACTGGGTTTGATCTACGAGACCCTGATGCAGGACAGCCTGGAGGAGCCGTCGACCTCCTATGGCCTGATCGCCGAATGGGCGTCTTATCCGCCGGACTTTTCCTCGGTGACGTTCAAGCTTCGCGACGAGGCGCGCTGGCAGGACGGGACACCGATCACGCCAGAGGACGTCGTCTACAGCCTCGAGATAAACAAAGCGGCCAATCCGCGCATGGGGCTCTACTACAAGAACGTGGCGAAGGCGGAAGCCACCGGACCGAACCAGGTGACCTTCACCTTCGACGTGAAGGGCAATCGCGAGCTGCCTATGATCATGGGCCAGCTCACCATCCTCCCCAAGCATTACTGGACGGGCAAGGATGCGAACGGCAATCAGCGCGACCCGCTGAAGACCACGCTCGAGCCGCCGCTTGGCTCAGGTCCCTACCGCATCAAGCAGATGACCCCGGGGCGCACGATCTCTTACGAGCGCGTGGCAGACTACTGGGGCAAGGATCTGCCGGTGAACCGAGGCCAGTGGAACTTCGACACGATCCGCTTCGACTATTACCGCGACGAGACAGTGGCGTTCGAGGGATTCAAGGCCGGCAATCTCGACTACTGGCAGGAAGCGAGCTCCAAGAATTGGGCCACGGCGTATGACTTCGCCGCGGTGCGCCACGGATTGATCAAGCGGCAGGAGGTGGAGACCGAGCGGTCGCAACCCATGCAATGCTTCGTGTTCAACATTCGCCGCCCGCAATTCCAAGACCGCCGCGTGCGGCAGGCCTTCGCTCTCGCCTTCGACTTCGAATGGGCGAACAAGAACCTGTTCTTCGGGCAATATGCTCGCGTTGGCAGCTACTTCCAGGGAACCGAGCTCGCCGCGCCCGCAGATCTGCCGCAAGGGCGCGAGCTCGAAATCCTGAACGAGGTGAAGGATCAGGTGCCACCCGAAGTGTTCACCGCGGTGCATACCAATCCGGCGAACAACAGCCCCGACGATTTGCGCGGGAACTTGCGCAAGGCCGTGCAACTTCTGAAAGAGGCCGGCTATGAGGTTAAGGATGGCGTGCTAATCGACACCAAGACCGGGAAGCAGCTCACTGTCGAGTTTCTGTTGGTGTCGCCGCTGTTTGAGCGCATCGTGCAACCGTATATCGCCAATCTGCAGCGGCTCGGCATCAAGGCCACCTTACGCATGGTGGACAGCGCACAATACACACGGCGGCTCAACGTGTTCGACTACGACATCGTCGTCGGCAATTTCGCCCAGTCGGACTCTCCCGGCAATGAGCAACGCGACTTCTGGGGCTCTGAAGCCGCCGGCCGCGAGGGCAGCCAGAACCTGATCGGCATCAAGGACCCGACCATCGACAAACTGGTCGACCACGTAATCTTCGCCAAGAACCGCGAGGAGCTGGTGGCGGCCACACACGCGCTCGACCGGGTGCTGTTGTGGAACGATTTCGTTGTGCCGCAATGGTTCTCGCCGAAGGTGCGCATCGCCTATTGGAACCGTTATGGCCAGCCCGCGAAACTGCCGGGTCTCACCCCTGGATTCATGCAGGTGTGGTGGCTCGACAAAGAGCTCGCCGCCAAGCTCCCAGGGGCATCCAAGCCTTGATGGCGTGGCGGCGATCCCGCGCGCTTGTCCTTGGCGCCGCCGTCGCCGGCGCCCTCCTTGCCAGTGATTTGACTGCGTTTGCATCCGAAGCCAAGCATGGACTGTCGGCCTTCGGCGATCTCGCCTATCCGGCCGACTTCCAGCACTTCAACTATGTGAACCCCGAGGCGCCCAAGGCAGGCAGCTTCTCGCTTATCGGCTGGGGCGGGGTGACCACGTTTGACAGCCTCAACAATTACATCCTCAAGGGCGACGCGGCGCAAGGACTTGAGCTTCTGTTCGACACGCTGATGACGCGGGCGGCTGACGAGCCCGACGCGGTCTATGGTCTGGTCGCGTCGAGCGCGGAGGTCGCCGATGACGGCTTGTCGGTGACCTTCAAGCTTCGCCCCGAAGCGAAGTTCAGCGACGGAAGCCCGCTTACCGCCGACGATGTGGTGTTCTCCTTCGAAATGCTAAAGACCAAGGGCCATCCGATTTATAGCCAAATGCTCGCCGACGTGGTGAAGGCCGAGGCGCTCGATCCGCACACCGTGCGTTACACCTTCAAGGGCTCGCTCGTGCGCGACTTGCCGCTCACTGTGGCCGGGCTCCCGATCTTCTCCAAGGCCTACTACTCGACCCACGATTTTGCAGCGACGACGCTCGATCCGCCGCTCGGCTCAGGCCCCTATGTCATCGGCGATGTCAAACAGGGGCGAACCATCTCCTACAAGCGCGATCCGAATTATTGGGGGAAGGACCTGCCCGTCAATCGCGGGCGCTGGAACTTCGACGAGATCCGCTTCGAATATTTCCGGGACCGAACCGCGGGCATGGAGGGCTTCAAGGCCGGCGCCTATGATTTTCGCGAGGAGTTCACCTCCAAGGTCTGGGCCACGGAATACGACTTCCCCGCGATCCGCGCCCGCAAGGTGAAGAAGGAAGTGCTGCCTGACGAGACGCCGTCAGGCACGCAGGGCTTCTTCCTCAACACGCGCCGCGAGCAGCTGAAGGACCCGCTGGTGCGGCAAGCGCTCGACCTCGCCTTCGATTTCGAATGGACCAACCGCAACCTGTTCTACTCGCTCTACACACGCACGCAGAGCTATTTCGAGAATTCGACCATGAAGGCGGAAGGCGAGCCCTCGGCAGCCGAGCGGAGCTTGCTTGAGGGCCTTGGGCATCCGGTGTCGCCGGAAGCGCTTGGCGCAGTCTATGTGCCGCCGGTTACCGACGGTTCCGGCAACAATCGCGACAGACTGCAAGAGGCCGGCAAGCTGCTCGACCAAGCCAGCTGGACCGTCAAGAACGGCGTGCGGGTGAATGACAAAGGCGAGCCGCTCAAGCTCGAGATCCTGAATTTCGAGCCGGCCTTCGAGCGGGTTACCGCACCATTCGTGAAGAACCTTCAATTGCTCGGCATCGATGCGTCGATGCGCATGGTCGATCCAGCGCAATATCAGCGCCGCCTGAAAAGCTTTGATTTCGACATCACCACCGAGCGCTATCAAATGCGCAACACGCCGGGCGTGGAGCTCCGCAGCTATTTCGGCTCTGACGCCGCCAAGATGGACGGATCGCTCAATCTCGCCGGCATCAACGACCCAGCCGTTGACGCTCTGGTCGAGCGGGTGATCGCTGCCAAGAACCGCGAGGAGCTCGAGACCGCGGCACGTGCGCTCGACCGCGTGCTGCGAGCCGGGCACTACTGGGTGCCCCATTGGTATAAGGCGTCGAACAGCATCGCCTATTGGGACAAGTTCTCGCGGCCAGAGACCAAGCCGCGCTTCGATCGCGGCATCCTCGACACCTGGTGGTATGACGGGGCCAAGGCCGCCAAGTTGACCGCCGCCACGGCTACGAGCGCCGGCACGAAGGACGAGAAGCCGAGCGCGAGGCCTTCGAAGCTCTGGCTTATCGTCGGCGTGATCGCCCTCGTTGTGGCCGGCTACGGGTTGGTCAGGCTCCGCCAAAAGACTTGAGCGTCACGCCGCTGCGGCATGCGGACTTCTTACCCTCGTGGGAGGGTAGTATCACCGGCCGAAAGCTGCGAAAATCACCGCGAAATCTCAACAGAAGAGGGTTGTCCTTGGTACCCGCATGACTGCCTACATCCTGCGCCGGCTTCTTCTCATCGTGCCGACCATGATCGGCATCATGTTGGTGACCTTCGTCATTGTGCAGTTTGCCCCTGGCGGTCCGGTCGAGCGGCTGATCGCACAACTGAGCGGCACCGATGTCGGCGCAACGGCGAGGTTCGGCGGCGGGGGCGGTGAGGTCGGCCTCGGGCGCCCGCCCGGAGCCACTCCGGGGGACGTGTCGGCGCCGTCCAAATATCGCGGCGCGCAGGGCCTCGACCCGGAATTCATCAAGAGCCTGGAGAAGCAGTTCGGCTTCGACAAGCCGGCCTATGAGCGCTTCCTCATGCTGATGTGGAACTATTTCCGCTTCGACTTCGGCGACAGCTATTTCCGTGACACGAGCGTGCTCAAGCTGATCGGCGAACGACTACCCGTGTCGATCTCGCTCGGGATCTGGATGACGCTACTGTCCTACGCGATCTCGATTCCGCTTGGTATCCGCAAGGCCGTGCAGGACGGCTCGCGCTTCGATGTGTGGACCAGCACGGTGATCGTCATCGGCTATGCCATTCCTGGCTTCCTGTTTGCCGTGTTCCTCATCGTGCTATTCGCCGGCGGATCGTTCTGGAACATCTTCCCGCTGCGCGGCCTGGTCTCGGAAAACTGGGCACAGCTGTCCTGGCCCGACAGGATCCTCGACTATTTCTGGCACCTGGTGCTGCCGATGATCGCCATGTCGCTGTCGGCATTCGCCACGCTCACCTTCCTTACCAAAAACTCGTTCCTGGAGGAGATCCGCAAGCAATATGTGACGACGGCGCGGGCCAAAGGGCTGACCGAGAGCCACGTGCTCTATGGGCACGTGTTCCGCAACGCCATGTTGATCATCATCGCCGGATTTCCAGGCGCCTTCATCAGCGCCTTCTTCGCCGGCTCGCTTCTGATCGAGACCATCTTCTCGCTCGAGGGACTTGGGCTGCTCGGTTTCGAATCGGTGATGAACCGCGACTACCCCGTGGTGTTCGCCACGGTCTACATCTTCTCGCTGATGGGCCTCGTCATCAATCTCATCTCCGACCTCACCTATACCTGGGTCGATCCGCGCATCGACTTCGAGACGCGCGAGGTCTGAGGCTATGGACATTCCGACCGACGCCGCAATTATCGACGAGGCCACTGCCGCTGGGCTCCCCACGCGGCGGTTCGTGCTCTCCGTGCTGAATCGGCGGCGCTGGCAGACCTTCAAGGCGCACAAGCGCGGCTACTGGTCGTTATGGATCTTCCTCGTCCTGTTCGTGATCAGCCTGTTCGCCGAGTTCATCGCCAACGACAAGCCGCTGATCGTGAAATTCGACGGCCACTACTACTTCCCGGTGTTCAGGAGCTATCCGGAGACCGCATTCGGCGGCATCTTCGAGACCGAGGCAGTCTATCGCGACCCGGCGGTCAAGGAGATGATCGCGGACAAGGACGGCTGGATCCTCTGGCCGCCGATCCCGTTCTCCTACGACACGCCCAACAAGAACCCGCCAATGGCCTTCCCGGTGAAGCCAACCTGGATGCTGACCAAGGAGGATTGCGAGGCGGCGATCAAGGGCGGATTTCACCCCTGTGACGACGAGCTTGAATGGAACTGGCTCGGCACCGACGATCAGGGGCGCGACGTGATCGCCCGCGTCATCTACGGCTTCCGCATCTCGGTGCTGTTCGGGCTGGTGCTGACATTCTTTGCCTCTATCGTCGGCGTCGCGGCCGGCGCGGTGCAGGGCTATTTCGGCGGTTGGACCGATCTCCTGTTCCAGCGCTTCATCGAGATCTGGACCTCTGTCCCGCAGCTTTATCTGCTGATCATCATCGCCGCGGTGATCGAACCTAATTTCTGGATCCTGCTCGGCATCCTGCTCGCCTTCTCCTGGGTAGCGCTGGTCGGCGTGGTGCGCGCCGAATTCCTGCGCGCCCGCAATTTCGAATATGTCACCGCGGCGCGCGCGCTCGGCCTGTCGAATGTGAAAATTATCTTCAAGCATCTGCTGCCCAATGCCATGGTGGCGACGCTTACCTTCATGCCCTTCATTCTGAACGGCTCGATCAGCACGCTGACCTCGCTCGATTTCCTCGGTGTGGGCCTGCCCGCTGGCTCGCCGTCGCTTGGCGAGCTGCTCGCGCAAGGCAAGGACAACCTGCAGGCGCCGTGGCTCGGCCTCACCGCCTTCTTCGTCATCGCCATCATGCTTAGTCTCCTCATCTTCATCGGCGAGGCGGTACGCGACGCGCTCGACCCGCGCAAATCCTTCGGCTGAAATGATGATGCACGGCTCACATTCCCACGCTCCGGGAGAAACGCATACGCACCGCCACGCCACCAATGAGCAGCGCATGGGGCTTGCCGCGCTCATCACCGGCCTGTTCATGTTCGTCGAAGTGGCGGGAGGCATCGTCTCCGGCTCGCTTGCGCTCATCGCCGATGCCGGCCACATGCTCACCGACTTCGCTTCGCTCTCGCTCGCCTGGTTCGGATTTCGCCTGGCACGACACTCTGCGGATTGGAGGCGCACCTATGGCTTCGATCGCTTCCAGGTGCTGATCGCCTTCACCAACGGGATCGCGCTTTTCGTCATCGCCGCCTGGATCGTGTACGAGGCCGTGCAGCGCTTGAGCTCACCGCGGGCCGTGGAGGGCGGCATCATGGTGGTTGTGGCAGTGCTTGGGCTGCTCGTGAACATCGCGGCTTTCGCGCTGCTGCAGGGCGCGGACCGCGAAAATCTCAACGTCAAAGGCGCCGCGGTGCACGTGCTCGGCGATCTGCTCGGCTCAGTGGCGGCGCTGGTCGCCGGCGCCGTGATCCTATTGACCGGGTGGACGCCCATCGATCCGCTGCTGTCGATCCTCGTTGCCGCCATCATCGTGCGCAGCGGCTGGACGGTGGTGGAGGCGTCAAGCCACATCCTGCTCGAAGGCGCGCCGCCAGAGCTCGATACGCGGCACATCGGGCCCGACCTCGTCGACAACGTGCCGGGCGTGCTTGGCGTGCATCATGTGCATGTGTGGTCGATCACCCAGGAGCGGCGCATAGTGACGCTGCATGCCTGCGTTGACAAAGGGCTGGCCGGCGACCGGATGGTGAAAGCCATCAAGCAGCGGCTGCATGAGCGCTTCGGCTTGGATCACGCCACAATCGAGGTCGAGCACGGCGAATGCGCCGATGCCGATGGGGCGAAAACAGCAGGGACAGTGCATGGTTGATAGCAAATCCTCGCCTCAGTCGCCGGGACAACCTCTCATCAGCGTCGAGAACCTGTCTGTCGATTTCCGCGGGAGAGGCAAGGTCACTCATGCCGTCAAGCATATCTCCTTCGACATCGGCGAGGCCGAGACCGTGGCGCTCGTCGGCGAGTCCGGCTCCGGTAAGACGGTGACGGCGCTCTCCATCCTGCGCCTGCTTCCCTACCCGGCAGCGTCGCACCCCTCTGGCCTCATCCACTTCAAGGGGGAGGATTTAATGGCGCTCCCGCTAGACGGGCTCCGCCACGTCCGCGGCAATCAGATTTCCATGATTTTTCAAGAGCCTATGACCTCGCTCAACCCACTGCACACCATCGAGCAGCAGATCGGCGAGGTGCTGAAGATCCATCGCGGTCTTTCCGACCGTGCCGCGCAGGTCCGCGTGCTCGACCTCCTCGCCAAGGTCGGTATCGAGGACCCGAAAGGCCGCCTCGACTCCTATCCTCACCAGCTCTCCGGCGGTCAGCGGCAACGGGTGATGATCGCCATGGCGCTCGCCAACGAGCCCGATCTGCTCATCGCCGACGAGCCGACCACCGCGCTCGACGTGACCATACAGGCGCAGATCCTCGATCTGCTGCTCAAGCTCAAATCGGAATTCAACATGGCCATGCTGCTCATCACCCACGATCTCGGTATCGTGCGCAAGATGGCCGACCGCGTCTGCGTGATGACCAACGGTGAGATCGTGGAGCATGGCACGACGCGTGACATCTTCGCCACGCCGCAGCACCCCTACACCAAGCATCTGCTCGCCTCGGAGCCTAAAGGCTCGCCGCCAGCCACCAATGCCAAGGCGCCCGTCGTCCTCGAAGCCAAGGATTTGAAGGTCTGGTTCCCGATCAAGCGCGGCTTCATGCGGCACGTCGTCGGCCATATCAAGGCGGTGGACGGTATCGATCTTGTGGTCAAGGAAGGGCAGACGCTCGGCGTCGTCGGTGAGTCCGGATCGGGCAAGACAACGCTCGGTCTTGCCTTGCTGAGGCTCGTGACGAGCGCGGGCCCGATCGTCTATCTCGGCAATCGCATCGACGGGTACGATTCAAAGCGCATGCGCCCGCTTCGCCGCGACATGCAGATCGTGTTCCAGGACCCGTACGGCTCGCTGTCGCCGCGCCTCTCCGTCGGGCAGATCATCGAGGAAGGCTTGCTGATCCAGAAGCCCGACATGGATCGCGCCGAGCGGCGGGCGCGAAGTCTCAGGGGTGCTGAAGGAGGTGGGGCTCGATCCAGCCTCGCAGGATCGCTATCCGCATGAATTCTCCGGCGGGCAGCGCCAGCGCATCGCCATTGCCCGCGCGCTCGTGCTCGAGCCGAAATTTCTGATCCTCGACGAACCGACCAGCGCGCTCGATGTGTCGGTGCAGGCTCAGATTGTCGATCTCTTGCGCGACCTGCAGAAGCGCTACAAGCTCGCTTATCTCTTCATCAGCCACGATCTCAAGGTGGTGCGCGCGCTCGCCAATGCCATCATCGTGCTCCGTCACGGCAAGGTGGTGGAGCAGGGTTCGGCGCGCACCGTCTTCACCAAGCCGAAGACCGAGTACACCAAGGCGCTGCTCGCCGCCGCCTTCGAGCTTGAATCGACGCGGGGCGGCGCGGTCGCAACTTGAGCCAGGGAACTCAATCGCCGTTCCTACGTTTCTAGGCCAGAACCATCCAGGCCAATGAACGCAGAACGCTACCCATGCGCGGTATTCTCTTGTGGCTGATCGGTATTCCGATCCCCATCATCATTTTGTTGTGGCTGTTCGGAGTGCTTCACTAGCTGAGCGCTTAGCACCCGGCGGTTGAGAGGCGAGCCGGGCGCCGCACTTCGACGATCTCGCCCCCTTTCGATGCGAAAATCCGGGCACGGGCTTCGGCCAGCGGCTCCTCCACCACCACCATCTGATAGGCGCTCGCATGCACGAGATCCCGCGCGCTCGTCATGATGCCGACGTGGCCATCCCAGAACACGAGATCGCCACGCGTGAGTGCGCCGGGGCATTGCCAATCAAGCGGGGTGCCGACTTCGTTAGCTTGCATGTCGGCGTCGCGAGGACAGGCAAGGCCCGCCGCCTCGTACGCGAGTTGCACCAGTCCTGAGCAGTCGAGCCCGAGGCTGGTGCGGCCGCCCCAAAGATAGGGCGTGCCGGCAAACGCGAGCGCCATGTCGACGAAATCGCCCGCGTGCTCGCCGATCTTCCGTGCGTGCTCGGCGATGACGAAGCCGCCAGATTTCAGCGTGAGGAACCTGCCCTCCTCACCCGACACGGACAGCAGCGCATTCAGACTCAACAGCGCGAGCGGCGGCGCCTTGATGTCTGGGCTCGGATAGACATAGGTGCGCAGCACCGCCACGCGGTGGGTCGGGATTGCAATCGCGGCGGCAAGGCCTTCGCACGGCATGTAGCCGACATACCCGTCTCGCACGAGCTGCACCCAGGCCCAGCCCTCGCTTTCGTCTAACAGCGTCAGCGTCTCGCCGAACAGCGCCTCGGTATCGAGCGTTGCGTCGAAGCGCGGCTCCCGGCGCAACGGAAGCGACGGCACCGCGACCTGGCGGCGCTCTCCGGTGGCGTAACGCGCCGCTACCACGTGCCTGCGCAAGGACTCCGCAGCCAAACCTTCGCGGTAAGCGTGGCGGCGCGGGTCTGGCGGCGCGCCGTCGCTCACGACCCTAGTTCTTTGCGGAAATAGGCGAACAGCGCACGCGCGGCTTGCGGCTCGCCGCCTTGCGGGCGTCCAGGCTGCTCGCGGGGGACCCATCCGAAGATGTCGAGATGGGCGAAGCGCTTGGCGTCGGTGACAAAGCGCTTCAGGAACAGCGCGGCGATGACCGAGCCGGCGTGGGAGCCTTCGGCAATGTGATTGACGTCGGCAATGCTGCTTTTCAGAAGCTTGTCGTACGGCCCCCAAAGCGGCATCCGCCACAGCGGATCACCGACGCTCAAGCCGCTGGCGAGCAGCCCGGCGGCAAGGTTCTCGTCATCGGTATAGAGCGGCGGCAGGTCGGGGCCGAGCGCAACGCGCGCGGCACCGGTGAGCGTGGCAATGGTGACGAGAAAATCCGGGGCCTCCTCGTCGGCGAAGCTCAGAGCGTCGGCGAGCACGAGCCGGCCTTCGGCATCGGTGTTGCCGATCTCCACGGTCATGCCGTTTCGGCTCCTCAGCACATCGCCGGGACGAAATGCGTTGCCGGCGATCGCATTGTCGGCGGCGGGGATCAGCACGCGGAGCCGCATCGGAAGGCTCGCCCGCATGACGAGGTGGGCGAAGGTCAGCGCCGACGCGGCGCCGCCCATGTCCTTCTTCATCAGCGCCATGGCGCTTCCCGGCTTGATGTCGAGGCCGCCGGTGTCGAAGCAGATGCCCTTGCCGACGATGGTGACTTTGGGCGCACGTTCCGCACCCCAGCGCAGATCGATCAGCCGCGGCGCGCGGTCGCTGGCGCGGCCCACGGCATGAATCATGGGAAAATTGTCGGAGAGCAGGCTCGAGCCTTCCGTTACCTTGATGGAGGCGCCATGCTCGGAGCCGATCTCTCGGGCAGCAGCCTCGAGCTCGGCCGGACCGAGATCGTTCGCCGGCGTGTTGATGAGGTCGCGGCCGAAGAACAAAGCTTCGGCAAGCGCGAGCAGGCGGGCCCGGTCGACACCGTCGGGCAGCACCAGGCGCTTCGGCTTGACGTCGTTCTCAGCCTTGTAGCGCCCGAAGCGGTAAGACCCGGCAAGCCAGGCAAGCGTGGCAAGCTCGGGATCGGGAAGCTCAGAGGCGAAGCGATAGTCGCCGGGAGGGAGCGCGCCCGGCAGGGCGCCAGGAAGCAATGGCGCTTGTGTCGCCCAATCCTCGTCGCCAACGCCAAGCAAGGCGCCGCCAACGCCGCCACTTTCATTGGGCAGGAGCAGGACAGCGCCAGGCTTCGGCGCCCAGCCCCGCGCTTCGAGCCAATTCCGCTGGACTTCGCTCAAGCCTTGCAGGCGCGCGTTGTCCTTGGCGGCGACGAGCCAGATGGGATTGGCCTCGCTCCCCCTTGCGAGCAGTAAATCTCCCAGGTCACGGCGCGATTTCGGCAAGGTTCTCATCGACATGGATGCAACTCGGAACGGGGCTTGATGGTGGCGCGCATTAATGGCAGGGGTGCGCCATAATGACAATAACGGAAGGCGGGATCATGTCCGCGGACGGTTATACCCTCATCATCGGCGACAAGAACTTCTCGTCCTGGAGCCTCAGGCTCTGGCTCGCCATGAAGCATTGCGGCATTCCCTTCGCCGAGGAGCGCATTCGCCTGCGCCAGCCGGAGAGCAAGGCCGCGATCCTGCGCCATTCCCCCTCAGGCAAGGTGCCTGCGCTCAAGACCAACGGCCTTGTCGTCTTCGACAGTCTCGCCATCCTCGAATTTCTCGCCGAGCGCCATCCCGAAACTCAGATGTGGCCGCACGATCCCCAAGCGCGTGCGCTCGCCCGCTCGATCTCGGCAGAGATGCATTCAGGTTTCGTCACGCTGCGCAACGACATGTCCATGGATTTGCTCGCACGTTTCCCCACCCCGCCGATTGGAGAAGACTTGGACCGCGACATTCGCCGCATCGTGGCGATCTGGTGCGAGGCACGGGCTAAATACGGCCACGCCGGAGCGTTCTTGTTCGGCGCCTTCAGCAATGCCGATGCCATGTACGCGCCGGTGGCGACGCGCTTCCGCACGTATGGGGTGGACCTCTCGGCCTTCGGCGACGACGGCAACGCTGCTTCCTATGCCGAGGTTGTCCTAGCACTTCCAAAGATGGCGGAGTGGGTCGCGGGAGCGGAAGAGGAAATCAGGGCGCGGCTGAGCGCCTGAGCGGCAGGTCAGAACGGGGTGTTCAGCGCCCCACCAATCTGGCCGAGGATCGCCAGGAGGGCGAGCGCGATGCCAACGGCAATGACGCCATGTTCGACCGCGCCGTTATCGGCGTCGTCTTTGTAGAAAGGTTGGACCAAGCGCTTCATCGGGCTCTCCGCTCGCGTCCCGCCAAAGACCGCGGGGCGCGCGAACCGGGGCACATGCTCTCAGGACCGCGCTTAGCGGTGCGTAAACGGCGCGCGGATTCGCGCGTATGGCTTAATAGAAGGTTACTTAAGCGGGGCTAGGCGGGAGTTGGTTCCATTGCGTGCGCGCCGATCGACCCGGCGACACTGCCCCACAGATCGTATTCATCGGAGGCTTCTAGGGCGACACGCGCGCGGTCGCCGACGCTTAACTCCATCTCCCCGTTGAGATAGACGTTGCCGTCGATCTCCGGCGCATCCCAGGCCGAACGGGCGATGGCGCCGTCCTCCTCAACCTCGTCGACAATGACTTCGATGGTATTGCCCACTCGTTCGGCAAGGATCTCTGTACTGATCGCCTGCTGGTGCTGCATCAGTCGCGCGTAGCGCTCCTCCTTCATTTCTTGCGGCACCTGATCGGGAAGAGCATTGGCAGCGGCCCCATCCGCGTCCTCATATTTGAAGCAGCCGACGCGATTGAGCCGCGTGTCGGAGAGCCAATCGAGCAGGAAAGCGAAATCCTCCTCGGTCTCGCCGGGGAAGCCGACGATGAAGGTGGAGCGGATGGCAAGGTCAGGGCAGATCGCCCGCCAGGCGCGAATGCGATCGAGCGTCTTCTCCTGGTGCGCCGGGCGGCGCATGGCCTTCAGCACCTTTGGGCTCGCGTGCTGGAACGGAAGATCGAGATAGGGCAGCACGCGTCCCGCTTGTCTGCCGCCGTGTATAGAGTACCGCGGCGAAGAATGAGGGCTGAATGGCGAAGCTTGCCGGCAAGGTGCGGGACGCCGGCAATCTCGCGATTTATCTGCCGAACCCGCGGGCGCTTTCCTTGAGCGCGAGGATCGAGCAGCAGCCGCCGGACCCTGTCTCAAACCGTCCTTGTGTGCTCCTGTGGGGCGGCGAAGATTCAGTGCCGCCAGAATTGCCGCCTCGAGCCAATCCATCTCCCAGCAAGTTGCTGAAGCCGCTCGGTGTTGCCGGCAGCGCAGGACAAGCCGAGGACATCGCGGTGGATTGGCCGAAGCCGCTAATCGGGCCACAGCGGCGGTCGGTATGGCATCTGCTGCGCGGCGAGAGCATCGAAGGCGCCTGCCGGGGGATCGCTGTCAAGGGCATGCTCTAGCGCCGAGCGGACGTCTCGACCGGTGTGCGCACAGTTTGTCTTGGCGCCCGCGCCGGCAAGACCTGACGCCAATCACCAGGCGTGCCGTTGAACACATTGCGGTCCACCGGCTTCTCGATGCCGGGCACGTAGCCTGTGGTGGTGAACTGCCAGAACAGCCAGGGCCGGGTCGGATAGATCTCCTGAGGCTCGGCGGCAACGGAGCGTAGCCAGAAATTGTAGCCGGGGAGTTGACCCTCCAGCACCTCGCGGTGAAAGGTGACATCGGTATAGATGATTGGGCGCTTGCCGGTGTGGGCCTCCATGACATCGAGCATGATCTTGATCTTCTCGAGCGCGAGGTTGACCGGGATTCGTTTCGGGCAAGAGCGCGAATGGCCGTTCCATTCGAGATCGAGCACCGGGGGGAGCGCATCCGGATCGGGCGGCACATTGAGGATGAACCACAGCGCCTGCTCATTGGCGGAGCGGCACCAGAACACCATGTGGTAGGCGCCGCGCGCAATGCCAACCCGTTTGGCGGCCTCCCAGTTCTGGGCAAATTTCGGATCGATATAGTCGCCGCCCTCGGTCGCCTTGATGAAAGCGAACTGCGTGCCTGCGGCGCGGACCTTGTCCCAGTCGATGTCGCCCTGCCAGTTGGAGACATCGATGCCCTGCACCGGCATGGCATGGGCGCGCGCCACGCCCTCATGGGGATCGATGTCGGCGAGGGACGGCTGGCGCGCCACCACCCCGCCGGCCAGTCCGGCCGAGACGGTCAAAGACATGGCCACGATGGCAATGCGGCGCAGCGCAACGACCATGGACGACCCTCCGCCCCCCGCGGACCCCGTTCCAAACTCGCGGAATTCTCTGGATTAGACTGTCAGGGTTAAGATTTCGCGCCGCCAAGCCATGGCCCCGACACGGCCGCTCACCGCAATATATTGTCGAGGTCGGGGTCGCGGCTCTTGTCGCTCTCTGCCGGCGGAGCCTCCTCGGCGTCGGGCTCCTCCTCCTGGCTCGCCGGCGGTTTGGCGTTTTCCGCGCCGGCGCCGTTACCGCGATCCTTGCCGATGCGAACCCCGCCAAGCATCCGGCCGATGGCCTCACCGACGGGCTTGCCCTTGAACTTCTTTTGCAGCACGTCGCCAATCTGGTTGATTGTCTTCGATGCCTGCTCCGGACTTGTGAACATGCCTTTGAGCTCGGGCTTGAAGGCTGGATGATCGAACGGGCCTTCGATGCGGACCGGGACGGTGAGACCGGCAAGATCGTTTGCCCCGCCTTTGCCTTCCGGGCCAGCGACGATCTCAGGCTGCGTGAGAAAATCGAGACTGCTCGTCACCATGTCCACAGTGCCGCGCGCAGTGACCTTCAGCAGCGGACTCGTCATCTCGATATCGTGGGTCTCGGCGACGCCGCTCGCGATGTTGAAAGTGCCGCCAAGCGCGCTGAAGGCCGTCTTGGCGCCGGGGCCCTGCTCCAGATTGGGCATTTGGCCAGCACCCACGCCCTGGATCAGCTCGGTCAAATTGATGCCTTCGATCGAGCCGTCGCTGATGTCGATGCTGCCACTGCCGGCAAGCGAATGCTTGATTTCATCGCCGCTACCGCCGGTGCCGTTCAGCTGCAGCCCCACCTTGGCGCGGCCGGCCAGCATCTTGAACCCAGCGGCACCGTCAAGCAGCGGTTGCATCGAGACGCCGTCGAGCGAGAGATTGCCGGTGAAGGTCGGGACCGGCTTTGAGGCATCGAGAGTGAACTTGCCGCTGCCCTGCCCGTCATAGAGCTGCATACCGCCCAAGGTGGCGTCGAGCACCCCGTCACGTAAGAACAATCCGAGCGACGTCGGACCGATGGTCATGCGCGCGATTTTCGTCTCTTTCACATTCACATTGACGTCGGCATCGAAGGCGGCGGGCGCGACCTTCGCTGAAGCGGTGCGATCCGCCTTGCGTGCAGCTTCAGAGGGCGGTGGCGACTGCGCGGCCGTATCGCCTTGCGTCTCGTCGCCTTGGGTCGCGGCGCGCTCATTGTCGCCCTTCTCTCCCGAGCCAGCGGAGGATGATGGCTCGCCGGACCCTGTGCCTTCCGCCGGTGCGGAAGTGCCTAGCTGCGCTGCTCGCCTGCTGCTGCCTGCGAAAAATGGGTTCAGATCGAGAGTTTCCAGCAAGAGCGCCGCGCGGACATGAGGCCTCGGGCTGCTCAAGGTGACGACCGCCTGGCCCTGTCCGGTGGCGTGGCTCAGCGCAAAGCGCGCCTGGGAGAAGGAGATCTCACCAGCCTGCCAAGTGACATGACTCGACAGATCGCCGCTGCCAACCGCGGTCTCGGAGGGAGGCTGCTGACGCATCCAGGCGAGCAGAGACGGCACCGATTGCGTCTTTGCGGTCAGATCGCCTTCGGCACTGAAGGCGGGCTTGGCCGTTATGGTGCCCGCGAAATTGGCATCAATGGCATCGGTATCGAGGGCGAGATCGAGCCGCGCGGACCGCTGCGTGTCGAGGTCGGCGGGAGAGGCGAGCTTGAGATCGAAGCCGACGCGCGTGCCCTTCCAGTCGAAGTCGCCCTTGGCGGTCAGCGGATCGACGAGATGGGGCAGGCTCAGATTGGCATTGATCTTTTCGATACGCCGCTCGGCGCCATTTGCGTCGTAGATGATGCGCACCGTGCCCTCTTCGATCTGTACGTCGTCGAGCATGATGTCGTGACGCGGAGATCCGCCGGCGGCGTCGGCGGCGATAAAGCGAAGCGGCGCTTCGGCTCGCTTGTCGTGCTGCGGGCCAACGTCGCCCTGCTGGTCAATGCTGGCCGATTGCTGTTTGAGCCGCACCGTGAACACCGGACGCTCCATAACCACGCGCTTGGCGTCGACCTCGCGGCTGAACAGCTGACCGAAACTGACATCGAGGGCGAGCCGGTCTACCTTGAGATCGGCGCCGGCGCGATTCTGCAGATCGACGATCTCGACGTCGGTGAGCACGATATGCGGGCTCGGCATGAGCAGTAGGGAGGTTGAGCCGTTGACGGTAAGCTCGCGCCCGGTCTGCTCTTTGACGCGCGCTGCCACGCGATCGCGCACCGCGCTGGCGGAGATGAGCAGGTTGAAGGCGATAAGCGCGACCACCACCAGGGCGATCAGGCCGGCGCCGATCTTGAGCAGCAGCTTCATTTGCATCAGCCTCTATCCGCCAAACGAGCGGACCCAAGGTACGGCAATGTCCTGCCGGGAACTGTGCCCCCGCGCATTCCCGTCAATTTAGGTGCCGAAGCGAATGACGGGAATGACCCTAAGCGCCACGCCTGGCCATGACGCGGGTGGCTAGCGGAGATTAGTCCGAGAAATAAGGTGAGAATAGGCCCGCAGGTGCGATCTGGCGTAGCAGGCGCCCTCAGCGCACGAGGATGGCGTGATTGTCCCATTCATAGGGCGACGAGCGGCGGTCTTCGTCGCGCGTCGCCTTAACGTTGGCCTCAACCAGCCAGCCCTGGCCACTGGTCAACAGGAAGCTCGCTCTGTGCCGCGTAGGCGCAATGCCGCAACCGTCATTCAGCTCGCAAGTGCCCAGGAACCGCCGGGCTTTAACATCCCAATAGGTGATCAGGCCGCCCTTCGGCGCCGAAGCCGCGACAATGCTGCCGCCGGCGTCCGCAGACACCGAGCCGATATAGTTCTTGAGCGCGGGTTGCGTCGCCGCTGGCGCCGGCACAATCACCGGCTTCCCGCCGCGGCGATGAAAGCCGATAAGCGGCGGCGCGTCAGCTTCCGGACCGCGATATTGGCAGCCGAACACCACCGTGTCGCGGCAAGCGAGTGCAAGGTGCCGGATGGAAAGCTGGTGTAGGGCGGGCTCGAGCTTCTGCTCCTCGAGAAGATCGCCGGTGGTCAGATCGACATAGACGAGCGAAGGCTTCATGTCTGGAAGGTTCAGCTCGTCAGCGCCGGAATCCGGATGGGTGCGAATGCCGCCATTGGCGATAACCATGGTGCGGCCGTCGGCGAGCAGCGCCACGTCATGCGGCTCCATCCCGCGCGCCGAGAACTCGCCGATCTGTTTGTACCCGTCGGTCGCGTCGCGCACGCCGATGATGCCTTGCGCGTTCTTATAGTCGTTTTCCGTGGTGTGGAGCAGTCTGCCGTCAGCGGAGAACACGCCGTGGCCGAAGAAGTGCCGGTCGGGCTTCGAGGTGAACCAGACCGGCGCCCGTCCGTCGGTGGGCACTGCCACGCCGAACCGGCCAGGGCGCCGGGCAAAGGCGACCCATTCGCCTGAGCCTGGGCGGAGCGCAATGTCGTGGCCGCGCTCAGGCAGCTCCACGGGACGGATATCGCCGCCACCAAGCGAGAACAAAGCCGCTGAGTAGGTGCCGCGATCGTCTTTGCGCGCGGCGGCGAACAGCTCGGGCTCGCCGCGACTTGCATCGGCGGCGTCGCAGGACAAGGCGAGCAGCGCCGCGCTGCTCGCCGCACCGATGAGGAGCTCCCGGCGGTCGATCTGCATGTTCAATCTCCGTCCATGGCATTGAAGCCGAAGGTGAGGCCGGCGCTGCGCGCGATGATGTCGCCGGCGGTGGTGGCGGCGCTTTTCAGCGAGACGCGCAGGGCTTCGAGCTTGGAGCGACTGTCCTCGTTGTGCACGGCGTCGGCGATGGGCTTGTTGATGCCGCGTAGAACCTCGATCGCGTGGTTTAGGTCGAAGACGACCGATTCCTCCACGCCGGGAGAGTCGCTATGCACCACTTGCGCGAAGCCGCCCTTGGTGAACAGCTCCCGCGCCGCGGTGAGATTGTCGGCCATGTTGGCGAAGCTCAAGCCGCTCCGCCAGAAGGCCGCCAGCTGTGGCCTTGCTTGATCGGCCTTGGCTCCCAGCGCCTTTGCCATTTTCTGATCGCGCACCATCTCGATGCCGGTCACGAAGGTCTTGAACAGCTCGAGCGTTACCTCTTTTTCGGTGTGGTAGGCGGCATTGCTGGGGCCTGGCTGAAGATAAGACGTCGTGTAGGGCGCGCCGTCCTGCCAGCCTGCCGCGATGTCCTTGGCCATGCCGGCGAGATTACCGGCGACGGCTTGCGCGAAGCGACGGCGGAATTGGGATTCGGCGCCGCCTTTCACCAACGTGCCGGCACCGTCACCATAAACGAGATATTCGAGTGCCGGCAGGCCCTGTAGCGCCACGCTCTTGCCGGGGAGTGAGGCGACGTCCGTGACGCTCTGATCCTGCTTTGTAAGCGCTTCGCGCACCTGGCGGGTGCCGAGGCCCTTGGGGTCAGGCCAGTAGAAGATGCGGTCATAGCGCTGTTCTTGAGCCACGGGACCGAAGCGGATGACCTCGACCACGCTCCAGGCTTCGACCGTTGCGGCGAAGGCCTTCTGCGTGTCCTTGAGCGCTGCCGCTGACGGCTTCGCACATAGCGCCGAAACGGATTGGCTCAGTGCTTCGGTGCTCTCTGTGAAATGCGCATAGCCGGGGCCGATGAATTGCTCGAGCGTGGCTTTCGCGATGGCCGCGTGGTCCGCATCCGCATGGACCGGCACGGCACTTGCGCAGAGGGCGGTAAGGGAGAGCGCTTGCAGTGCCGCGATCGTTCTCACAGCGAGTTCACGAAAGCGATCAGGCGCTCCCGATCCTCTTTGGAGAGTTTGGCGAATCGGTCGCGCGACGCCTGTCCCTCCCCGCCGTGCCAGAGAATAGCCTCGGTGAGGTTGCGGGCGCGCCCGTCATGCAAAAAGAGCGTATGACCGTTGACCGTCTGAGTGAGCCCGATGCCCCACAGCGGCGCGGTGCGCCACTCGCTCCCGGTCGCCTCGCCATCAGGGCGATGGTCGGCTAGCCCCTCACCCATGGCATGCAGGAGGAGGTCGGTGTAAGGCCAGATCAGCTGATGCGACAGATGCGGCTGGTCAGGCACATTGCCGGTCACAAATTTCGGCTTGTGACAGCCCGAGCAGCCGATCGAGTAGAACAGCTCCTTGCCCTTCAGCACGTCGGGATTGTTTGGGTCGCGCCGCGGCGGAACGGCGAGGTTGTGCGTGTAGAACACAACGAGCTTGAACAGGTCGTCGCCAAGCTCGACGTCCTGATATTGGGGCGAATTGCCGTTCGGCGCATTCAGGCAATCCTGCTGCTTGTCGGTGCAGTCGCCAGACGGCTTGCGGATCATCGTGGTGGAGAGCCCGATGTCGCCGTTGGCCGCCTCAGCCGCCTGCTGGTTGATGGTGGGCACGCCGGCCTTCCAGCCGAAGCGGCCGAGCATGACCTTGTTGTTCTCGCGCGACCAGACCTGGTTACGCCTGCCAGAGATGCCGTCCTGGTCGGCGTCGTCCGGATCGGCGTTCGCGAGGATTTGCTCTTCGGGGATGGCTTCCAGCAGGCCGAGCCCGATCATCGGCTGCGCCACGCGCGGGCTCATCATGATGTCCGGTGCGAGCGGCCCATACCCGAGATCAACGATGCTGTAGCCGGGCACCCTGAGACGCACCGTCTCGCCGCCGACAAGCTTCACCGCCTTCTCCTTGTAGTCGATCTTGATCTGGCCTTCGGCCTTTTGGCCCTGGATGGAGAGGTCCTGGAGCTGACCGCCATAAGTCGGCTCCGGGATCGAGTTGACCTCGTGTGCCGCGAGCTTCGCTTTTTCCTCATCGGTCTTGGGTGGGACCGAAAGACGCATCAGCATCGAATGACTGTCGTCGTGGATGCCCTCGGTGAAGGGAGGGTGCCCGCGCCCGTCCTTGAGGTGGCAGTTCTGGCAGGCGCGCGAATTGAACAGCGGCCCGAGCCCATCGGAGGCGTCGGTCGAGGCCGGCGCCGACACCCAGTTCTTGCGGAAGATGGCGTTGCCGATCTTGAAGTCGAGCTCGCGCTTGAAGTCCATATTGCCGGAAGAGGCGGAGAAAGCGTTGGCGTTGTCCACGCTCGCCTTAGAGGTCGCGCTGCCCCCCGGCTTGTCCTCGCCCTCCTCTGACTTCGAGAAGTCGGTAACCGGGGCGGTGAGGGTCGCGGTGGCGGCATCGGCGCCGGCGCCATAGCTCTCCCAGGCACCGAGGAAGAGCGGCAGGCTCGCGCCGAGCAAAACCAGCGCGATCAGCTTGGGACTGCGCGACAGGATTGGCTTCGGCGATGCTCCACTCAGTGCTGGGACAACGCGGCAGCGGGACTTGTTACGATTTGAGTGCAAGCGTCCTACGTCAGCACCAGGCCTCGTCAAAAGCTCATAGTCGAACATGCCCCAAACACAGCCGCATTTGGAACGGCCCCGTTGCCTGTGTCATTCGGCATATTGCCGCCGGGCTGCCAGAAGTACTGGAAATCTGGCTGCAGCGTCCAGCCAGAGGCAAGCTGTGTGGTGTAGCAGATCTCAAGCAGCGCCTCGTAATTGCGCGCCACAGAAACGGCGGAGTCGACGTCGAAGGAGCGGACCGGTCGGAGATGCCGGTATAGGCGACACCAATGGCAAGCGAGTCGTCCGGGCGCCGCGGGATCATGCCCGAGAAGGTAATGCCGCCATCGGCATAAAAATCGATGAGGTTCAGGTCGGAAGGTGGACCAACGACGCGGCCGGACAGCGCCACGCCCTTGGGATCTTTGCTCCTAGGGCAGCGGCAAGCGCGCCGCCAAGTGCCGCGGCTCGTAGACATCTGCCCGCCATCAGCATTGGCGGGATCTTTGGTCTCCTCATTATTTTCAGCCCCCAACTCGTCTGCATTATCATCGCCTCATCATCGCCTCGTTTTGCCCCGGGCCTTGTTATGTTATAACATCATACGGCCCTTAGGCTTGCAATCGATTCTAGACCAACCTATTGCGGGCTGGCGGGCGCCGCCACGCCGGCGGACTTGTTCTCCTCCTTGACCTTGTCCGGGGCATCCAGGCTGTCCGAGCCTTCGAACTTAATGGCGCTCAGATCGAGTGCGACGACGGCGCGCTCGATTTCCTTCGTCTGATTGAGCAGGTTGTCCACGACCTTCTGCACCGTCGCGTTGCCCTCCTGGTTCCCTTCGCCGATCATCTGGTCGTAGTTCTCGACCGTTACCCCGCGCCGATAAAGCTCACCCATGGCGTCCATGGTCAGCTCGATCTTGGCCCTGACCTCATTGTCGACCTCCGGCGCCTTCGCCTTGACGAGATCGGACACGCTCGGGCCCTGGACTACCGAGCCGTCGACGCGGCGGTAGCGGCCGACATAAACATTGCGGATGCCGAGCGCGTCGAAATAGTGCGAGGCGAAGGTGTTGTCGGAGAAGCAATCATGCTCCTCCTCCGGATCGTGGATCATCAGGCCCAGCTTCATGCGCTCGCCCGCAAGCTCGCCATAGGCGAGACTGCCGAGCCCGGTGAGAATCGCGGTGAGCCCCGCCTCATCGCTCCCATGCTCGATGGTCTTGCGCGCCGCACCGTGAGGGGCCCATTGCGCCGCCATCCGAGCGAGATCGTCGACGAGCAGGTCGGTGGCGGCGCGAAGATACTGTACCCGCCGGTCGCAGTGACCGCCGGTGCATTTCTTGGTGTTGTAGTCGCTCGCCGGGCGATTGCCGTTGCCGGGCCCGGTGCCGTTCAGATCCTGGCCCCAGAGCAGGAACTCGATGGCGTGATAGCCGGTGGCGACATTCGCCTCGACACCACCCGCCTCTTGCAACGTGTCGGCAAGCAGCTCCTTGGTGATCTTCGAGGTGTTGAGCTTCTTGCCGCCGATGGTGAGCGAGGTATTGGCGATGACGTCGGCGGCGTAGAGCTCGTTCTCGGGGGAATCGGTGCCATAGGATCCCGAGACGTAATCGATCAGACCCTCGTCGAGTGGCCAGGAGTTTACCTTGCCCTCCCAGTCATCGACGATTTTGTTGCCGAAGCGGAAGGCCTCGGTCTGCATGTAGGGGATGCGCGCGGCGATCCAGGCGGCGCGAGCGGAGAGCATGGTCTGGTCGGTCGGGTTGGCGAGAAGCTGATTGACCGCGAGCTGCAGCGTCTTCGCAGTGGCGAGGGAGTCGGCATAGCCGGCCGCGGCGATGTCCGTGTAGGTCCTGAGCACGTCCTTTACGCTTGGGTCGGCGGCAGCCGGCGGCGCTCCAAGACAAACGCCGAGTGCGACGAGAGCAATCGGCCGGGCAAGCGAAGCAATCCGAATCATGTGCATCCCTCAAACGTAAGCGCTTGGACTGTTGAGTCCCCATCCCAATGTGAGTGGGAAGAAACCCATGCCCTTTGGAACAGGGCGCGATGGTCCTTGGACTTGAGGTCCTCGGACCGCCGCGAAGTTGAGAATGAGGAAGCGCTTCCGGGGGTCGCCGATTGCGCCTCGGGGTCTCCAGCCGAGGCCAAAATCCTTGCAAAAAACCTAGCCCACGGGCTAACATGCACGTAGTGAAATCTTTTCAGTAGAATTGTTTAGCACCATGCATCTCAAGGAAGTCGACGCCAACCTTCTCGTCATCCTCGACGCGCTCCTCGTTGATGCGAGCGTCACCCGGGCCGCCGAGCGCCTCGGCCGAAGCGCCTCGGCCATCAGCCATGCCCTTGCCAAGCTTCGCGAAATCTTCGCCGACGAGCTCTTCGTGCGTGCCGGCCAGCGCCTCGTGCCGACGGCAAGGGCGCAGGAACTCGCGCCGACCGTGCACGTCATTCTCGCCGGCATGGAGAGCCTGCTGCGACCGGCCAAGCCCTTCGATCCGCGCGACGCAGAGCGCGACTTCGCCATGACGGCGAGCGAGGCGGGGGACTTGATCTTGGTGCAGCCGCTCCGACGCCGGCTCGAGGTATTGGCGCCCTCGGTGCGCGTCGGCTGGATGCCAGGCCAGGGAGAGGAAACCATCGACGCGCTCCGGCAGGGACGCTGCCATTTCGCCATCGACATCGAATCGATGCCGCTGCCCGCGCCCGACATCCGCGTCCTCATGCTCTATGACGACAGCCTCGCCACGGTCGCACGATCAGGTCATCCGTTGAGCGGACTGGAGCCGGACGCGGAGTCCTTCGCCGCGAGGGACCACATAGCGGTAAGCGCGCTCCCCACCATCGAGCTGCTCGACCGGGAACTCGCCAAGCACAGGCTCACCTGCTCCATTGCGGCGCAAGTTCCGTCAGTCCTCGCAGGACTTCTGCTCACGCTCAATAGCGATGCCCTGCTTACGCTACCTGCTACCTTGGCGTCGATCCTCGAGAACCAATTTGCGCTCGCCCGCGTGAAGCTGCCGATCGAGGACATCTCCGTGCCCGTGCGGCTCCTCTGGCATTCGAGCTATGATCGCGACGAATGCCATAACTGGGTGCGCGATGAGATCGCGACGCTTGCCCGCGAGAGCCGCGGCGCCGCGTGATGCGGCTGGATAGCGGGGCGACCATGCCGATGTCGAGATGCGCCCTGTTGTGGAAGACCTTGCTCTTCACCGCACTGCTTTCGCTTGGGTCTAGCGCGCTGATGGCGGCTGAACCAAGCGCCATCGAGCATGACCTTGCCATCACCGTGCAAGGCGAAGAGAAGCGCGTCGGCCTCGACCAGGCACTTGCTTTGCTCAACGTCCCCTCCGCGAGCATCGCGCTGATCGACGAGGGGCGCATTGCGTTCGCCCGCGCCTATGGCAAGGGCGCGATGCCGGACACGCCTTACCAGGCCGCGTCGCTGTCCAAGTTTGTCGCCGCAATCGGCGCCCTGCGGCTCGTCGAAGCTGGCACTCTCAAGCTCGATGAGGACGTGAACGAGAAGCTCACCTCCTGGCGCGTGCGGAGCAATCCCTTGGACGCGGAGCACAAGGTTACTTTGCGCGGGCTGCTCAGCATGACCGGCGGCATCGGCGTACCGGGCTTTCTCGGCTACGAGGTTGGCGCGCCTGTCCCGACGCTGACACAAATTCTCGACGGCACGCCGCCGGCAAATTCCCCGCCGGTCACCGTCATCGCAACTCCTGGCAGCGCCTATCACTATTCCGGCGGCGGCTACGAGATCGCCGAAGCGCTGCTGCAGGACGTGACGGGAAAGCCCTTCCCACAACTCATGCAAGATCTCGTGCTGCGTCCCATGGGCATGACCAGTAGCAGCTTCGATCAGCCGCCAAGCGAAGCGTTCGCATCGAGAGCGGTGAGCGGTCATTTCGCCGACGGCAAGGAACTACCGGGCCGCTGGCATGTCTTCCCGGAGCACGCCGCGGCCGGACTCTGGTCGACGCCGACCGATCTCGCCAAGCTGCTGGTGCAGCTCGCCGATACCTGGCAGGGCCTGACCTCGATCTTTCTTCGCCGCCACACCCTCGAGGAGATGCTGACGCCACAAAGCGGCGGCCCTTATGGGCTTGGCGCCGCGGTCACAGGAGACGGCGCTTCCCTCGTCCTCATGAAACGCGGCCAAAACGTTGGCTTTCAGGGCTATCTGATCCTCTACCCGGCAAGTGGTCAGGGGATGGTGGTGATGACCAACTCCGACAATGGCTTTAAGCTTGCCGAGGCACTGATCAAGCGCGCCGCGGTGGCCTATGGCTGGCCGGAATTGCCGAAGCTCGCAGACTGAGCCCCCCTCTCGCTTCCGTCACAAAGCGCCACTACATTATACCCACGTCCCGCCGCGCCGAGGGCGGGGCCTGGGAGGAAGTCAATGCCTGCAAGGTTCCGCGCTGGCCTCGTTGCCGCGCTGTTCGTATTTGCCACCGCCCCACTCACCCCAGCCCAATCCGCCGAAAAGACCTTTCAAGATCCCGCTCTCGACGACGAGGCGATCAAGCTAGAGGCGGACCTCAAGGACGAGGCCGGCACCGTCGCTAAACCCGTCATCGCGCTCAAGAAGGATGCCGACGCGGCGCTTAAGAAAAACGACATCGAGAGCGCCGCCAACATCTACGTCCAGGTCGTCACGGTCGCGCCGAACGACTCGCAAGCCTGGCGGCGGCTCGCCGATCTCTGGCTCAAGATCCCTCCGACCGAAGAGGATGATGGAACCACGCGCCACGAACGCGCGACCTTTGCCTCCTATATCGCTTATCAGCGTGCAACAACGGCCACGGAAGAGGCCGACGACCTCATCATGCTCGCCAATGCCTATGGCAAACGCACCGAATGGCGCCCCGCGCTGAATGCTCTGGCTTTCGCGCTCAAGCTGCATGAGACGCCGGAGCTGAGGACCACGTACAACTCCTTGCGCGAGAAATACGGCTTCCGCGTCTCGGACTACAGCGTCGATTCCGATGCGGCCTCGCCACGCGCCTGCTTCCAGTTCAGCGAGAGCCTGCCGAAGCGCACCGACTTCTCACCTTATGTCGCGGTCGTCGGCCAAGACAAGCCAGCGCTCTCCGTCGACGACCAGCAGCTCTGCGTCGAGGGGCTGCAGCACGGCGAGAGTTATGCAATCACGCTGCGCGAAGGTTTGCCATCGACCGTCGGCGAGAACCTGCTGAAGACGGCGGACTTCAATATTTATGTGCGCGACCGGAGCCCCTTCGTGCGGCTTGCGGGCAAGGCCTATGTGCTGCCCAAGACCGGTCAGCAGGGAATTCCGCTGATCAGCGTCAATACCGACACTCTCAAGGTGACCATCTACCGGATCGGCGATCGCAACTTGATCGACTCGGTGCTCGGCAGCGACTTCCAACGCAACCTCACGGGCTACACGCTCAACGACATCGCCGACCAGAAGGGCGAGAAGATATGGACCGGCGAGCTCAAGGTCGAGAAGGAGCTCAACACCGAGATCACCACAAACTTTCCGGTGAATGAGGCGCTACCCTCGCTTGCCCCCGGCGTGTATGTGCTTGCGGCGGTGCCGACCAACCTCAAGGAGGACGAATACAACGATCGCGCCACCCAGTGGTTCATCGTCTCGGACCTTGGGCTTGCGGCCTATTCCGGCTCGGACGGCATCCATGCCTTCGTGAATTCACTCGCCACCACCGCAGCCGTTGCCGGCGTCGAGCTTCGCTTGCTTGCCCGCAACAACGAGGTTCTAACGACCAAGACCACGGATGAAAACGGACGCGTGGCCTTCGAGCCCGGCCTCTCACGCGGCGAAGGCGGTCTTGAACCCGCCCTCCTCATCGCCTCGCAAGCGAACGGCGACTACGCCTTTTTGAGCCTGAAACAGACGCCCTTCGATCTCACCGACCGCGGCGTTGCTGGCCGCGACGCTCCGCAAGGCCTCGATGCTTACGTCTTCACCGAGCGCGGCGTCTACCGCACCGGCGAGACCGTGCATGTGACAGCGCTGCTGCGCGATCCCGTGAGCGTCGCCGTCCCCGATGTTCCGCTGACCCTTGTGGTCACGCGCTCCGATGGCGTCGAGTATCGCCGGAGCGTGGTGCCGGACCAGGGCATCGGCGGCCGCTCGCTTGACGTACCGATTATATCCTCGGCACCGACGGGAACCTGGCGCGTCGCCACTTTCACCGATCCGAAGCGCCCGGCCATCGGCGAGGCGACCTTCCTGGTCGAGGACTACGTGGCGGATCGGCTCGAATTTGATCTCACCACCAATGCGACTAGCATCTCGCCGATATCGCCCGCCAAGATCAGCGTCGACGGCCGCTTCCTTTATGGCGCGCCAGCGTCAGGCCTTACGCTCGACGGCGAGATCAACATCGCCAAGGTCACGGAGCTACCGGGTTTTGCCGGCTACGTCTTTGGTCTCGACGACAGCAGCGACGCCGAGCAGGACGACGCGTCCGACACCATTCCGCTCGCAGACCTCCCCGAGACGGACAGCACCGGCAAAGCCAGTTTCACCGCAACGCTCGACAAAGTGCCGGCCTCGACGCGTCCGCTGCAGGCAGAGATTGTAGTGCGCATGGCGGAAGACGGCGGCCGGGCCGTGGAGCGCAAGCTCACGCTGCCGATCACGCCGTCCGCGCCGATGATCGGAGTGAAGCCGCTGTTCACTGGCAAGTCGCTCGGCGATTCGGACACCGCGACATTTGACGTTGTCATGGTGGCGCCGGACGGCAAGGCAACGGCCAAGGCCGGGCTCCACTGGCAGCTGCTCCGCATCGATTCCAAATATCAGTGGTATCGCAACGAGGGCTATTGGCAATACGAGCCGGTCAAGGTCACGCGCCGCGTCGCCGACGGCACCATCGACGTATCCGCCGACAAGCCAAGCCACGTCGCCGTGCCGGTGACGTGGGGACGCTACCAGCTGGAGGTAACGACCGCAGACACGGCCGGCCCGGAAACGGTCTTCGGCTTCGACTCCGGCTGGTACGCGGAAGCGAGCGCCGATACGCCGGACCTGCTCGAGATCGCGCTCGACAAGCCCGAATATCGTCCGGGCGACAGCATGACCGTGGCAGTAACGGCGCGGAGCGCCGGCGAACTGACGCTCGCGGTCATCGGCGACAAACTTCTCTCCACCACCACGGCGCATGTCGAGCCGGGCACCGCCAAGCTGCAACTCGCCGTGGGCGAGGATTGGGGCACCGGTGCCTATGTGCTTGCCACCTTGCGGCGTCCGCTCGACGTGGAAGCCAAGCGTATGCCGGGCCGGGCCATCGGCGTGTCGTGGTTTTCCATCGACAAGGCGGCGCACACGCTCGGCGTCGCCATGGACCTGCCCGACCACATCAGGCCAGAGACCACGCTCCGCGTGCCGATCAAGCTCGCCGGCCTCACCCCCGGCGATGAGGCGCGCATCGTGGTGTCGGCCGTGGATGTCGGCATTCTCAATCTCACCAATTACAAGGCACCGGCGCCGGAGGACTACTATCTCGGCCGGCGCAAGCTCTCGGCCGAGGTCCGCGACCTTTACGGCCAGCTGATCGACGGCATGCAGGGCACCAAGGGGCAAATCCGCTCCGGCGGCGATTCCGGCGAGGGCGAGCTGCAGGGAAGCCCGCCGACGCAAGCTCCCTTGGCGCTCTATTCGGGCATCGTCACGGTGAACTCTGATGGCACCGCCGAGACGAGCTTCGACGTCCCGGCCTTCGCTGGCACGGTCAGGGTAATGGCGGTCGCCTGGAGCAATGACAAGGTGGGTCATGCGTCAGCAGACGTGATCGTGCGCGACTCCGTGGTGGTCACCGCCACGCTGCCGCGCTTCCTGCTCACCGGCGACAAGAGCACGATCAGGCTCGACCTGGACAATGTGGAAGGCGAGACCGGCAACTATCAGGTGATGGTCAAACCGGATGGGCCCTTCACTCTTACCGACGCCACCAAGACCATCGCGCTCGACGCCAAGAAGCGCGCCGGCCTCAGCCTCCCCGTCGAAGCCAAGGGCGTGGGTGCTGGCACCGTGACGGTGAGCCTCAGCGGTCCCGGAGATTTCGCGGCCGAGCGCCAGTACGCGCTGGTGGTGAAGCCCTCCACGCAGATTTTGGCGCGGCGCACGGTCAAGCGGCTCGCGCCGGGCCAGACGCTGACCTTGAATGACGATCTCTTTGCCGATCTCGCTCCAGGAACGGCCAAGCTTGCGCTCTCGGTCACGCCGTCGGCGGCGCTCGACGTGGCGAACCTGCTGCAAGCGCTCGACCGTTATCCGCTCGGTTGCACCGAGCAGATCGTGAGCCGCGCGCTGCCTCTGCTCTACGCCAATGAGCTGTCGGTCAATCTGCACCTCGCAGTCGACACCGGGCTCGATCAGCGTATCGCCGATGCGATCGAGACCGTGCTCGCCCGCCAGGGTTCGGAAGGCGCCTTCGGACTTTGGTCGCCAGGCGGCGACGACCCGTGGCTTGACGCCTATGCGACGGACTTCCTCACCCGCGCTCGCGCCCGCGGCTTCTCCGTTCCGGACGAGGCGTTCAATCTCGCCATCGACCGCTTGCGCAATTACGTGAGCACGGCCCCCGAGCCCGCCACCGATGGCGGGCTTGCGCTTGCGTACGCGCTCTATGTGCTCGCGCGAAACGGGGTGGCACCGGTTGGCGATGTCCGTTACCTCGCCGACGCTAAGATCAACGATCTCAAGACCGCGACGGCGAAGGCAGAGGTCGGTGCCGCGCTTGCCATGCTTGGCGATCGCATCCGGGCCGAGAAGGTGTTCGATATCGCCGTGGGCTCGCTCGCCAAGCAGCCAACCATTGAGATTGGCCGCACCGACTATGGCTCGCCACTGCGGGACGCCGCCGCAGTGGTGATGCTCGCTGCGGAGGGCGATGCGGCAAAGCCGGTCCTGGTCAACGCCACGCAGCGCGTTGACGCGGCGCGCAATCTGGTCGATCGGACCTCGACGCAGGAGGACGCCTGGCTCGTGCTGGCGGCGCGGGCGCTCGGCAAGCAGAATGTCAGCCTCACTGTGGAGCAAGCCGAGCAAGTCGGGTCCTATTACGCCACCTACGATCAGGCAGGCATTGAGCAGAGCGACGTTACGGTCACCAACACCGGCGATACCCCGATCGACACCGTGGTCACCGTGAGCGGTGCGCCGACGACGCCGGAGCCTGCCGCGGATCACGGCTTCAAACTCGAGCGGAGCTTCCACACTCTTGACGGTGCGGACGCAGATATCTCCCACGCCAAGCAAAACCAGCGCTTCGTGGTGGTGCTCAAAGTCACCGACGCGCAGCCGCAATTCGCCAGGGTGGCGCTGATCGACTATCTGCCGGCAGGATTCGAGATCGACAATCCGCAGCTCGTCTCATCCGGCGACACCGGCACGCTCGACTGGATCGAGAAGGCCGGCATGCCGGCGCATGTCGAGTTCCGTGATGACCGCTTCGTCGCCGCCTTCGACCGCGCGAGCTCCGATCCAGCGGTGTTCACTGTGGCTTATGTGGTGCGCGCCGTGTCGCCGGGAGAGTATGTGCTGCCGCAAGCAGAGGTGGAGGACATGTACCGTCCTGACCGCTTCGGCCGCACCGGAACCAGCACCGTTAGCGTGCAGGCCGCCAAATGAACCAGCGATCGAAGCCAACTTCTCCCCGGCGAGGAGAGGACGGCGCGCTCCGCGCGCCGGGCGAGCGGGACGACGAATCTCGTCACCGCTCGAAGCCCCATCAACCCGGCCCTCTCCCCACAACGGAGAGCCGGAAGTGGAAGAGGCTCGCTCTCTACGCTCTGGTTGGCGTGCTCGGACTCGCATGCGTGGCGACCGGTGCGGTGTGGGGGCTGGTCGACAGTTTCGGTGCGGCGCCCTTTGGCCGCGACCTCGAACTGTCGAAGACCGTGCTCGACCGTAACGGCCGCCTGCTCAGGTCCTACGTGACGAGCCAGGGCCGCTGGCGACTGCCAGCGACGCGCGAACAGGTCGATCCGCGTTATCTCGACGTGCTACTTGCCTATGAGGACAAGCGCTTCTTCCAGCATCACGGCGTCGATCCCCTCGCCTTCGGGCGCGCCGCATTGCAATTCATCACCCACGGCGAGATCGTCTCCGGCGGCTCGACCATCACCATGCAGGTCGCGCGCCTGCTTGAGCCGCGAGCGCAACGCTCGATCTACATCAAGCTCCGGGAGGCGGTCCGCGCCATTGAGCTTGAGCGCAGTCTGACCAAGGACGAGATCCTTGGTCTGTACCTCACCCTCGCCCCCTATGGCGGGAATCTCGAAGGGATCAGGGCTGCCTCGCTTGCCTATTTCGGCAAGGAGCCGCGCCGGCTCACCCCCGGCGAGGCAGCGCTGCTGGTGGCGCTCCCCCAATCGCCGGAGCTTCGCCGTCCCGACCGGTTCCATACGGCGGCAAAGCGTGCGCGGGACCGAGTGCTGGACCGCATGGCCCGTCATGGGATGTTCAGCGAGAGCGAGAGCGAGCACGCCAAGATGGAGCCGGTGCCACATGTGCGGAAGAGAATGCCCATGATCGCGCCGCATGCGGCTGACGATGCTGTGGCCGGCACCCCGAACCAGCGCGAGATAAGTCTCACCATCGACGGGGGCCTGCAGAAGACCCTCGAGCGGCTCGCGCGCGAGCGGGCGCACGCACTTGGCTCAGACATGTCGGTCGCCGTAATGGTCGTCGACAATGCGAGCGGCGAAGTGCTCGCCCGCGTGGCTTCACCAGACTATTTCGATGAGCGGCGCGCCGGCCAGGTCGATCTCACCCACGCGGTCCGCTCGCCGGGATCGACGCTCAAGTCCTTCATCTACGGCCTCGGATTCGAGGATGGTCTGATCCACCCCGAAACGCTGATCGAGGACCGGCCGCTCCGCTACGGCAGCTATGCGCCGGAGAATTTCGACCTCACCTTCCAGGGCACGGTCACCATCCGCCGCGCGCTGCAGCAGTCCCTCAACGTGCCGGCGGTCGCCGTGCTCGACGAGGTCGGCCCAAGCCGGCTAACCGCGCGGCTCGCCGAGGCGGGTGCGACGTTGGTCCTGCCACGGCGCGAGGCACCTGGCCTCGCGCTTGGGCTTGGCGGCGTCGGCATCAGGCTTTCCGATCTCACCATGCTCTATGCAGGGTTTCCGCGAGGGGGCACCGTGCAGCCGCTCAGAGAGCTGATGGATGCTCCGCATGTCCCTGAGAGGCGGCTCCTGGAGCCGGTCGCCGCCTGGTACATCACCAAGATCCTGCAAGGCACACCGCCGCCGCAAAGCGCCCCCGGCGGCCGCATCGCGTTCAAGACCGGCACGAGCTACGGCTATCGCGACGCCTGGGCGGTCGGCTTCGACGGCAAGCGCACCATCGGGGTGTGGGTAGGACGGCCGGACGGCGCCCCGGTGAGCGGTCTTGCCGGACGGACCGCCGCGGCGCCCATCCTGTTCGATGCCTTCGCCCGCGGAGCGCAGCCGCTTGCATCCCTGCCGCCAGCGCCGGCCGGCGCGCTGATCGCGACCACGTCAAAGCTGCCGCCGCCGCTTCAGCGCTTTCAGCCGCATACCCTCACGGCAGCGAGTTTCACCCGCCCGCTGCACATCGTGTTTCCGCCGAATGGAGCAAGCCTAGAGCTGTCAGCGATGACCGGGGAGGCGCCCGATCCCCTTCCCATCAAGATCGCGGGTGGCACGCCGCCCTTGACGGTCATGCTGAACGGCATGCCGCTCGATGCCAAGAGAGACGACCGCACATTGTTCTTCGAGCCGGAGGGTCCAGGCTTCGTCCGCCTCACCGTCACCGACGCTGCCGGCGCCGCCGACAGCGTGCTCGTGCGGCTGCAATAGTTAGCGCCCCTTTTTTCGTGGACCAGTCTTGCGCGCGGACGACTTCCGCGTTGAGGAGCGCGACTTAGCGGCGTGCGCGGGCTTGCCCTTGCGCTTGGTCGAGGCGAACTCGTCGAGCTGCCTCTTGCTCATCGATTTATACATGCTCTTGGATGCGCCTCTGAGCTTGCTCACGCTGGTCTTGCCTCGCTTGGCGGAGAGCGCCGCACCGGCGGCCCTTTGTTGCGCTGCTGACTTGGCTGGCATGTCTAACCTCCTCGTTACGAGTTACGCCAAGCCACCAACGCCAGAGCGAGCCCCGGCGTTCCCTCAATCGTAGCCATACCGCCAGCGGAGCGAAGCGGTGAGCAGCGCGACGAGCGCGCGAACGCTGTCCGGCATGTCGCGCTGCCAGCCAGCCTCCTCCTTCACTTCGGCAAGCGACAGGCTCGCCGGGCGCATGCGGTTGCCATAGAGCTGGTGCCTCGTATTGCTTCCTCCGATCTCGTCGGCGCGCCACTCCGACCCCGGCAGCAGCTTGGCGAACAGATCCCGCATTGGAGAGCGCGCGAGGTCCTCGTAGCGGAGACGCAGATAACGACCGGGATAGTTCTGGCCGAACCGCTCGCAGCCAAGGTTCGCGATCCACCAGCCGGCCGCGGTCAAAGCGCAGCGCATGGCTAACAGCGGACGCGCGCCGCGCCGCTTCGCCTTCTTGACCGCGGACCAGGAGACCGCACGTGGGTCTCGCACGAGATGCACGAGCTTGAAGTCTTGCCCGAGCTCGCGGGCGAGACGGAAGGGAACGCCGATCGAACGCCACGCGGTCTTGGAGGAGTCGACCAGGACGTCATGAGCGCCGCCGTTCTGCGCCACTTGGGTGAGTGCGAGCTCCGTATGGGACATGCCGTCAAGCGTCGCGGGCGAAGCAAAGAGCGGCCCCCAGAACGGGCAGTCCTTGATGTCGCGCCGGCAAGTGCACTTGGCCTTTCGCCCGCGCTCGCGGAGCACTAAGCCTTGAAGCACTCCGGACACACTTGTCTCAAAAGCAAGGTGACGTTCGACTGCAGCGCGGCAATCTTTCTTGCTTTTTAACCAAGTTTTAACCAAACGCTTTTTGTCACCCTCATCAATCAGATAGCAATGATTCATCGTTAATGAGGCGGCATTGCCCATGCGTCAAACGATGTGACTGAGTATGCGTCTTATTATTACGCTGGCGGTCCTAGCCATCTCCCTTGCACAGGGCGGCTGCTCTCGCCCCAACCAAGTGGCCTACGCGATGCCACTACCGTCACCGCGGCTGTCGCATTCGATAAAGGCAAGCTGGGTGAACCCTCATTCTCCGCGACCTTCCAGGAAGGTTTCAAGAACGGTAAACGCCAGCGCATCTCCGTTGCCTTCTCGAACGTTTTCAAAACCCAGGAACGCGAGCTTGGTGAACCCGCCGACACTACCGCCAAAGAAGTCTACGCAAGCTCGGTCGCAAACGCCGTCGAGCGGCAGCCAGGCCGCTTCGGCACCACCTCCTGCGACCGCCAGGCATTATGTCGTAGTGGACACGGTCGGTAGTTGCACCGTAGTTGACGCCAAACCAGCCGACGGCCTCAAAATCATTGGCGATAATAACGGCTACACGTCATCAGAACTCCGCCAACAAGGCATTGAAGGACGCCAAGGCTGAATGCAAAGACTCAGTCGAGACGGAAGCAGATTCCAAGTTCAAGGCAGCCCAAGCTAAGGCAGCGAAGGTTGGCGTCCAAAAACTCACCCAAGAGGACATCGAAGGTCTAAGCAACGAACAGATCAAGCAACTGAGAGGCTACTAAGGCCCATCGGCGACAGCGCCATTGATGTCGCCGAATGAACCCAAAGTGTGCACTCCCGACTTATGTCAATGAGGGGGTAGGGATGGAACCTTCGCCTTACCCATGCTCTCGCCGGCAGTAAGGCTCAACTGGCGGCTTGACCATAAATTCACAATCCCTGTCGCCTCGGCCATTCGCGGCAGTGGCGACAACCACATTGTTTTGCAGCAAAAAATCCCCGTCTACATTTCTTACTTCACCGTCAGGGTGAATGATGACGGGTCAATTTCAACCTTTGGCGACATCTACGGTCACGACGCGAGGATGATCGCCGCACTCAACAAAAAGAGCGTCGCCGTTGATGCGCCGACCAACAACAGAAAGGTTGCCGCAAACCCCGTGAAGCAATCTGCTAAGCGGGTCCGTCGGAGTTCCGCTCCTAGTAACAACTTTGCGCTGACCCCCTTTGGGTTTTAAAAGCGCTCACATCGACGCGCTGCGCGATGCACGGACCCGTGGGGCTGTTCAGGTCCGCCCTCGTCCCGTAGGGACTCCAGTTCGGCTTCCGAGTAGAGGTCTCTGCATTCTCGGGGAAGATATACAATGCCCCTTTAAGTCAGCGTCAAAATATCGTCCGATGAGTTCACCTTCACCGATTGCTTAAACTCCGATCGATTCACTTTCGCGGCAGTCTTCGTCGCTTTTCGGTTGGATTTTCCCAAAACCTCAATCTCTGGCGAGTGCGTCTTCGCAAGAAGCTCGACCTGTGATCGATCCTCTTTCCGAAAACGGTTCTCGGATCGGTCCGACCTCACCAAAACCTCGGTCGGTGATGCGTTCGCAAAGAGTCCTTTATTCGCCTCCAAAACCTTCATAAGGAGGTCCAGGTCATCAGCACTTTTCAAACGTGCCGTGACTTCGAGTGAACCCGACAACACCGATACGCGATAACATGAAAGTGCGGCCGTTCCTGCTGGCGTCGCCGTGAACGCGGCACCCATAGCTGGTTCTACGTTATCGATCATTGCTTCACCTTCGACGGCGATCTTGGCCACCGTTCCAAATGAATGATTGCGAGAATATGAGACCCTGCCAGAGCATGGTTAATGGAAGGTGATTGCGCATGACGGACTTGGCAATTGACCCCAGCGCTATGAATCCGACCAGTTAAGACCGACCGTCGAATTGCACATTCCGCGCCGACGCCGGAAATAGGATATGGCACTTAGCGAATCGGTTTCGACGGCGCTCTTTTTTGCTGAGCCATTCTTTTTTGACTTGCCGAGTTTGATTTCGCTCCTTTTCCACTCGGGACTTTGTAGACCATTTCAGGTTTTTTCATAGGTAGTGGAACCGGTGCAATTTGCGCTTTTGGGAGGGAAGCAGTCTCCGTAACAAATTCCTGCATCGCTTCCGGAGATTTGCTGACCACGCTTTCTGATGGAATTTGTGGCTCATGCCGAAGTGGCTGGGGGACTGTTGCGGTGGTCCGCAGGGCGAGGTCAAGTGATCCCAGAAAAGCCAACACGATCAGGAAACCGGCGACGACACGGGGCTGTATACCCCGGAGAAGCGTGTATGGGGCGACCGCGAACTCGCGTATCCGCCGATTGCGATTGTGTGAGACTCTGCACTGTACAAGAAAGCGCTGGGCCTCAGGAACGAGCCACCTAGCCCTGGTGAATAACCAGTGCGCACATGGCTTGCAGGAGCCTTTCAGTGCCCAGCCAAAAGCAATGAGCCGATTGGCCAGCAAGAATCGCACCCGTCTTGTTACTTCAATCTCACTTATTCTCTCGGTCACGATCGGCCCCCGCCAATCGGATTAGGTTCTGCCTCGATGTTCCTCTTCGGGCGACACACCAAAGCCTCGTCTCAAAGTCTTGCAGAGCGGTTAAGATGGAAAAAAACAAAGCCGGCCTATCGGACTTATCCTCTGGGAAATAGCCATGCGCCTATTCATAGTGGTGCAAGGTGATGAAATCGTTGTCACCAGCGAGACGGGCTTTCGCGCTGCCTAGTGCAAACGCCCCAATCATCCTCAGCTTAAAGTGCGCTGCCGTACACAGTCAGACGATCACGAATTACTCGCCCAAGCATGGCAAGCAGCCAACGCCCGCACTCGACGAACCGTCGAGGTGTGCGTCGTGAGCGCGGCGGCGAACAAGGTGCTTTCTGCTTTGACTGTGATTGTGACCAGTTCGATCCTCGTCTTCCGTTTGGTTTAGACGAAGGAAGCGAGGATCACCCCTTTAATCCGTGCACGCGCCTTGGACGCGGTCACTCATTTCTCCGGCACTACGTTTACTGATTTTTAAGAAGCGCCCATCCAATCAAGTTCTGATGCGCCGCTTGGAGGCCCGCCACACCCCCGGTGGTGGGCCGACCACAACGCCCGCGACGTCCGCGCTGCGTAAGCCTCATATAGAAGATATGGGACAACAATTGGAAAATTGGCCTAAAAACCTTTGAGAATCAAATGGTCCTAGACCTTTGAGGCGGCCCTATCCTTTCCATTCTCAATCGCCCGTGAGGCCGGATAGAGCCGGTAGCGCCGCGGAAGAAATGCTACGGAGCTAGAAAGATTGAGGCTTAGATCGGTAGGAAGCTCGATCTCGATGCGGTTGCGCTTGGCGCCGACTTCGAGATCGACCCGCCGCAATCCGGCGTGACGCCGCAACACTGACACTTCCCCCACAATGGCTCCGCGCGCATTGTCGACCACATCGACATCGTGCGGGCGGAGGAATAGCCATGCCGGACCGTTGGGGACGTCACCGGCGGGAAGGTCGAGCCTATGCTGATCGAGCCACACTTTGCCGTGGTCAATACGCACCGAGAGCACACTCGATTCGCCGATGAACGAGAACACGAAAGGCGAGTTCGGCGTGTCATAGACCTGATCGGGCGTGCCGATCTGCTCGATCTTGCCCTCGCTCATCACCACCACGCGATCGGCAAGCTCGAGCGCCTCTTCCTGATCGTGGGTGACGAACACGGTGGTATGCCCGGTCTTGTTGTGCAGGTCGAGCAGCCAGCGGCGGAGGTCGCGGCGCACCTTGGCGTCGAGAGCGCCGAAGGGTTCGTCGAGCAGCAACAGACGCGGCTCGATGGCAAGCGCGCGGGCGAAGGCGACCCGTTGGCGCTGGCCGCCGGAGAGCTGGGACGGGAAGCGCTTATCGAGGCCGGACAGCTGCACGAGATCGAGCAGCTCCAGCGCCCGTTTGCGGATCTCGTTGCGGCTTGGACGGCGGGACCGCGGTCGCACGCGCAGACCGAAGCCGATATTGTCGAGCACGTTCATATGGCGGAACAGGGCGTAGTTCTGGAACACGAGCCCCACGTTGCGCTGTTGCACCGTAAGCCTCAGGGCGTCGTCGCCATCGAACATCACGCGCCCCTCGGTCGGAATATCGAGGCCGGCGAGGATGCGAAGCAATGTCGTCTTGCCGGAGCCAGAAGGACCGAGCAGGGCCACGAGCTCGCCTGGCTCGATCTCAAGCGAGACCCCGTGCAGCGCCGGCGTCACGCCAAAGGTTCGGACGACGTTCTCGACAACCACATGCATCGGCCAATCCCACCGCGTCGTCCAGGAGAGCGGCCAAACGACGCCGGCCGCAGAGTTCACCTCATTTACCGCCCGAGCGTCCATGATTTTCTCCTAGTGGCGGCGTGAGGCGGCGATCTGGTCGGCGTAACGCCATTCCAGGCCGATTTTTATGACGAGGGTGATGAGGGCGAGAAGCGCCAGGAGCGAGGCCACGGCAAAGGCCGCGGCAAAGTTGTACTCGTTGTACAGAATCTCGACATGCAAAGGCATGGTGTTGGTCTTGCCGCGGATATGTCCGGATACGACCGAGACCGCGCCGAACTCGCCCATGGCGCGCGCGTTGCAGAGCACCACGCCATAAAGCAGAGCCCAGCGGATATTGGGCAGCGTCACCCTGAAGAAAGTCTGCCAGCCGCTCGCGCCGAGCGAGAGCGCGGCTTCCTCATCCTGCGTGCCCTGCTCCTGCATCAATGGCACGAGCTCGCGCGCCACGAAGGGGAAGGTGACGAAGATGGTAGCGAGCACGATGCCGGGCAGCGCGAAGATGATCTGAATGTTGTAGCTGTGCAGCAACGGCCCGAGATAGCCCTGCGCGCCGAACAGAAGCACATAGATCAAGCCGGAGATGACCGGCGACACCGAGAAGGGAAGATCGATTAGCGTGTTCAGTATGCTCTTGCCCTTGAACTCGAACTTGGCAATGGCCCAGGAGGCGGCGAGCCCGAACACGACATTGACCGGAACGGCAATAGCCGCGACCAAGAGCGTGAGCTTGATGGCGGCAACCGCGTCCGGTTCGGTAACGGCGGCGAAATAGGTGCCGAGGCCAGCCCGCAACGCCTCGACGAACACTGCGGCGAGCGGCAACAGCAAAAACAGCACGAGGAACACGACCGCCGTCGCGATCAGCACGATGCGGACCGCGAGCCGCTCGGTGGTGACGGCGTAGCCCGCGGCAAGCTCGCTGATCAGGAGCGGGCCAACGGCGACATCGGTCATTTGCCAAATCTCCGCCGTTGCCAGGCTTGGATCAGGTGCACGAAGAACAACAGCCCAAAAGAGATCATCAGCATAGCCGTGCCAATGGCCGCCGCTTGCGGATAGCTGAACTCTTCGAGCCTGATGATGATGAGAAGCGGCGCGATCTCGGAAATGAACGGCATGTTGCCGGCAATGAAGATCACCGATCCGTATTCACCGACGGCGCGGGCGAGCGCGAGCGCGAAACCGGTGAGGATCGCCGGCATCAGCGTCGGCAGCATCACGCGGAACACGGTCTGACGCCGGTTGGCGCCGAGCGTTGCGGACGCCTCCTCGAGCTCGCAGTCGAACTCTTCGAGCACCGGCTGCACGGTGCGCACCACGAAAGGCAGACCGATGAAGATGAGGGCTACGGCAATGCCGGTCGGGGTGTAGGCGACCTTGATACCGAGCGGCGCGAGCCACTGCCCGATCCAGCCGTTCGGCGCGTAAAGCGCAGTGAGCGCGATGCCGGCAACTGCGGTCGGCAGCGCGAAGGGAAGGTCGACAAAGGCGTCGAGCAGGCGTCGGCCGGGAAAGCGGTAGCGAACTAGCGCCCAAGCGATGATCATGCCGAACACGGCGTTGACGATCGCCGCAAACAGCGAGGTCACGAAGCTCAAGCGGAGCGCGGCGAGCGTGCGCGGCCCGGTCACAGTCTCCCAAAATCCGGCAAGCCCCAGCGTCGCCGATTTGAGGACAAGAGCGGCGAGGGGAATGAGGACGATCAGGCTGAGATAGGTCAACGTAAAACCGAGCGCCAACCCGAATCCCGGGATGGCGCTCAGCCGTTTCAGCCCGAGGCCGTGAGCAGCGGCCATGGGTCAGCTCAATTCGTCGACTTAGGCTGATAGATCTGGTCGAAAATACCGCCTTCGTCGAAGTGCTTAGGCTGCGCTTTCGCCCAACCGCCAAACAGCGGATCGTCGATGGAGACGAGCCTCAGATCCGGGAAGCGCGCGAGGTCCTTCGGATCTGCCGATTTCGGATCTGACGGGCGATAGTAGTTATGAGCGATCAGCTTCTGCGCTTGCGGCGTGTAGAGGAAGTTCAAATAGGCTTCCGCCGCTTTCCGCGTGCCCTTGGCATCGACCACCTCGTCGACGACCGCGACGGGAGGCTCAGCCTTGATGGACAGCGAGGGCACGACGATCTCGAACTTGTCGGCGCCAAGCTCATCGAGAGCGAGGAAGGCCTCGTTCTCCCAAGCAAGCAGGACGTCACCAATGCCGCGCTGGGCGAAGGTGGTGGTGGAGCCGCGCGCGCCGGTATCGAGCACCGGCACATTGGCATAGAGCTTCTTGATGAAGTCCTTGTCCTTCCCCTCGTCGTGGCCGAATTTCTGGTCGGCGTAGGCCCAGGCCGCGAGATAGTTCCAGCGTGCGCCACCGGAGGTCTTGGGATTCGGTGTGATCACCTGGACGCCGTCCTTGGTCAGATCATCCCAGTCCTTGATGGCCTTGGGGTTCCCTTTGCGCACCAGGAAGACGATGGTGGAGGTGTAGGGCGATGAGTTGTTGGCGAGACGCTTCTGCCAATCTGACTTGATCTTGCCGGCCTTGGCGATCTGATCGATGTCGCCCTGCAGAGCCAGGGTAACGACATCGGCTTGCAGGCCGTCGATGACGGCGCGCGCCTGCTTGCCGGAGCCGCCGTGGGACTGCTCGATGGTTATCTTCTCGCCAGTCTTGGCCTGCCAATCCTTGGCGAAGGTCTCGTTGACGGTCTTATAAAGCTCGCGGGTCGGGTCGTAGCTCACATTGAGCAGGGTGGTGTCGGCAAGCACAGCGCTTGCGGCGACCATGGTAAATCCAATTGCCGCTACGGCGGCAAGGGTGCTGCGAAATCTCTTCATGGATGCGATCTCCTCTATGGAAGACCATTAACTCTATATATTCGGTAGACATTATCAAGTCTGGGCGTTACCACTTTTTCAGGTGGGTGGAAGCCCCGTCCGCTACGAAACGGTCAGGGAGAGGAATTTGTTTCCAATTTGGGGGGTAGCGCGGCTGGCGCCTTAGAGATGCGCCGTCGCGTGCGTCCCGCCTTCCGGCTCGTCAGCGAGAAGGTGAGACTCGAGGGAATCGGCGATGGTGGTGCGGTCGAGCACCTCTCGTGCCAACTCTGCGACCCTGGCAAAAACCCGCCGGATTTCGCAGGTTTCCTCGGTCTTGCAGTCAGAGCAGCGGCGATAGGCGATGCGGCTGAGGCAGGGCAATGGGGCGATTGGCCCATCGATGATGCGCAACACCTGCCCATAGGTGATCTTGTCCGGCGCCATGAGCAGGCTATAGCCACCAAGCTTGCCGCGCCGGCTATGGACAATGCCGTGGCGCTTCATTTCGAGCAAGATTTGCTCTAGGAACTTCCGCGGGATGTTCTTGCGGGCGGAAATCTCGCCGATCATCAGCGAGTCACCTTCCTTGGCGAGCGCCACCAGGGCGCGAAGGGCATATTTTGCTTTTTGCGAGATCACGGGCGGATTGCGAAATTAAATCCTATATAATGAGTCGAGTATATAGACCCTCCCCGATCTGGAAACAACCAACCGACATGCGACCTTGCGGACTCGGCGCCGAGATGCCGGGTCTGACCGCGAGCGGGTCTTGACGAGGAGCGCCCGCGTGCCGCACCAACAGGCGATGGCGAAAGCCCCCAAGAAGCTGCACATCAAGACCTTCGGCTGTCAAATGAATGTCTATGACTCCGAGCGCATGGAGGAAGCGCTTGGGGCCCATGGCTATGTGCCGACCGCCGACATAGGCGCCGCGGACCTCGTCATTCTCAACACCTGCCACATCCGCGAGAAGGCCGCGGAGAAGGTCTATTCCGAGCTCGGGCGCGTGCGCGCGGTGAAGCGACAGAGACAGAACCAAGGTCGCGACACCATGATCGCCGTGGCCGGATGCGTGGCGCAGGCCGAAGGCCAGGAGATCCTGGAGCGGGCATCGATCGTCGATCTCGTGGTCGGGCCGCAGAGTTATTACGAGCTTCCTTCGCTGATCGGGCGCGTGCGCGAAGGCGGCGAGCGCGTGGTCGCTATCGACTTTCCCGCAAAGGACAAGTTCCTGTCGCTGCCTGACCGACCGCTAACGTGGGCGCATCCTTCCGCCTTCATCACCGTGCAGGAAGGCTGCGACAAGTTCTGCACATTTTGTGTCGTGCCCTATACGCGCGGCGCCGAATATTCGCGGCCTGCCGCGGCCATCATGGCGGAAGCAGAGAGGCTTGCTCGTGCCGGCGCGCGAGAGATCACATTGCTTGGGCAGAATGTGAACGCCTATCGCGGCGAAGGTCCCGACGGTGGCGATTGGTCGCTGGCCATGCTGCTCAAGCGGCTCGCCAGCGTCCCTGAAATAGAGCGGCTTCGCTACACCACGAGCCATCCGCGAGACATGAACGACGACTTGATCGCGCTCCATGGCGATGAGCCGAAGCTGATGCCCTATCTGCATTTGCCGTTTCAGGCCGGCTCGGACAGCATTCTCAATGCCATGAACCGCAAGCACAGTGCGGACGACTATGCCGCGCTTGTGGAACGCATCCGCGCCGCGCGGCCGGACATCGCGCTTTCCACCGATATCATTGTCGGCTTCCCGGGCGAGACCGAGGTGGATTTTGAGCAGACCTTGGCGCTGGTCCGCCGCATTGGCTTTGCCAGGGCCTTCTCATTTAAGTATAGCGCGCGGCCGGGGACGCCGGCAGCGACCTTGCCCGGGCAAGTGCCCGACGCAATCGCCCGCGACCGGTTGCATGTCTTGCAGCGCCTGCTCGAGGAGGAAGCAAACGTCTTCGATGCGGCAACGGTCGGACGGAGGCTCTCGGTGTTATTCGAGCGGAAGGGCAGGAAACCAGGGCAGATCGCCGGGCGTTCTCCCTATCTCCAAGCCGTGCATGGGGAGGGCCCGGAGCAACTGATCGGCCAGATCGTGGATGTTGACATTGTGAGCGCGGGGCCGAACAGTCTCACCGGTGTCATCAAATCGGAGTTTGAATGGCGCGAACCAGTTCAGGCGGCCGTGTGACCGGCAAAGCCAGCGGACGGAGACCGCCATTGACGCGTGAGCGCAAGGCCGCGTCCGACCAGAGCGCAAAAGCCCCGTCGGTCAATGGCCGGGAAGAACCCCTTGTGGTGTTCTTCGACGATATAAGGCTCGTGCGCGATCTCCTTGGAGATTATGACGCCAATCTCGCGGTGCTCGAGGACAGGCTTGGCATCCAGGCCGTGGTCAACGGCAATGTGGTCTCCTTGCGCGGACCTGAGCACTCGCGCGAGACCGCGAAGTCCGTGCTCGAGCAGCTCTACGGGCGTCTCGCCCAAGGCGAGATGATCGGGGTTGGCGAGGTGGTCGGCGCCATCCGCCATGTGCGAACGCCCGAGCCTGAGCTCGAGGCCGAGCCGCACGACGCGAAGGTTCCCCCCGCGCAGCAGATCCGTACGCGGAAGCGCCTGATCACCGCGCGGACTCCGGCGCAGAGCGCCTATCTTTCGGCCTTGCAGGCCCATGACCTCGTGTTCGCCACCGGACCGGCGGGAACCGGCAAGACCTATCTCGCCGTTGCCTTCGCTGCGTCATGTCTCGAGAGCGGCAAATGCGACCGGCTGATCTTGTCGCGCCCCGCCGTCGAAGCCGGCGAGCGGCTCGGCTTCCTTCCCGGCGATATGCGCGAGAAGGTCGACCCTTATTTGCGGCCGCTTTACGATGCACTGTACGACGTTCTGGCACCGGAGCGGGTCGAGCGCGGTCTTGCCACCGGCATGATCGAGATTGCGCCGCTTGCCTTCATGCGCGGCCGCACCCTGTCGCATTCCATGATCATTCTCGATGAGGCGCAGAACACCACGCCGATGCAGATGAAGATGTTCCTCACGCGCATAGGCGAGGGAAGCAAGATGGTGGTGACCGGCGACCCTACTCAGGTCGATCTGCCGACGGGCAAGGATTCCGGTCTGCTCGAAGCCATCTCCATTCTCGAAGGCATCGACGACATCGCCAATATCGCCTTCACCCGGCGCGACGTGGTGCGCCGCGAGCTGGTTGGCAAAATCGTCGACGCCTATGAGGCGGCGCCCCAGCGGGGTGAGCGCCATGGCTGACCCTGGCCCAAGTAGCACCGGCTCCGCGCTTGAGGTAGAGGTTGTTCGGCGCGCCGAGATCTGGAACCGCATCGCGGTGAGCGACGACGCATTGTTGCGCGCGGCGAACGCCGCCTTCGCCGCAGTTTCGCCGGCGCGACGTGACCCTTACGAAGCTACGCTCGTGCTCACTGATGATGCCGAGATGCGTGCGCTGAACCGCATTTGGCGCGGCAAGGACACTTCGACCAATGTGCTGTCCTTTCCCGCCGGCGAGCCGGTGGGCACAACTCACGGAGAGTCATTGCCTCTTGGCGATGTGGTGTTGGCGGCCGAGACGGTGCTCGCCGAGGCCGACGACAAGGGCATCTCCGTCGCCGATCACGTTGCCCATCTCGTGGTGCACGGCACGTTGCATCTCCTTGGGCACGACCATGCGCACGACGCGGACGCGGAGCGCATGGAATCTCTGGAGACAGAGGTGCTCGCGAGGCTCGGCATTGCGGATCCTTACGCCGCCGCTGCCGAGGTGACGCCATGAGCAACGCCCCGCTCTCCGAGGGCGAGCTGCCGGCGTCGGACGATCCGCGCACGGAAGAGGAGCCGTCTTGGCTCGAGCGACTGCTCGCGCGCTTCGGGCTTGGCGAGGAGCCTGACTTGCGCGAGGTGATCGAGGACACGCTCGCTCGCGGCAAGGCGGGCGACGACACCTTCAGCGCACAAGAGCGCGCCATGCTTCTCAACATCCTCCGCTTCGGCAAGCTCACGGTCGAGGACGTCATGGTGCCGCGGGCCGACATCATCGCCGTGGAAGAGTCGATTACCGTCGCAGAGTTGATGGCAGTGTTCCGCGAGGCCGAGCATTCGCGTCTCCCGGTCTATCGCGAGACGCTCGATGATCCGCGCGGCATGATCCACATCCGCGACCTTATGTCGTGGATCACCACCGCCGCCGCGGAAAAAAGCGGTGAGGCGAGCCTAGACCTCGGTGCCGTCGATCTTTCGAGCACCGTCGGAGCGATCAACATCACCCGCGAAATTCTCTACGTGCCGCCCTCCATGCCGGTACTCGATCTCCTGCTTCGCATGCAGCTGTCGCGTCGGCACCTCGCCCTCGTGGTCGACGAATATGGCGGCACGGACGGCCTCGTCTCCATCGAGGATCTGGTCGAGGAGGTGGTCGGTGAGATCGACGACGAGCATGACGTCGCCGACGAGCCGCTCATTCGCGAGGACGCGCGTCTTGGCCTCGTCGCCGATGCGCGCATGCCCATTGAAGCGCTCGAGCGGCATCTCAACCTTGAGCTCATCTCGCCCGAGCAAGAGGAGGACATCGACACGATCGGGGGTCTCGTGTTCGCGCTCGCCGGCCGCATCCCGGCGCGCGGCGAGCTGGTGCGCCACCCGAGCGGCATCGAGTTCGAGGTGCTGGACGCAGATCCCCGGCGCATCAAGAAGCTGCGCATACACACGCAGCAAGAGCGCAAAGAAGCACCAGCCTCCGAGAGCAGCTGAGTGCTCATAAATTCCGTGCAGGCGGCAGCCAATTGGGTTGCGTGGACGCAGGGCGCAAAGCGCGCCCTGCTCGCGGTCTTCGCCGGGGCCATTTCGGTGCTGGCTTTCGCGCCAATTCATGGCTGGCCGGTGCTGTTCGTGAGCTTTGGCCTGCTCGTTTGGCTGCTTGACGGGTGCCACGCGAACCATGCCGACCTTGGCGGACGGCTGAAATGCGCTGGGGCCACCGGCTTCTGGTTCGGCTTCGGCTATTTTCTCACCGGCCTTTATTGGACCGCCGAGGCCTTTTTGGTCGAACCTTGGCGTCACGCCTGGCTCATCCCGTTTGACCTGATCTTCCTGCCCGGCGGCATGGCGCTCTTCTATGCAGGAGCGGCAGCACTTGCCATGTTTCTGTGGCGCCCGGGCGCGGCGCGGGTGTTTGCGGCGGCAATAGCCTTCGGTGTTGGCGAGTTCGCCCGTGGGCACGTGCTGACCGGCTTGCCCTGGAACCTTGTGGCCTATGGCCTCACCGCGACACTTCCCATGATGCAGGCGGCGTCCATCTTCGGCGTCTACGCATTGAGCCTCCTCGCGGTGCTGCTGTTCGCCAGCCCCTTCGCCATCTGGGCCCCGGAGGGATCGGGGCTCGCGCGCCCCAAAGGCACCGCCCTCGTCACACTTCTCTTCGCTGTGGCGCTCGCGGTTGGTGCTCTGTGGGGACAGGCGCGGCTTACGCGTGCAAATGCCGAGACCACCGGGGTGCGGCTCCGTATCGTCCAGGCCAATGTGGATCAGGCCAACAAATGGCGCCCGGAGAACAGCGCCGAAATCTTCGACACTTATCTCGCTCTCAGCAAATCAGGCGGCGGCGGCGCGGGGGGGCTCAACGGAATCTCGTTCGTCATCTGGCCGGAGACGGCGGTGCCCTTCCTTCTCGCCGATTCGCCGGAGGCGCTTCTCGCCATCGGCGACATGCTGCCCGAGGGCACCAGCCTGCTCGTGGGGTCGGCGAGACTTGTCGACAGCCGCGATAAGCAAGGCCGTCTTGAGTCGGAGCGCATCTACAACAGCTTGCTTGTGGTCGGCGACAAAGGGGAGATCTTCGGCGGCTACGACAAGGTCCATCTCGTGCCGTTCGGCGAGTATCTGCCGTTTCAAGATTTCATGGAACGCCTCGGCATCTTGCAGCTCACCGGTATCCGCGGCGGCTTCAGTGCCGGCACTGGATCTCGCTTGCTGTCGATCCCAGGCGCGCCGCCGGCGCGGCCGCTGATCTGCTACGAGATCATTTTTCCCGACGAGGTGACCGACAGCGCGCAAAGGCCAGGCTGGCTCCTCAACGTCACGAACGACGCATGGTTTGGAGGAAGCGCCGGTCCCTATCAGCATTTTCACCAAGCTGAGCTTCGCGCCGTCGAGCAAGGCTTGCCGGTGGTACGCGCCGCCAACACTGGCATCTCGGCGATCATCGATCCTTACGGACGCGTGCTGGCCGAGCTCGGTTTGAAGAAAGAGGGAGTCGTCGACGGCGTTTTGCCTGCGGCCTTGGCGCGCACGCCGTTCGTACGGTTTGGACTTTGGATCGAACTCTTGGTTCTCGTCCTTGCCGTCTCCGGCTGGCTTGCATTTTCTTTTTCGGTCGCGATACCAAAGCAACCAATGCGGGCCCACGCGCACTGATTGGATTTGCGAGCATTTGGCCACATTGCAAATGCCTCGCAACGCGAACAGGCTATGGGCGGTGCGGTACGTCACGCCTAAGTGCTTGACGGACCTGGGATGCGCCCCTAATTAAAACGTTATCTGGGGGACTTCAAACAGCGTCGGTTAATCGTACAAACATCATGACATTGGTGAGCGAACGCATGGCAGGCAAGAAGCCTAACCCGGTGGATCAGCACGTGGGGAGCCGAGTGCGTCTGCGCCGTATGCTTCTCGGCATGAGCCAAGAACGCCTCGGTGAGAGCATGGGACTGACGTTCCAGCAGGTCCAGAAATACGAGAAGGGCGTGAACCGTATCGGCGCGAGCCGGCTGTTCCAGATCTCCAAGATCCTCGACGTCCCCGTTCAGTTCTTCTTCGAGGAAGCACCTCATGTTGGCGGGCGCACAACGCCCGGCATGGCTGAGGCGAACTCGGAAGCCTTCATCCTCGAATTCCTCAACAGCCGCGAAGGCCTCGAGCTCAATCGCGCCTTCGTCAAGATCGCCGATCCAAAGGTGCGCAAGAGCGTCGTCGATCTTGTGCGGGCGTTGAGCGCGCGCAGCGATAACGCCTAAGCCACATCAGGCGGCTTGACCGCCACTCCTCTTCTTGTATTAAGCCGGCGCGGGAATTGGTCCCGTCCTCCACCGTCGGTGTCATGAGGGCCAAGTGGCGAACAGGCGAAATTATCTCTTCACCAGCGAGTCGGTCTCGGAAGGTCACCCCGACAAGGTGTGCGACCGCATCTCGGATGCCGTAGTCGATCTCTATATGGCCGCCGACCCGCATTCGCGCGTGGCGATCGAGACGTTGGTCACCACCAACCGCATCGTCATGGCGGGCGAGGTGCGCGGACCGAAAGAAGTGACGCAGGAGGTGATCGAGGACGCGGCGCGGCGCGCCGTGCGCGAGATCGGCTACGAGCAGAAGGGCTTCCACTGGAAGAACGCCGAGTTCCAATTCTACGTGCATGAGCAGTCTGCCGACATCGCGCTTGGCGTGGATGCCGATGTCGAGACCAAGAAAGAAGAAGGCGCCGGCGACCAGGGCATCATGTTCGGTTACGCCTGCCGCGAGACCGAGCCGTTAATGCCGGCGCCTATCTATTACGCGCACCGCATTCTGCATGAGATGGCGAAGGCGCGACATACCGGCCGGACGCCAGAGCTCGGTCCGGACGCGAAAAGCCAGGTGACACTTGCTTACGAGAACGGCAAGCCGGTTCGCGCCAACTCGATCGTGGTGTCCACGCAGCATGGCGAAGAGGTGAGCCAGGAGCAGATCAAGGAGATTGTGCGCGGCTTCGTCGACGAGATCATGCCAGAAGGCTGGGTCGGCCGTGACACCAAATTCTACGTGAATCCCACCGGCCGCTTCGTCATTGGCGGCCCCGACGGTGATGCCGGCCTCACCGGCCGCAAGATCATTGTCGATACCTACGGCGGTGCCGCGCCCCATGGCGGCGGCGCTTTCTCCGGCAAGGACCCGACCAAGGTCGATCGCTCGGCGGCCTATGCCGCGCGCTATCTCGCCAAGAACGTGGTGGCGGCCGGGCTTGCCGATCGCTGCACGCTGCAAGTGGCCTACGCCATCGGCGTGTCGGAGCCCCTGTCGCTCTATGCCGATCTGCATGGCACCGGCAAGATCCCAGAATCAGAGCTCGAGCAGGCGCTCCGGCGCGTCATGGATCTGAGCCCGCGCGGTATCCGGGAGCATCTCGGCTTGAGCCGTCCGATCTATGAGCGCACCGCAGCCTATGGCCATTTCGGACGGCAGCCGGACAATGACGGCGGCTTCTCCTGGGAACGCCTCGACTTGATCGAGCTGATCCGCGCCGAGCTTTCTTGAGCCGCAGGCGCGAGTAAAAGTAGAGCCGTCTTGGCCGGGATTGTCCCGGCCAACTACGCTTTTCCCTTGATCCAAGAAAACCGTGGATGCCCGGCACAAGGCCGGGCATGACGAGGTGGTGAGATCTAAGGGATCAACCATGTCCGAAACGACACGTTTGCGGTCCTACGGTCGGCGGAAGGCGCGGCCCTTGAGCGGGCGGAAAGACCGGCTGCTCGACGAGCTGCTGCCCACCTTGCGCGTTCCCCTCGCCGAGCCTGCCGCCTCCCCTCTGGCGAGCCTTTTTGGTCAACCTCTCGCAGAGATTTGGCTCGAAATCGGCTTCGGCTCCGGCGAGCATCTTGTCTGGCAGGCAGAGCATCATCAGAGCGTGGGCTTCATCGGCTGCGAGCCTTTCATCAACGGCGTGGCGAGCCTGCTCGGCAAGATCGAAAGCGCAGGCCTCAGCACGATCCGCATCCATGACGGCGACGCGCGCGACGTGCTCGCCTGGCTGCCGGCAAGATCGATCGCCCGCATCTTCGTGCTGTTCCCAGACCCTTGGCCGAAGAAGCGGCATCAAAAGCGGAGGCTGGTTTCGCGCAACTCGGTCGTGCAATTGGCCCGTGTGCTCGCGCCGGGCGGGGAGCTCCGATTTGCCACCGACACCGGCGATTATGCCGGTGAGGCTCTGTTCACCATTCTCGCGAGCGGGGCCTTCGCCTGGACCGCGGAATGCGCCAAGGATTGGCGGTTGCGGCCTTTCGACTGGCCGGAGACCCGCTACGAACGGAAGGCCTTGAGCGCTGGCGCCAAACCGTCCTATCTCAGTTTCCGTCGCCTCTGACGCAGGGAGGAAATCAATGCGCTGGCTGCTCCTCGGGCTGTTGCTCCTCTCAACCCCGGCGCGCGCACTCGACCAGGGCCAGATCCAGGCCGCCTGCTACATCGACTGCGAGAAAGAAGCGGGCTCGAACCCCGATTATAAGGCATGCCTCGCCCGCGCCGGCGATACCGCAGATGCCGTGCTCAACCAGGAGTTCTCGACGCTGCAAAACTCTGTCATTGCCGCGGCCAAGGACATGGACGTGAAGCCCGACGCCCAGCTCGACATGCTGAAAGAAGCGCAGCGGAAATGGGTCACCTTCCGCGACGATGCTTGCAATTTCGAGGACAGCCTCGCCTTCGGCGCCACGGCCACCGGCGGTTACCTCTCCTCCTGCATTTGCGCTCTAAGCTACGGGCGCGCCAACGATTTCGAGCGCATTCAGCATTCAATCCTCGGGCAATAATTCGCGCTCAAGTCTCCTTGAATCCTTTGAAAAACACCGTATATTATGCTGGAACTCATGATGGTTTTGATCAGGAGTGGGCCTTTCGCCCGCTCCTTTTTGTTAGGCGTCCCGCTTGGCTGTCTTCGCTTGTGTCGTAGCCTTACCGATGTCGAGCAGCTTGACCAGCTCCGATCGCCGTTTCGCCAAGGAGACGGGCTCCGAACGCGAGATCGCCGATCTCGCCGAGCCGGTGCTTGCGGAGCTTGGCTTGCGGCTGGTGCGGGTCAGGGTTTCGGGCCGTGACGGCGGCACGGTGCAGGTAATGGCAGAGAGGCAGGACGGTCAGATGACGATCAACGATTGCGCATCGATCAGCCGGAAGCTTTCGCCCCTGCTCGATGCGCTCGATCCGATGCCAGGCGGCTACCGGCTTGAGGTCTCGACGCCCGGCATCGACAGGCCACTCGTCCGGCCAAGCGATTTCGCGTCGTGGACCGGTCATGAGGCGAAGATAGAGCTGAAGGAGCTGGTCGACGGCAGGAAGCGGTTCAGGGGCAGGATCGAAGGTGTCGCCAATGGCGAGGCGCTGCTCCAGATCGAGTTGCCTGGCGAGGAGGAGCCGCAAACGATCCGCATTCCGTTCTCGCTGATCAGCGAAGCGAAGCTCGTGGCTGATCAGGCCGGCTTACGCACCAACCTTACGGCCAAGAAGGCGCCTTAGAGGAATTCTCGCGGGGCGCACGCCCCGCAATTAAAGGTTTAACGGAGGCTACGACACATGGCTCAGGCAGGCGTCAGCGCCAACAGGCTGGAGCTTTTGCAGATCGCGGACGCGGTCGCGCGCGAAAAGGCGATCGATCGCCAGGTGGTGATCATGGCCATGGAGGACGCGATCCAAAAGGCCGCCAAGTCGCGCTATGGCAGCGAGAACGAGATCAAGGCGGAGGTCGATCCCAAGACGGGAGAGATCAGGCTCGCGCGGCTCCTCGAAGTGGTCGAGCAGGTGACCATGGAGGCGACGCAGATTTCCCTCGAGGAGGCGCGGCGCCGTAACCCGGCTGCCCAAGTCGGAGACTTCATTGCCGAGCCGCTGCCGCCACTCGATTTCGGCCGCGTCGCGGCGCAGAACGCAAAGCAAGTGATCGTGCAGAAGGTGCGCGAAGCCGAGCGCGAGCGCCAATTTGACGAGTATAAGGACCGCGTCGGCGAGATCGTGAACGGCATCGTCAAGCGCGTCGAGTACGGCAACGTCATCGTCGATCTCGGACGGGCCGAGGCCATCGTGCGCCGCGACGAGACGCTGCCGCGCGAGAACTTCCGCTATGGCGACCGCATCCGCGCCTATGTCTATGACGTGCGCCGCGAGCAGAGGGGCCCGCAGATCTTCCTGTCGCGGACCCACCCAGAGTTCATGGCCAAGCTGTTCGCGCAGGAGGTGCCGGAGGTCTATGACGGCATCGTCACCATCAAATCGGTGGCGCGTGATCCCGGCAGCCGCGCCAAGATCGCCGTGGTGTCGCGCGACGCCTCGATCGACCCGGTCGGCGCCTGCGTCGGCATGCGCGGCAGCCGCGTGCAGGCCGTGGTGAACGAGCTGCAGGGCGAGAAGATCGACATTATTCAATGGTCGCCTGACGCCGCGACCTTCATCGTCAACGCGTTGGCCCCAGCCGAAGTGGTCAAGGTGGTGCTCGACGAAGATGCCGAGCGCATTGAGGTCGTGGTGCCCGACGCGCAACTGTCGCTCGCCATCGGCCGCAAGGGCCAGAATGTGCGGCTCGCCTCGCAGCTTACCGGTTGGGACATCGACATCATGACCGAGGCTTCGGAGTCCGAGCGCCGTCAGGCCGAGTTCGCCGAGCGCTCTGCCATGTTCATGGAGGCGCTCGACGTTGACGAGGTGATCGCCCAGCTGCTCGCTTCCGAAGGTTTCTCATCCATCGACGAGGTGGCGTTCGTTGAGCCGTCGGAAATTGCTTCGATCGAAGGCTTCGACGAGAACACCGCGGCTGAGATTCAGACCCGCGCGCGGGAGCATCTGGAGAAGCTCGAGGCAGAGCAAGATGCCAAGCGCAAGGCGCTCGGTGTCGCCGACGACGTTGCCACCATCCCGGGCTTGACCACGGCGATGCTGGTGGCGCTCGGCGAGAAGAACATCAAGACCGTGGAGGATGTCGCCGATTGCGCGACCGATGATCTGCTCGGGTGGAACGAGCGCAAAGACAAAGAGACGATCCACCACGAGGGCGTCCTCGACACGTTCAACCTGAGCAAGCAGGAGATCGAGGATTTGATCCTCGCCGCGCGCGTCAAGGCAGGCTGGATTAGCGAGGCCGATCTTGCGCCTGAACCCGAGGAGGGCGAGGGCGAGGCAGGCGAGGGCGAAGGCGTAGAGGAAGGCGAGGCCAAGGATGGCGGCGCGGCGTCATGAGCGGCCCCCGCTACCAGGAGCCTTCGAGGAGAAAGTGCCGTTGCAACAGGATGGCGCTGAGCCACAGCTTGAGACCAAGTTTGAGACGGAAGATACCGTCCGCCGCTGCGCCCTTACGCGTGAGCGCCTGCCAAAGCAGGACCTGATCCGCTTCGTCCTCGCGCCAAACGGCGAAATCGTCCCCGACCTCAAGGAACGGCTTCCCGGCCGCGGAGTCTGGGTGACGGCGACCCATGACAGGGTCGCGGAAGCAGCCAAACGCAACGTCTTTGCCAGGGCGCTGAAGACCCCGGTCATGGTTCCGGCTGGGCTTGCCGATCGAATTGATCGCCTGCTGGTTGAAGGCGCGCTTGGCGCTCTTGCCCTTGCCAATAAGGCAGGCGAGGTGGTGTTCGGCAACGCCAAGGTCGAGGAGGCCATCGGGGGAGCCAAGGTCGCGGCACTGATCCATGCAAGCGATGCCGCGGAGGACGGCTGCCGCAAGCTCGACGGCAGATTTCGGGCCTCCACGAGGGGCGCGATGCACGCCCCGATCCGCCTTTTCGGCGCGGATGAATTGGGTTTGGCATCGGGTAAGACAAATGTGATACATGCAGCCCTGATCCAGGGCGGGGCGGCTGCGAAATTCCTCGCCGGCGCTTCCCGCGCGGAGCGTTACCGCAAGGGCAGCGCCGCGGCCTTTGCCCAGCCAATTGGATCGGACACGGACAAGGAATGAGTGAAATCAACGAGACTGAAGATAAAACGGTTCGCGGAGGCCGCAAAATGACGCTCAATGTGCGTCGGACGGTCGAGTCCGGCCATGTGCGTCAGAGCTTTAGCCACGGGCGCTCCAAGTCTGTTCTGGTCGAGAAGAAGAAGCGCCGTGCGGTCGGCGCCACTCCCGCGGCGCAACCGATTGAGGAGCCGAAGCCGAAAGTGGCAACGGCAGCACCCGAGCCGCAACTCGGCAAGCGCACCCGTGAAGAGGACCAGCGCCGTCCGGGCGTGGTGCTGCGCGCGCTCTCCGACGAGGAGAAGGACGCGCGTCTCAGGGCCCTGACTGAATTGCGCCAGCGCGAGGCGCAAGAACGCGAGAAGGCCAAGGAAGAGGCCTCGCGCCGTGTCGTGACCGATGAGGTCAAGGCGAAGGAGCACGACGAGGCGGTCGAGCGCCAGAAGAGGGAGGAGGCGCGGCACGAAGCCGAGGCCGAGGCCAGGCGCAAAGGCGAAGAGGTCGCCCGCAAACATCTCGTCGTCAAGGAGGAGGAGGAAGAGGCTCCCCGCACGCAGGAGGCGCGCCACAAAAAGGAGCGCCTCGTTAAGCCGCGCACGGCCGAGGAGCGCCGGGTCCGCGGACGCCTCACCATCACCAACGCGCTCGACGAAGAGCAGCGGCAGCGCAGCCTTGCCTCGCTGAAGCGCCACCGCGAGCGGCAGAAGAAGCAGACCATCGGCCCGCAGGCGCAGCAGAAGATTCAGCGCGACGTGGTGGTACCGGAGGTCATCACCATCCAGGAGCTTGCCAACCGCATGGCCGAGCGCGGCGTCGACGTTATCAAATATCTGATGAAGGACGGCGAGATGCGAAAGATCACCGATGTGATCGATGCCGATACCGCCCAGCTCATCGCCGAGGAGTTTGGCCACACCGTGCGTCGCGTGTCCGAAGCCGACGTGGAAGAAGGTTTCATCGGCGGCGAAGACCTGGCCGAGGACGTGCAGCCGCGCGCGCCGGTGGTGACCATCATGGGCCACGTCGATCACGGCAAGACCTCGCTGCTTGATGCCATCCGCACGACCAATGTCGTCAGCCAAGAGGCGGGCGGCATCACCCAACATATCGGCGCCTATCAAGTGGTGACGCCAGCGGGCCAGAAGATCACCTTCATCGACACACCGGGTCACGAGGCCTTCACCGCCATGCGCCAGCGAGGCGCCCAGGTGACGGACATCGTGGTGCTGGTGGTGGCCGCAGACGATGGCGTCAAGCCGCAGACCGTAGAGGCCATCAATCACGCCAAGGCCGCGCAAGTGCCGATGATCGTTGCCATCAACAAGATCGACAAGCCAGGCGCCGATCCCCAGCGTGTCCGCACTGAATTGCTTAGCCATGAGATCGTGGTCGAGAGTCTCGGCGGCGACACGCTCGAAATCGAGGTCTCGGCGTTGAAAAAGACCGGCCTCGACAGACTGCTCGAGGCGATCGCGTTGCAGGCCGAGGTGCTCGAGCTCACGGCCAACCCAGATCGGCCGGCGGAAGGCGTTATCGTCGAGGCCAAGCTCGAGCGCGGCCGCGGACCGGTGGGCACGGCGCTCGTCCAGCGCGGCACGCTCCATCTCGGTGATCTGGTCGTGGCAGGGTCGGCCTATGGCCGCGTCCGCGCGCTGATCAACGACCTCGGCGAGCACGTCAAGGAAGCTGGCCCCTCGGTCCCAGTCGAGGTGCTGGGCTTCGATTCAGCGCCTGAAGCCGGCGATCAGTTTGCCGTGGTAGAGAACGAGGCCCGCGCCCGGGAGATCACCGATTACCGCATGCGCGAGCGGCGCAAGCGCCTCGCCGTCGCCGGTCAGCGCGGATCCCTCGAGCAGATGATGACCCAGCTGAAGGCGGCTGGCACCAAAGAATTCACGTTGCTGGTCAAGGGCGACGTACAGGGCTCGGTGGAGGCCATCGTCGCCGCGCTCGACAAAATGGGCACGGATGAGGTCAGGGCTCGCATCATTCATGCCGGCGTCGGCGGGATTACCGAATCCGACGTTGGCCTTGCCGCGACATCCGGTGCGGTTATCCTCGGCTTCAACGTGCGCGCCAACACTCAGGCCCGCCAAGCTGCCGAACGCGATGGCGTCGAGATCCGCTATTACGCCGTGATCTACGATTTGGTGGACGAGGTGAAGCAGGCCATGTCCGGCCTGCTTGCACCGACGCGGCGCGAAACCTTCCTCGGCAATGCCGAGATCCTCGAAGTGTTCGCCATCTCCAAGGTGGGCAAGGTCGCCGGCTGCCGCGTCACCGAAGGCAAGGTCGAGCGGGGCGCCCATGTCCGGCTCATCCGCGACAATGTGGTGGTGCACGAAGGCAAGCTGTCGACGCTCAAGCGCTTCAAGGATGAGGTGCGCGAGGTGGTGGCCGGCCAGGAATGCGGCATGGCGTTCGAAGGCTACCAGGACATGCGCCAGGGTGACGTCATCGAGTGCTTCGAGGTCGAGCACGTCCAGCGCATGCTCTGAGGTCGCTTAAGTTAAGCGGCCTTAGGCATTGCATGTTCAATCGCGACCAGGGAAGAGCCCCGAGCCAGCGCCAATTGAAGGTTGGCGAGCTGATCCGGCACGCGCTCGCCGAGATCTTCGTCCGCGGCGAGATCGTCGACGACGTGCTGAATCAGTTTTCGCTCACGGTGTCGGAGGTGCGCATGACGCCGGACTTGAAGCTCGCCACCGTCTTCGTGCTGCCGCTCGGCGGCGAGGGCGCCGAGGACGCGGTCAAGCATCTCGATAAGCACAAGCGCTTTCTCAGGGGCAAACTTGCGCGGCGGGTAAACCTCAAATTCATGCCGGAACTTCGCTTCAAGACCGACACCTCGTTCGCGAGCTCCCAGCGCATCGGTGAGCTGCTCGCCTCGCTCGCACGCGATCTCGATGGCTGACGAGCTTTAGCGGCAGGCGCGGACAAATGGCGCGGCGGCGCAAAGGTCTCCCCATCCATGGCTGGCTCGTGTTGGACAAGCCGCAAGGCATGACCTCGACGCAAGCCGTATCGCGGGTGAGGCACCTCTATAGCGCGCAGAAGGCGGGTCACGCCGGCACGCTCGACCCGCTCGCCACCGGAGTGCTGCCTATCGCCTTCGGCGAAGCGACCAAGACCGTGCCTTTCGCGATAGAAGGCAACAAGCAATACCGCTTCACGGTGCGCTTCGGCGCAGCCACCGACACTGACGACGCAGACGGCACGATCGTGGCGACGAGCGATCGACGCCCCACGCTCCCGGAGATCGAGGCGGCGCTGCCAAGCTTCGTTGGCGAGATCAGCCAGGTGCCACCGCGCTATTCGGCGCTGAAGGTAGGAGGCGCCAGGGCCTACGACCTCGCCAGGGACGAGGAAGATTTCGAGCTTGCCGCGCGGCCGGCTCTGATCGAAGGCCTCACGCTCATCGACATGCCGGATCCCGACCATTGCGTGATCGAGGCGCGCTGCGGCAAGGGCACCTATGTGCGGGCGCTTGCCAGGGACCTCGGGATCGCGCTCGGCAGCCTCGCCCATGTCACGGAATTGCGGCGGACGCGGGTCGGTCCCTTTGCTGAAGAGGCCGCGATTTCCCTGGCAAAGCTTCAGGAGTTAGGACATAGTGCCGCCGGCCGCGACGCGCTTTTGAGCGTGCTGCAGCCCGTGGAGACGGCGCTGGACGACATCCCGGCGCTCGCCATCGGCGGGCAAGACGCGGCCAGGCTCAAGAGAGGCCAACCCGTGCTGTTACGAGGCCGGGATGCTCCAATTCTCAAAGGGCCGGTCTATGCCACGTCACGGGGTACGCTCGTGGCGGTTGGTGAGGTAAGCCAAGGCGAGCTGCGCCCCACCCGGGTTTTCAATCTACCGGGCTAGGGCCATCGTCAATTCACAGGAGTCAATCACGATGTCGATCAGCGCTTTGCGCAAGCAAGAGCTTATCAAAGACTATGCCACCAAACCCGGCGACACCGGGTCTCCCGAAGTGCAAGTGGCGATCCTGACCGAACGGATCACCAATCTTACCGATCACTTCAAGACGCATAACAAGGATAACCATTCACGGCGTGGGCTGTTGAAAATGGTTAGCCAGCGACGCCGGTTGCTCGACTACGTCAAGGCCACGGACGAGGACCGGTATCAAAAACTCATCAACCGCCTCGGCATTCGCCGGTGACGCGAGACGCTCACCGCCATGCACCGGTGGACCTTCACGACATATCGACCCGAGCCATCGCCTTCAGGGGGCCTGCTCGGGCGCAACCTATCCCTGTTCGTTGAGACAACATCATGCTGCATAAGCACACCGTAGAAATCGAATGGGCGGGCCGACCGCTCAAACTTGAGACCGGCCGCATCGCCCGCCAATCGGACGGCGCCGTTCTCGCTCAATATGGCGGCACATCGGTGCTCGCCACCGCCACGGCCGCCAAAGAGCCAAAGCCTGACATCGACTTTTTCCCACTGACCGTGAACTACCAGGAAAAGACCTTCGCCGCCGGCAAGATTCCCGGCGGCTATTTCAAACGCGAGGGACGGCCTACCGAGAAAGAGACGCTGACCTCGCGCCTCATCGACCGCCCGATCAGACCGCTATTCGCGAGCGGCTTCAAACACGAGACGCAGGTGATCGCCACCGTGCTTTCGCACGACATGGAGAACGATCCTGACGTGGTGGCGATGATCGCGACCTCGGCGGCGCTGACGCTCTCCGGCATCCCCTTCCTTGGACCGCTCGGCGCCGCCCGCGTCGGCTATATCGGCGGCAATTACGTGCTCAACCCGATGATCGACGACATGAGCGAGAGCGCTCTCGATCTCGTGGTGGCCGGCACCGCCAGCGCCGTGCTCATGGTCGAGTCGGAAGCCAAGGAGCTGCAAGAGGACGTGATGCTCGGCGCCGTGATGTTCGGCCAGAAGCATTTCCAGCCGGTGCTCGACGCCATCGTCAAGCTCGCCGAGCGTGCCGCCAAGGAGCCGTGGAAGCTGAAGACCGACACTAGCGGCGAGGAGCTTGCCGCCAAGGTCCGCGGCGCGGCTGAGGCCGACTTGCGGGAGGCCTATAAGATCGCCGCCAAGCAAGAGCGCCGGGATCGCGTCGGCGAGATCAAGGAGAAGGCGGTCGCAGCGTTGGTGCCGGAGGGCGCTGACGTGACGGCGGTGACGAAGGCGGCAGGCGCCTTCAAGGAGCTGGAGAAGGACGTGGTGCGCTCGAGCATCCTCTCAACCAAGCACCGCATCGACGGACGCGACCTCACCACGGTCCGTCCCATCGTCTGCGAGGTCGGCATCCTGCCCCGCACCCATGGCAGCGCGCTATTCACCCGCGGTGAGACGCAGGCTCTGGTGGTGGCGACGCTCGGCACCGGCGAGGACGAGCAATATATCGACGCGCTCGAGGGCACCTATAAGGAGACCTTCCTGCTGCATTACAATTTCCCGCCCTACTCGGTCGGTGAAGTTGGCCGCATGGGCTCACCGGGGCGCCGCGAGATCGGCCACGGCAAGCTTGCGTGGCGGGCTATCCATCCCGTCCTGCCGGACCGCGAGACTTTCCCCTATACCATCCGCGTGGTCTCGGAGATCACCGAGTTCGAACGGCTCGTCCTCTATGGCCACGGTGTGCGGATCGTCGCTTGCCATGATGGACGCCGGCATTCCCTTGCGCCGGCCGGTCGCCGGCATCGCCATGGGACTGATCAAGGAGGAAGTCGACTTTGCCGTCCTCTCCGACATCCTCGGCGATGAGGACCATCTCGGCGATATGGACTTCAAGGTGGCCGGCACCTCTGAGGGCGTGACCTCGCTACAGATGGACATCAAGATCACCGGCATCACCGAGGAGATCATGAAGGTCGCGCTCGATCAGGCACGCGACGGCCGCCTGCATATTCTCGGCGAGATGAACAAGGCGCTGAACGAGGCGCGGCCGGAGCTTGGCGAATATGCGCCGCGCATCGAGACCATCCATATCCCGGTCGACAAGATCCGCGAGGTGATCGGCTCCGGCGGCTCGGTTATTCGCGAGATCGTCGCAGAGTCCGGCGCCAAGATCGACATCTCTGACGACGGCACGGTGAAGATCGCGTCGGCCAATGCCGAGTCGATCCGCGCCGCGATCTCCCGCATCAAGAGCATCGCCTCGGAGCCTGAGGTCGGCGAGATCTATCAGGGCAAGGTGGTCAAAGTAATGGAGTTCGGCGCCTTCGTGAACTTCTTCGGCGCCAAGGACGGGCTCGTGCACATCTCGCAACTTGGCGAAGGGCGTCCGAAGGCCGTCACCGACGTCGTCAAGGAAGGCGACATGGTGTGGGTGAAGCTGCTCGGCTTCGACGATCGCGGCAAGGTGAGGCTGTCGATGAAGGTGGTCGACCAGACGACCGGCAAGGAGCTGCAAAAGGCCGAGGCGAGCTAAGCGCTCGGCGAAGGATTTCGTCATGCCCGGCCTGCTGCCGCGCATCCACGACGTTCAATCTAACGAGAAGAAAACGTGGATGGCCGGGAGGCCATTCATGACGGGGACTTGCCGCTCTGACGGGGCGTCGACGTTACTACTTCTGCTTCTGGCAGCGCCAGCCAATGACGAAATATTGGCTGTTGGCCTTCTGCCATTCGTCGGCCTTGTCGCCGGCGGTCTTCAGGCAGCTCACCACGTCTTGTGCGGTCGCGCCCGGCACCGGCTTCTCCGAGCACTCTGTCGGAGTCGCCAGAAGACAAATCAGAACCACCAGCTGGGCCATCGGTGTATTTCCTCTAATTCATTGATCTAAAAGCGTTTGCCGGCCCTATTGGGCGGCCTCTCGCGGCGGCTTTTCGACGGACGGCCGCTCCGGCTCCTTCTCGCCCTTTTCCTGGGGCTTGAGGGTGTCGAGGCTCGGCATGGCGATCGTGCTGTAGCCGCAATCGACAAAATGCACCTCGCCCGTCACCGCCCCGGACAGGTCGGAGAGCAGATAGAGCGCAGCTCCGCCAACCTCATCAAGCGTCGGCGAGCGGCGCATCGGTGCGTGGTGTTGCTGATAGTGGAATAGTGTCCGCGCGTCGGAGATGCCGGCGCCGGCCAGTGTGCGCATGGGTCCCGCCGAGAGCGCGTTCACCCGGATGGCACTTGGGCCGAAATCTGAGGCGAGATAGCGTACGCTCGCCTCCAGCGCAGCCTTGGCCACGCCCATGACGTTGTAGCAGGGAACCACCCGCGTCGAGCCGCCATAAGTGAGCGTCAGCAGCGAGCCGCCGGTGGGCATCAACTCCGCCCCCAGTTTGCAGATCTCGGTGAAGGAGAAGCACGAGATCACCATAGTGTGCTCGAAATTGGCGCGCGTGGTGTCGCAATAGCGGCCTTTCAGCTCGTTGCGGTCCGAAAAGGCGAGCGCATGCACGATGAAGTCGAGCGATCCCCATTGTTTCCGGATCGCCTCGAATACGCGCTTGACGCTGTCCAAATCCTCCACGTCGGCTTCCACGATGATCTTCGCCCCGATGGATTCGGCAAGCGGTACGGCGCGGCGGCCGAAGGCGCCACCCTGATAGCTGAAGGCAAGCTCGGCGCCCTGGCCGTGCAGCACCCGGGCAATGCCCCAGGCGATTGAACGGTCGTTGGCGACGCCCATCACTAGCCCCCTCTTGCCCTTCATCAGCGGTCCAGGCTCCGCGATATCCCTTGTTGTTGTCATGGCATCTTCTCTGGTTGTGACTGGATCGCCTTGCAGGCCCTATCCCTAGCCGTCATAGCGACGAAACACGAGCGTGGCGTTTGTGCCGCCGAAGCCGAAGCTGTTGGACATGACGCAGTTGATGTCGACATTGTCCTGACGCTTGCGCACGATCGGCATGTCGGCCACGGCGGGATCGATGGTCTCGATATTGGCGGATTCGCAAATGAAGCCGTTGTTCATCATCAACAGCGAATAAATCGCCTCATGTGCGCCGGCGGCGCCGAGCGAATGGCCGGTGAGCGACTTGGTGGCGCTGATCGGCGGCGCCTTGTCGCCGAACACCTTGCGGATGGCTTCGATCTCCTTGACATCGCCGATGGGCGTGGAGGTGGCGTGGGGGTTGATGTAGTCGACGCCGTCCACGTTCTGCAGCGCCGTGCGCATGCAGCGCGCGGCGCCTTCGCCGGAAGGCTGCACCATGTCGTAGCCGTCGGAGGTGGCGCCGTAGCCCACCAGCTCGCCATAGATGCGGGCGCCGCGGGCTTTCGCATGGTCAAGCTCCTCGAGCACGACGACACCTGCGCCGCCGGCGATGACGAAGCCGTCGCGGTTGACGTCATAGGCGCGGCTAGCCACCTCGGGACGGTCGTTGAAGTCCGACGACATGGCGTTCATGGCGTCGAACAGGACCGACAACGTCCAATCGAGCTCCTCGCCGCCGCCAGCAAACACGATGTCCTGCTTGCCCCATTGGATCAGCTCGCTGCCATTGCCGATGCAATGCGCCGAGGTCGAGCAGGCCGACGAGATCGAATAGCTCAGGCCCTTGATGTGATAGGGCGTGGAGAGCGTTGCCGAGTTGGTCGAGGACATCGATTTCGGGACCTCAAACGGTCCGACCTTCTTGGGGCCCTTCTCGCGCGTGGTGTCGGCGGCCTGCACAATAGCCCGCGTCGACGGTCCGCCGGACCCCATAATGAGGCCCGTGCGCTCGTTGGAGACATCGGTCGCCTCGAGTCCCGCATCGCGGATCGCCTGCTCCATGGCGAGGTAGTTCCAGGCGGCGCCTGCTCCCATGAAGCGGCGCACTTTCCGATCGATCATCCCCTCCCAATCGAGCTTCGGCGCGCCATGCACTTGGCAACGGAACCCGAGCTCGGCATAGGTATCGGCCTTGACGATGCCGGACTTCGCCTCGCGCAACGAGGCGAGCACCTCCTGGGCGCTGTTGCCGATCGAGGACACGATCCCCATACCGGTCACCACCACTCGTCTCATGTAGTCCTCACGTCCGCTCGGATCCAGATGTCGCGGCGCCAAACGTTTTCGATCATGCACCGGCGGGAGCGGCTTCGCCAGCCTGGAAGAGCCCGACCCGCAGGTCCTTGGCTGTATAGATCGTCTCGCCGTCAGCTTTAAGCCAGCCGTCCCCGGTGCCGAGGGTGAATTTTCGCCGGATCACCCGCTTAAGCTCGACTATATATTCGAGCTTCTTCATGGTGGGCAGCACCATGCCTGAGAATTTGACCTCGCCGACACTCAGCGCGCGCCCCTTGCCGGGGGCGCCAAGCCAACCCAGAAAAAAGCCGAGCAGCTGCCATAGTGCATCGAGCCCGAGGCATCCCGGCATGACGGGATCGCCTTTGAAGTGGCAAGGGAAAAACCACAGGTCCGGCTTCACGTCGAGCTCGGCCACGATGCGGCCATAGCCATGCTCGCCGCCCTCTTCCCGAACTTGCGAGATGCGGTCGAACATCAGCATCGGCGGCAGCGGCAATTGCGCATTGCCGGGGCCGAACAGCTCTCCCCGGGCGCACGCGAGCAGGTCCTCGTACTCGAACCGTTCGCGACGCTCGACCATCCTTGATCCTTTCTCACGCGCGGGGGGTGGAACCTCCCCGCAGCCGGCCGTTTCCTAACACAGGCACCGAAGATCAGAAATCAGAAACCAGAAGCCAGAATCCACAAATCGGGCGCTGATAGGGCCTTCCCGGGTTTGGCTTCTCGCTTCTAGCCCCCAACCTCTGACTTTGGTCAGCGGACACGCCGTTGCAGGGGGCGGCGGTTCCACATATAGTGTTTGCGTCATGACATTACCGGCAATGGATATCGTCGAGCGCTTGCGCGCGGCGGGGTTGCGGCCAACGCGCCAGCGCGTTGCGCTTGCGCGTCTCCTGTTTGACGGCTGCGACCGCCATGTCACGGCCGAGCTCCTGCACGAGGAGGCGCAGGTGCGCAAAGTGCCGGTATCACTCGCCACGGTCTACAACACGCTCCACCAATTCACCGAGGTCGGGCTGTTGCGGGAGGTCGCGGTCGAGGGCGCCAAGACCTATTTCGACACCAACACCTCCAACCACTACCATTTCTTCTGCGAGACTTCAGGCAAGCTCATGGACATCGACACTGCGTCGATCCGCATCGAAGGCCTGCCGCAAGCGCCGGACGGTATGTCCATCTCGCGCGTTGACGTGCTCGTGCGCCTGGTCGACCACAAGCGCTAGCCCCAAACCTCATCCTGAGGAGGCCGCGGAATGCGGCCGTCTCGAAGGATGGCCTCATTCTTCGCGACGCTGCCTCCGGCCGCTCCTCAGCATGAGGAAGATTATTTGATCACCTCGTCTTTGTAGACGCCCCACAGCTTGTCCTGTTGCACGAAGCCGGAATAATCGTCGATCGACAACTCGCACCATTCCCCGTCGCAGGAGAGAACATTGCCGAGCACGCTCGGCGCAAGCTCGGCTACGGTGCTGGCACCCGTCGATTTCCGCGAATACAGGGGCACGGTCTCCGGCGGTTTCGTCCACGGCGAGATCAGCACGGTGCGCCGTCCGCTGAGCATGCTGTGCCAGACCCAGCCATCGGCGCCTTCGCTGTCGCGGACACGCCGCCAATTGTCGGATTCGGCAATGATCTCGACCGGGAGCCCGGCGCGGCTGAACACCCAGACGATGGCCTGGTCGGTGCTCGGGCCTTTGCGCACATTGACGCGGTCGGATTTGAGGCTGACGAAACGGGGGATCGGCAGGCGAGTCTGGCTACTCGGCCCGGCAGCTGGCGCGGCGTCCTCTGCAGCACGCGTCCCGACGCCCGCAAGCAACAGGACTGCGAGCGCCAACCCGGCCGCTATCCAAATTCGATGCCGATGCCGCACGCCACGGCCCCGCTTGTCTTGCCCATCCGCGCCACGCCGCCTGGAGGAGTCCCCTCCTTAAGCGAATCGTTCTGCATTCTGATGCGGCAGAATAGTGAACGGAGCGTGGCCCTCATGCCAAGATGGCGCTTATCTCTCGGGGGCGCTTCTGTTAGAGAAGGCTGCCCGCGCCGGGTTCAATCACACCGCAAGTCCCGCGGGGAAGGTCCTGCCCCACCGGACATCCTAATGGGAAGAATGAAGAATTATGACTGTTGAACGACCGCTCATTATTGTTACGCGTAAGCTTCCAGAGGTGGTGGAAACCCGCCTGCGCGAGCTGTTCGATGCGAGGCTCAATCTCGAAGACCAACCGCTTTCCCGCGACGAGCTGGTCGAAACGGTAAAGACCGCCGACGTGCTCGTCCCCACGGTCACCGACCGCATCGACCGGAGCGTGTTGAGCCAGGCTGGCCCCCAGCTCAAACTGATCGCCCAGTTCGGCACCGGGGTTGACAATATCGACCTCGAAACCGCGCGGAACCGAAGCATCCTCGTCACCAACACGCCGGGCGTGCTCACCGAGGATACCGCCGACATGACCATGGCGCTGATCCTCGCCGTGCCGCGGCGGCTCGCCGAGGGCGCCTCCTTGTTGAGGAGCGGCGACAGTCAATGGCACGGCTGGTCGCCCACCTGGATGCTTGGGCACCGCATTTTCGGCAAGCGGCTCGGCATCGTTGGCATGGGACGCATCGGCCAGGCAGTGGCCAAGCGCGCCCGCGCCTTCGGCCTCCAAGTCCACTACCACAATCGCCGCCGCGTCGCGCCGGAGATCGAGAAGGCGCTCGAAGCTACCTATTGGGACAGCCTCGACCAGATGCTCGCCCGCATGGACATCATCTCCATCAACTGCCCGCATACGCCGGCGACCTATCATCTTCTCTCGGCGCGCCGGCTCGCGCTGATGAAGTCCTCTGCCTATATCGTCAACACCGCGCGCGGCGAGGTGATCGACGAGAACGCGCTTGCCCGCATGATCGAGAATGGCGAGCTTGGCGGCGCTGGCCTCGACGTGTTCGAGCATGAGCCTGCGGTGAACCCGAAGCTGCTCAAGAGCGACAAGGTCGTGGTGCTGCCCCATATGGGCTCGGCGACGCTGGAAGGCCGCATCGACATGGGCGAGAAGGTCATCATCAACATCAAGACCTTCCTCGACGGCCACGCGCCACCAGATCGCGTCCACCCGGCGATGTTTTGAGTGATCCCTCCCCCTGTAAGGGAGGGGACCCTCGCCGCGAGACCACAGTTAACATTGACGCTTTGCGGGGCTTCCCTACTGGCGGTGCCGGGCCAGAGGAGACTCCCCCATGTCCCGATGGACGATTGCATTTGTTAGCTTCTCCGTCATCGCCTTCAGCTTCGCGGCCATCGCTGCCGATGACTCCCTGCCGCGCAACATCGAGTTGAAGCCCGGCGGCGCGCCTGCCGATGACCGCCGAGGACGCAGGTTCCGGCACGACCACGCGACAAATCGTCACCGAGCCAGCCAATGCCGCGCCCCGCCGCCGCCCGTGGCGCTCCTTCGCCCGGAGCGGCACCGCCTGGCAAAACCCCGGGAACGTCGTGCTTGAGGTGCAGACCGAGCTTAAGCGCGTCGGCTGCGATCCGGGCGTCGCCGACGTAGTTTGGGGCGGCCACTTCGCCAAGGTCAATCCACGCGCCAACCCCCGAGATTCTCGGTGTCATCAAAGCCAAAACGGCCGTCGTATGCGGCGCCGAAGCCGAGGGCGCCGGACCGCCGCCAGCGGTGCATCAGACCGAACCTGTGCCGCTGCATGAGCAGCGCTATGGCGGCGGCTACCGCGGTGGTGGCGGCGAAGGCTATTAGGTTCGTCAGGTGCGGGGCGAGGAAGCGCGCTCTGGGCTCTGCACATGCTCGGGGCGAAAGCCCATGCCGATGAGTCGCGCCGGAAGGCGGCGGAGCCACGGGTATTGATCGATCAACTTCACCACGTAGTGCGCGCGCGGCTGCGTCTGCATCGCGAGCACATTGCTGATGACACGTTTCTGAATAAAGATCTGCACGGCCTGCATCATCCGCGTTGGCCACTCCCGCCGCCGCTGAACCTTGCGCAGGACCTCGATGGGAACCGGCCCCGCTCGGAGCGGCAGCGCGAGAACATTGGCTGCGGCCACCGCATCCTGAATGGCGAGATTGATGCCGACGCCGCCGACCGGAGACATGGCGTGGGCCGCATCGCCGATGCATAGCAGGCCAGGCTTGTACCAACGCTTCAGCCGGTCGACGCGAACCGTGAGAAGCTTCACGTCGTCCCACGACGTGATTTCCTGCACGCGGTTGACGAGGGCCGGATTGAGCTTGACGATCTCCTCGCGGAAGACCGGCAGCCCGCGGCGGCGAAGCTCGGCGAATTCACCCTTCGGGATCACGAAGGCACATTGCCAATAATCGCCGCGGTCGAGCATGACGAACAGGCGTCCCGCCTGGATGCGCCCGAGGATCGCGGTCCCGTCCTCCGGCTGCTTGGAAAGGCGCATCCACAACACGTCCATTGGCGCGCCGAGATCCTCGACCTCCAGGCCGGCGAGTTCGCGCACCGCGGAATGGCGGCCGTCGGCGCCGACCACGAGATCGGCGTGCACCTCGAGCGTGCCTTCAGGAACCTTGGCCCGAACTCCGGTGATGATGCCTTTGTCTTCGACGAGATCGGTCACCTCAGCCTGCATCTCGAGTTTGAAGCTCGGATAGCGCCGCGCGTGCTCGGCGATGAAGTCGAGAAAGTCCCATTGCGGCATCAACGCGATGAAGTGGCAGCGGGTCGGCAGATGCGAGAAATCCGCAAGCACGACGCGATCCCTGCCGATCTGGCCAGCGAGTTCCCGCACTTCCTGGTGCGGGCACTTGAGGAAGTCGTCGAGCACTCCAAGCTCTGACATGATCTCAAGCGTTGAGGGATGGATGGTGTCGCCGCGGAAGTCGCGAAAGAAATCGGCGTGCTTCTCCAGCACCATGACCTCGACGCCGGCGCGGGCAAGTAAATAGCCCAACATCATGCCGGCTGGGCCGCCTCCGGCGATACAACACCCCGTGGTGACGATTTTTGTTGGCATGCTCTAGTCACCCAGCTTTTCATTATCATTCCCGCGAAAGCGGGAATCCAGTAACCGCCGACATTCGTAATTCTGCACTGCCGTAGTTACTGGATTGTCCGGATCATCAAGCCTGTACTCGGGCTGGCGAAGTCAGGCCCGAGTGCTGGGCAATGGCAAGAAATTGGTGCACCGCCTCACCCGCTCGCATTGGCCATGGCCGCGCGGTGATGCGACAGGTCGCGGTAGCGGGGATTGCGGCCGCTCAGCGGATTCTCAAAGTCCCAGGCATAATTGAGCGTGCTGAAGCGCGCCTGTAGGGCGTCGTAGAGAAGCAGCCGCCCGACCAGGCTCTCGCCGATGGACAAGAGTTCCTTCACGACCTCCACGGCTTGCAACGTCCCCATCACCCCGGCGACGGCGCCGAGAATACCGGCTTCCGAGCACGGCGCGACGGTCCCGGCCGGCGGGGCGTCGGGAAACAGGCAGCGATAGTTTGGCCGCGGGTTGGCCGCGGCGTCGCGCTCGTACCCGCGGATGGTGGTGAGGTAACCGTCGAACGGGCCGACCGCGGCCGATACCAGCGGGCGCGTGGCGAAATAGCAGGCATCGTTGACGAGATAGCGCGTGGCGAAATTATCAGAGCCGTCGGCAACGATGTCGTAATGCGAGACGATCTCGATGGCGTTCTCTGGCTGAAGCCGCGTCGTATAGAGGCGGGTCTCAACTTCAGGGTTCAAGCGCTCGATGCCCCTCGCGGCGCTCCGCGTCTTGTAGGTGCCGACGCTTGCCGTGTCATGGACGATCTGCCGCGCGAGGTTGTCGAGGCTCACCCGGTCGTCGTCGATAAGGCCGATCTGACCCACGCCAGCCGCGGCGAGATAGATGAGCAGCGGCGAGCCGAGGCCGCCCGCGCCGATCACCAGCACCTTGGCATGTTTCAGGCGCTGCTGTCCCTCGCCGCCGATCTGCTTCAGCACCAGCTGGCGCTTGTAGCGCTCGATCTCGTCAGGAGTGAGCATGACTCAATATCTATGCCATCGCCGACGGCGCTGCCACCCTCGCGGGGGTACTACCCCGTAGAGCCGAAGCCGCCCTCTCCTCGCGACGTGCCGCCGAGCTCTGACACCGCCTCCACCCGCACGTGCTCGACGCGCGCTACCAAGAGCTGGGCGATACGCTCCCCGCGGCGAACGGCAAACGGTTCGGACCCGAGATTGACCAGCAGCACTTTGACCTCGCCGCGATAGTCGGCATCGATGGTGCCGGGGCTGTTCAGCAGCGTGACCCCTGCTTTGAGCGCCAGCCCTGAGCGCGGGCGAAGCTGGGCCTCGTAGCCCACGGGAAGCTCAAGCGCGAAGCCGGTTGGAATGAGCGCGCGGGCACCTGGCGCAAGCTCGACCGGTGCGTTGTCAGGAATGCCGGCTACGACGTCGAGGCCCGCTGCGTGCTCAGAGTGATAGACGGGAAGCGGAAGCCCCTCGCCATGGGGTAAGCGCAGCACGCGCAGCGTGACGCCGGTCGTGCACCCGCTGTCGTTCATTCCGCGGCCGAGCGGAGCGCCTGCAAGGCTTCCGCAGCGCGGGCGAGCAACCGCGCCGCTGTCTCGTCCTTGCTCAGGGGAGGCCAATCCTCGACGCCGGCCGGCGTGACGAGGTGGACCTGCGTCTGGTCGCTGCCCATGGCGCCGGTGCCGGCCCACACGTCGTTGGCCACGATCCAATCCGCACCCTTGGCACGGCGCTTGGCGGTGGCATTGGCGATCAGATTCTCGGTCTCGGCCGCAAAGCCGATGACCAGGCGCGGGCGCCTGGCGCCGAGCCCCGCGACCGTGGCGAGGATGTCGGGGTTCTGGACGAGCTTCAATATCGTCTCGGCGGCTTGGTTTTGCTTCTTGAGCTTGTGGGTCGCCTCGTCCGCGGCGCGCCAGTCGGCGACGGCGGCGGCGCAAATGGCGATATCGGCGGGAAGCGCATCGAGGGTGGCCTCAAGCATCTCATGCGCCGTCTCGACCTTGACCACGCGCACGCCTTCCGGATCGGCAAGCGTCACGGGGCCACTCACCAGCGTGACTTCGGCACCGAGCGCGGCCGCGGCGCGGGCGAGCGCATGGCCCTGCTTGCCGGAGGACCGGTTGGCGATATAGCGCACCGGGTCGATCGGCTCCTGGGTGGGGCCTGAGGTGATGAGCACGCGCCGCCCGGCGAGCGGACCTTTGGCCTTGGTGCCCATCAGAGTCTCAATGGCATAGATGATCTCGCTCGCCTCGGCCATCCGGCCAGGTCCATATTCGCCGCAGGCCATCTCGCCCTCGTAGGGGCCGACAAAGGCGATGCCGTCATCGCGCAGTCTTGCCACGTTCCGCCGCGTGGCCTTGTGCTGCCACATGCGCACATTCATGGCGGGGGCGGCCAGCACCTTCTTGTCGGTGGCGAGCAGCACGGCGGTGGCGAGATCGTCAGCCAAGCCCTGCGCCAACTTGGCGAGAAGGTCGGCGGTTGCCGGCGCCACGACGATGAGGTCTGCCTCGCGGGAAAGGCGGATGTGCCCGATCTCCACCTCGTCCTTAAGGTCGAAGAGGTCAGTGAAGGCTTTTTCTTCGCAGAGCGCCGAAAGCGAGAGCGGTGTCACGAACTCCGCGCCGCCCTTCGTCAGAATGGCGCGCACATCCGCGCCCCGCTCCTTCAAGCGGCGGACCAGATCGAGGCTCTTATAGGCGGCGATGCCGCCACCGACAATAAGCAGGATGCGCTTGCTCTGCACTTATCCGTCCTCACTTACGACCTCATGCTGAGGAGCGGCCGAGCCGCGTCTCGAAGCACGGCCAATTCCAACTCCAAGCCGGGCAATGACAAGAAATAGGGTTACTGGTCAATATTTCAAAACAGCAGCGCAATAGCGATAGCCGCTAGCGCAATGGCGCCGACCCAGATGCCGATGCGGTTTGCGCTGTTCTTCCGGCTTTTCGCCTCGGCGAGCCGCTCCACCGTATAGTCGTCCAGCCTGAGCCCGTCCTCGACAAATGCAGAGAAAGCATCGGCAGTTCGCTCGGCTTGAGCGAGGAGCTTCGGGATGTCGGTCACGAATCTGCCGACGGACACCGCGCCTTCGGCCGCGGCCTCGAATTGCGCCTCCGGCCCGAACTGGCTCTGCAGCCAGTCCTTCACCACGGGCTCGGCCACCACCCAGATATTCAGCTCAGGGTCGAGGCTCCGGCCAACGCCCTCGACCACCACCATGGTCTTCTGGAGGAGAAGCAGCTCTGGCCGCGTCTGCATGTCGAACACTTCGGTATATTGGAAGAGCTGGCCGAGCAGCTGCGCCATGGAGATTTCACTCGCCGGCCGATCCATGATCGGCTCTCCGATGGCGCGCAAAGCCTGGGCGAACAGCTCGACGGAATGCTTGCGCGGCACGTAGCCAGCCTCGAAATGCACCTCCGCTACGCGCCGGTAGTTGCGCGTGATGAAGCCGTGTAGGATCTCGGCCAGGAAGCGCCGCTCCTTTAAGCCGAGCCGCCCCATGATGCCGAAATCGACGGCGACGATGCAGCCTCGATCGTCGATGAACAGATTACCCGGATGCATGTCAGCGTGAAAGAAGCCGTCGCGCATGGCGTGGCGCAGGAAAGTCTGCATCAGCCGCGTGCCGAGCGCCCTCAAATCATGCCCTTGCGCGCGGAGCGCATCATGATCTGAGATCGGAATGCCGTCGATCCATTCGAGCGTGAGCACGCGACGTGCGCTGCGGCTCCAATCAACCTCCGGCACGCGGAAGCCTTCGTCGTTCTTGGAGTTCTGCGCCATCTCTGAGATGGCGGCGGCCTCCATGCGCAAATCCATCTCGATGGCGACGGACTTCGCCAGCGTCTCCACCACCGCCTGCGGCCGCAGCCGGCGCGAGGGCGGGTGCAGCCGCTCGATCATGCGCGCGGCGAAGAAATAGGAATCGAGGTCCCTGTTGAAACGCTGCTCGATGCCGGGACGCAGCACCTTCACGGCGACAGGCTTCAGCGCGCCATCGGGCTCTCGCACCGCGGCCTTGTGCACCTGGGCGATGGAAGCCGCAGCGACCGGAGGTCCGAACTCAACAAACAGCTTGCCGATGGGCGCTTCGAGCGCCTCCTCGACGGCTTTCTGCGCCTCGTCTTGCGAGAAGGGCGTTAGGCGATCCTGGAGCGTCGCGAGATCGGCGGCGAGCTCGCGGCCGATGATGTCGTCGCGGGTGGCGAGGAACTGGCCGAGCTTGATGTAGGAAGGTCCGAGCGAGGTGAGCGCGGTAGAGAGCCGCGCCTCGTTTGCTGTCTCGTCAGCACTTCCGTTGGCCTTCTCCTTGCGGAGCGGCGCGGTCAAGCGGCCGAACAGGGCAAGAGGCGGCGGCAGGCGGATCTCGTCGGGCAGGACGCGCGCGCCAGACCAGGCGATGACGGCACCCGCCCGTGTCAGCCGCGCCATATTGGTGATTGCGTTCATTGCATCAAAGCCGCCAAGCGGAGTGGATTGCGGCGATGCCGCCGGTCAGATTGCGGAAGCGCACAAGCTCAAAGCCCGCAGTCTCGATCATTCCCATGAAGGATTTCTGATCTGGGAAGCGGCGAATGCTCTCCACAAGATAACGATAGGAGGCGCTATCACCGGCGACAAGGGCGCCAAGCGCCGGAATCGCGGTCATGGAGTACGCGTCGTAAAGCGTGTCGAGGATCGGCGTCTCCACGGCGGAAAATTCGAGGCACAAAAAGCGGCCGCCGGGCTTCAGCACGCGAAACGCCTCGGCGAGCGCGGGCTCGATATGGGTCAGATTGCGCATGCCGAAAGCGATGGTATAGGCGTCGAAGCTCTTGGCCGGAAATGGCAGGTTCTCGGCATTTCCGAGCACGAAGGCTAGGCGGTCGCCTTCGCCAGCCCGCTCGCGCCCAACCTCCATCATTTCGGCGCTGATGTCGCAGATCACCGCCCGCGCGCCGGTCCCGGCGGCTTGCAGAAAGCGCGAGGCAATGTCTCCGGTGCCTCCGGCAACGTCGAGAAGGGCGAAAGATTGAGGCCCCTTGGAGGGTGCCAGCCAGCCGATCAGATCGTCCTTCCATCGCCGGTGCAGGCCGCCGGACATCAAATCGTTCATGAGGTCGTAGCGGCGCGCCACCTTGGCAAAAACCTCGTTGACGAGGCCCTGCTTGGCCTCGGCAGCCACCGGCCTAAAGCCAAAACTCGCGCCGCTCGCTTTCGTGCCGGTCATGCGCGGGACAATAGCGCAAGGCCGAAAATCAAGCTATTGTTGCGCTGCAACGAATTTGTTTCGCATTGCGGTAGAGATTTATGCCCGAACTGCCAGAGGTCGAGACGGTCCGACTGGGGTTAGCGCCGGTTCTCGTCGGCAACAGCTTTGCAAGCGTCGAGCAGCGCCGCGGCGATCTGCGATTTCCGCTGCCCAAGCACTTCGCCGCGCGGCTACAGGGGCGAAAGGTCGATGCGCTCGACCGGCGCGCCAAATATCTGCTCGCGCGCCTCGATGACGGCGAGGTGCTGGTGATGCATCTCGGCATGACGGGCCGCCTCAGCATCGACCATGCCAACGGGAAATCGCTCGACCTCGGCGAGTTCGCCGACGAGCAGAAGCGCACGCCGAACCATGAGCATATCGTATTCCATCTCGCTGATGGCACCGCGATCCGTTACAGCGACACGCGTCGCTTCGGGCTCATGGACCTCATCGCGAGCGAAGCGTTACCCGCGCATGCGCTGTTCAAGGGACTCGGCGTCGAGCCGCTAAGCGCGGAGTTCACGCCGGATTGGCTCGCCGCCAAGCTCAAGGGCAAGGCGACGTCGATCAAGGCAGCCCTTATCGATCAGAGATTGATCGCAGGCATCGGCAATATCTATGCCTGCGAGGCGCTGTTCCGCGCCGGCATCTCGCCCATTCGGCTCGCCAGGACGCTTGCCACCAAGACCGGCAAGCCGAGGAAAGCGACCGAGGCGCTGGTCAAGGCCGTCAAATCCGTGCTCGCAGAGGCGATCAAGGCCGGCGGCTCGTCATTGCGCAACTACGCCCGCGCCGACGGCAGGCTCGGGAGCTTCCAGCATTCTTTCAAAGTGTATGGCCGGGGGGGAAAGCCCTGTCGCAAGAAAGGCTGTCGCGGCACCGTGCGCCGCATCGTCCAGAGCGGCCGCTCGACCTTCTACTGTCCAAGCTGTCAACGATAAGGGAACAGAACGCGCCATGTTTTTTGCCAATGAACTCACCAGGGAACAGGACATCAAGCCCGCCAACGGCTTCGACACGATCATCGTCACCACGGAGGGCAAGGTCGGGCTGATCACGCTCAACCGTCCGCATGCGCTCAACGCTCTCAACGCGCAGCTGATCAAGGAGCTCAACCGCGCGCTCGACGCCTTCGAGACAGACCCAGAGATCGGCTGCATCGTCATCACCGGTAGCGACAAGGCATTTGCCGCCGGCGTCGACATCAAGGAGATGCACAAAAAGACCTTCGTCGAAGCCTATGGCAGCGATTTCATCGCGCCATTCGACCGTATCAGCCAAACCCGCAAGCCGATCATCGCGGCGGTCGCCGGCTATGCGCTTGGCGGCGGCTGCGAGCTTGCCATGTCCTGCGACATCATCCTCGCCGGCGATAATGCCTATTTCGGCCAGCCGGAGATCAATCTCGGCATCATGCCCGGCGCCGGCGGCACGCAGCGGCTCACCCGCGCGGTCGGCAAGGCCAAGGCGATGGAGCTTTGCCTGACGGGCCGCCGCATGGATGCGGTCGAGGCCGAGCGTTCGGGGCTGGTGAGCCGCATCGTGCCGGTGGCTGAGCTGCATGACGAGGCGATGAAGGTTGCCGACAAGATTGCCAATCTGTCGCAGCATGCGGTGATGATGATCAAGGAGGCGATCAATCGCGGCTTCGCCACCACGCTCGCCGAGGGCACGCGGTTCGAGCGCGGGCAGTTCTATTCGCTGTTCGCCACCGAGGATCAGAAGGAGGGCATGGCTGCCTTCATCGAGAAGCGGCCACCAGTGTTCAAGAACCGCTGAGCGTGTTTAAGCGCTCACGCGGCAGGCTTTTCCGTTCCCTCCCCGGGAAGGTCGACGATGGTCTCAGGATCATCATTTGAGACCACCAATCTAAGGGTGCTGTCCGGCTCTTTCTCCGACGGCGGCGACTCCATTGGCCGCGCGGCAGCTTCCATGGCGGCGACGATCGCCTCGAGCGTCTCACGAAGCTTCAGATAGTCGAATTTGGCGAAAGGAGAGTCGTCGCTCACGGACGATGTGCTCTCTGCCCAATCTAGGGCTGCGTTTTGACCGTCTTTACGCGACACGGGGGGAATCCTTCTACTAATCGGATTGAGAAACTGTTGAGGAACTAAGACGTTCCCTCTCCCGTGAAGCTTCCGCCAAGGGCGTGTGGTTTCCGCAACAGATCGATGCCCTGACCGATTTATCCCTCCCTTTCAGGGGAGGGTGGCCAGCCCGGCTTCGAGTGCGCCGCATCAGCCTATTGTGGCGCCGGCGGCTGGGCCGTATTCGGCAGCGTGACCCTGGCGTTGGGATCTCCGGGCTGCGCTGGAGTGGCTCCTTGACTATTTGCCTGCTGATCGGCTGCGGCCTTTTTGGCGAACTCCAGCATCCGATTTCTGGTTAGTTGATACGTGGTAAAGTCCACCGGGGCTCCATCGAAAGTTTTGGCGAAGCCATCGAGCGGAACCGAAAAGGTCAGCGCTTTCTGCTGCATGTTTATCGCAGCAAGAAGCAATTGCTTGCCCTTAAATATCGATCCTCGGGATCAGTCCCACCTAGAGCGGTGCGCTGTGGTCAATACCAGAAATGAGGCATAGACGTAATTGGCAGGCTTGGGAGGCAGCCAGATAGTGTGACTTTGGAAAGTTCGGACCTTATCTCTAGCCATGCTGCTGCGCGTGCTGGCGGCGCGACCGGCCGTCGCCCAGACCATGACGTCGCAAGACGTCGACGCGCTGCCCGCGTCGAAACCCGCGTTGGTTGAAGCGTACGACCCCGATCAACTGCAATTTGGCGAGCTGCGCCTGCCTCAAGGCAGCGGACCCTTCCCCGTCGCGGTGATTATTCACGGCGGCTGCTGGACGAAGGGCTATGCGACCTTGCGTAACACAGCGCCACTGGCGAGCGCGCTCACGGCACACGGCATCGCCACGTGGAATATCGAGTATCTGCAGGTCGGCGATCCGGGCGGCGGCTGGCCCGGCACATTCCTTGATTGGGGCTCGGCGGCTGACCATCTGCGCGTCCTCGCCAAGAGCGGGCCGCTCGATCTGACCCATGTGGTAGCCGTCGGCCATCGGCAGGGGAGCTCGCCGCGCTCTGGGTTTCGACGCGCGGGGCAAGCTGCCGGAGGGAAGCGGCATTCGCGGGGGCGACCCGCTTCACGTCCAGGCCGCGGTGGCGGTCGACGGCCCCTGGCGACCTCGCCGGCTTTATCGGCGACGATGTGTATGTTGTGACAAGTCGGTGATCGTGCCCCAAATGGGGGGCAACCCCAGCGCAGCATCCGGAGCGCTCCGCCCAAGCCTCACCCTTCGCGCTCCTGCCACTCGGCGTGCCCCAATATCTCGTGGCGCCCAAGGTGCCAACCGTTGACGCCGCAGATGCCTATCGCGACCGCGCCACCGCGAGAAACGACAAGGTCGAGATCCCCGATATCGTTAATGGCGGCCATTTCGACATCATCGCACTGGGAACCGAGGCGTGGGATCAGGTGGAGGAATTTATCTTCGGCCACGCATTTGGCCAGAAGCCTCAAACCCCATAAAACTCCCGGTACCAGGCGACGAAGCGCTTCACGCCAACTTCGATCGGCGTCGAGGGCTCGAAGCCGACCGCCTGCTTCAGCGCCGCGACGTCGGCATAGGTCTCCGGCACGTCACCGGCCTGCGCCGGCAGCATCTCAAGCTCCGCCTTGCGGCCAACCGCCTCTTCGATCACGGCGATGTAGTCGAGCAGCTTTACGGGTGAGTGATTGCCGATGTTATAGAGCCGATAGGGCGCCGATGACCTGGCAGGGTCCGGATCCTCGGCCCGCCAGTCTGGGTCTGGTGTCGCGATCGTGTCCACGGTGCGCACCACACCTTCCACCACGTCGTCGATATAGGTGAAGTCGCGCGCGTGGTGGCCGTAATTGAAGACGGGGATGGGCTTCCCTTCCAGGATGTTGCGGGTGAACTGGAACAGCGACATGTCGGGACGCCCCCACGGACCGTACACGGTGAAGAACCGCAAACCAGTCACGGGCAAGGCGAAGAGATGGGCGTAAGAATGCGCCATCAGCTCGTTCGCTTTCTTGGTCGCGCCGTAAAGGCTCACCGGATGGTCGACATTGTCGCTGACGCTGAAGGGAAGCTTGCGGTTGGCGCCATAGACCGAACTCGACGAGGCGTAGACTAGGTGCGCCACACCGTGATGTCGGCAGCCCTCGAGCACAGGCAGGAAGCCCCTGATATTGGCATCGATATAAGCCTGCGGATGATGGAGCGAGTAGCGGACGCCGGCCTGCGCGGCGAGATGGATGACGCGCTCGGGCTTCTCATCGGCAAAGACAGCTTCCACCACCTCCCGGTCGGCAAGGTCAGCCTTGATGAAATGGAATCCGTTGCGGCCTTTGAGCCGCGCGAGCCGCGCCTCTTTCAGCGCGACATCATAATAGGGACTCATATTGTCGAGGCCGACCACCTCATCCCCGCGATCGAGCAGCCGGGCCGCCGTATGGAACCCAATGAAGCCGGCGGCGCCGGTGACCAGAATACGCATCGTATCGTGCTCTACCCCTCAACTCGCCTTAAAGCCTTGCGAGCGTGGCCACAAGAGCCATCGGCGCTTAGCCCTGTCAACCGCGCGGGGACGCGGACACAAGGCCCAGTTGACGCTTCTGAGGCCGCTCGCTATAGACCGTGGCTCGTAATTCCCCGCTCTTCCGTGCTTTCCGGGATCGGCCAGTGCCGAAGGGCCAACGTTAGGATTGCAACCGAATGGCCAATACCAAATCGGCAAAGAAGGCTGGCCGCCAAACCGCCCGCCGTACCGATGCCAACAAGGCGCGCCGCAGCCGGATGCGAAGCTTCGCGCGCAAAGTCGAAGAGGCGATCGCTTCCGGTGACAAGGCCGCGGCAGCCGCCGCGCTGAAGGAAGCGGAGCCCGTCATCGCGCGCACCGCGCAAAAGGGGCTCATGCATCGGAAGTCAGCCTCGCGCAAAGTCTCGCGCCTCGCCAAGCGCGTCAGCGCCATGGGCAAGGCCTGAACCAAAAAAAGCACGACTGTTGCAGCAGAGTGACAGACTGGCCGCGCCGATTGCGTCGTGTCTTAACGCGCGTGTCAATTCGGTGAAGATATTTCAACCGTTTGACTTCGGTACCGTGACCTTGGCCCCTGCGAGCGCGCCAACCCCAAAAAAATTTCGGCTTCTGCTACACTTGGATAAGCTGTGCGCAATCGCCCACCCGCGTCGCCCGTCAGCCTGGATTCAGCCTTCCATTCAGAGGTTTGCCGGAAGGCGCAAATGCTCCGTCACCGTTGGATTCCGGGGATATTCGAGCACCCCCCTCGCTTGATCACCACATGCCCCATGTGTATAGTCCAATCATCCGAACGGGGCAGTTCCCCTCCTGACAATTGAGCGTTGGGCACCTGGTTAGAGCCAGGGCAGACTTGTCTTGTCTCAAGTGTAAGGCTTGTGGGAAAGTTGTAGATAGTTAACGCGTAAGCTGTGGGTGGCCTTGTGTACCGGTGCCGCGTAGCCACCACATATAGTGGCTGACACTCCATTTCTTCTTTAAAGTTGCTTGGGATCAATAGGGGAATTGTCCGTTGAGCAATCAGGGCTCCGATATGGCGGTCGACGACGTTGACGTCGCTGCGGCGTGGGAAGGCCTCAATTCAGGACCCTGCTCCCGGCTTGTCGACGTGCGCACGCGCGCAGAGTGGACCTATGTCGGAATTCCAGACCTCGGACCGATCGGCAAGCGGGCTGTCCTCGTTGAGTGGCAGACGGTTCCCGATCAAACCGTCGATGCGCGCTTTGTCGAGCGGCTTGGCGGCGAGCTCAAGGCGCTCGGCGTGCAGTTGCACGACGACCTCTATTTTATTTGCCGTTCGGGAAGCCGTAGCCTGGCAGCAGCCAGAGCAATGGCGGAGGCGGGGTACCGGTCTTGCCACAACGTCGCTGGCGGTTTCGAAGGACCGCTTAACGATTTGCGGCACCGAGGCACCCCTTGGTGGATGGAAAGCGACCGGTCTCCCCTGGCAGCAAGGCTAGCTCGGGAAGACCTGCCGCAAGGACGGTCATGAACTGTCCGCGTCGACTTTGTTGACTGCTCATGTATGAGGCGTGCGGTGCGTAACGGCGCGAACAAGAACAATGGAGCAGAAAGAAAACCGTGGCACAGCAAGAGCAGTTCGCGTCCCCAGTTGACGGTTGGGGGCGGGTCAAAAGCCGGCTACGCGCGGAGTTGGGCGAGGATGTTTTCGCCAGCTGGTTTAGGGGGGTCGAGCTTGAGCGTTTCGATGATGGCTGCGTCCACCTGACGGTGGCGACGCGCTTCTTACGCAATTGGCTCAGATCGCATTACTACGATTTTGTGCTCAGGCTTCTGCGCGCCGAATGGGCCGAGGTCGAACGCGTGGAATTCAGGGTAAGACAGCCGCATTTCGGCAACGAGGCGCCGAAAGAGCTCCTGCGCCAGAAGCAGCGGATTGCGGTGCCGGCGCTCGAAGAGGCGCCTCCTCTGCTCATGCCGCTGCGCACTGGCTATGGCGGATTTGAAGGCTCGCCGCTCGACCCGAGGCTGACCTTTTCCACCTTCCTTGTCGGGGCGTCGAATCGCCTGTCGCACGCCGCGGCCCAGGAGGTTGCGGGCGCCTTCTCGACGCCGCAGCAGCTGTTCAATCCGCTGTTCGTCCATGGCAGCGTGGGGCTCGGCAAGACCCATCTGCTGCACGCTATCTCGTGGGACGTGAAACAGCGGAAGCCCGAGGCTCAGGTCCTCTATCTTACTGCCGAGCGTTTCATGTCCGGCTTCGTGCAGGCCTTGCGCGCGCGCGACGCGATTGCCTTCAAGGAGAAGCTGCGCAAGATCGACATTCTTTTGATCGACGACATGGAGTTCCTGCAAGGGCCGACCATCCAGCAGGAGTTCTGCCATACGCTGAACTCGCTGATCGACGGCGGACGGCAGGTGGTGGTGGCGGCAGATCGGGCGCCGACCCAGCTCGACAAGCTCGATATGCGCATGCGGTCGCGGCTTGGCGGCGGCCTCGTCGCCGAGATCGGCATTATGGACTATGAGCTCCGCCACAAGATTCTGTCGAAGCGCGCGCAAGAAGCCTGCTTGGAGACGCGCGGGCTGGCCATCTCCGACACGGTGCTCGCCTTCCTCGCCGAACGCTTGACGGAAAGCGGGCGGGAGCTCGAGGGCGCCATCCATCGTTTGCGCGCAAGCTATCAGCTCACCGACGAGCAGGTAACAATAGAGATCGCCGAGCAGATCGTGCGCGATCTGATGCGCGGAGCGGAGCCAAGGCGCGTGCGTATCGACGACATCCTGCGCACGGTGTCGAAGCATTACGGCGTGAACCGCGGAGACCTGTTGTCGGGGCGGCGCAACCGGTCCATCGTCAGGCCCCGCCAGATCGGCATGTATCTCGCGAAGCTGTTGACCTCGCGCTCGCTGCCGGAGATCGGGCGCCGGTTCGGCAACCGCGATCACACCACGGTGCTGCACGCGATCCGCAAGATCGAGCAGCTCATGAACGACGACAATCAGCTGCGCGAGGAGATCGAGCTTCTGAAGCGACTGCTACACGACTAGGGGGGTTGAAATTCCGAGGAAATGGGGCCTCCTGGCCCCTCCTCCCGCTCTTGCAAATTTGCTCCCATCGGGTCAAGTTCAAGTGGGAGTTCTTAAGCATCATCGCGCTTTTCGGGTTCTTCGCCGGGTCCTCACCGCTTCGGCCGGAATGCCTGCAACCACTCCGACGGGGCGCACTTACTGGTATCGCCGCAACCCATGCAGCTCACCATCGATAAGCCAAGTCTGACCAAGGCGCTTGCCCATGTGGCGAGCGTGGTCGAGCGGCGCAACACCATTCCGATCCTGTCCAACGTTCATCTCGCCACGCGCAACAACGAGCTGAAGTTGACCTCGACCGACCTCGACATGGAGATCATCGAGACGGTGCCGGCGCGCGCCAAGGGTGAAGGCGCCGCCACCGTTCCCGCCCATATGTTCTACGACATCGTGCGCAAGCTGCCCGAGGGAAGCGACATCGAGATCGCGCGGGACGGACACCAGGGCCGGCTCACCATAACGTGCGGGCAGGCCCGCTTCTCGCTGCAGACGCTACCGGCCGACGATTTTCCATCTCTGAGCGTCGACGATCTCGGCCACGCCTTTTCCATGCCGGCGGCGGACCTCAAGCGCCTTATCGACAAGACCCGCTTCGCCATCTCCACCGAAGAGACGCGCTACTATCTGAACGGCATTTATCTCCACGCCGCGCAAAGCGGCGGCAAGCCGGTGCTCCGCGCAGTCGCCACCGATGGACATCGCCTCGCGCAGGTCGAGCTGCCCCTGCCGGCCGGCGCCAAGGACATGCCGGGCGTGATCGTGCCGCGCAAGACCGTGGCAGAGCTCGCCAAGCTGGCAGAGGACGGCGACGGCGACGTCCGCATCGAGCTGTCGCTGTCGAAGATTCGCGTCTCTACGGCGCGCGTGGTGCTCACCTCCAAGCTGATCGACGGCACCTTCCCAGACTATGAGCGGGTGATCCCGCAAGGGAACGACAAGACCATGGAGGTCGACAATCACGCCTTCGCCGAGGCCGTGGATCGCGTTTCGACGCTGTCGAGCGACAAGGGCCGCGCGGTGAAGCTCTCCATCACCGACGGCAGGCTCACGCTCTCGGTCAACAATCCGGACAGCGGCAGCGCGAGCGAGGAGCTTCCCGTGGAGTATGGCTTCGATCCGCTCGAGATCGGCTTCAATGCCCGCTATCTGCTTGACATCTCCGGGCAGCTCGAAGGCGGCACCGCAGAGTTCCAGCTCGCCGATCCGGGCTCCCCCACCATGATCCGCGACGGCAAGGATACGTCCGCCCTTTATGTGCTCATGCCGATGCGGGTTTGAGAGTGGCCCTGAGCGGATATCGCGGGCGGGCTGCTGACGAGGCAATGGGCGAAGCCGCTCCCGCCGATGCGCGGCTCTATGTCGAAGAGCTGAAGCTCACCAATTTTCGAAACTATGAGCGCGCCGCGGCGAGCCTCGACAAGCGCCCTGTGGTGCTCGTTGGCGACAATGGCGCGGGCAAGACCAATCTGCTCGAGGCCGTGTCGCTGCTCGGCGCTGGTCAAGGCTTGCGCGGGCGTCCCTATGACGAGCTTGGCCGCAAAGATGGCCCGGGCGGGTGGGCCGTTGCCGCCATGGTGATGTCGCTTGAAGGCGTGGTCGAGATCGGCACCGGCTTCGGCCTTTCCGGCCCGAGCGACAGCACCGGGCGAAGCGTACGCGTCGCGGGCAAGGAGCAGGGTGCGGGCGTTCTTGCTCACTATGTGCAGCTCGTCTGGGTGATCCCCGAGATGGACGGACTGTTCACCGGGCCCGCGTCCGAGCGGCGCCGCTTCCTCGACTGGCTGATGCTCGCCGTCGACCCGAACATGCGGGGCCCGCGAGGGCGCTACGACCGCGCCATGCGCCAGCGGAACCGCCTGTTCCAGATGCGCGAAGAATCGCCGTCGCTCTACGCTGGCCTCGAGGAACAGATGGCTGAGGCTGGTGTCGCCATCGCCGCGGCAAGGCTCGATGCCGTGAAGAGGCTCTCCGCGCTGATCGAGGCGACCCATGAAAAGCGCGGACCTGGTCCCTTCCCCTTCGCCGTGCTGAGCCTCGAAGGCACGCTCGAACAGGCCTTGATGGAGCGGCCGGCGGTCGAGGTCGAGGACGAATATGTGAGCCTGCTCTCCGAGACGCGCGAGCGCGACCGGCTGGCCGGGAGGGCCCTTGCAGGACCGCATTTGAGCGACCTAATAGTGGTACACGGCCCCCACAATGCGCCTGCCTGCGACTGCTCCTCTGGCGAGCAGAAGGCGCTGTTGCTCGGCCTCGTGCTCGCCAAGGCGAGGCTGATTAGCGTGCTTTCCGGAGCTGCCCCGCTCGTGCTGTTCGACGAAGTCGCAGCCCATCTGGACCAAGCCCGCAGAGAGGCCCTTTTTGAAGAGATTCTGCACCTGAAAGCCCAGGCCTGGATGACCGGAACCGACCGGTCGACCTTCGCGCCGCTCGCCTCGAAGGCTCAAATCTTAGCGGTGAATCGGGGTAGAATAAGCGCCTGATCTGGACCACGTTTGCGCCGCCTCGAGAATAGAAAAAGAACATCGAAATGACCCGCAAGGACCCCATGAAAAGAGCCTCTGAAAGGAAAGATGCCGCGACCTCCGACTATGGTGCGGAGTCGATCAAGGTGTTGAAGGGCCTCGATGCCGTGCGCAAGCGGCCCGGCATGTATATCGGCGACACCGACGACGGCTCGGGCCTCCACCACATGGTCTATGAGGTGGTCGACAACGCTATCGACGAAGCGCTGGCCGGATTCTGCGACGTGATCGTGGTGACACTGAACGCCGACGGCTCAGTCACGGTGGAGGACAACGGACGCGGTATCCCGACCGAGATCCACAGGGGCGAGGGCGTCTCGGCGGCGGAAGTGATCATGACCCAGCTGCATGCCGGCGGGAAGTTCGACCAGAACTCCTACAAGGTGTCCGGCGGCCTGCATGGCGTCGGCGTCTCGGTGGTCAACGCGCTCTCCTCCAAGCTCGACCTCACCATCTGGCGCGACGGCAAAGAGCATTTCATGCGCTTTGCCGATGGCGTGCCAGTGGCGCCGCTCTCCGAGGTTGCCCTCGCGAGCAAGACCGGCACACGCGTGACCTTCTATCCAAGCACCAAGACCTTCACCATGATCGAGTTCGATTACGCGACGCTCGAGCACCGCCTGCGCGAGCTCGCCTTTTTGAACTCTGGCGTGCGTATCGTGCTCTCCGATCATCGCGGCGTCGAGCCGAAGACCGAGGAGATGCGCTATGAGGGTGGATTGCGCGCTTTCGTCAAGTTCCTCGATCGCACCAAACACCCGCTCATCCCCGAACCCATCGTGGTGGAGAAGGAACAAGACAAGATCGTGGTCGAGGCGGCGCTGTGGTGGAACGACAGCTACCACGAGAACGTGCTCTGCTTCACCAACAACATCCCGCAGCGGGATGGCGGCACGCACTTGGCAGGCTTCCGCGCAGCGCTGACCCGCACGGTCAACACCTACGCCGCGGAATCCGGCATCGCCAAGAAGGAGAAGGTGGCCTTGACCGGCGACGACGCCCGCGAGGGACTTTCTTGCGTGCTCTCGGTCAAGGTGCCGGATCCAAAATTCTCCAGCCAGACCAAGGACAAGCTCGTCTCCTCTGAGGTGCGCGCCGTGGTCGAAGGCGTGATGGCGGGTGCGCTATCGCAATGGTTCGAGGAGAATCCGGGCGAGGCGCGCGCCGTGGTGCAGAAGATCGTCGAGGCTGCGGCAGCGCGGGAGGCGGCGCGCAAGGCGCGCGAGCTGACCAGGCGCAAGGGCGCCCTCGACATATCGTCCCTCCCTGGCAAGCTCGCCGACTGCCAGGAGCGCGACCCCGCCAAATCAGAGCTGTTCCTGGTCGAGGGCGACTCGGCCGGAGGTTCGGCCAAGCAGGCACGCGACCGCGCCTTCCAGGCCGTGCTGCCTTTGCGCGGCAAGATCCTCAATGTGGAGCGCGCTCGCATCGACAAGATGCTGTCGAGCGCAGAGATCGGCACGCTGATTACGGCGCTCGGCACCGGCATCAGCGACGAGTTCGATCTGGCCAAACTCCGGTATCACAAGATCATCATCATGACGGACGCCGACGTGGACGGCTCGCATATTCGCACGCTGCTGCTCACCTTTTTCTACCGGCAGATGGTATCGCTGATCGAGCAGGGTCACCTCTTTATCGCTCAGCCGCCGCTCTACAGGGTGAAGCGCGGGCAAGCCGAGCGCTACCTCAAGGACGAGAAGGCGCTCGAAGACTATCTAATCTCCGAGGGTCTTGCAGACGCCGTGCTTCTCACTGGCGACAAGGCCGCCCGCGGTGGAGGTGATTTGCGCGACATCGTGGACACCGCGCGCAGGATCGGTGGCATCCTCAAGGGCCTGCATTCGCGCTACCCGCGCTTCATCATCGAGCAGGCGGCGATCGCCGGTGCGCTCTCGCCAAAGGTGTTGAAGGATACGAAGCAGGCGCAGGGCGCCGCCGCCTATATCGCCAAGCGTCTCGACGCGCTCGCCGAGGAGACCGAACGCGGGTGGCATGGCGAGGCGCTAACCGAAGGCGGCTTACGCTTCTGGCGGGAGTTGCGCGGCGTGATGGAGTCCCATCTCGTGGACGGACCGTTCATCGCTAGCGCCGACGCGCTCAAACTCGACCAGTTCGCCGAGCATCTGCAGGAGGTCTATGCCAAGCCGGCGACCTTCAAGCGTAACGAGACGGGGACCGTCGTGCATGGGCCGTCAGACCTGCTTGAAGCGGTGACGGCCGGCGGCCGCAAGGGCCTCACGCTGCAACGCTACAAGGGTCTCGGCGAGATGAACCCGGAACAGCTGTGGGAGACCACGCTCGATCTCGACACCCGCACCATCCTCCAGGTCAAGATCAAGGAAGGCGAGGACGCCGACGACATCTTCTCGCGGCTGATGGGCGATGTGGTCGAGCCGCGCCGCGAGTTCATCCAGGCCAATGCGCTGAGCGTCGCCAATCTGGACGTTTAAGCCCGGCCCATTGTCTCCTCCCCTTAACCCTGGGTCAATCTGGAACGCTTAGCCTCTGGGCGCCATGGTTCGTGGGCTCTCCCCCGCGATCGCCGGACGTCATTGGGGCAAGCGAACGATGCCAGCGCGGCGGAAGCCAAAGCCTGCGGCAAAGGCGAAAGAGCGCGTCGAGCCGCATTTCGGCGGCCGCAAGCGCGAGGGCGCGCGCAAGACCCGCAAGCCGCCGGCACGAAAGAGCGCCGATCGCCCCTTGCGGCGCGCCGTTCTCCGCGCACTGGTCATCGCCTGCGCTTGGGTGACGCTCATGCTCGGCGGAGGCTTCCTCTACTTCGTGTCGCGCCTGCCGGACCCAGCCCTCCTCACCCTCGACGACCGCCCTCCGAACCTCACCATCCTCGCCGCCGACGGCACCGTGCTTGCCGAGCGCGGGCTTCGCCGCGGCTATGTCAGGCTCGACCGGCTGCCGCCCTATCTGCCACAGGCGGTGATCGCCACCGAGGACCGCCGCTTCTACAACCATCTAGGCGTCGATCCGATAGGCCTGGCCCGGGCCGGCTTCCGCAACCTCGCGGCCGGCAGCGTGGTGCAGGGCGGCTCGACCATCACCCAGCAGCTCGCCAAGAACCTGTTCCTTTCCCCGAAGCGCACTTTTGCGCGCAAGCTCGAGGAGGTGATGTACGCGATCTGGCTCGAGCGGCGCTTCAACAAGGATGAGATCCTCGAGCTCTATCTCAATCGCGTCTATTTCGGCGGCGGCACCTACGGCGTCGAGGCCGCGGCGCGGCGCTATTTCGGGCGGTCGGCGCGGTCCGTCACCTTAACGCAAGCAGCCCTGCTTGCTGGCCTGCTCAAGGCACCGTCGCGCTACGCCCCGACGCGCAATGTCGAGTTGGCCAGCGCACGCGTCGACGTGGTGCTCGATAACATGGCCGACGCCGGATATCTCACGACCGCGGAGGTCCACGAGGCGGCCGCGCAGCCTTTGCGCTTGCGGGCGTTTGGCGACGAGACGGGGTATCCCTACGCCGTCGATTGGGTGGCCGAGACGCTGCCCGAGGTCGCCGGCAACACCGAAGGCGATCTGATCGTCGAGACCACCATCGATGCCGGTCTCCAGAGCACCGCGCAAGCGAAGCTACGCCAGAAGCTCGACGAGGAAGGCAAGCCGCTCGACGTGGGCGAAGGCGCCGTAGTGGTCATGGACACCAATGGCGGGATCAAGGCCCTGATCGGCGGCCGCTCCTATCGCTCGAGCCCCTTCGACCGGGCGGTGAAGGCGCTCAGGCAGCCAGGTTCCGCATTCAAGCCCTTCGTCTATCTCACCGCGCTCGAAAGCGGCTACACGCCGGACTCGGTCGCCGATGACGAGCCGGTCGCCGTGGACGGCTGGTCCCCCAAGAATCACACTGGCACCTATCGCGGCGCAGTGACGCTTCGCGACAGCTTCGCCCAGTCCATCAACACCGTCGCGGTGAGGCTTGCCGACGATGTCGGCCGCCCCGCGGTGGTGCGCACGGCCCGGCGGCTCGGCATTCATACCGAGCTGCACGACCGTCCGTCACTTGCGCTCGGCACCGCAGAGGTCACACCCCTCGAGCTCGTCGCCGCCTACGTGCCCTTCGCCAACGGCGGCGAAGGCATCACGCCGCATATCATCACTAGGGTGCGCAACGGCGACGGCAAGCTGCTCTACGAGTTCAAGGGCGCGAATCTCGGGCACGTCGTGGATGAATCCTATGTCGCGGAAATGAACGACATGATGAACGCGACGCTTGTTAGCGGCACCGGCCGACAGGCGGCGCTCCCGGACCAGATCGCCGGCGGCAAGACCGGAACCAGCCAAAACTCGCGCGACGCGTGGTTCGTGGGCTACACGGCGCATTATGTCTGCGGTGTGTGGGTCGGCAATGACGACGGCTCGAAGATGCGCAACGTGACCGGCGGCACGCTGCCGGCGCAGATCTGGCACGACATCATGGCGTATGCCCATCAAGGCCAGCAGCCGATGGCGCTGCCCGGCACGCACTCGCCTTGGCTCGAGGAAACGGCCTCGCGACTGTGGGGTGAGCCAGCGGGAGAGAGAAGCAACCCGTCGCTTTACCGCCGCATGCTCGGCATTCTCTCCGGCGGATAGGCGGCTACTCGATGGTGCGCTTGGGCGAGCGTCCGTTCGCCGACGGCAGCATCACTTCCGAGCCGTAGCGGTGCAGGCTCGCGCCGTGCTTGCGTAGCCACGACCTCGCCTCTTCATGGCGCGGCATGGTGCGCTCCACCAGGCCCCAGAATCGCGGACCGTGATTCATATGCCCCAGATGGGCGACCTCATGCGCGGCGAGATAGTCGAGCACGAAGGGCGGCGCGAGCACGAGTCGCCACGAGAAGGATAGCGCGCCGGTGGTCGAGCACGATCCCCAGCGCGTAGTCTGATCGCGCACGAAGATGCGGCTCGGCATGAGGTCGAGGCGGTTCGCATGCACTCCGACGCGCGCTTTCAGATCCTGATGCGCCTGGCGCTTCAGCCAATCGAGCATGCGCCGCGGCGCATGGTCGGGTTCACCCGCGACGACGAGGCGCGGCAGCCTGCGGATCGGGAGTCGCGCGCCTTGCGGCCACGCTGGCGCGACCTTCATGTCGTCTGCCTCCTCCAGCCACACCACCCCGCGCTGCCGCACCGTGCCGGCAAAGCGGATCAGATGGGCAAATCCGCGCAACGGCACGATGGCGCCGTGGGTGAATGGCACGGGCTCCGACAGTCCGGCGACGCGCTCTTTCAGCCAATCGAGATGACGCGACAGAAATTCGTCGGCATCGGCGAAGCTCGAATAGACCGGCATGGTGAGGATCGCGCCGCGGCGGGGTTCGCTCACCTGCAGGCTGAAGCGGCGGGCGCGCGAGCTCCTACGGAGCAGAAGGGGCAGGCCCAACCCCTTAACCTTGACTTCGATAGTTTCGCCGTTGCCTGGCCTCAGCCGCCTAAGCATGACACATACGCTCCCTGCGCCGATCGATTTTCCCTCGATTCGGCAAAGCTACAATAACACGAAGGCAGTGCCTAAGCTTTAGGACTTTCGGCTGAAAGATCGCGCCAAGAGTCCCCTGCGGCGCTGGTGCGCGGCAATGAAGTCATTGATTTTCGGCACGATTTCGGCGCGGAAGCGAGACCCGTTGAATACGCCATAGTGACCGGCGCCGGGCTGCAAATGGTGCGCCCGCATCGACGCTGGCAGGCTCCTGCTTAGATTGTGGGCAGCGAAAGTCTGGCCGATTCCAGAGACATCGTCCTTCTCGCCCTCCACGGTCATCAGAGCGACGCGGCGAATGGCCCCAGGGTCGACCGGGCGGCCTCGGTGGACCATCTCGCCCTTGGGCAGCGCGTAATCAAGGAAGACCGTCTTGATGGTCTGCAAGTAGTATTCGGCCGTGAGGTCCATGACAGCAAGAAACTCGTCGTAAAACTCCCGATGCTTGCCGGCTGAGTCGCCGTCGCCGCGGATCAGATTGTGGAATAGATAGCGGTGAGCGGTGAGGTGGCGGTCGAGATTCATGCCCATGAACCCGCTCAACTGGAGAAATCCGGGATAGACGCGCCGCATCATGCCGGGATGTGGCCAGGGAATCTGGGTGATCACGTTCCGCTCGAACCATTCTACGCTCCGCCCGTCGGCGAAGCTGTTCACTGCGGTCGGGTTCACCTGCGCATCGATCGGGCCGGCCATCAAAATCATGGAACGGGGGCTCGATCGATCACGCATGGCCTCAAGCAGCGACACCGCGGCGAACACCGGAACGGTCGGCTGACAGACCGCCATCACATGCACGTCGCCCTGAAAATATCTCATAAATTCAATGAGATAATCGATATAGTCGTCAAGGTCGAAGGGACCTGCGGTGCGCGAGACGCGGCGCGCATCTCGCCACTCGGTAACGTAGACCTCGTGATCGGGGAGCATGTCGCGCACTGTGCCGCGCAACAGGGTGGGATAATGGCCGGCCATCGGCGCCACGATCAGCAGCTTGCTGTCCTTGCGGCGCGTCGCCTGAGGGACGTCCCGCTCGAAATAAACAAGGTTACAGAATGGCTTAGCGATGATCCGGCGCGTGCGAACGGCGACCTCGTGCCCATCCACAACGGTCGTGCGGATATCCCAGGCCGGCTTCCGATACCGCCGCGTGGTGCGCTCGAACAGCTCGAGCGCCGCAGCTGCGCCTTTGCCGATCGGCGTGTGCGAGGCCGGGTTCAGCGGATTGCGGAACAGCAACCGGTAGGCTTCGGCCGCGACTCGGGCCGGGCTCAAGGCGGCCTGGTTCAGCTCGTACAAATGGTAAAGCATGGATCGACCTCCCGCTTTTGACAGGGTGCAGCAATTAATGCTGCATCGCAAACTGAAATGGTGATTCTATGTTGCAGCGCAATGACAATTGGCCGCGCAGCGGCAGATGGGGCGCGCCGCTAGAGAAGTTTATCCAGCTTTTCCACTAGTTTTTCCGCGCTGATACCGTAGGAAAAGTGCGTCACATATTTGCCATCCGGGCCCATGAGATAAACAAGCGCCGAATGGTCGACGGTATAGTCGCCGGGCGAATCCTTAGTCTCGATCTTGGAATAGGCCACGCGATAGGCCTTTGCCACGGTGGCGATCGCTTCGGGCGATCCGGTCAGCCCCACGAAATTCGGCCCGAAGCTCTTCACATACTCAGCCATGGCTTGTGGCGTGTCGCGCTCCGGATCGACCGTGATGAAGATAGGGACCACCTTCTTGGCCTTGTCACCGAGCCGATCGAGTGCCTCGGCGATCACTTGCAGCTCTGCCGGGCAGATGTCAGGGCAATGGGTGAAGCCGAAGAAGACGAGCATATAGCGGCCGCTGAAGTCGCGGTCGGTGACCGTCTTGCCGTCAGTACTGGTAAGAGAAAAGGGTCCGCCGACGAGCGCGGTGCCTGACGACTGGACCGTCTGCCCTTCTTTCGGCGTGGTGACGAACAGGACCGCGGCACCGGCAAGGGCACCGATGAGAAAACCAGCGATGATGAAGGAGATGAGACGGGCGCGCATTCACTCACCAAGCTGCAGTAGGGTTCCGTTGACTCTCGCGCTTTGCAGGAACCAGCGGAAGGCGAGATAGCCGATGGTGAGATACACGGCGTTGAGCCCGAGCGCCCACCAAAGCTCGCTGGGGTTGAAGACGTGGTGAAGCAGAATCGAGCGCATGCCCTCGAACACATGGGTCGGGGGAAGCGCCAGCGCGATCGGCTTGAGCCAGTCTGGCAGCACCGACACGGGGTAATAGACGCAGGAGAGCGGCAGCAGAATAAAGGCAAGCGACCAGGCAAGCTCCTCTGCGCCGAGCCCATAGCGCAAGATCACGCCGGCGGACAGAAGCCCTAGCGACCAGCTCGTGAGCACCAGCACAGCAAAGAAGGCGACAAGAGCAAGCCCAAGATCGAGCAGGTTGAAGCCGAAGATGAAATAGGCGGCAACCGCCACCGGAACCATGCTTACGCCGAGCCTGATCACGCTCCACGCGCTCAAGGCGGCGACAAGCTCGAAAGGACGGAGCGGGCTGGTCAGCAGGTTGCCGAGATTTCGCGACCACATCTCCTCGATGAAGGTCGTGGAGAAGCCGATCTTCGAGCGGAAGAGAATATCCCAGAGCAGCACCCCACCAATCAGCACACCAGCGGCCTGCACGAGTGGGCTCGTGGTGCCGGCGAGATATTTCTGCAGGAATCCCCAAGTGAGCATCTGCAGGAAGGGCCAGTAGACCAGCTCGATGAGCCTGATGCCGGAGCTCCGCAGCAGATACATGTAGCGCCGCACCAGCGCCCCGACGCGGCGGAGCGACCCGCGCAGGCCTGACGGCGGCAGAAGAACCGCGACGGCGCCGGCTTCGGACGACACGCTGCTCATGACGCCTCCCTCGCTCCCAGCACGCCGCCCTCATCGATGCGGCGGGCGCGGCCGCGCACCACATCGAGAAACACTTCCTCGAGGGTCTCGCGGCCATAGGTCTCGATCAGCGCGCGCGGTGTCTCGTCCTCGAGAATGCGCCCAGCATCGAGCAGGATCACGCGGTCAGCGAGCCGCTCGACCTCGGCCATATTGTGGGACGCGAACAGGATCGTGGCACGGCGCGCTTGCGCATAGTCCTTCAGCTTTCGCCTGACCCAGTCGGCGGTGTCGGGGTCGAGCGATGCCGTAGGCTCGTCGAGCAGCAGGAGCTCCGGCGCGTTGAGCAGCGCCTTGGCAAGCCCCACGCGCGTTTTCTGCCCCGCCGACAGCTTGCCGGTGGCGCGGTCAAGCAGTGCCATAAGCCGTAGATCCTCGGCGAGAAAGGCGATGCGCTCCTCTGCATTGGCGACACCATAGAGACCTGCATAGACGGTCAGGTTCTGCCGCACGGTGAGTCGCATCGGCAGGTCGACATAGGGGCTCTGAAAGTTGATCCGCTGCGCGACTTGGTAGCGATTCCGGTCCATATCGGCGCCGAACACCCTCACTTCGCCAGAGGTCGGCACCACGAGCCCGAGCAGCATCGCGATCGTCGTCGTCTTGCCGGCGCCGTTGCCGCCGAGCAGCGCCACGGTGGTGCGCGGCGCAAGCGCAAAACTGATGTCGTTGACGGCGGTGACCGTGCCGTAAACCTTGGTAAGGGCTTTGACCGCGACGGGGATCGCCTCGGCCAAGTCCTGCGACGCGGTTACTTTCTCATCCATGGCTCAAGCGCCTGCTGCCGCGCTTTGTCCGGATTATGGCCGTGCGGCCCGTGCTAAACTTCACCTATGAGCGCCGTCGACAATAGTCAAACGCCGCAACGCGCCAAGCTCCGCGAGGACCTGCTCCGCCGCGGCCAAAGCCGCTTGCGCTTACAGACTATCGTCCGCCTGCGCTGGATCGCCGTGCTCGGCCAGACCGCCACGGTGTTGAGCGTTTATTTGCTCATGGGCATCGATCTGCCGATAGGCGCCTGCCTCGCGGTGATCTCGCTCTCGGCGTGGCTGAACGTCGCGCTCCGGCTCCGCTATCTCGCAAGCCAGCGCCTGCCGAACCATTATGCCTTCCTGATGCTCGGCTACGACGTCTTGCAGCTTGGCGCGCTGCTCTATCTGACCGGGGGATTGGAAAATCCCTTCGCTTTTCTGCTCATCGCCCCGGTTACCGTGTCGGCTTCGACCTTGCCGCCGAGGGTCACGGTGGCGCTTGGCGGCCTTGCAGTCCTGGTGGCGACGCTGCTCACCGAGTTCCATCTGCCGCTGCCGTGGTTCCACCATTCGAGGTTCCTCCTGCCGCTGCCCTACCTCATGGGCATGTGGGCTGCAGTGGTCTCCGGCATTTTGTTCATCGGCCTCTATTCCTGGCGCACGGCGGAGGAGGCACGGCGCATGGCCGAGGCGCTCGCCGCCGCTGAGTTGGTGCTCGCGCGCGAGCAGAAGCTGTCGGCGCTCGACGGTCTCGCCGCAGCAGCCGCGCATGGCCTCGGCACACCGCTCGCCACCATCGCCGTGGTCGCCAAGGAGCTGCTGCGCGACGCCAAGCCATCAGACAAGCATTATGAGGATCTCGTGCTGCTGCGCGCGCAGGCAGAACGCTGCCGCACGATTCTCGGCGAACTCGCCGGCATGGGCGAGCAACACGACTTCATCGTTTCGCGGTTGCCGATCAGCCATCTGATCGAGGAGTCCGTGTCGCCGCATCGGCTGGTCGCAGTGCCGATCGAGGTGGAGACGGGGCCGGCGCCAAACCTCAAATCGGGCGACCGGCTCACCCAAGAGCCGGTGATGCTGCGCAACCCAGGCGTGATCTACGGGCTCGGCAATCTTGTGGAGAACGCCATCGACTTCGCTGACAGCAAGGTGGAGGTCAAGGCGAGCTGGTCAGGGGACGAGGTAGAGATCCAGATCGCGGACGACGGCGCGGGCTTCCCGCCGAACGTGCTCGAGCAGCTTGGCGAGCCTTTCGTCACCACGCGGCCTGGCTATGGCGATGGCGGCGAGCCCGACGAGCATGTCGGCATGGGGCTCGGCTTCTTCATCGCCAAGACGCTGCTAGAGCGTTCAGGTGCCCGGCTCGAGCTCGCCAATCGGACTGCGCCCACGGGCGGCGCGGTGGTCACCGTGGTGTGGCCGCGGGCGAAGTTCGAGCAGGCCTTGGAAGGGATCGAATTGCAGCCTGAGCCCGTTGCTTGAGGCATTTTTAGGAGCGCCGTTGCGCGCCCATGACTCGCGAAATGGCGAGCGAGGGCATAGCTGCGGACTTGGCCTTTGTGCCAGTCAATCCTTACGAAACGTTTACTTGTGGTAGGGGCTGCTTGGGAAGTATGGCTGTCGGAGGCATAGGAGGCTCCAGAATGGAAGCTCAGCAGACCTGGCCCATCCTTAAGGACAATACGCTCCTCATCGTCGACGATGATCGCGCTTTCCTGGCGCGGCTTGCGCGCGCCATGGAGACTCGCGGTTTCGAGGTCGAAATCGCGCCCACCGTGGAGGACGGCCTCATTTCGCTCCGCCGCCGCCCGCCGGCCTTCGCAGTGGTGGACATGCGTCTCGACGATGGCAGCGGCATCGACGTCATCGCCGCGCTGAAGGACGTGCGCCCCGAGGCGCGCGCCGTGGTGCTCACCGGCTACGGTAACATCGCCACCGCCGTGACCGCGGTGAAGCTTGGCGCAGTCGACTATTTGGCGAAGCCCGCCGATGCCGACGATGTCTATCAGGCGCTGGTCGCGCCAGGAGACGCCAAGGCGACGCCGCCGGAAAACCCGATGTCGGCTGATCGGGTACGCTGGGAGCACATCCAGCGGGTCTACGAGCTGTGCAACCGCAACGTCTCGGAGACGGCACGGCGGCTAAACATGCATCGGCGCACGTTGCAGCGCATCCTCGCCAAGCGCGCGCCAAAGTAGTTACTCAACGCCCAATCCTTCGTCATGCCCGGCCTTGTGCCGGGCATCCACGATTTCCGCTGTCATGCCCGCGCAGGGGGGCATCCAGCAATCACCGCTGTCACAAGTTTATTGAGGATTGCGGTTACAGGATTGCCCGGTCAAGCCGGGCAATGACAAGAATCATGGATGGCCAGGACGAGCCGGGCCGTGACGAAACGAGGGTATTGGACTTGCTGCCCTAAATCTCAAACCCGCAACCAGGGTCGAGGTGCAGCTGTAGCCTCAGCGCCGCGGCGCGGGCGAAGGTCAGCATCATCGCCTTGCGCCGCGCTGCGCTTAAGCGCTCCTCCACCGGCCCGCGCACGAGATGCGCGCCATAACGGTCGGCGAGCATCAGCCCGGCATCATTGGGGATCACATGGCAGGGGAAGTCGGGCGACACGGCGAAATAGAGCCGGTCGCAATGGGGACGGTACTCGGTCCATTTACCGTCAGTCTGAAAGTCAAGAAGGCAGGACTTGATCTCCACGATCCAGATGTCTCCACCTGGCGACAGGCCCACCACGTCGGCGCGCCTCCCATTCGCAAGCGAAAGCTCGGTCACCACGGAATGTCCAAGCGCGCGAAGCGCCCGGCAAACGCCGCGCTGGATCTCGGCAGCCATCGCCGACTGACGCCCATCGAACGCCACGACGGGGTCCAAGTCCTGCGCGAGATTGACGTTTGCGGAACGATTGACCACGAGTTGGCGCCTTCACAGAGATGTGCATGCTTAACCATTCCGGGTTATGGAACAAGCTGCTAAATCGCCTGTTTAGCAGCCGGCGTATTTCCTAGTGTTTCGTATGTCCTGGTGTGTCGGTTTTTCCAGGTTTCCTGTGCTCTACGGGCGTCTCCGTCTCATCCTGTACCATGCAGTCTCACTGTGGGTTGAATAATTGGCCTCAAGTGGTAGATAGGCGATGGTGATGGTTGCCCTGCCATCACCATGGCCTCCTTCTGAAGAGTGGAAGAAGCCCTGGCATCCACCGTCCGGGTCTTCTTCTGTAAGCTAGCCAAACAGTACAAAGCCTAATGCTTACGACACGGCTCAGGTTCATCGAACCGCAGCTTGCCTCCCCGGTCGAACAGCCGCCAGAGGGGAAGCATTGGATTCACGAGATCAAACACGACGGCTATCGCTCCCAGGTGTTGGTAGAGCGCGGTAAGGCGCGTGTTCTCACGCGCAACAGATACGACTGGACCGACCGTTATCCTTCAATCGTCCGAACTGCTGCTAAGCTTCGCTGCAAGTCGGCAATTATCGATGGCGAGGCAATCGTCCAAGACGGTGATGGCGCTTCCAACTTTGAGGCGCTTGGCACCGCGATGCGGTATCAGCCTAATAGCATCATCCTTTACGCCTTTGATCTCCTCCATCTCGACGGCAAGGATCTCCGTCAGGAACCTCTGTCGGAACGTCGAGCTCGGCTAGAGCATCTGGTGTTATCCGATGCCGAAAGCCGCATTCAGTTCAGCGAAGAGTTCCATGGTGATGGCAATGCCTTCTTCACAGCCTGCGCCGAACGTGGACTTGAGGGCATCGTCTCAAAGCATGCAATGGCACCCTATCGGTCTGGCCGAAGCAAGACTTGGCTGAAGACCAAATGCTTCACTGAATTGACCTTCGTGGTGGTCGGCACGGATCGCGACCGCAAGACCGGCGCACCTAGGGCTCTATTGGCGCACCTTAACAGCGGCGGCATGACTTACGCCGGAGCAGCATTCATTGATCTTGCCGGCGATGAACGCGCTCAGTTTTTCGCTGAGGTGGAGCGTCTCGCCGGGTGGACGTCACCGTCTGGGCTTCGTTAAAAAGTTCGCGCATGAATGACGTCAAGTGGTGCCACCCGAAGCTCACAGTGGAGGTGAAGCATCTGGCAGGCAGTAAGACCCTTCGCCACGCTACGGTGAGAGGCTTTGCTTAGGCGTTGGTCGCCCTTATCCTCTCAACGAGCGTGGGATGCGGGTCGCGTGACTTTTTTACCCAAGCTATTGCGCGCGGGTCACATTGCGCAGACAAGAACCGTGATAAAAAGATGCCGTTGGTACCCTCATCGACCAACCGCATTAGACTCGGATCACGTTCACGCCCGTTCAATCCCCGCTCCTTCTTGGTGCGACTCGCGGAAGACAGGCTGCGACTGTATCAAAGGGGGGCAAGCAATGACGGTCTATATTAGACCGCACGGCGACGACAAGAACGACGGTTCGAGCGCGCAAAAGGCTGTTCGTTCGCCCCAGCAGGCAGCCAAAATCGCACTGCGCAACCAGGACTGGGAAATCAACATCGACGTGCACGACTTCGACCGGATAAATCGGGAGCTCGTCGCCATGCAGGGCAGGTCTGACTCGAGGCTCGGCCAAGTCACTCCCACAGCTTCTCAAGCCGGGGAAGCGCGTGGGAGTGCCTGTCAGCGCCCCTAGTGTCATTTCGAGTTTGAGGAGTAAGCCAGGACCGCGATAGTTGTAGGATTGTAACGCGGGCATTCCCCTGGGGGGTCTGGGAATGAGCACTTTTCAAGCGCAGCCCATAAGGTTTGCGAGCACAGCCATCGCACAGATCTTTCCGTGCGCGAACCAGGAGAAAGCCGCCGCCGAAAGGGTCTTCTCGGTTCTCATCTCAGGAGCGTATCGGAGGAATAGCCTGGCAAGAATGCGCTTGGCGGAATGCCGTCCTGCCATGATCTCTGCCTTGCGCAGGTGCACGAAAAACGGTTCCCCGATACAGCTCACCGTCCTTGCCTTTCCGTTCAAGACTCCGAATTCGGCAAAAGTAGGAGCACGGAGGCTACCCGATTTTGCAGAATTCGCAGCCATTCGTCATTGCTGTGCACTGAGAGATGCTATCCAAGTTGTTTATCCACCGGGGTTGGAGTTTCACATTTTGCATGACGGCTTACTCATTGCGGAGGTGGTTGGAATAGAGGCACAGGAAGTTCGTCAGTATGAAGAATATTTCGCCAAGCTCACCAAAATAGCCGGGGCCTCAGATTTCATTCGATGTCATGATTTCGGCGCGCTGCAGCAGCGCCGCGCTCTCGATCCCTCCTCTTCGATAGAGCAGCTACGGTCAGAGGCGGAGCAGTGGTGGCAGTTGAACCGCGGAACTGCCGACTGGGACCACAGGTTTCGGAAGACGCTTGGGATGATCAACCTGCGCGAATTTCCCACGACTTTAATTGTAAACCTGTTGCGCCATTCGAGACTGGGTGGGCTTCCTCCGGGCTTTGAGCCGCTTGAACGTCGCGTGCATGAGGCAATGGTTCAGTATCATGTTAAGGATGCCATCATTCATCAGTTCGACCCTCGCCCTCATTGTTTTCCCGATGCCATTCACGCCACTACGCAGGATCGTCGAGGTCGCCTCTCAATCTGGTTGCTTCGGCGCGGCCAGAGCCTTTTGCCATGGCACGGCGTCGGATGCCTGGATGAGAGAGGGCGCGCGCAGATCGTGCATTCTGTTCAAGTTCTGGATCGATCGGATCACCGCCCAGTTTTTATAGCCGGCGAAGAAACTCCTTTTGTCTATCGCAAGTCGAACAGCGTCAGCACTTGGGCTTCGCCTCTATCCAATGGAGGACAGTAACGCTCAACGTGCCGATTATAGGTGCGCCAGCGCATCCATTTCGGTTTGGGTGACAGTTCCCATTCGTCAGGATCGAGATCGGCAGTCAATGTAATTTAATTCTGCTTGGCCTCGGTGGGCGACACTTATAAGGCCTCAGCATGAACCGCGACAAGACGATAGATTTTCTGCAAAGGCTGGTGCGGAATGAAGCCAACACGAACTGCTTCCCTGCCAGCTTGGCCGGCACGATTCGTAGAGATTGGCCTGACAGCTTTCGAGCCATATTGCCAGAGCCCAACGACCTCATTGGACAAGGGTGTGTCATTTCCGCCCGCGACGTCCACTTGAGGGGTCTCCAGGAGACAATCGAGCAGCGACGGTCACCTGGATGCGCCATCGTCTCGGCTAAGTTGCGCTATCATGCCCGCTGGCTGCTCTATCTCGGTGAGCCCAAACGCGAAGCCTCACCAAAAGTGAGCATCATTATCCCAATCTACAATCGGGCGTGGCTCGTCGACACCCTGATTCAGAATTGCCTGGACCAGAGCTACCCGCAAATTGAGATCGTTGTTGTTGACGATGGTTCGACCGATGACACTGTTGCTCGATTGGCAGCTTTCGGCGAACTGATCAGGGTGATCCGGCAGCCCAATACCGGCGTGAGCGCTGCTAGAAATGTGGCCATACTCGCCGCGACTGGCGAATTCCTGCAGTTCCTCGATTCCGACAATCTTCTCCACGCCGAGCATGTTGAAGCGAAGGTTCGGGCCTTCGCCGCCATACCGGATGCTGACCTCTGCTACTGTGGCCCAACGGACGTCTCACTGTTTGGAGTCAAACCGGACTTGCGACAAGAATCGTTCAACACTTTTCGCCACGAGGATACGTCACCCACGGTCGATCTTCTCGACCATACGCTGGCGCGCAGCTATCCTTTCCTTGTCAGCTCGGTGACAATGCCGCGTCATGTCTTTCTCCAGTGCGGCCTTTTCGATACTGATCTGAGGCGTGGCGAAGACACGCGATACTGGTTCCGTCTCGCGCTCACACGACCGAAGATTATTGGCATTGCTCGCAGGCTCCTTTATCGTTGCCAATTGATGAATGGCTTGCATGCAACAAGTCGCCCGGATGATTATAGGATCGTATTCTTACGCAACGCCGTGGATTTGTTGAGGATACCGGAACGATGGGCCGCAGCAGCAGAGTACTTGTCAGGTTTGGCTCGACTGCTCGATAGCGAGGACGGAGCCTACGAACAGGATTTCCACATTCTGCTGCAAGTGATCGCGGATTTGCCGCGCGCCGCTTGTGGCAGCAATCGTTCTCCACTTCCTTTACTCGTCTTCTTGTGGATGTTGAGCGAACGCGCCCGGACTCCGCCAACGGGTCGCCGGAGATGGGTCGCCTGGCGTGAACTCCTTAAAGACAGTCTCCTCGCTGCGATGGCGCGGGCGGAGCCTTTAGGTCAGATTGACAAGGACGATTGGGTGAGCCGCGGACCACGGCTAAGGCAAGCCTTAGTGGAGGTCGTATCAGCCGGAGTCATCCCAAAGCTACCGAGTGAAATCGAAGCCAAAGTCGAGGAAACGACGGCATTTCTTCGGGGCGTTGCTGGAGCCGTTGGACTGAAACGACGGTTAAGGCGAGCGTTAACGGAGTTAGTTATGCCCAGGCTACCGAGTGAGGCCTGGGCCAAAGTCGACGTCTTCCGTCGGGGTGTTGCTAGCGTCGTTAGTGGAGCACCTAGAGCAACTGTCGTGGTGCCGGTTCTCGCAAACCCCACCGCCGCGGAGGCGACCATTGCCTCCTGTGTAACTCAGACGGTTGCAGGCCAGATCGAAATCCTTGCAATCGAAAAGGACAGCAAAATTTCGGCATTCTGGAGCGAGAAATTTCCGCAAGTTCGAGTTATCGTGTCGCCAATGGCTGGGAACTGCGTCGAGGCGCACTCCGCCGGTCTCGATTCGGCCCGATCAGGGTTGATCCGGTTTTTAATGCCCGGCGACATCTTGGATTCGCGCTCGCTTGCTCGGCAAATCAGAACGTCCAGAAGGTTCGGTAACGAGGTCGTTGTTGTCGAAGTCAAGGGCCAAAGTTCGAACGAGCCGGCGGTCTCCGTGCGCCCTCTCGAAGAGCGCTCTGTAAGAAAGCCTCAATCGATGCTTTCGACGATGCTGTTCCCGCTCGCTGTTCTGTCCCGCGTGGGAGGATTCGATATAGCCCTTGGGGAGGCATATCAGTCTCGATACCTGTTTCGCTTGATGGCCGAGGGAGTATCCGGCGCCTTTATTGAGGCAAACGGCTCTTCAATATATGCGACGCCGCCGGCCAGTTCGCCCAACCAATTCGTCATAGCGGCGTTAGCAAATCTGATTCAATGCCTGGATCGACTGCATCTTCGGCGACACATTCCGGCGGTCGTGCGGTCGTTGAGCACCACGGAGCGAAGCACCACTGAGAATTGCGAACCCGACCCTCTGAAGACCTACTTATTCAAATACACGTTTAACGCCATTGGCGAACTTTCAACAGCGAGCCACTCTCCCCTCGCGGCATTCGCCCTCTGCCTCGTCGGGCTTGAATGGGGCCGCCCCCTCGCCGACTTAAAATCGAGACCGGCACAATTAGAGACGCTGCGCTCGACGATACTCGATCTAGCCTCCGGAATGCCACTCGATAGCTTGAGTGAGTTGTTGCTGTCTGAAGCCCTTACAGAGGCAAGCTATGATCCGTCATTTACCAACGCTGCTACGGATGTATTGAGTGAGGTTCACGGCGGGTCCCCTTATGCAGGTTTGCGGGATGCGCTAAGGCGCCTACAGGTATCCCCCAAGAGTGCAGTTGTCCCGTCTGTCACCCAGCTTTATCAGACCAGCACTTAGGAAGGCCGCCGATTAAAACGTCGCGGTTTAGGTGATAGCTGACATTGCGCCAACGATTGCCGTAGCGAACCTGAATGATCCATTGAATGTCGTCGCGGCACTCAATCACTCGGCAATTATCACTTAGGCGAACGACGACGCGGCATTGGCCTTTCTGGTCGCGGAGTACCTCCAACCGCCACCGGAGACGCATGCAGTGCAAGCGCCTGCACCTTGAGCGCGGGCCTCAGCTCGACCCATCCTTTCGGCGATTCACTTATCGTACATCCAGCTTGCGAGGCTCCAGATTTTTGACGGCGCCTCGCGCGTCGTAATCGAAGCGAATAGCGAAGCGGACGCTCTCTATCTGTGCAGCGAAATGGGCTGGGAACTGATCTGCGCTTGTGACTAGTGGGCAGTCCGCCGCGTGGTTGGTCGTGAACGCGGCGATGCAGAAGAGACCACCCGCTTGGGTGCCCCCTTTCCCATCTTCTTACTTAGAGCGTCCCGAACCTTTCTCTGACCCTTCGCCTGCATGCTCTTCTTGAGGGCATCCATGATGTTGACGACCTTGGGCGCTTCGCGCTTCTCGGTTTCGATCTCAACTTCGGGTGCACGCTGTTCGATCTTGGCCTGCACGAGCTCGTGCACGGTGCAAGTGCATATTCGTTCGGCATCTTCTGAGGCTCGAACTTGCCCGAGTGTTCCTCGATCAGGTTCACCGCGAGTTTCACGGCATCGGCCTTGGGCTCCGCGTCGAGCTTGTCGAAAAAGCTCTCAGGCTCGCGCAGTTCGTCGGCGTAGCGAAGAATCACCAGAACCAATCCCTTCTCGTGCGCGGTGATGCCGACCAGATGCTCACGGCCATGCATGATGAGTTGGCCCAAATCAGACCAGCCAAATTGAGACTCCGAATTTGAGTAGGCCTCCCCGAGTGACTGATGTTCGGGCCGCTGTCGGGAACCAGGGAATCGCCAAAGGCGTTTGGGTGTTATGGCATCGGCGCACATCAGCCCGTCGATGTCCACGGGAGGAAATTGTAGGGAGTAAACTCCTCTCGCGAGAGTGTTGAAGTATGCGCGGCGGTCCGCGCTCCACAGGGCTCTTGTCCATCGCGAGATTAGCGGAGCCAGTGGGAGGCCCGCGCATACCATTCTGAACCCATTCTGAAGCCATCGCGCGGCCTTGCAGCTCGCGAGGCGGGGGTTCGATTGAGGGAGAGCCACATGTGGAGGCACGACACCAGAGCGGTGATGGTGATAGCGGACGGCAAATGCAAATTCATTGGTGAGACCAAATGGGACAAATCGGACTACGTGCAGGAACCGCTGCCTGAAGAAATGAGGTTACTCCTGTGCTTGCTGGAAGGAGCAGAGCGTAGGCAAAACCTAATGAGGCGATGGTCGAGCCAAGCGTCGGTCCCTATGACTTGGCGATATGAGTCTGGTCGGATAGCAGCGTATTGCTGAAACCTATCAAAACGGACGTTTCCTGAAGCCATATTTTCGCCCCATGGAAACGCCCACAGAGCGGGCAATATAGGTCGAGCCACGTTTTCGAAAGGTGGCAAAAGCTGACGGGCTCAGTTTCAATACCAGTCGAGACTGGGCTTCCTGTCATGGGGCATTCGAATAGGATAGTGCCCATGGTCGTTCCCCTGTTGGATGGCCAATTTTTCCACCTGAAATTGTCACGTGGTCATGGTTAACAAATGGTTAGCAACGGCAGAGTCCCCTAGCAGCAGGTGCAAAACCGCCGATAGCGGACGGACCTCCTTGCCGAAGAGTTTGACTTGGCGGTCTTGGTTGAACTTAAGAGCGCAGCTACGATAATTGCTTACGAGTTGGATCCGAGATGGCCGCGATATCATCTTGTTTTGGCGCTCGCGGCCCGTTCCCACTATGATGATCGGAGAAAACTGAGCGCGCCGACACAACGACCGTTCAATAGTCAACTTCAGTAGGCCATCCGGACCGAAGTGAGCTTGAGCGGCCCTAGTAGCTCGGATGTGTTTGAAATTTGGGAAAGTACGTGGGACTCCTATACAACTACAACGGGTCCCATACTCTTTCGTTTTCCAAAGGTACCCCCGGGGTCTCAGATGGGACCCATTAAGCGCGGTAAGTTCCAAGAACGGCGCGATGAAGATGAATCAGTAGCCAGGGACGACCCTCAGTTGACTGGGATCAGAGTCTACCCCAGTCCCTCTGCACCGCCAAACTAGCGCAGCATGCTCGCTACAGACTTCGCAGCGTAGGGCTTGCCAAGCTCATTGAGAAAGCCACGAGCTGCCAGTTCCTTCGACACGCCACGCAACGATAGCTGCCCGCCCTTGGGCCGACGACGGCGCAGCTTACGAGCGAGAGCGACAACCTCAGGTCTCGTTTCACTGAGAGGCTTCCTTCCCTCGCACCGTCCCTCACGCTCACGCTTGCGCTTGCGAGCTGCTGCCAGTTTCGCAACACTGCTGGCCTTCTCGAATTGAGCAATGGCCCCTAGCACCTGGCGCACCAGAACCGCGGTGGGCGTGTCCTCGGTGAAGAAGTCGGGTGCCGATGCAGGAATGATCGCGATGCCGAGAGCCTTGAGCATGTCATGGCCAGCGAGCTGCACGGCGAGGTCACGAGCGAACCTATCCGGTGACTCCACAATGATGGTCTTTGCGCCGTCGGTTGCCAGCCGTTGCAGCATCTCGGCAAAGCCGGGGCGCTGATCGACAGGATCGGCACCGCTCACGGCTGCATCGTAATACTCGCCCACGACGGTGAAGCCTGCCTGCTTGGCGAAAGCCTCGATGGCTGCTCGCTGACGCTTATCGCTGTCCTTGTCGGCACCCACATTGGCCGCACTCGAGGTGCGAAGATACGCCACAGCCGGCTCAACTCCCTTAGACATTTTCCCTTTATCTCCCTATGGTTAGGTGCTAACGAGGTTTGCTTGGCGATTATGCTGTCATCTGCATTGACGTGTAAGGCGGCGGCGCAAGGTCCGCTCCCCTCCGACTGCGCCCTCTCCCCAACGGAACATCTCTTCGAATTCTTCTGGCCTCAGTTAACCCATGTCACCTGTGGCAGCTCTGAGGGTCAGCACGAGTCCATTTCTCCCCTGGCTCCGCAATGCGTCGCGAGCAAGTTCGGCGATCTGCGCAAGCCGTTCCTTGTAGTCGCCGACAGTCAGCGTGGCAGGCGATTGGGGCTCCTGGCTCGCCTCATCCATTTGGATGGAGTGCTCACGCAGTTAGTGAAGTATTTTTTCATTGACTGAGACACCGCTGCAACAGCAATACCGGCGACGGGAGAGTCTGTTTAACTTCGCGCCGCGCGTTTCCACTGTGGAACCTTAGGCCGCTATGCGCATTTCCCAGACGAGTAGCGCCGAACGGTCCAGGTGCCACCAGCGAACGCTCAATTAAGAGCTTAGTGAGCGTCCAGCTAGTTTGCGCAAATGGTGAAACCCGAATGACGCGGCCTCTTACGTTTTCTTTGGCACTTTGGCAGTCCGCGACGCAGGACGGGGCGGACCAAATCCAAAAGCAAGAGGTTGACTGCCCCATCTCTGATTACACCAAAGCACTTGAATCAGACCCCAATAATGCCACCGCGTACCTCGGTCGGGGGACCGCGCATCTCAAGGCGTTTAATTTCGACAGCGCCATCGCCGACTTCACCAAGGCCATTGAGCTCGAGCCAAACGATGCCTCCGCCTACACCAACAGGGGTAGCGCCCATTATGAAAAGGGTGAGTTCGCCCACGCCATCGCCGACTTGAACAAGGCTCTTGAGCTCAATCCGAAATCAGCCGTTGCCTATAGCAACCTGGGCTGGACCTACGAGGCGATGGGCGACGAACGAAAGGCCATCGCACACTACCGGAAGGCGCTTGAGATCGACCCGTCTCTAGAAGCAGCGAGAGACAACCTCACGCTTTTGGGCGCATGAGTACCGGCCTTTTCACCGGGCAAGCCAGGAGTTGAAACGGCTCATAGCCGGTATTGCCCCTAGCGCCCGCCCGGTGGCTGTTGGCCCGCGTTGACCGGCGGTGTGGAACTCATGAACAAACGCATAAGCTCGGTCTGCTTCGAGGTGCCGGTCTTCGAGTGAATGTGTTGCAGGTGGGTCTTGGCCGTGTTCTCGCCGATCCCTAGCACCTTAGCCGCTTCTTTTACGCTAAGCCCTGGCACCATGGCGAGGAGCACACGTAGCTCGCTCCTCGTGAGGCCATAGAGTTCGGCGAAGGCCTGGCCCGGGATGAAAGGTGGCATCACGATCGGGTCTTGCACGAAGATTGCCACCATTCCCGAGAAGGCCCCGCTTTGGCGTTCTCCGCGCGCGAGCGGGAGGACGATGGCGATTAGACCCGCATTGTCTCCCGCGGGAAGAGCAATGGTAAAGCCGCTGGTTGGCAGATCGGCCTCGTCGCCAGTTGCCTCGTTTATGGCCCTATCGAGCGCAAGGCGCGCCTTGTGGTCGATAGGAGAAAGATGGTTATTCGCAACGCGAATTGCATTGCTGGTGCGGACTTGGCGCTCAGCGGCACGGTTCATGTAAACAATTCGGCCGTGGCGGTCAGTGAGATAGACACCAGTGGTGAACGCATTCAGCGTTGCCTCTAACGCGTCCGAGCGAATGGTCGTGAGATTGAGGGTATCGGAAATCGCCACCGCCTCTCGCTGTTGCTGCTGACCCCGTTGGCGCTCGAGAGCCCGCCCAAGCTGCTCTCCAATGCTTTCCACGATATACAGAAGATGCTTGTCAGGCAGTTGACGCGTAATCGAGAAGAACTCCAGTACGGCCTGAAGCTTTCCCTCTGCGTAGAGCGGAAAATCGAAGGCAGCGTGGAGTCCATGTTTCAGCAGGATTGGCGACCTAGGTTTCAGCAGGATTGGCTTGCTAGGTTGGTCAGCGCTGTGCGAAATGTCTGGCAGCCCTTCAAAACATCTAGTCGCCCATTTCTCACCGTGAAGTCCCTCATCAAAAACCAATACACCTTCTGCTGTTTCACGAGCGAGGGGGGCTAGCTCTTCGCGCTCAAAATGCCAAACTCGGCTAGGCAGCAAGCGGCGGGGGTTGGTGACGTCGTCTGGAAGGTAAACATGGCCAACGGGCCAGCCCGTCAGCCGGCAGATCCTCTCAAGGCAACCGCGAAGGAGATCTTCAAAAGAGCCGCCAAAGGCGACCTGAACAGTGGCTTGCCATAACTCCTCGGTTTCCAAGGCGCGCTGTCTTAACTGATTCTCAGTGCGGTTTCTCACCGCTACATCGGTGCTCAGAGCTAAGAGAGCACCGCCGCGCTGATCATGAAGGACAGCGACAGTATGAATAAGTCATTCAAACTTGGGTTGACGAAGGGCCCGCACTGCGTTTCGGTGCACCAAACCACGAATGCAGAAATTATAAGCGTCACGGTAGCGGTATCTCGCGGGCCTTGGCGGAGTGAGGCCCACAGCACCGGCAGAATGACGACCCAAACCACCGCGTTGTCTAGGGTTGTACCTTGGAACAGGGGGCTGAAAGCAATAGCTCCGGCCGCTATGGCGGCGAGATAAGTCAATCCTGTTCTTGTAATTTGAGGTGCCGTGAATGATGCTGGTTCGCTTTTGGCCCAAAGCACCACAACTGGCGCAACAACAAGAGCCCCCGCCAAATCGCCGAGCCACCAGGTGAGCCAGACGGACATGAAACTGCTCACTTCAGCGTAGCCAGCGACGGTCAGACTGCTCACTCCTATCGTGCCACTGACCATCGTCGCGGCAAGGCTAATTAGCGTGAATTTGGCTATGCCAGTAGGCGTGTCGAAAACCTGCTCACCCTCCGCCCAATGCCTGACGAGGTAGCCCGCAATTACCGCCTCAAGAGTATTGCCGCCTGCAATGGCTAACGAGGTGAAAATCGAGCCTGCGGTAACCTGATTGATCAGAAAGGCGGCAATAAAGATGGCAGGCGCAATCCGTGGGCCCCACAACAAAATGGCTGCAATGGCCAAACCCGTCGGAGGCCAGATAGGTGTGGCGCTCGGATTAATCGACGCGAGGTGCAGGCCAAGACCGGCAAGCGCGAAATACGCAATTCCAACAAGGATAGACGCGAAGACGTCAGATCCCATTGGGTGGGCTCGCGGAGGCTCACGCGCGTTGCGTCGCACGTTTGTGGGAAGCGTTAGTTGCTCTGCCGTCATGGCGACTTGCCCCCAAGCTGATGCACCATCCGCAGCTTCTCCGGGGCCACCTTGGAGAAGGTCTCAAGCGGAATTTCCAACGATTTGTTCGGATACCTCATAACGTCACCTCCACCCGGCCGGGGAGAGTGTCAGCCCGCCGGAAAGAGCCTCGTGAGAGAGATCATGCCGGTCGGATTTGCGCTGTAGCATTTCGCACACTGCACAAAATGAGCATTTGGATTATGATGGTCCTCAGTTCACCCGCTTCGTCAACTCGTAGAAATGCGGGAAATGAAGCCGTGAAGGTTCTAAAAACTCATCTCCCGAAGGTCATCAACGAGCTGCTGTGTGAGCCCACAGTCGATGACGTTCTCGACCACATGCACCGGGACTTGCGAGAGATCGGCGTCGAAGACTTCGTCGTATTCCGCTTTACCTACGAGGGCCTGCCACTCGAAAAGTGGTTATTGGGGGCAAGAGTTGAGAAAGGGAAGGTTGCTCGGCATGTGCATAAAGGCGAGCTTCAAGCAAGCCCGGTGTTCCGGCATTGTAAGGAGGTCCTAGAACCCTTCTTTTGGTACGACACTCCTCACGAGACCTGCGACGACAAGAGATTTAAGCGGGCTAGGGAGGATGGTGTTCCAGAGGCGATCGTAGTTCCCGTTCCAGGCCCGAAGGGCGCGATTGGAGTGGGCTGGTTTGGCAGCGCCACGAACAGCCGCTCCGAGCTGCAGAAGCATCGCTTCACCATTCAGGTCATCTGCATTGCAGGCTTCTATCGCCTGAAAGACCTCGTTGCTCCTCCTGAAGAGCCTACTCAATCGCGATTGAGCAAAAGAGAGCGGGAGATTTTGGTTGGAGTTGCCAAAGGCATGTCGTCTGACGAGATCGGAGACATGCTCCATCTCTCAGACCGAACCGTCGATTGGCACATCGAGCAAGCGTTGAAAAGGCTCGACGCTAAGAATAGGGTTCAGGCTGTCGTCCTCGCCATGCAGAAGGGTGCTCTCACTATTTGATCGTTAGCGCCACCTGCAGCTGTGAGCCTCAAGGCCCCGAGCGGCGGCGGGAGCATGGCCCCGCCCTTAACAATCTCGCCAAAAGCGGCATCGGTCCGACTACGGCCTCGGAACTTTTTCACGTGCGAGAAAGCCTGGTTTGCTCGAAGCAAGACAGCTTGCATTGGTCAGGCCACCGTCCCAGCCCAGCTCGGACTCTTCGGCAGCAAGCCTAGGGCATCCGTCAAAGTTTGGGTCAGATCTGCCAGCCATTTCTCATCCAAATGGGTGATGCCAAAGCACACAAATGGATGATGCCAAAGCACGGGTAACATGGGTTAACTGAGGCCAGAAGAATCCGATGTGAAGGAGGATTCATGATCATCCGCTTGGCTCAAGAGAGTCTTAAGCAGGCAAATCTCAAGGAGATTCCCGATGTTGAATCGTATTCAGCTGTTGAAGTTCGCTGCGGCTGGCGTCGTCGTCGTGTGCACTCTGGGAACCCCCGCACGGGCCGATGAATTGGTCCAGAACTTGGGACCGGTTGGGCCTCACGAGGCCATTCTCACCGAGGTTGGCAGTGAACGCGTCATAGCGTTTTATGAGCCGGACAACGGTCGCTGCGCTGTCCATGCGGTGGTCTTTGACAAAACGGACGCCTACACCGGAATGACCACGGCGGCGCGCGTTCGGGTCAGTCTAAATCCGCGCGAGATGGTTCATATCGATAGCGCCGACAACGAGTCGGTCAAGTCGCTCAATTTGCAGTGCGGTGAAAATGCTGAGATGCTTACGATCATCGACACCGACAGCTTGGTTGCCACCGGCATCACGATCCAGCCACCCGAACAACCCATCAAAGCCAGTGCATCGGGCTTTTGACCGGGAGTACGGCTAATCCGGAAATTGCTCGTTTCATTCCTTGCCTCTCTCTCCCTGGGCCTTGGACGACGCAATGGGTTGAGGCCCACTTTTTGCGAGGTGATGCATCGTATGTTCGCGAGCCGACGTGCCATGCATCGGCCAGTCCGTGGGATTCTAATTGTTCTGACGCTGGCTGCTCCGACCGGAGGCGGTAAGGTCACGGCAGCGGAAAGGGAATCGAAATCCCTTGGCTAACTTTGATATGCCAGTTGATTTCAAACGAATTATTTCGAGAGGAATTTGGCCATGAGTTCGGCGATTCCGTAATCGCGTATCGCCTCATAGGCATCGTGGCGCTCTAGGTAACGATTGTACTCCAACGCATCCATTTTGGCTTGGGTGGCAGATGCCATTCGTCAGGATCGAGATCGGCAATCAAGCGTAATTTAATTTTGGCTTGACCTTGATGTGCTTTGTCGTAACCTTTGGTGCAGGGCTTCTTGTTGTCATTCACGGGAAAGGTGGCGATACCCTTCTCCGCGTACAGTGACTGCCACTTCTTGAAGACACGGTCACGCGTCGGGTTCCGGTATGTCTTCGGCCAAAGCGCGGAGAAAGTTTAGGCGTCGGATAGGATCGGCAACCTCGCGCTCGCGAACGGAGCCCCTTGCCATATCGACTGCCCTTGCCTTCGCCTTCTTGAGAGACGTCGGCCTGCTGGATTGATTTTGATACCTCGCGAGCCAATAGCCGGGCGCGACCTCGATTACCCATGCGACGGCCTTCGTTGTCCGATAGCAGCCCATTGTCCGTGACATGCTGGCACGTTCGAGCCCTCGCCATCGGTCAGCTTCCAGGTGACGTCGTTCACCTGCTCGAACGTGAGGGGTTTCTTTTCTGAAATCTCAATTTTCGGACAAAAATTGCTCGGCAAATCAGTATCTTGCAAACACGAAAATGGTGCCCCCGTACTTGGGGCCGCTTCCGACCTTTCTTGTCCGTTTAATCGGCCTGCCGCCTTCCCGCACGCGTCGCAACAGAACCTTTGCGGGCGACCTCGCTTCTTACTCGGCAGTAGTTTCCGGCAGCGCTCGCATTGAGGCTTTACCTGTGCATCCATCTACGCCGACCCTTGGAGCATCCGCTCAAGGGCAGCCAGCGGCACCAGTATTCGCTTGCCGATTTTGATGGTTGGGATCTCGCCGCGACGAGCGGCCTCATAAGCCTTGTTGCGGCTAACGCCCAAAGCCTTCGACGCCTCCGTGATGGTGAGCGTCTTGCGTTCGATGTTTTGCTCCAATGGTGCCACTCTCCGCATCTGCGTTACCGATCACGCAGACACATTACTAGAACGCCGCAGGTTGCATAGTCAAGCAAAATGCGTTATGGGTTACGCAGATTGTGGACAAGGTGTGACCTTGGTCAAAAAACCCGACATCAAGCGCTACCCGCTGAATATGCGAACCACGAAGAGCCTTCGCCTAAGACTGGAGCGCGCGGCGAAGAAATCCGGACGGTCACTAGCTCAAGAGGTGGAAAGGCGACTAGAGCGGTCGCTCGATTTTGAAAATCACCTGGTTATGGCCCAAGGCGACGTATGGTGCCCAGTCCTCGTGAGTAGGAAGGATCCGGAGCTGTGGATCGGCCTCGGAGACGATCCCCGCGACTTCCCAGTGCAAGATGAGGATTCTCCGCATCAGGAAACGCTGATCGTTTTGAAGTTGGAACCGAGGGATTTGAAGCGACTCGTCAACTGCTTCGGCGGCGCCACATGGCCTTACGATTACACCGACAAGGAGCTTGATGATTTAGGCAGTGACTACCTTGAAATGCAGCGCGAGATAAAAAGAGGCAAATAAATGCGCGGTAACATCACCCGGCGCGGTCGCCGATCCTGGCGCCTCAAGTTCGATGTCGACACTATCTCTGGCGCGCGTCGTATTCGCTATGTCACCGTTAAGGGTACCCGCCGAGATGCCGAGGTCGAGCTCGCCAGGCTACTGCATGAAGCGAACACCGGCGTTGCCGTAGACCATCAAAAATCTTGGTCCGAGACTATCTGCGCAGTTGGCTCGAGGGCATGCATGGATTGACACCCGGCTCGCGCGAGACCTATGGCGTGTCGATCGAGAAGCGGATCATCCCGCGATCGGGCACATACAGCTCCAGAAGCTTCGACCGGTTCACGTCAAGGCAATGATGGATGCCATCCCCGCACCTGGCGCATCACGGTATGCTCACCGAACTTTGAAGGCTGCATTGCAGTCAGCGGTTGATTTGGAGCTAGTCTCAAGGAATGTTGCCTCGTCCACAAAGCCGCCGGCAGCAGAAACGGCAGAGGTTGATATCCTAGCCCCACCCGAAATTACAGCCGCCCTTGAGGCTCTACGCGCTGATGCCATTTTTCCTGTTGTCAGCCTGGCGCTCGCCACAGGTATGAGACGAGGCGAATTGCTGGCGTTGCGTTGGTCTGATCTCGATGGATCCGCGATTAAGGTAGAGCGCGCCGTTGAGGAAACCGCCGCCGGCGTCCGTGTCAAAGCGCCAAAGACCAAACATGGCCGGCGAACGATCTCGATACCATCCAATACCGTCGACATGCTGCGCGATCACCGGCGCCAGCAGCTCGAGCAGCGGATGGCGCTAGGCCTCGGCAAGCCCGGCAAGGACGCGCTCATGTTCTGCGACGCAGGAGAAGATCGGCACACGCGGGGCGATCGCATCACCTCGGCGTGGAAGCGGGCAGTGGTTCCGATCGGTATCAACGTCAAATTCCACGCCCTGCGGCATACACATGCATCGGCGCTGATCGCAGATGGAATCGACGTGGTGACAATAAGTCGCCGCCTTGGTCACTGCTCCCCCGCGTTTACTCTTCGCGTATACGCGCATATGTTCGCGCCGACCGACAAGGCCGCGGCGGCGGCAATCGGCAAGCTGTTAGGATAAGTCCCGGTGCCAATTCGGTGCCAATTCGAGGTTGTTAGCGCCAGAAATGGCTGATTTGCGGAACTCGCTGCTAACTCTGGTGTTTAGCACTGGTCCGTGAGAACTGCTCGCCTGTCCTTGAGGGCGGATGTGGAATGCGTTCCCGAAGGGAGAGGGGTTATGAGCGCGCGTGATGCTATCCTCGTTGAAGACATTCAACACAGCCCCGCTCAATCCCTCCATGATCGCCTGAGCGCTTCGCGCCGTCTTTCCACGGAGCTAGCGCGGCCCTTGAGCGACGAGGACCAGGTCGTCCAAGCGAATGACGACGCAAGTCCGACCAAGTGGCACCTCGCTCACACCACCTGGTTCTTCGAGGCCTTCGCGCTTAAGCCCTTCCTCGAGGGCTATCGGCTGTTCGACGAGCGCTTCGAATATTGCTTCAACTCCTACTACGAGAGCGTGGGCGCCCGACAGCCGCGCGGCAAGCGTGGGCTGCTGACGCGGCCTCGGGCCGATGAGGTGCGGGCCTATCGCGAGCATGTCGATGCCGCGCTTGAGCGTCTTTGCGAGCGCGGCCTGGAGCCATGGGCGGCCGAGCTGATCGAGCTCGGCATCAATCACGAGCAACAGCACCAGGAGCTCCTGCTCACCGATGTTCTGAGCCTCTTCGCGAGCGAGCCGCTGAAGCCGGCCTATGCCCGTGCCAATCCTGGAGTCGCGGTGGCTGAGGTGGCCCCGATGGATTGGGTGTCCTTCGATGGCGGCATCTTGCCCGTGGGCCATGCCGGCGATGGCTTCGCCTACGACAACGAGGGCCCGCGTCACGATCAGCTCGTGCGCCCCTTCAAGCTCGCCAATCGTTGCGCCACCAATTCTGAGTGGCTCGCCTTCATCCAGGACGGCGGTTACTCGACCCCTACGCTGTGGCTCGCCGACGGCTGGGCCACGGTGAACGCTCAAGGCTGGACCGCGCCACTTTATTGGGAAGAAGCCGACGGCGGCTTCATGCAGATGAGCCTTCAGGGCTTCCGGCCGCTCGACCCGGCCGCGCCGGTCAGCCATGTGAGCTATTACGAGGCTGACGCCTTTGCCCGCTTTGCCGGATACCGGCTGCCGTCAGAGTTCGAATGGGAGGTTGCGGCAGGCGGCCTTCCTCTCAAGGGACACACTCTTGGCGCGGGGCATCTCAGGCCTTTGCGCGCAGATGCTGGCGCCGGGCTGAAGCAAATCTACGGCGACGTTTGGGAGTGGACCGGAAGCGCGTATTTGCCCTATCCCGGCTTCAAGGCGGCGCCTGGCGCCGTCGGCGAGTACAACGGCAAGTTCATGTGCAATCAGTTCGTGCTCCGTGGCGGCTCCTGTGCCACGCCGGAAGGGCACATCCGCAAGACCTACCGCAATTTCTTCTACCCCCATCAGCGCTGGCAGTTCATGGGCTTGCGCCTGGCCAGCGACGGCTGATGGAGAGCGACATCCCCCATTCGGTCGTCGAGGACCTCGACCGGTCTTCAGCCTCCCCTGCCAAGCTAGACCCGGCGCGCGCCGACTTTGCGGAAGCCGTGCTGCAAGGCTTTGCGCGGAAGCTGCGTAACCTCCCCTGCCGCTTCTTTTATGATGAGCGCGGCTCGGCGCTGTTCGAGGAGATCACCCAGCTCGAAGAATACTACCCGACGCGGGTGGAGACCGCCCTGCTCGAAGCCTATGGCGCGGAGATCGCCGAGCGCATGGGAGATGCCCGCGTGCTGGTCGAGTTCGGCTCAGGCTCGAGCCGAAAGACGAGCCTCTTGTTGAGCGCACTTGCCCGCGTCGACATGTATGTGCCGATCGATGTGGCGGGCGAGAGTCTCGCTGAGGCGGCGGAACGGCTTGCCGAGCGCCATGTCGGTCTCGCCATCAGGCCTCTCGTCGCCGATTTCACCAAGACCTGCACTTTACCGGTGGTCGCGCGCCGGCCGCGCAAGTTCGGGTTCTTTTCCGGTTCGACCATCGGCAACCTCACCCATGCCGAGGCCCAAGCCTTTCTCGTCAATGCCGCACGGTTGCTCGGGCACGGAGCTGCGTTCCTCGTCGGCGTCGATCTCAAGAAGGATCCGGCAATCCTGATCCCCGCCTATAACGACCAGCGCGGCGTCACCGCAGCCTTCAATCTCAACCTGCTCGAGCGCATCAATCGCGAGCTCGACGGCGACATCGATGTCGGCCGCTTCGCCCACGACGCAATCTATGACGAGAGCCAGGGGCGCATCGAGATGCATCTCGTGAGCCTTGCCCGCCAAACGGTGCGGGTGCTGGGCCATGAGTTTCGTTTCGCCAAGGGCGAACGTATCCACACCGAGAACTCGCACAAATATTCGGCGGCTGAGTTCCAGGCCTTGGCGAAAAGCGGCGGCTGGAGTCCGGCGAATGTTTGGACCGACCAGGACCGGCTCTTCAGCCTGCATCTCTTGAAGCTCGACTGAACCAAGCCAAGAGCGCGTCAGACCCTGCGTGGCTGCCCAGGCACGCCAAGAGGACATTCCAAGGCGGCGCGATCCCAGTTGCCCGCTGAGGCAGCTGCCTCATAGGTACTGGTCAAAAACTCCATCAGCGTCTGCTCGGGTCTCGCGCGGTGCGCACCGCATCGTAGGGCAGGATGTATTCGCTCAAGTCGTGGCTCCAAAAGGCTTGTACGGGACGTATCGAGGCCGAGGAGAAGCCGGGCGGCGCCGGCGAGGCATAGGAATAGGAAGGCGGGGTAGTCGATGCCCTGAGCTCCCGGCCAGAAGCTGGCGCTGCTGACCTCATGGGAATAGGCGTCGAAAACCACCGCGTCTGGGAGATTCGGCACGCCGCCGGCGGCGGGAAACGGTGGTGCGCGACGCCCTGAAAAACGCGTTACCGCCAGATCGAAGCTTCCCCAGAAGAAATGAACCGGACTGCATTTGCCTATGAAGGACGTCCGGAATTCGCTCATCGCCCGTGCGGACTGAACGAGAATGCGCCAGAAGCGCTGGGCGAACTCGCGGTCGTAAGCGGCGTGAATATGATCCTCGCTGAAACGAATCGCGTCCCGGATCTCGTTTGGCAGCTCGTGAATGCGAACCTCGATGCCGAGGTCCGAAAGGGTGTGCATGAGGTCGGTGTAGAAGTCGACGACGGATCGCGGAAAGAGCGCGATCTCCCTTCGACCGCCGTCGCTGGTCGACGCCCGTAGCACATGGTCCAAGAAATCGAAGTCCAGCTGAAAGACACGATCACCGTAAGGGATCGGAGAGGTGGTCAGGCCGCGCGCCGAAACATAAAACACGACGTGCCAGGAATGATTGAGCCAGGGAGTCAGCCGAGGCGGACCTTGCCGACGATCTGCGTCCAGAGATGCAGCGTGGCATAGGTGTCTTTCCAGGCCGCGTAGGATAGTTCCGGCCATGCCGCTTGCGTCATGGGTCGTTCTCCGCACCTTCTCCATCCAGCCAGCGAATTCTAGGTCTGAGCGCGAGACCTTGCCAGCCGGGAAGGGGTTGGGCATGGTGCCGCGGACCATGAATGAGATGGTGAGGTTCGGTGCCTGATCTTGCTTCCGGCAATGCGGCGATCGGCCAGTCCGGCGGCCCGACCGCGGTGATCAATCAATCGCTGGTGGGGGTCGTCGAGGGCCTGAAGACGGGCCTAGGCGCGAGCGGCAAGGTCAAGCGCATCTTCGGCATGCGCCACGGGGTGCGCGGAATCGTCAGGTGCGGCGATGATGGGCTCGTCGACCTCATTTCCATCCCGGCGGATCGGCTGGAATGGCTTGCGTCCACGCCGTCGGCGGCGCTCGGCTCGACCCGCGACAAGCCGGACGAGGCCTATTGCCAGAAGATCCTCAACGGCTGCCGCAGCCACGACATCCGCTATTTCTTCTATATCGGCGGCAACGATAGCGCCGACACCTGCCGCATCGTGAGCGAGAAAGCGGCGAACGCCGGCTACGACCTCCGCTGCTTCCATGTGCCGAAGACCATCGACAACGATCTGCTCGAGAACGACCACACGCCCGGATTTCCCTCTGCGGCGCGCTACGTGACGCTCGCCCATATGGGCGACGCGCTCGACAATGCGAGCCTCGGCGGCATCAAGATCAACGTCATCATGGGGCGGAACGCCGGCTTTCTTACTGCCGCGGCGTCGCTTGCTCGCGGGATCGCGAGCAATGGCGCCGATCCCGCCGACCGGCCCGCGCCCCATCTTATCTACCTCCCGGAGGTACCCTTCTCCATCGGCGCCTTCCTCGCCGATGTGGAGGCCGTCTATGCCAACCTCGGGCGCTGCCAGATCGCGGTGAGCGAAGGCATCCGCGACGACAAGGGCGAGGAGATCGGGCCGAAGCTGATGCGCGGCCCTGGCGAGGTCGATGCGCACGGCAATGTCCAGCTTTCCGGCTCAGGCGCGCTCGGCGACGGGCTCGCTGATCTCGTGAAGTCGGAGCTGACGCCGAAAGGCGGCAAGGCTCCGCGCGTGCGCGCCGACACTTTCGGCTACATCCAGCGCTGCTGGCCGCATCCTTCCCCGGTCGACGCCGAGGAGGCGCGGGCCGTCGGCCGCTACGCCGCCAAGCTTGCCGCCAAGGGAGATAGCAGCGCCTCTGTGATCATCATTCGCACCACCAAAGCACCTGAGCTCTATCGCAGCGCCTGCGGGCGCGCCGATCTTGCCGCCGTGGCCCGGCGCAGCCGCCACGTGCCGGCGGAGTTCATCTCAGGCTCGAACGATGTGAGCGCCGCCTTCCACGCCTATTGCCGCCCGCTGGTCGGCGAGTTGCCTGTCATGGAGCGGGTTTAGGAGGTTCATTTTCGTCATTCCGGCGCAAGCCGGAATCCAGCGCGCGGAACGCGCAAAGAAAAAAATCTGGATAACGTGCAAGCAGTACTCTTGAGGCCCTACCCCTCCACCAGCTCGCGCACATAGGTCGGCAGCGCGAAGGCCGCGAGCTGCACGTCGGGGCGCCAGTAGCGGGTAGGAAAGCTGCCGGCCTTGGCGTAGCGCCGCTCGATCTTGCGCCGCTTGTGCTGCCGCAATTCGCCATCGTCGGTGGCCCAGCCGAAGGACATCGGGCCGCCGAAATAGCTCGGCGTGGTCGCGAGATAGGCGAAGGCGTCCTCGAACAGCTCGCGGAAATAACCGACGCTTTGCTTCAGCTCGCCGGCTTGCAGGAAGGGAATGCCGTTCTGGCTGACGAGGACACCGCCATCCGCCAGTGCCCGCCGGCAATCGGCGTAGAATTCCTTGGTGAACAGCACCGCGCCAGGTCCGATCGGATCGGTTGAATCGATCATGATTACGTCGAAGCGTTCGTCGGTCTCGGCCACGAATTTGGTGCCGTCGGCGATGACGATCTTGGTGCGCGGATCGTCATAGGCTCCAGCCGACACTTGCGGGAAATGCTCCCGGCAGAGATCGATCACACTGCGGTCGATCTCGCAGAGCGTTACGCTCTCAAGCCCCGGATGTCTCAGCGCCTCGCGCAGGACACCGCCGTCGCCGCCGCCGACGATGAGCGCCTTGGCTACCCGCCCATGGGCGAACAGAGGCACATGCGACATCATCTCGTGGTAGACGAACTCGTCCTTGGTCGAGAGCTGCACCACGCCGTCGAGCATCATCACCCGCCCGAAATCGGGCGTTTCGAAGATGATCAAGTGCTGGTGCTCGGTCTCGCTGTCGAAGAGGACGCGCTCGGCCTTCAGACGTGCGCGGAAGCCGCGGTGTAACGTTTCTTCGACCCAGCGTTCCATCTCTGCATTTCCTTGCCGCGCAAATGTTCCTTCACCAGCACCTTGCCGGGCGTGAACGCCTCCTTGAGGACGTCGATAGCCCGGCGCGGATTGGTCTGTCCGCACATGAACACGTCAAGCGCGGCATAGCCATATTCCGGCCAGCTGTGGATTGAGATATGCGATTCGGCAAGCACCGCCACGCCCGACACGCCGCCATTCGGCGTGAAGTGGTGGAGGTGAATGTGCAGGAGCGTCGCACCCGCGACCTCTACACAGCGTCGAAGCGTAGCTTCGATGTGCTCTAGGTCGTCGAGCCGTTCCGCCCGAACCAGGTCGATGATGAGATGAGTGCCGGCGTAGCGGACCCCATCTCGCTCACAGAAAAAATCCTTGCGCTCGTCCTCTCGCGAGGGGTGGCACGTAGAATGCTTTTCTTCCGTTTGGGCGGTGCTTGAACCATGATCCAAGTCCATCCCCAATTGGAAGAGGGCGTCATCGGACATGGCGTCCTCCCTCCAACCAGCAGATGTTCCAGATAAACAACGGGCGCTATGTACACTCATAGAGCAGCGATGCAAGAAGTTTTTGGCCCCAGATCGCCTCAGGGCCTAATAAAGTCGTGACGGACTCTCCGAGACGGGACTGGGATGCCATCCCCGATCCCGGTGGTGGAACGAGGCTGATCGTCGATGCTGAGGCGTAAGGTATATCGAGCGTCGGTCCGTCTCTTGGTCCTCTGCCTCGCCGCAGCGCTCGGCCCGGCGCCCGCTCTCGCCGAAGAGCTGCCAAAGCTCGGCATCGCGCTCGCGCAAACCTCCGTCTCCGGTCTCTCCTCCGGCGCCTATATGGCCGGGCAGATCGAGGTTGCCCATTCCAAGGACATCGTCGGGGTTGGCATCGTTGCCGGCGGTCCCTTCGCCTGCGCCGAGACGGAATCGAGCCAGCTCTTCCCCTATTGGCCGGTCGTGATGTGGCAGAATGCCACGCAAGCGGCAAACGCCTGCATGAAGGTCACGTGGGGAGCGCCTGATGCTGACAAGCTCGCTAAGCGGGCCAAGGAGCTCGCCGAGGACGGCAAGATCGACGACCTTTCAGGTCTTGCCGATGACAAGGTCTATCTCTTCTCCGGCAACGAGGATCAGACCGTGCTCCGCGCCGTGGTGGAGGCGGACAAGCGGTTCTATGCCGCTGCCGGCGTGCCGGAGGCGAACGTGACGCTTGTCGAGAAGAAGGGCGGTCACGCCTTCCTGACCGAGACGGACGGGACTGCCTGCGGCCTTTCCAAGGAGCCTTATATCAACGCCTGCGAATACGATCAGGCGAAGGCGATCCTCGAATGGATCTATGGCTCTCCCCTCGCCGATCCCTCGTCAAGTCTGACGGGAAAATTCATCACCTTCGATCAGTCTCCCTTCAACAAGGGTGTCACCAACGGGCTCGCCGCTGAGGGCGCGGTCTACGTACCGGATAATTGCGCAAGTCATCCAGGCTGCCGGCTGCATATCGCGCTGCACGGCTGCGACCAGGCGCGGGAGACCGTCGGCGACGCCTTCATCAAGGAGAGCGGATTTGCCCGCTACGCCGACACCAACCGGCTTGTGATCCTGTTCCCGCAAATTGCCGGCAGTACCGTGAACCCGCATGGCTGCTGGGACTGGTGGGGCTACAGCGACATCGACTACCTCAGCAAGGACGCCCCGCAAATCCAGGCCATCTGGGACATGGCCGGGCGTCTCGCGATGCAGCCTTGACGGAGCAGCCATCCATCGAGGCCGTGAGCAAGGACAGGCTCTATCGGCTTGCCAAGCGCCTCTCGGTCGGACGATTCCTGCGCTACCTCGACCTTTGGGCGCGCTATGGCTGGCAATCCCGATCCTCTTGCCCGAGGTCTGCCACCCCAACACGGTTGTCTCCTTTTCCGAGACCATCGCCGACCATACCCAATATGCCGACTATGCGCTCGCCACCTCCCCCCGCGTCGCCCGCGACCTCGGCGAGCTTGCCGAGCGTTTCCTTTGAGCGCTCCATCGCCACGCGGGTCATCAAGCTCGGAGCGGATTTTGCGGTCGGGGCCTCGGCGGGCACCGGCCACGGCAACTCCTTCGCTGCGACCTTCCCCGAACTTGCCGGCCTGCGCTACCTTCTCGCCGGGACCATCGAGCCGCGCAAGAACCACCTGGGCACGTGGCTTGCCGGATCGCCAAGGCCCACGAGCTTCGATCGTGGCATGCGCAACACCTGGCACCTCCTCGCCGCGACCGCCTACCCTGCCCGCGCCTATGCGAGCCACATGCCGCGAGATCGATCCGGTCCAGCCTGCCTTCGAGAACCATTACCCGCAGAACTACGAGACGGCCGAGAGGGCTCGACCCCCTCGGCGATCTTGACGCCAAGACGCGGCGCACCAAAGAGGCGCTGACGCAGGCCCGCCGAGCCGAGAGCAAGAGCGGCGGCGAACATTCGCCCGGCTCGCTCGCCCTGATCGTCACCCAAGAAGGGCTGAAATTCGTGGGCCCCGGCACCATCCTCGCGGAAAACGCAATGTGCGGCGCATTCTCCTCATCAACGGTGCACCAGATGTCACTCCCATGACAGGCAGGCTCGATATGTTTGTGACCGAGCCGCGCGGCACGCCGGTCGCGGGGTGAGAGCGTGACCTTGGGCGAGGTCTGCTGGATCCCGCTCTTGCCTCCCGACGAGCCTGGCCTCTATGTCATTCGTTTCTATGCCGCGCTCGACTCGGCGCTCGCGTCGAAGCCCGCGGCCTGTTGACGGTGGTGGCAGGCGAAGGGGGGTCATGACCAAGGCGGACGACATCGCACTGGCCGAAGCGCCTTACGGGTCGGAGCTCTACGCCCAGTCCTTGCGCTTGCGCGAAGCGATCCTGCGCAAGCCCCTTGGCCTCACCCTCAGTGCGGAAGAATTGGCCGATGATGTGAGCCGCAGGCATTTCTGCGCCGTCGTGAACGGGACCGTGGTCGGGTCAGTTTCCTTCAAGCTGCTCGGCCCGCACACGCTGCAGCTCAAGCAGATGGCGGTGGCGGAGGGCCAGCGGGGTGACGGCATTGGATCGCGGCTCCTCGCCTTTGCCGAAGCATGGGCGCGCCGCCACAACTATGGCATGATCATCCTCAACGCGCGGCTCGGCGCGGAGGAGTTCTACAAGCGGCACGGTTACGCCGCCGAGGGCCAGCCCTTCGACGAAAACACGATCTCGCATGTCAGGATGACCAAACGCGCTCTAGGAAGGAAACGCATGAGTCTCGAAATTGGCGACAAGGCGCCGAGTTTCACCCTGCCGGCCGACGGTGGCGGCAAGGTTTCGCGGAAGGAGCTGAAGGGCAAGACGGTCGTGCTCTATTTCTATCCCAAGGACGACACCTCTGGCTGCACGGCGGAGGCCTGCGCTTTTCGCGATTCGCTGCCAGACTTCTCCAAGGTGAAGGCGTCCATCATCGGCATCTCGCGCGACTCGATCGCGAGCCACGACAAGTTCAAGAAGAAATTCGACCTTACCTTCCCGCTCGCCTCCGACGAAAGCGGCAAGGTTTGCGAGGCCTACGGCACCTGGGTGGAGAAGAGCATGTATGGGAAGAAATACATGGGCGTCGAGCGTTCCACCTTCCTGATCGACGACAAGGGCGTGATCCGCGGCATTTGGCGGAAGGTGAAGGTGCCGGGCCACGCCGTGGAGGTACTGAAGGCGGCGGAGGCGCTGAAGTAGCCCCCTGCCTGCGCAAACGTCTCCACGCGCCGGGACTGAAGTCGACCGTCCTCGTGAACACCATTGTAAAGTGCTTTGGTCGGCGAAGCCACAGACCAGCGCGATTGCATTCAGCGTGAGGTCGGAGCTCCGTAACAAGTCCTTCGCCCAGTCGGTACGGCGCTGCATCAACTAGCGATGAAGGGGCACGCCGATCGAAGTTCTGAAAGCGCGGATGAAGTAACTCGTCGACAATCCGCATGCCGTGGCGAGATCGGCAACTATCTCCCCATCCAAATTCGCGCTCATCACCTCCTTCACGCGGCGTTCTTGCAGGGCGGCTAGCCCGCCACGGACGGGGTGGGCAATCGTGCGCATGTTGCCATAGGTATGAGCGACATGCGCGCCAACCGCCAAGCTGGCATAGTCGACGAACAGTGTGCTCGCCCGTTCGGGCCGCGCGAATGCGGGAAGCATCGTTCTTGAGATCGTATATCGACGTCATGTCGGCTCGAAAGGGACCGCACCTGATCGGCTTTCCATGCAGCCGCAATTCGTGAACCGGATATGCGTGAAGTTCCAGATGGCACGGCCATGCCGGACGATATTCGCTTCGTCGCCTCCGATGCGACCGGGGCGGTTATCCCCAATTCGGGACATTGGCTGATGGAGGAGCAGCCCGCCGCCACGGTCGCCGCGGTGCGGGCCTTCCTCGACCACGATTAAGTGAGCACGTCCGAATGCTCAGATGTCGCACGGCTCTCCCCTCGCCATGCCGCAGGGGCTAAGGTTTTGATGTGACTGATCCCGCGGAAAAGACCGTGCTCGTTCTGCAAGGCGGCGGAGCGCTCGGGGCCTATCAGGCCGGGGCCTATGCGGCCCTGTGCGACGCCGGGCACATGCCAAGCTGGGTCGCCGGCATTTCGATCGGCGCCGTCAATTCAGCCATCATCGCCGGCAATCCGCCGGAAAGGCGCGTTGAGCGCAGCTCGTCTCCAACACGCCGCTTGAATATGTGCTGGAGCGAACCGGGCCGCGCCAGGACATGGTCATCTTCCAGGTCGACCTGTTCAGCGCCAGAGGATGCATGCCGCAGACGCTGTTCGATATCGCCCAGCGGGAAAAGGAGATTCGCTATTCGAGCCGCACCCGGCTCAACACCGACATCTTCCGCGAGATGCAGACGATCCGCAGGGCCCTCCGCCATTTGCGGGGGAGGGTGCCGCAAGAGCTGTGCGACAGGCCCAGACTGGCAGCTGCTCGACAGCGTGAGCTGCGACGCTGCGGTCACTATCCTGCTCCTCATTCACCGGCGTGCGGCATACTGGACACAATCCAACGACTACGAGTTCTCGCGCTACTCCATGGACGAGCATTGGCTCGCCGGTGCCGAGGACGTCGAGCATAGCTTTAACCATCCCGACTGGAGGAACCGCACGCGGCCAGAGGAAGGCGTGAAGGTGCTCGATCTCACCCGCGATATCGACACCGATCCTAAGGAACGAGTCATATGAAGATCGACGACGTCAAAGCCCGCGCCTTCGCCATGCCGCTCACGAGCCCGGCCTTCCCGCCCGGGCCCTATCGCTTCATCGATCGCGAATACCTCATCATCACCTACCGGACCGACCGGGACGCGCTGGAAAAGGACGTGCCGGAGCCGCTCACCTTCGACGAGCCGCTCGTTAAATATGAGTTTATCCGCATGCCCAACTCTACCGGCTTCGGCGACTACACCGAGTCCGGACAGGTCATCCCGGTCAAGTTCAAGGGGCAAGACGGCGGCTACACCCTTGCGATGTTCTTGAATGACGGGCCGCCCATCTATGGCGGCCGCGAGCTTTGGGGCTTCCCCAAAAAATATGCGCAGCCCTCCCTCACGGTCGACAAGGACACGCTGATCGGGACGCTGAACTACGGGCCAGTGCGCATCGCCACCGGCACCATGGGGTTCAAGCACAAGGCGCTCGATCTCGAGACGGTGCGCGCGCGTCTGATCAAACCCAACTATTTGCTCAAGATCATCCCGCATGTCGACGGCAGTCCCGCATCCTCGAGCTGGTCGACTATCGGCTCGAAGACATCGTCATGAAGGCGCCTGGACCGGCCGGCAACGCTCGAGCTTGAGCCGCACGCGCTTGCGCCCATCGCCGAACTTCCGGTGCGCGAGGTGATCTCGGCGACGCACATTGTCGCAGACTTGACACTTGGTCTCGGCAAAGTCGTTTACGACTATCTCAAGCTTTAAGGAGCGCTCTAATGAAGCTCGACGGCAAGGTTGCCCTCGTTACCGGTGCCGCGAGCGGCATCGGCCATGGCATCGCCAAGCGTTACGTGGAGGCCGGTGGCAGGGTGGTGATCGCCGATTTGAACGCCGACGGCGCGGCGGCGGCAGCAAAGGAGCTCGGCGACACGAAAACCGCCATCGGCGTCGGCATGGATGTCTCGAAGGAGGATCAAGTCAATGATGGGGTCGAGCAGGCGGTCAAGGCCTTCGGCCGCATCGACATCCTCGTCTCCAATGCCGGAATCCAGATCGTGCATCCGATCGAGGAGTTCCCCTTCGCCGACTGGAAGAAGATGCTCGCCATTCATCTCGATGGCGCCTTCCTCACCACCAAGGCCTGCGTCAAGCACATGTATCCGCAGAAGTCAGGCGTGCTGATCTATATGGGATCGGTGCATAGCCACGAGGCGTCGCCGCTGAAGGCGGCTTACGTGACGGCCAAGCACGGACTGCTCGGCTTGTCGCGGGTCATGGCGAAGGAAGGCGCTGCGCACAATGTGCGGGCCAATGTCATCTGCCCGGGCTTCGTCAAGACGCCGCTCGTGGAGAAGCAGATTCCGGAGCAGGCCAAGGAGCTCGGCATCAGCGAGGAGCGCGTCATCAAGGAGATCATGCTGGCCGAGACCGTCGACAAGGAATTCACCACGGTCGAGGACGTGGCCGAGGTCGCTCTGTTCCTCGCAGCCTTCGACACTAACGCGCTCACCGGCCAGTCGATCTGCGTGAGCCATGGCTGGCATATGAGCTAGAGCCGATCCCGTCACACGATGCTCTTGGCGTAGAGGTCGGTGCGCCGGTCGCGGAAGAAGCCCCATTCGGCGCGATAGCGCTCGATCTCGGCGAGATCGAAGCTCGCCACCAGCACGCCCTCTTCCTTGTCGCCAAAGCTCGCGGCGAGCTCGCCGGAGTGATCAGCGATGAAGGAGTAGCCGTAATAGCTCTGGGTCGCCCCGCCGTTCTGCTCGGCGCCGATGCGGTTCGCGGCGACCACTGGCACGGCATTCGACACTGCGTGGCCCTGCATCGCCCGTTGCCAGCGCGCATGCGTGTCGAGGGAGAGATCGTAGGGCTCGGAGCCAATGGCCGTGGGGTAGAGCAGAATTTCGGCGCCCTGAAGCATCATGGCGCGAGCCGCTTCCGGATACCACTGGTCCCAGCAGATGCCGACGCCGATGGTGCCGGCCTTGGTCTTCCACGCCTTGAACCCCGTGTCGCCGGGCCGGAAATAATATTTCTCCTGATAGCCGGGGCCATCGGGGATGTGGCTCTTGCGGTAGACGCCTAGAATCTCGCCATCGGCGTCGGCCACCGCCACGCTGTTGTAGTAACGGGGGCCGTCCTTCTCGAAGAAGGAGATGGGGATCACGAGCCTCAGCTCCTTGGCGAGTCTTTGCAGCGCGAGCACCGAAGGATGCTCGTTCACTGCCTTCGCCATTCCGAACCATTTCGGGTCCTGCTTGGTCGGGAAATAGATGCTCTGAAACAGCTCGGACGGCAGCACGATCTGTGCGTCGCGCTTCGCCGCCTCGCGCACGAAGCCTTCCGTCTTGGCAATGTTGTCCTCGGTGTCAGCGCCGAAGGACGACTGGATCGCGGCGACGGTGATCGTGCGGCTGGTCATCAGGCGGGTTCCTGCTGGGTAATGCAATGGAATGACCCGCCGCCGGCATCACCCGCGCCGAGCAAACCGAGCGACGGAACGCCGATTACGGTCCGGTCCGGAAATACCTTCTGCAAGGCATCGAGCGCTGCCTGTTGCGTCGGCGTTCCGTAGACCGGAACCACCACCACACCATTGGCGATGACGAAATTCAGATGCGAGGCTGGCGAAATACCGCCGAGCGGGTTGCGGAAAAGGCCAACGCCAGGGACACGCTTCACCTCGATCTTGCGGCCCTTGGCGTCGGTCGCCTGCTCCAACGTTCGTGCGATCTGGTTCAAGGTCTCGGCGTTCGGGTCGTCGGCGCCTGCGGGCGACTGGCAGGCCACGTGCGCAGGTCCCACGAAGCGGGCGATGTTGTCGATATGGCCGTCGGTGTGGTCGTTCTTGAGGCCTTCGTCGATCCAGACGATGGTTTTGGCGCCGAGTGCCTGGCGCAGCGCCGCCTCGGCTTCTCTCAGGGTCCAGCCATTGCGATTGGGATTGAGCAGCGTCTGGCGCGTGGCGAGGATGGTGCCCTCGCCGTCATGGTCCACGGCGCCACCCTCTAGCACAAAATCGAATTTCAAGATGGGCCAACCCGCGAGCTCCGCGATTCGATCGCCGACGGTTGCGTCGTCGGGGAGGTCGAACTTGCCACCCCAGCTATTGGTCTTGAACCGAAGGGCGACCGCTCCGTCGGGCGCCCGGGCAAAGATTGGCCCGGTGTCGCGGAGCCAGATATCGCCATAGCGCGCCCGAACAATCTCGGCCTCCTCGCCAAGTGCCGCCCGCGCGGACGTTTCCGCCTCGACGCCATTGACTAGCAGCCGCACCCTGTTGGTCCCCGCAAGTGCCCGCACCATGGCCGCCACGTCGCGACGCGGCGCGGCCAAATTGGCGTTCCACTGGACCACGTTTGCCGGCCAGGCGGTCCACATCGCCCTTTGCGGCCCCCATTCGGGTGCCACGGAGATCGGTTTGTCGGTCACAGAAACTGTCATAACGCCTTTTTATGGAGCGCTTGTCTCAACGATCAAGCGCAAAGCACTGAGATAGTGGCGGTTTGCCGCGACACCAGGACGTGGACAGCGCCAAAGCCCTGTTTGGTCGAGCGAACTCAAGGTGCTAGATTCGCGTTGCGGGGTGATGGCGTAACCGTTCTTCAGGAGGTTAGTATGGCTAGTAATATTTTTGGTTCTGACGGCGGCTCCGCCGTCCCCGGCGGCAATGTCGCCAAACCCTTGATGATTGCGCTTTTGGCGCTATTCGCCTCGCGCTATTTTAGCGGTAAGGGCAAGGATCAGTCTGCGCCCGCCGACCCTGCGCCGGCACCGCGCATCCCGCAGGCAGACCCCGCATCAAACGCCTCACCCGGCGATATCCTCGATGGCCTTGGCGGGCTCGTCAAGCAATTCCAGCAAAAGGGACTCGGCAACGTCGTGGACAGCTGGGTCAACCGTGGGCAGAATCAGGATATTTCCTCAAAGCAAGTGTCGGAGGCGCTCGGGTCTGACATCGTCGATCAGCTGACCCGGCGCACTGGCCTATCGCGCGATGAGGTTATTTCCGAACTGGCGAAGGTGCTGCCGAGTATGGTTGACAGACTCACCCCGGACGGACGCTTGCCTACGCCGAACGAATTGCAGCGGCTGATGGGCTAAGGCTGAGGCAGCCGCGATCGGGATCATGACTTCACAGCAGGGAGGAAACTGGAAATGTCGATTCTAGCCTGGATTGTCTTGGGCCTGATCGCGGGCTTCATCGCGAGCAAGATCTATGTCGGCAGCGGTCAGGGCATCCTGATGGATATCGTGCTCGGCATCGTCGGCGCCGTGGTCGGCGGCTATCTGTTCGATATGCTCGGGTCGACCGGCGTCACTGGCTTCAATATCTGGAGCATGCTGGTCGCGATCATCGGCGCCGTGTTGGTCCTCTGGATCTATCACGCCGTGAGCGGCCGCAGCGCCTAACAACTCGCTTCTCAAGTCGAAGGGGCGGTGCTCCATTTGGCGCACCGCCCGCTCCTCCTATTGCTCCGGTGGTGCCGGAGGCGGGGTGCCATCGCCCGGGCCGCCAGGTCCATCGTCGGGTCGCGGGCCGCCACCGAATTGACCCATCCGCCCTTCATGGCGCGCGCTGAGCCTCGTCTCGATCTCAGCCACCTTGGTCAGCTGCTCAGGCGTGAGCTTGCTCTTGAGCGCGTCGATCGCTTTCACCAGATCTTGCGCGTGGCGCCCCCGCTCGATCGCGTTGTCGGCAAGGCGCCGCGCGCGCTCGAAGGGCTGGGTCGCCTGGCCGTTAGGCGCGGCACCGGTGGGACTTGCTCCAGCGGGACCCGCTACGGAGGCCGGTTGACGCCAAGGCGGCGTCATGGTGGCGATCAGAGCGTCAGTGAAATCGCGCCAGGCATCGAGCTGATTGGCACGGATGCCGATCTCGGTCTCCGCCGCGTTCAGCATCATGGCAACGCGTCCCACACTGGAAGGTGGCCGCGCCGGTCCATCGCGGCCGGCGTGGAACCTCGGTCCGGGCCCCGGCGGTGGTCCACCGCATCGATCTGGGGGACAGAATGCGGTGGCGCCGGAGGTGTAGCTTCGGCCATCAAACGATCGCCGCGCTTCAATTCTCCCTTGGCAATTTCGGTCATGGCCAGGGTCGTCCCGCCCATCTGCGCATCGTGGGTCTGGCCGCAGGCCGGGGTCAGCATGTGGACGCCGGCAAAGGCGATGACGCGGGCAAATTTCGGTAGGTAGGTCATGTTGCACCTCGACGTTGATAGGTGCGAAGCTAGGCCGCGATCTTGACCGCCCTTGGTCGCGATATTTCCGAGCGTTTCTTGCGCCGTCGGTTTTGTGTCGGAACATTGCGGGGAGCACGAGGGGCCGGGTTTCGTTACAAAATTGGCCTCGTTGCAGCCATGACCCGGCGTTAGAAGCAGCTTCTGATGAATTCGCCGCAACGCATTCTCGTCGCCGACGACGATCCCGAGATCCGCAAGCTGCTCGCCCGCTATATTGAGAGTCAGGGCTTCAGCGTGCTGCTTGCCGCGAACTGCCATGAGCTGCACGAGCGGCTCGCGACGCACCATGTCGATCTCATCGTCCTCGATGTGATGCTGCCGGACGGCTCCGGCCTCGATCTTTGTCGCGACTTGCGCGCGCAGCGCTCGAACGTGCCGATCATCCTGTTGACCGCGCTCAAGGAGGACGTTGACCGCATCATCGGCCTTGAGATCGGCGCCGACGACTATCTCGGCAAGCCGTTCAATCCACGCGAGTTGATCGCGCGGGTGCGGGCCGTGCTACGGCGCCACGGCGAAGCGGCGCCTCAGCCAAGCAAGGAGAAAATCTACCGCTTCGAAGGCTTCACCGCCGATCCGCAGACCCGCCGCGTGGTCGACCCGCAAGGGACCGATATTGTGTTGACCGGAGCTGAGTTCGATCTGCTCAAGACCTTTCTCGACCGGCCTGGACGTGTGTTGTCGCGCGATCAGCTCCTCGACCTGACCCGTGGCCGCAGCGGCGAGGTTTTCGATCGCTCGATCGACGTCCTGGTCAGCCGGCTCCGCCGAAAGCTTGGGGACGGAGCCTCCGCCCCGTTGTTCAAGACCGTGCGCAATGGCGGTTATCAATTGGCGGCGCGGGTCGATTTTCAGGACGGCGCGGCGTGAACACGCTCCGGGCCAAGATCGCCCTGTTGCTCGTGGTGGCCATCGTGTCGGTGGTCGGCATCCTGACCTTTGTGATGATTTCCCTGCTCGGCCCGCCTCCACCCGAACGCACCACCGAGCCGCTGGCCGATCAGGTGCAGATGTTCCTGCACGTCGCCAAGCAGGCTCCAAGCGCGCTGGCTCTCGGTCCGGCTCCCTCGTCTGGCCACATTCGCGAGAACGCCACCGCCCGATTGCGCACCGAGCTTGCCTCACGCGGCCTCGACCTTCCCGTCACCATCTCGCGGGCGGATTGGAACACGCCGCTCATCGTTTCCATCCCGGTGGGAGACCAATGGCTGCTGATACCGATTTCGGATTTGCCGCCGGAGCGCAAACCTTGGTTCGGACTTCTCAAATGGCTGGGTTTGATCACCGTCGGCGTTACCGCGATCGCCGTGCTCGTCGCGCACCGCATGGTCCAACCGCTGGTCATCTTGGAGAACGCCGTTCAGTCGGTTGGACCAGATGCCATCCTTCCGCACTTGCCCGAGCGTGGCCCCGCCGAAGTGCGCGCGACGGCGCGGGCGCTCAACTCCTTGTCGTCGCGCTTACGAAAGGCGATCGAAAGCCGCATGCGGTTGCTTGCCGCCGCGGGCCACGACCTCCGCACGCCGATCACACGCATGCGACTGCGGGCCGAGTTCGTGGAGAACGACGAGGAGCGGAACCTCTGGCTCGCCGATCTCGACGAACTCGAGCGCATTGCCGACAGCGCCATTCTGCTGGTGCGCGAGGAGTCGGGCAAGGCCGCGCCGGAGACGCTGCAGCTGGACAAGCTCGTCGCCGATATTGCGCGTGAGTTGAAGGATCAGAATCTGGACGTGACGGTCGCTCAGTCCGAGCCGGTCAATGTACGGGCGAGCCGGCTTGCGCTTGCCCGCGCACTCCGCAACCTCATGATCAATGCCGCGACGCATGGACGGCGAGCGCGCGTCAGGGTCGAAGGAGAGGCCGGCGGAATGGCCCATGTCATCATCGAGGATGAAGGACCGGGAATTCCGCCCGAGCTTCTCGGCCAAGTGTTCGAGCCGTTCTTCCGTGTCGATCCAAGCCGGCGCCAGAATATCGCCGGTGCGGGGCTCGGGCTCACGATCGCGCGCGAGATCGTTCAGCGCGCCGGCGGCGACATCAAGATTACCAACCGCGAGGTTCGCGGTCTGCAGCAGATCGTCGAGCTGTCGAAGATCGACGACCCTGCGCTTGCAGCACGTGGAGCGTCCGCCGGCGAAAACGGCCCGACTCGCAGCTCTGTAGCATAGACCCGCATCGTGCTGGGCGGTTGACCCAATCGGCGGTGGAATCAGGCCGCTTGGTCGGCGTGGTCCTAGGCGACGGCGGCGTGCTGGGCATGAACTCGTTCCAGACCTGCCCCTCGTCGCGAAACGTCGCGTCGCGCGCCGCGGAGGAGAGGATGGCGGCCGGACCGTGAAACGGAGGCGGGCCCTGGCCGAGAGCTGCAGGCCTGGATATCTCAGCTGTCCCTCCTTTGCCCTTTCTTCCAATCGGCGCAGGAATTCGGTTTCATCATTGGCGAAGGCTCCTGTGCCACTGGCGATCGACCCCCCAGTTCATCTCCTTGCCGGGGTTTAGCCCATTCGCGCGAGAAGGCCATGACATGAACGGGCCGCCCTCCCAAAATCAGTGCACCGCCGGTGATCGTGTCATGGAGAAACCGGACGGTCTCGCCGAGGCTTGTGCCTTGATAACGCTTGCTTGGTGCCGCGGGAGGCGAGTGCCTCATCGAGCGTGGAATAGTCGGTGGCGCGCGGTTGCGAAGTCACCAACGACCGCAAGGCTCCGGAACATCAAGGGGGGCAAGACGTGGATGTGCGTGTGAGAAATCATGTGGGCGTTGTAGCAACCCCATGCGTCAAAACCGGACGTATGCCTGAGTGTTGACAAATAAATAACCAGCGGGTTATGGGTTGTATCATGCCAGCCAGTCTCGCCGATCCGACCCGCCGCGCGATCTTCGAGCGCCTCATGCGCGACGGCGAACTCACCGTGCACGCGCTGACCGACCGCGCCGGAGACTCGCAACCGGCCGCTCCAAGCATTTTGTGCGTGCTCAAGCAGGCGCGGCTCGTGCGCGACCTCGAAGGACGCGAGACCCATTACAGCGCGCGGCCGCAAGGTCTCGCGCCCTTGCTCGCCTGGATGAGCCTCCACGGCGCGTTCTGGCGCGATCGCTTAGATCGCCTCGAAACTCTGTTGAACAGGATGGACCAATGACCAAGCTCGCCATTCCCACCACGCGCTCCATCGTCATCGAGCGGGTAATGCCGCATCCACCGGAAAAGATCTGGCGCGCGCTGACGCAAGGTCATCTGATCGAGGAATGGCTGATGAAAAACGACTTCCAGCCGGTTGTCGGCCACAAGTTCAATTTCCGCGCCGAGCCGATGCCCGGCTGGAACGGAGTGACTGATTGCGAAGTCCTCATCGTCGAGCCGAATGACCGGCTGTCCTATCGCTGGGACGCTTCGGGCGAAGAGGCAGCGAACGGGCTCAAGACCGTCGTCACCTGGACGTTGACGCCGGCCAAAGCCGGCACGCTCGTGCGCATGGAGCAATCCGGGTTCCGCGCGCAAGACGAGCGCTTCCACCAGGGCGCCGGCTTTGGCTGGCAGAAGATGATCGCCGCACTGGAAAAGGTAGCCGCAGGGCTCGACTGACATTCAGTCTCGGCTAACGATCGTCGGTCTTGCAACCATATAATAGCCAATCTTCGCAATCGAAAACCACGCCAATAACGCAGACATACGCCACGAACTCCCCACTACGTCTTCCGTGGACACTTTGAAATTACCGCCGAGCGCATGTCTAGGTACGCTTAGGCAGATCAGAATGCGCCACAGTACTACGACGGCCCCGTGAAGTGATCCGACGCTAGTTGGCACGAGTTGGGGAACCTATGGGACATCTCGCTCGCGGATCGCATTCAGCCGGGCGAGCACCTCGTCGGCAATGTAAACTCTGCCGCCGCCAGATTCTCCTGCAATGATCGATCGAAGATGTGCCTTGATCGCTTGGAAAAGGTGGCCGCAGGGCTAGACCGACATTCAGTCTCGGCTAACGATCGTCGGTCTTGCAACCATACAAATAGCCAATCATCGCAATCGAAAACAACGCCAATAACGCAGACATACGCCACGAACTCCCCTTCCAGACGGACGCGATCCGATCAACCGTAAGAACTGGCGCACCCGACAGGATTCGAACCTGTGACCTCTGCCTTCGGAGAACTGGGGCTCATCCGCTGACCTGCGCATTTCCAGGCTCTTCCGGGGCGAATAGTAGCGGAACACATTAGAAATGTCCTCTGATTACGCGGACATTCTGCGGACGCTTAGCGATGTTTTCGGCGGCCTCTCGCTGATAGTCCGGGTGGTGGTGTCCAATGCAAAAACGCCGTGACTCACGGGGAGGATCGGATGTGCGACTACTGCCACGACAATGCAGCAGACGACATCATCGCAATACTACCGCCCGGAAAGTGAAATTTCCGTGGCCTTGGACCTTGCGGGCTTGCTGTCCGGTGAGATCCATGGGTCGCCCTCGTTATACAATCCACCCCAACTCGCGACCCCTCATCAAAGCAACGTCGTATGCCCGGTTTAAGAACTTCGAGGGGGTCATTGATGTTTGACTGTCCTGCTCCCAGGCGAAGGGCCTGTTGACAAGGACAAAGGAAGGGTTCCTCGGCTTCGGATATTCGACCGCATAACTTGTGTTTGGCAGCGAGACGCGGATTTCGTCGCCTATGACATCGACCACGAGAATTTCTGCTGCGTCGGTCACCGGTGCTGCAATCCTAACCTGTTTCCCGCCCCTTGCGCGAGTCAACGAATTGAGCGCAGGAGGGCTCTACGGCCAGATTCAAAACCTCACTCCCGCCACTATCCAAAGCTCCAATTCACTCCGCGTTTTGCGTAGGAAAGCACATGAACGCCGTACTGATTATCGTCGCCATTGTGCTCGTGGGCTCCGCGATTTTGGGCTGGCGAGGCAGGCGACTTGGCTGACTAGCGCTCATACAATCCACCCGAACTCGCGCGCTCTCTCGTTCGCATGCGAAATTGCGCGGTCTAGGAAGGTGGCGAAACTCATGGGAGCGCGGGCATCATCATCGCGAGCGTGTGGTTTGGCGATTAACACTTCATCGTCACCCGATTTGATGAAGGTGACGGAATAGTTTGTAGGCGGCAGGGTGACCTCGATTTCCTCATTGTGAAAATCAACGTCAATGTGCAAGGATTTTGACTGCTCGGCCATGGCTATCCCCCATGGGATACTAGCCCCAGCGCGCTCCTTGCGCGAGTTGCGACGTCAGTGGCCCGCATTTTGTCGCAGGGGGCGCCATGGTCACCGATTGTGACGGCAGACTTTGCGACCATGTCGAGCTGCCTATTCGGCAGAAGGGTAAGCTCTCCAAGCCCCAGCGCGTGCCCCACGCCGGGGCTTCTTCGTTCGGCATCGGCTTCGGTCGGCGCCCTTTTCATGTAACCTCTGCCCAAGTGCCGCTTCCCACCACCATGGACCGTCGAGAAGATACCGGACAGCGGATAGAGCGCGCGACTTCACTCATCGCCCCACAACATCACAGTGTCGTTGGGGCCAGCGGAAGAAGACCCGAAAAAAGTATGAGCCTTTACGGCACATAGAAAACGATATAGATTTCGGCACATATCTAGGCCCCAAAAAGCTCAGCGGGAGCGTCGTCGTTTGCGGGACAGAGCTAAAGCGCCGCTGATCGGCTACATGCGGGTATCGAAGGCCGACGGCTCCCAGGTCCTCGACCTGCAAAGGGATGCGCTGCTTACTGCAGGCGTAAGCGAGCGGCACCTCTACAACGACACCGCACTGCAATCGACACGACCATGCCTGCTGGTAAGCTGGTTTTCGGCATCTTTGCTTCGCTGGCTGAGTTTGAGCGTGATCTCATCTCTGAGCGCACCCGCGCCGGTCTCGCCTCTGCGCGCGCTCGGGGGCGCAGAGGCGGCCGCAGACCTAAGATGACACCTGCAAAGTTACGCCTTGCGATGGCTGCTATGGGCAAGCCTGAGACCAATGTCGGTGATTTATGCCGAGAACTGGGTATCACTCGATCAACGCTTTATCGCCACGTCTCGCCCAATGGCGAACCCCGCATCAGCCTCCCGTAGACCTTCTGAGAATTGAAATGTGAGACGTGGAATGAGACACGGCAAGCGACGCTTCCGTCACTGGCCCGGCGTGTGTCGCCCCGTAACTAAGCGTGTGGTCTAGTTCATCAATTTTGGGGTAACAATGTCGCCCTGTAATCCCTGATACCGTCCTGTGCTTCGTGGTTCGTTTTGCAAACCAAGTCGGCAATGCATCAACTTCTGATCGGACCAGTACCGGGCAGATGTCAGTTTTTGATCAAAGCGACACATTCTGCCGAGTGAGTTCGTCACAACATTGGTATAAGTTGGCCTCCAAAAAGAAGCCACAAGACTGCCATGATGGTTCGTCCTGGTCTACATCCATTTGGAGGAAGGCACTAGAAATGCCGGAATTGGAAGAGAGAGCAGACGATCGGGTCCACGGTAGAATTTTGGATCTTGAAAAGTTTCGCTACACGAGGCTCGAAACGAGTCCCTACGAGTATCTGATCGTTTCCGATTTCATTCGGCTTGAATGGCAGGATAGACTGATCGGGGATTTTCCGCATTTAAAGAAGGGGGGCAGCTTTCCGCTCAGCGCTGTACGCCTGGGGACCGATTTCTCTCAGCTGATCGATGAGATGGATGGCGCAGGATTGAGGCATGCGGTGGAAGAGAAATTCTCGCTTAGCTTGGGAGGCCGACCTTCCATGTTTACGGTACGTGGTCGGTGCCGCAGCGTGGACGGAAAGATACATACTGATACGGAAAGCAAGATCATAACCGCGCTGCTTTACATGAATCCCCGATGGGCGGATCAGGGCGGTCGCTTACGCCTCCTGCATAGCGGGACCAATATCGAGGATATGGCTGCCGAGATCTCTCCCACAGTTGGCACGCTCTTGGTTTTCAGGCGGAGCGATCGTTCTTTCCATGGGCATTTGCCTTTTGAAGGAGAACGCAAAGTCATACAAATGAACTGGGTGACGGAACAAAAATTTGTGGATCGAGAAGCTAAGCGCCATAAATGGTCGGCCCGGATTAAGGGACTTCCCTTCGCTTAACTTCCAAGACGAGCAATGCTTGATCTCATATGCTGGGTAGTGACCGAGGGCTTTGCGGGCATGGAGAATCAGTGCGTCGGACTTGCTGAGGCGGTAGGTCTCCGCTGCGAAATAAAACGGGTCCGGCGCCCGCAAATGTTGCTAGAATATCTCCCTCCAAGCCTCTGGCCCGATCCTCTCAAAGGCGCTTCAGAGGGCAGTTTCGCTTCCCCATGGCCAGATGTTTTGATCTCTAGCGGTCGCGGCAGCGTTGCTGCGGCACTCGCTATTCGCCACGCCAGTGGAGGAAAGACCTTCACTGTGCACATCCAGGCCCCGTACGTAGCTCCTTCGCGTTTTGATTTGGTGGTGGTTCCACACCACGACTTATTGCGTGGAGACAATATTTTGGTCACGCGTACGTCTCTGCACCGGGTAACAAAAGAAAAACTTGAGGAGGCTGCGCGTCGGTTCAATGCTTGCCTGTCGCACCTACCTCGGCCTTTAATTGCTGTACTCGTAGGCGGCTCTAACCGGCATCAAAAATACTCTCCCGAGATCGTGCATCGAATGGCTAACCAACTCATTGATGCCGCGCACGAATGCGGCGGAAGTCTCGCGGTTACAACTTCGCGCCGTACTGAAACAGAAAGCGCAAAGATTTTACGTGAACGCCTGAAAGCTGTACCACTATTTTTTTGGGATGGGATGGATCAGATGGAAGAAAATCCATACCTTGGTATCCTGGCAACTGCTGATGTAGTTGTGGTCACGAGTGATTCCAGGTCAATGATCTCTGAGGCTTGCGCCACCGGTAAGCCTGTCCACGTCTTCGACGTTGGAGAACGAAACAAAAAGTTTCGTCGGTTTCACAGAGCATTAACGGACGACGGTATTACGCGACCCTTCTCGGGCAGAATTGAATGGTGGGCCTACGATCCACCGAACGAAACCGAAAAGGTTGCAGCCAGTGTTCGCAATCGTCTTGAGGAAAATATCATCACAGACCGATAGGGGAAACCCATCATGGATAAATCCCTTTCTGTGCTGGGGAAGGCGAAAACATCAGATGTTTGTTTGGAACCGTTTCCTCACATTATCGTAAACGATGCGCTGCCCGAAGATATTTACGCAAAATTAGAAGCAAATTTTCCGCCCCAAGGTGTGCTCGGGGTCGAATTCGGCTCAAACAACAAGCGTTGGGACTACGATGCGCGGAACGTGGCCCAAAATGGATCAATCTCTTCGATCTGGAAGGATATGATTGCCTATCACACTTCCGATCATTTTTTTCAGCAAATTGCCGATCTCTTCTTCGAAGCCATTCATCGCCGCTACCCATTACAATTCCCAAGTCGCGACTACATGGCGGCGATGCGAGCCGGGATACGGTGCGTCCATAGCTTCAGAATGGCCGACGTTTTAATGGACGCGATGATCAGCGGCAACACGCCGGTCCGCTCCGCAACTTCAGTGCGGACTACCCATGTCGATCAAGGCCGGAAACTTTATTCTGGCTTGTTCTATATGCGCCGAGCTGATGATGATTTAATCGGCGGAGATCTAACAATTAGCCAATTGCGGCCGGAATATCGGGACGCGCGAAAACGTCTGAAGTTGTTCAACAAGTCCTACGTCGACGAAAAATATGTCGAGACGGTTAAAGCCGTAAGGTACTCAAGAAACACACTGGTGCTATTCATCAACACGCTCGACTCTTTACACGGCGTTACGGTCCGGCAACCAACTCCACATGGCCGTTACTTCATGAATTTGGTTGGCGAGGTGAACCCGCGGCTTTATCGAGTTCCAAAAGTTTTCCGGGGAAATGGAAGTTACGGCAGGCTATTGCGAGCAGCTGGAGAGCCTCGCCCACTTTCGATCAGACTGTTTGAGCTCGTGCGCAACCTGTGACACGAAGGTATGAATGCACGTTTTTGAGTCGATCGGTCAAGGCACGCGCGCAGACGAGAGGGAAAAAAAGCTGCACGACGCGACGGGACCTATCCTCCCTGTTATCGTCGCGGCCGTTCCTTTTCGGCCGATCCGCCAAAGAACGCCGATACGGTTCCGGAAGTCGCAGCGATATATTGCTTTCGAGCGGCTCAAAGCCACATAGTTTTCCCGCTGAGACTCGATAATAACCTTTAAAAGACCTGATCTCCTCTTCCGTCACATAGGCCCCACCGGAACCTGGTCAAGTTCGAAGTCTTTGAAGAATAAGGGGGATTTCCAAAATACTGGCGGAGACGGTGGGATTCGAACCCACGGTACGGTTACCCGTGCAACAGCCACCACCGTTAACACGCCCGATCTATCTTGAACCTCTCTTAGTCTAGCCTTCTTCAGAATTGAAATCTCTTTTCTAACCCCTTCTCAAAATGCGCATCAGTGCTTGTCGGCAAAGGGTGCCGAGCATTCCTTCGTAGTGGTCAAAGGCGAATTGCGTAAAGTTTTGGGCTGGCTTCGTGAGCACCTCGTAGTGGTTGTCCTTGCAGCGCTGACCACGAGCGTTACCGCCTACTTTAAGGGGGTTTTCGACACGATCATTGGTCACGATCATTGGTGATGTTCTCCCAAAGGGAGCGGAAGTCTCCTGTGTCGGGCGGGAGTGGCTCGCGGACCACTGGCCATTCCGCCAGCCCGAAGCAACGCCTGATATATTTCGACTACTTATTGCAACGCTTGAGGGGGACGATGCCAGTGGGACGCTAACACAAGCCGTCGTCCGCGCGTTCCAAGGTCAAGGCGCGGTTGACAAGCGCAACCTCTGACTCCGCCTTGAAATTTCAAGGCAACGTTTCCTTTTGAAACCCAGGCCACGCAGCCAATTTAGGTTCGCTTTGTCACAAATAATTAACTCGCTTTGTGCTTAGAAAGGGCTGAGGCTTCAAGGATCGCCGGTCACAGATGGCCACAGGCACCGACGGCTGAGAGAGTTGATCACCGCGCTCCCGCCTGCAGCAGGGTACTTGGGAGCAAGTACGATGTCCCCCTTCCGAGAACACTACGGGGCCCTTGAGCCCGAAACTTTGGCGCTGCTCGAAATCAGCTTCAATGAGACGTGGACGGAACTGCAGCGCAATGGTGGCAGCTTCGATCCGGTATCAATGAGAAGCTTTGCAGATCGCCGATCTGCTTATCGAGTTCGCGCAGAAGGCGAAACTGACCCGCGAAGACTTCAAAGCGTTGTCGCTGGCCGCTGTTAAGCAGCGGATCCCACGGAAATCGCTTCAGCCGCTCTCGCCTTTGGTCCCTCTCAGCGCTTCCAGGTCGCTGTCCATCAGCTCCATGACCAGCTTATCGTCGCCTGGGTGGCCCCAGCGATTGCAGTCGATGCAACGACCAGCACCTCACCATAGTGATCGATTTTCATCAGCGGGCGACTGCAGTCGGGGCAGACCCTATCGCTCATTTTGAGTCCAGTCCCTCCCTTCTCTCGGCAGCGAGGCCTTAGCAAAACGGCACTTATCCTGATTGGCCGATTCCTTCCATCTCATCCCCGCCTGTTCACATTGAGCCTTAGTCGTCGGAATTTCGGCAGCAACCACAGGCGTGGCAAATGCGACTGCGAGATTGAGAGCTACTATCGAAGCGATGATCTTCATCCCTCGTCACCGCCGTCTGGGCTTGTTTTCATTGGCGGGTACTGGCCGCGCACTTTGTTTCAATGCGTCCCTAAATGTTCGGGGCCGATGGTGCTTGGCCAGCAAGTCCGTGAATGCCTCATCGGCAAGCTGCTGTAAGCTCCTCCCGCTGTCGCTAGAGAGCAGTTCAAGCGCCTGCAAAGTTTCAGGATCAAAGCCAATAAGCTTGCGGGCCATGAAGCATTGTAGCAGGAATGGGCGCGCGCCGACCGAAGCCGACCAAGAAGAAGCCCCGGCTTGGGGAGGACCGGGGCTTGGATTTTTGGAGTAGATGGCACTTGTACTGCTGACCATGAGGCCATCAGGTACTTAGAAGGTAGCACAACCCATTGGGCTGCGCTGTGACCTACGGGCAACGTCACAAAGGAAAAGGAGCGCCGACCGAAGCCGACGCCCCTCTGAGTTCGACCGTTTAGACGGCCGTTAGCTGCATTTCTTGGTGGCGGCATCCCACTTCATCTTCGCTTTCTCGCAGGCTTCCTTGGTCTTTGGGGCATCGGCGGCGAACGCGGGGGCGGTGAAGGCAACCGCGAGACCTAACGCAAGTATCATCGTTACAAGACTCTTCATTGAAAGTGCTCCTTGTTGGTTTCCTCCGGGCACCAGGTTCGGGGCCCAATATCAGTATAGCTTTTCTTCGTGTTCCGAGTGCGACAAAGGAAAAGCCCCGGCGCGGCGAGGTTTGGAGATTTGTCAACTTACTGACTAGCCAGCGACTGAGGGCTCCGATATTTGGTGGTCGCTTACGGGTGAAAAGGTGCGGCTATCCGAGGACCTCCGCTCGCTTCATGAGGCGCGGGCAGTAAGGGCGCCGACCGTGTCGAGCTCAAATAAAAAGAAGCCGCGGGCAGGAAGAATCCCGGGGCTTTTGAAGTGCGGGTTACCGTGGTCTCCGCTTTTCACCGGAGTGAAGTGAGCGGCCACCCCGCCTGACAGTTAGCTAACACAGGAAGGTAAGGATCGCTGTAACCTGAAAAGCACAACGGATTGGAATGAATCCCTGGCCAGAGCCGGGCGCGGCTTCGATCTCGTGCACATTTAACGCATCCTGTTGTTGAAGAGCGACAGCGTCGTTTCTCGTCGTGTGCTATTGCATTGGCAAGCAGTGTTCCGATTGGAGCACTCCCATCCCATATGCGACTTGGAGGCACCCGTGAGAAAGTTAGATTCGTTTAAAGCAAAGGCACGCGACCTAGCGCGGTCTGGGCATTTTTACGGACTACCGCCACTTGAGTTTGAGCTGAGCTTCGAGGAGGGCTTCCACGAGGCCCGGGCGTGGCTAGAACTGGCCTCCACGAAGGAAGAACTCGAAGGCCTTTGCCAAGAGTTGAGAGCGAACCGTAAAGCCGCCTAACCTGTTGCTATTCGTCATTCACCGACCGAAGCCGACGCAAAAGAAGAAGCCCCGGCTCGGGGGGAACCGGGGCTTGGGCTTTTGGAGTAGATGGCACTTGTACTGCTGACCGTGAGGCCATCAGGTACCAATGGAGTAGCACAACCATTGTCGTGCACGCTGTAACTTGGGGGCTACATCATACGAAAAAGGGCGGCGCCGACCGAAGCCGACGCCGACTGTGATTCCAACCGCGCTTTCGGTTAGCATCTGGCCCATGCCTAGAGCGCTATTCATTCTTAGCTTCTCAAGTATCGTAGTCCTTCTCCAGGATTGCTCCTTATCCAATCAACAGAGCCAGCAGGTGCAGCAGATCGGCGATGGGACGTACACCATCGGCGTAAGCAAGACTTCTTCGTTCATGAACTCGTCGTCTTGGACCAAGGGGCTGGATGCGGCGGTCGACAAGGCAGGCGCTTACTGCCACGCCAAGGGGCTAAAGCTCGTAAACACTCATGCAGTCAGCAATAGCATCACGTTCCGGTGCGCGTCTGAAGTTCCAACAAAGCCGCAGTAAGCGGCGGGGTGAAAAAAGCGCGCCGACCGAAGCCGACGCCCCTCTCGGCCTTGACGCTACAACACAAGGGGCGTCAACCGAAGCCGAGGCATTTCCTCCAACAAGGGCTCGTGTCTTGTGAATAAACATGAATGGACTAGCTCGGGATTGGTCATCCTTGTGCTTCTGATCATCTCGATTCTTGTCGCTCAGAGTAGGCGGAATTGCGAAATCCCCGGTTCGTCTTGGGTGCCCTGCATTTGGGGCGAGCCACTGAAGCGATACCACGGAGCTATGACCGACCGTCGTTTTCCACCGCCGTGGTCCGTCGAAAAAATCCCAGCCGGACTTGTTGTGCGGGACGCTAATGGGCAATCGCTGGCATATGTTTATTACCGAGAGAACGATTTCGATGCTCATATGGCGAAGGTGCTGACGGAGGACGAAGCGAGGAGAATTGCCGCCAACATCGCCAAACTACCTGGGCTGCTTGGAGCGGAGGCCAAATAGAAAAGGAGCGCCGACCGAAGCCGACGCCCGTCCCTGTGATATAAGGCACTCCCCCGGGGGATTGAAATGCTCAGAGAGCTTAGTGTTTTCGGTGGTTCAGCGGTTCTGCTGTTGGCCATTGGCTGGACTACCCCTGGGTTCGCGCGCGTTGAGTGCAAGGGCGATTTCCAACTCACTAAATACGGTCTGCTCGCTACGCCCTATTGTGAGGAAGAGAATATTGCCATTGTGGCTCAGAGTTACGGGTGGCAGGTGACGGGTTCCCAGGTGCGTAAAAATCCCCTCAAGAAGGTCTACATCTGCCAAGTGCTCGGGAGCGACATCCGGCTCAAAGGCTCTTGTGCGGGTTACAGTCCAGACGCCTACGCACCAGGTCGATAATCTTTTCCGATCCCAGGTCCACCAAAACCGGCGCTCCAGCATCACCAAGCCCCCGTGGACGCCTGTTGTCTAGTAGAGCGCCGACAGAAGCCGACGCCCCTGGAACACCCCATCGTATCGCGGGTTGAATCGACGCCGGTGGCTGGGAACGCCTCCCTGATCGTCGCCGGTATCAGCCCCCAGGCTGAGAGAAGTCCGGTCAAGGTCCACCGCGACCGGGCTTCTTGCATTTAACTCCATAACGGTGGAAGCCGCGGAGGTGTCACCGAGGCTTCCCCACGGCTTTGGCCGACGCGGGGTCCAACTCGAATGCAGCTTGGCCGCGATTTGATCTTTATTTATGTGTGGTGACGCATGTGATATTTGCCACTGAAAATAGAAAAGAGCCCCGGCGTCTAACGGTGCTGTTAATATGCGCTCCCCCACGCGCAATATTTTCGGGAAGTAGGCTGAAGTTGTTCTCGCAGAATTGCAGGTTCGTCACGGATCCCATGCATTGCGCGTATAAATCCCAAATGGGATCGTATATCTGCTTGAGGCCTCAAAAGGCTCCCACCGGAGCCCAGAGTTCGCTGACCGACAACTTAAGCCCTGTTTCCGCCCTGTATTAATTGTCGCTGATCACCATTCCGAACTCCCGCTTAAGGCACAGCCTCACCCCCGGCGACGGCGCATGAAAGAAAATTACTCCCAAGCGGAGCATCGCCTGTTCAACGCGCTCCCTTGAGAAGCCTGTGGTGATGTGCTTCTGGCGTTCCAGATAACGGACGCTATTCACATGCAGACCAGCTGAACGGGCAAGCTCTTCTTGTGTGAGTCGGGCTAAGGCACGTCCTGCTGAAAGCTGCTGCCCTAAAACCAATCCATTCATCATCATCTCCTCTCGCAGCCGCATCAGAGATCGCAATCCCGGTTAGCATCGTGCGTAGTGGATTGAACTAAACTCAACCTAGTGAAACGATTCACCGCCGTATCACCGACTTGAGCTCATCTCCGCTAGCACCCAAGTTGCCTCAAAGGTGACGGTAACTGATTGCAACGATCAACTGACTCCTTGGTGGAAGTTTGGAAGGCATAGCTTGGCCTTTCACAGTCAAGCTACTGACCCTCGGAGCCAAGCCCGGAGCCGACATAGGTGGATCGAGACAACCTCTCGCGAGGGAGGCCGGGGTCACGCTGTCGGCCTTTCCGTCCCGCTTTGATGACGCGGGAACGCCGCATTGCTGATCCACCAGCTTTGCGGCTACCTGTGGGACGGAATCCACACCGGAGCCCACTCCTGAAACTTCAGTGACCGCTGAATGAGCACTCAGTGAAATTCCTATTGCCGACGCCCTTCGGCTTATTCCCCCTCGGTCATGTTCCCAAGGCTCGGCCCTACTGGCGGGCTGGCTATGTCAGTCCGTCAGTCGGTTTTTTCGAGCGCCCAAATTCGCATTTGAGCGCTGTTATCGGCTTCAACGTCGCTGCGATGTTCGGGAAGGCTGCTGAGCGCATCGAGCGCAGTTGTGTCTATTTCACCACAGTACTTGCGGACGCAGCGCAGTAGTGCTTCCCGCGTCGTACAAAAGGAACGGTTTTCCCAGCCGGAGTTCTTGGTGCGGGGATTGCCAGCTCTCCGCTGAAGCACCCATTGCAGAGGATCATCCACGACCCTCCAGCTCGTGTTGAGCTGGGATATGAGGCGATTTGACGGGCGCGCTAGGCGCTCAGCGTGGCGCTGGGCCGCATGTACCTCGCCGGGTTCGTAGGCTGCTTGCGCGCTTCTGGAAGGCGCGGACGATTCGGGGTCTTGTTTACATTTTGAACAGAGAGTGCTGATCGGCCCGAACGAGCAGGGAACACATTACGCGGACACTGTGCGGACAGGTATCCCTGATCCGAAGCTACGGTAGAGGCCAAACCATTGAGGAGATTGGCGCACCCGACAGGATTCGAACCTGTGACCTCTGCCTTCGGAGGGCAACGCTCTATCCAACTGAGCTACGGGTGCTTGTCGCGCGAACCTAAACCAAAGGCCTCCGCCTAAGCAACGGCGGCGCGACAGAAACCAGAAGTCAGAAACCGGAAACCGAAATTAAGGGCGCGCCTGGGCAGAAGGGGCTTCCGGTTCCCCTTCGGACTTCTTACGTGTGATTTCTGGCTTCTGGCTTCTGGCTTTTGAACAGCGTAGGTATGCCTGCAAATGCACAACGGCAGGGGTTTTTCACCCGTGGATAAGAAGAAAGTTCTGGTCATTGGCGGCGGCTTTGGCGGCGTGTTCGCCGCCAAAGAGCTGGCGCGGCGTGGCGGCGACAAATTCGATATCGAGCTGATCAACAACAATAACTATTTCGTCTTTCAGCCGCTGCTCCCCGAAGTCGCCGCCGCCACCATCCACTCCTCCGACGCGGTGGTCCCCTTGCGCCTGTTGCTGCGCGGCATCCAGATCCGCCAGGCTGACGTCATGGGCATCGACTTCGCCGAGAAGACGGTGACCGTGGTGCAAGGTTTCCGGCGCGTGCCCGTGGACCTTCCCTACGATGAGCTCGTCATCGCGCTCGGCATGAGCGTGGATCTCAATCGATTCCCGGGACTGCCCGAGCACGCACTCACCATGAAGAACCTCGCCGATGCGCATCGCTTGCGCACCCACGTGATCAGCTGCCTCGAAATGGCGGATGTGGCGACGGAGCCGGAGCTGAAGCGCGAGCTGCTCACCTTCGTGGTGGTGGGTGCCGGCTTCACCGGCGTGGAGACCGTGGCCGAGGTCAACGATCTGATCCACCGCGCGCTGAAATACTACACGAACATCAAGCCCGAGGAGATCCGCGTCTACCTCATCGAATATGCCGACCGCATCTTGCCCACCTTCCCGGCGGACCTCGCCGAATATGCGACGCGGCGCCTTGAGATGCATGGCATCGAGGTCAAGACCGGCATCGGCACCAAATCTGCGACCTCGACCGCGGTCGAGCTGGCCGATGGCAGCGTCATCCCGACGCGCACCATCGTCGCCACCATCGGCAACGGTCCGCATCGGCTGGTCGAATTGCTCGATCTCGCCATGCAGTGGGGACGCGTCAAGACCGACCGCTTCATGCGCGTCGCCGGACATGACGGTATCTGGGCGGTGGGCGATGCAGCTTTGATTCCACTGGTCGAGCAGCCCGCCGAGGACCCGTTGGATTACGCCCCGCAGACGGCGCAATTCGCCGTGCGCGAAGGCCGCCAGCTCGCCGACAATCTGATTGCCAAGGCGGAGGGCAAGGAGCTCAAGCCCTTCGCCTACACGTCAAAAGGATCGCTCGCCTCGCTCGGCATGAGCAAGGCCGTGGCGGAGGTCTACGGCATCAAGTTCTCCGGCACGCTTGCCTGGCTCTTGTGGCGCGGCTTCTATCTGTCCTTCCTGCCGGGTTTTGCCACCAAGGTTCGCGTGCTGGTGAACTGGATCCTGAACGCGTTTGTGCCGCCCAATATCGTGCTCGTGCAATCCTCGATGCCGGGCACGCGCTACATCCATTACCGCAAGGGCGACAAAGTGCTTGAGCCGGGCATGCTGATCGACGGCTTCTATACGGTGGTCAAAGGCTCGCTCAAGCTCACCATCGACAATCCGGAGGCCGGCGAGCATTTCGAGCGCGTGTTCGGACCTGGCGAGCATTTCGGCGAGCGGGTCCTGCTCAAATCGTCGCTCCGCACCGGGCTCGTGGTGGCCCTCGAAGATTTGGTTGCTCTATGGATCTCGCAGCGGGACTTCACGCGGCTCGCGCGCGCCTTCCCGTTCCTGGAGACCTACTTCAAGGACTATATCGAGAAGACCTACGGCCCCGAAATGGTCTTTGCCCGCGGCAGCGCCGAGCGCAGCCACGAGCTCGAACCGACGAATTAGTCGCCAGCTCCCCAAATCGTCGTCATGTCCGGGCTTATCCCGGCCATCCACGTCTTGATTTACCGGGAGAAATTCATGGATGCCCGACGCGAGGCCGGGCATGACGAGGACACGGGGATCAAGTGGTGCTGACGGGAGCCCCTCCAATCCCTATATTTCCCTCATCATGACAGTGGCTGACACGAGACAAACCGCCGCCCGCAGGCCGGTGGCAAAGGGCGACCACGTCTATCTGATCGACGGCTCAGGCTACATCTTCCGCGCCTACCACGCGCTGCCCCCGCTCACCCGCCCCTCAGACGGACTCCCGGTCGGCGCAGTGCACGGCTTCTGCGCCATGCTGTGGAAGCTGCTGCGCGAGACCGGCGAGCTGTCGCCGCCGACCCATTTCGCGGTGATCTTCGATCTTTCCGAATATACGTTTCGAAACGATCTGTATGCAGACTATAAGGCGCATCGCCCAGACATCCCTGACGACCTCATCCCGCAATTTCCGCTCATCCGTGACGCGGTGAAAGCATTCAATGTCGCTTGCCTTGAGCAGAAGGGCTACGAGGCCGACGACCTCATCGCCACCTATGCGCGCGAGGCGCTGGAAGTCGGCGCCGACGTGACCATCGTCTCCTCCGACAAGGACCTGATGCAGCTCGTGCGCCCTGGCGTGCGCATGTACGACACCATGAAGAACAAGGTGATCGGCGAGGACGGGGTGATAGAGCGCTTCGGCGTGCCGCCGTCCAAGGTCATCGAGGTGCAGGCACTGATCGGTGACTCCACCGACAATGTGCCGGGCGTGCCGGGCATCGGGGTCAAGACCGCGGCGCTGCTGATCAATGAATATGGCGATCTCGACACCCTGCTCGCCCGCGCGTCGGAAATCACCCAGCCGAAGCGGCGCGAGAGTTCTGTTCACATTCGCCGACCAGGCGCGGCTGTCGCGCACGCTCGTGATCCTCGACACCCATGTGCCGGTGGATGTGCCGCTCGCCGAGACGCTGGTCCGCCAGCCTGACCCCGAGACCTTGCTGAGCTTCATGCGCAGGCTCGAATTCAGCACATTGCTCCGCCGTGTCGCCGATGGTCTCGGCGTGGAGGCACCCGCCGGCGCCGCACCTGCTTCCGCCACACAGCGGCGGAAGAAAGATGACTATGACCACCCGCTTCGCCGAGCGCCGAGCGGGGGGTTCGTTGCCAAGCGGACCGCACCAACGGCTTCGGTGAAGGAAGGCTCTCCTTTGCATCTCGCCGAAGAGCGCGCCGCCAAGCTTGCGGCGCTTCCCTTCGACCGCAGCACATACGAGACGGTGGTCCATCCGGAACGGCTTGCTGCTCTGTTGGACGCGGCACGCGCCCAAGGCCATGTTGCCTTTCGTGCCAAGGTCAATTCGTCGGATCCGATGCAAGGAGAGCTGGTCGGCGTGGCGCTCGCGCTTGCGCCGGGCTGCGCCGCCTATGTTCCGCTCGGCCATCGTGTCAGCGACGGGCTCGATCTCGGCGGCGAAGGCGCGATCGAGCAGATCGGCATGCGCGAGGCGCTCGACCTGCTCAAGCCTCTGCTGGAAGACTTGGCCGTGCTGAAGATCGTGCAGAACGCCAAATTCGATATGGTGGTGCTCACCCGCTACGGCATCGCGCTCGAAGGCTTCGACGATCCCTGCCTCATGTCCTATGCGCTCGACGCCGGCCGTGCCGAGCATCTGCCAGAGCAGCTTGCCGGCGCGCTCCTCTCCTATACTTGCCTCACTCACAAGGAGATCGTGGGCACGGGACGCGCCGCGGTCACCTTCGACCGCGTGCCCGTAGCGCGCATCACAGAATTTGCCGGCGAGGAGACCGATATTGGCCTCCGGCTCTGGCTCGTGCTGAAGCCCCGGCTCACCGCAGAGCACGTCACCACCGTGTACGAGACCTTGGAGCGGCCGATTGCGCCGGTGCTCGCGCTGATGGAGCGGACCGGTATTAGGGTCGAGCGCGCGGCGCTTGCCGGACTCTCCGCCACCTTCGCCCAGAGCCTCGCCCGGCTCGAAGACGAGATCAGGGAGCTTGCCGGCGAGGACTTCAATATCGGCTCGCCGAAGCAGCTCGGCGAGATCCTGTTCGACAAGATGAGTCTCGCCGGCGGCCGGCGCACCAAGACTGGCGCCTGGAGCACGGATGCGAGCGCGCTGGAAGAGCTTACCGCCGAGGGCCATGAGCTGCCGCGAAAAGTTCTCGACTGGCGCCTGCTCTCCAAGCTCAAGAGTACCTACACAGACGCGCTCCCGACCTACATTCATCCGGAGTCGGGGCGCGTGCACACCTCCTACGCGCTCGCCGCCACCACGACAGGGCGGCTATCGTCGCTCGAGCCGAATTTGCAAAACATCCCGGTGCGCACCAGCGAAGGCCGCGCCATCCGCAAGGCCTTCGTGTCCGACAAGGGCAAGCGGCTGATCTCAGCCGACTACAGCCAGATCGAGCTTCGCGTCCTCGCGCATATGGCGGACACGCCGACACTGCGTCAGGCCTTCGCCGACGGGCTCGACATTCACGCCATGACCGCAAGTGAGATGTTCGGCGTGCCGATCGAAGGCATGGATCCGGCTGTTCGCCGCCGCGCCAAGGCGATCAATTTCGGCATCGTGTACGGCATCTCGTCGGTCGGTCTCGCCGCGCAGCTTGGCATCGGCAGGAGCGAGGCCGGCGCCTATATCAAGACCTATTTCGAGCGCTTCCCCGGCATCCGCGACTACATGGAGGCGACCAAGGCCGAAGCGCGCCGCCAGGGCTACGTGAAGACCCTGTTTGGGCGGAAAGTGCACTACCCTGAGATCAACACCAAGAACCCGTCACTGCGCGGAAATTTCGAGCGCGCCGCCATCAACGCGCCGATCCAGGGGTCGGCCGCCGACATCATCCGCCGCGCCATGATCCGCATGGTGCCTGCCCTCGCTGCTGCCGGGCTCAACGCGCGCATGCTGCTTCAGGTGCACGACGAGCTCGTGTTCGAGGCGCCCGAGGACGAAGTCGACAAGACCATGGAGGTGGCGCAGAGCGTGATGGAGAAGGCGCCCGAGCCGGTGTTGAAATTACGGGTGCCGCTGAAGGTCGCCGCTCGCGCCGGCGACAATTGGGAAGCCGCGCATTAGGGGTTGATACCAACCTGGGAGTGCAGCGTGTCATTCGCCAAGGCGGAGGGGCCTACTGACCGACTGGAGGACGCGACACAGACGTCTTCCGCAAATCGATTCATGGAACGATTTGTGCTTCCAATCGAGAATCTCTGGGTCTTTTTTGAACACAATCAATGCTGCACGGGCTTCACGACGGCGATGACATTGGTCTGCACCACGCCCTCGACCTTGGAGAGGTCCTCCAGCACCACCTTGGTGCCGTCCTCCGGCTTCGGGCAATCGAGCTGCGCCACGAGCTTGTCGTAGGACAGCACTACCACATTGGCGAATTTGCAGTTGTCAAGGCTCATGCTTTTGATGTGCTCGGCGACATCGGGCGCGCTCGCGGTGCGGATCAGCTCGATGAAGAGATAGATATTCACCATGGGTCGCTCCTCGCATCTTGTGGCTAGTTGGCGTGGCGCAGCATAGCAATTTAGGGTTTGCGCGGGATCAACTGCCGTTCCACCATGGGGTTCCCGCCACCCGCCCGAACCCCAAGGAATTCCTGATGCTTCGATATGCGCTAGCGTTGATGATCTCGCTCTTTGCGTCGCCGGCGCTCGCGCTGCCGGCGCCAATGTCAGACCAGGAGTTGATGGACAAGAGCGACCTCGTCGCCGTGGTCCGCGTGCTATCGGTGAGCTGCACCACGGTCAGCAAGGACGACAAGAGCGGCCAAAACCTGCCGGCCTATCTCGCCAAGGTGCGCTTGCTCGACGTGAAGAAAGGCGACGCTCGGAAGGGGGACGAGGTGCTGGTGACCTGGCGGGCGATCCCCAAGGACATGGTCGGGCCGTGGGCCGTCTATTACTACCCGGGTGAGGTGGTGCTCACCCATCTCGTCAAGCGGAGCGGCGGCGTGAGCTATGGGTCGACCTGGTGGAACGCCAAGGGCGACGACGTGAAGGCGCCGGAAAACACCGACCTACCCGAGACTCCCGGCCAAACCTTCACCGCCCCGCAAGAGCCGGATGACCAGCATCCGTTGTAGGGAATAGAACATGTCATCGCCCGGCTCGACCGCGCGGTCTTTACTTGGTCGGCGCCGATGTCCGCGCCGGTGCCACGCCGACCTGATCGAGCCACATGTCGAACATGGCTCGGCTCGCCTTCTCCATTCCCGGGCCCAGGCGCTGCGTGTCGGCACGGAGTTTGTGCAGATCGACGCCTGCGGTGGTGAGCTCGAGCGTGTGGCCGATCAGCCAGCGCTCCATGCCCTCTGTATGCTGCTCGACGTGGAACTGCAGGGCTAGCACCTTGCCGTTGTTGGTGCTGAAGGCCTGGTGCGGCGTGACTGCGGTCTCGGCGAGCCAAGTCGCTCCGCGCGGCAGGTCGAAGGTGTCGCCGTGCCAATGTAAGACTCTAAATTTGTTCTCCGAGAGCGCCGCAAGAGGCGACTTGCGCCCGTCGGGCGTCAGCCCGAGCAATCCCCACCCGATCTCCTTCTCGCGGTTTGGATAGACGCGGGCGCCGAGCACCGCGGCGAGGAGCTGCGAGCCAAGGCAGATGCCGATGATCGGCTTGCCGCGGGCCAGCGCGGCCTCGATCACCGCAAAATCTTGTTTCAGAAACGGATAGCGGTTGACCTCGTAGACCCCGATGGGCGCGCCGAGCACCACGAGAATATCGGCGTCCTTGGCGGATGACAGATCGTCGACGCCGGCTTGCAGATAGCGGAACGACATGCCGCGCGCGGTGATTGAGTCTTCCAGCGTGCCGGCATCCTCGAAGCAAACGTGACTGATGGCGATGGCGGTTTTCATGTTTGCCTTCATTCCGGCCGGCGCATCCATAGTCTTGCGCCAGTCAGGGGAAACCTTGTTGACAATTAGCGACGCCCGATTGGCAGTTTACGACATGGGCTAGCGATCACCATAGACTTCAGAGTTCACACCACGATTGCGACGCCGCCGCGACGCGGATCGCCGGCGCCCTCCACGCCGCCGTCGCTGAAGCGCCGCGCGGCGTGCACGCCACCGAAGAACAGATTCGCCTCGGGCCACGCGTGGACCTTGTCGAATTGCGCAAGGAAGGCGGTCTGCGCGGCCTCTGGCAAGCCGGGCTCGAAGCTCACCACCCCGCCCTTCTCGACATGCAGCCGCGGCGCCTCCACCGCAGCGTCCAGGCTCATGCCATGGTCGAGCAGGTTGACGGCGACTTGCAGGATGGCGGTGCGGATGCGGTTCGACCCGCCGCTGCCGAGCGCAATCACTGCGCCGTCGGGCTTAAGGATGATGGTCGGCGCCATCATGGAGGAGAGACGGACCCCCTCGCTCCAGGTGCCCAGGCCCTCCGGCGTGAGATCCTCCTCGCCAAGCATGTTGTTCAGCATGAATCCGAATTTGCCGACGATCGAGCCGTTGCCCTCGCCGTTGGAGAGGCTTGCCGAAGCGGCATTGCCGTCGCGGTCGATGACGCTGATATGGGTGGTGCCGGTGTTGGCGGCTGGATGGCGCGAGGCAGCGTGCATTTCCCTGGCCAGCTTGCCATCGGCAAGTTTCGCTGCAAGTCCCTCTCCATGGGAGGCGCGCGCCGCGTTGGTCGCCGCCATCGCCTCCTTCAGCGCGAAGGCGTCGAGCGCCCGGCCCTTATCTTCAAGCGCCTGCACATAGCCAAGGCCGAAGGCGATCAGCGCGCCGCTTGCCGCGGGTGGTGGATTGAGCGCGACGGTGGCGCCGGCGTGATGCCAGAGGACGGGCTTCCGCCGCGCGACGCGATATTGGGCAAGATCGTCCTGGGTGAGATATCCGCCGCCGCCGTGCTGTTGCTTGACGATGGCCTGGCCAACATCGCCGTCGAGGAATAGCCTCGCGCCGTCCTCGGCAAGCCATTCCAAGGTCTCGCCGAGATCAGGGTTGCGGAAGGTCTCACCAGATTTGAGCAACGTCCCGTCCGGCGCAAAGATCTTCGCTGCGCCCGGGGTCGCGGTGAGGATCGGCGCGATGACGGTGAGGAGATAAGCCTGGAACACGGAGAGCGGGAATCCTCCGCGCGCGGCACGCACCGCAGGCTCGACCAGGCGCTTGATCGGCAGCCGGCAGAGCTCCTCATGCATGGCGAAGACGCCGGGCACAACGCCTGGCGTGGCGCTCGAGCCAACGCCGATGTGGAACTCCTGCTTGGCCGGCCCGAAATCGGCGTTGATGGGATTGAAGTCGATGTCGCGGGCTTCGCGCCGCTTGCGCGGCGTCTCGGCGAAGAAATCGAAGACTGAAACGGCGTCGCTGCCTCCTCGCCGCGCCATCAGGAAGCCGCCGCCGCCCGGCGAGGAGAACACGGCCTCGGCGACGAAGGTCATGAACAGGCCAGCGACGCAGGCGTCGAAGGCGTTGCCGCCGTCTTGCAGAATTTCCGCCGCGGCCTTCGCGGTCAGCTCATGGCCGGCGGCGGCGACGCTCTTCTCGCTTTTCATGAGGTTTGCCTAAGGCGAAGCGCAAACAGCGGCAAGTGGTTCTCGGGATGGTGCAATGAATCTGCGTCATTACGGCTTAAGCACCGGAATTCAGCGCGCGAAGCGCAAATAAGAAAGCTGGATACCGGCCTTCACCGGTATGACACAGAGAGGCTAGCCGAGCCGCTTCTCCAGCGCAGCGAGCTCGTCCTTCAGTCCCTTGGGCAACTTGGTGCCGAAGGTCGCGAAGTGCTCGTGGATCATCGGCAGCTCCGCCTTCCAGCCCTCCTTGTCGACCTTGGTCAATTCCTTCAGATCGTCGGAGGAGACCTTGAGCCCGCTCACGTCGAGCGAGCCTTCGGCGGGCAGCTTGCCGATCGGCGTGTCCTCAGCCTTGGCCGTCCCGTCGCAGCGCTCGAAGATCCATTTCAGCACTCTGGAGTTCTCGGCGTAGCCAGGCCACATGAACTTACCGTCGCCGTTCTTGCGGAACCAATTCACGTAGAAGATCTTCGGCATCTTGGCGCCGCCCTTCTCGCCCATCTTCAGCCAATGGGCGAAATAGTCGCCCATGTGGTAGCCGCAGAAGGGCAGCATGGCCATCGGATCGCGGCGGAGATCGCCGATCTTGCCGGCGGCGGCGGCCGTTTTCTCCGAGGCCATGATCGAGCCCAGGAACGTGCCGTGCAGCCAGTTGAGCGCCTCGGTGACGAGCGGCACCACGGTGGCGCGGCGGCCGCCAAACAGGATCGCGTCGATCGGCACGCCTTTCGGGTCTTCCCATTCCTTGGCGATCACCGGGCATTGCGCCGCCGGCGCCGTGAAGCGCGCGTTCGGATGAGCTGCAGGGCGGCCTGACGTCGGTGTCCAGTTCCGGCGCATCCAGTCGATGGTATGCTCAGGCGCCTTGCTCATCTGCTCCCACCACACATCGCCGTCGTCGGTCAGCGCGACGTTGGAATAGATGCAGTTGGCGTAGAGCGTCTTCATGGCGTTGAGATTGGACTCATCCGAGGTGCCGGGTGCTACGCCGAAGAAGCCGGTCTCGGGATTGATAGCGTAGAGCCGACCGTCCGCGCCAAACTTCATCCAGCATATGTCGTCGCCGATGGTCTCGGCCTTCCAGCCGGGAATGGTCGGATTGAGCATGGCGAGATTGGTCTTGCCGCATGCCGACGGGAAGGCTGCGGCGATGAACTTCGACTTACCCTCAGGATTGGTCAGCTTGAGGATCAGCATATGCTCGGCCATCCAGCCCTCGTCGCGGGCCTTGACCGAGGCGATGCGGAGCGCGTGGCACTTCTTGCCGAGCAGCGCGTTGCCGCCATAGCCAGAGCCGTACGACCAGATCTCGCGCGTCTCGGGGAAATGCGAGATGTACTTCGTCTTATTGCAGGGCCACGGCACGTCTGCGGTGGTGGGCGTCGAGAGCGGGTAGCCCACGGTGTGCATGCCGCGCACGAAATCTTCGCTGTCGCCGAGGGCCTTCCATACTTTGTCTCCGACGCGGGTCATGATGTGCATGTTCGCGACGGCGTAAGCGCTATCGGTTACCATTACGCCGATGCCGGCGATCGGCGAGCCCACCGGCCCCATCGAATAGGGCACCACATACATGGTGCGGCCGGCCATGGCGCCGTCATAGAGCTTGGTCAGCGTCGCCTTCATCTCTGCTGGGTCGAACCAGTTGTTGGTCGGACCTGCGTCGTCCTTGTTCTTGGAGCAGATATAGGTCTGGTCCTCGACTCTCGCGACGTCGAGCGGGTCTGAGCGCACCAGAATGGAATTTGGCCGCTTCTCGGGGCTGAGCCACAGAGCCGTGCCGCCATCGACCAGCGATTTCAGCAGATGCTGATACTCGTCCATCGAGCCGTCACACCACACCACCTGCTCCGGCTTGAACAGTGCCTTTGCCTCCTCGACGAAGGCCAGGACCTTGGGGTTGGTGGTCTTCGCGCTAGCGGGCACAATGTTCGACTGAACGCTCATGCGGCGGGATCCTCTGGCTAAGGGCGGGGTGGCTTTGGGGATAGTTTTCTGCCCCTTGCTAGCACCGAACTTGCAACGCTTTCAAGGCGACGTGTCTGGCGGCGACTTCGGCCCTAATCCGGTCCCCTTGCTGCGTTGCCGAGTCGGACGAGCTCCTTGCGTGCCTCACCCGGCGTGGCGATCGGGGCCTGAAACGAAATGCGGCGCGCGGCGCCCTCGCAAATCAGGTCGCAGCCTTCAGGGTCAATGCCACTCATGCGCCAGAAGCCTTCACCGCCGCCGGCGAGCCGCGTGGCGTAAAGACGGACGGCGTCCGCGTGGTCGGCATTCATGTGCTCGATGATGCCGGGCTCCGCCGCGAGCAGATCGCCGGCGCCTTCGGTCGAGACCCGCAGCTCGGCAGGGGAGAGATCGACGATGCGTCCGAAGCCGCCGATATAGTGGGCGCCGTCCACCTGAAGTCGCCAGAACGCGACATCGGCAAAGTCGGCGTAGAAGGCAGCCTCTGGATGGCGCGCCAGGAACCTTCGTCTGATGGCCTCATCGCTTACCTTCTCGGCCCGGCCGAACAGCGTCACCCTCGCGCCTTGCAGCGGATCGCCAGCAGCGCCGGTGCCGTCGAACAAAATCGAGGCGCGGGCGTCCTGGCTCAGGTTCCGCGTATGCTGGGCGAGCCCCGAAATCAGAAAGATCGGAGCGCCAGAAGCCTCCGTCGCCACGGTGATCAGCGAGGCGTAAGGATAGCCGTTGCTGGCGGCGATTGTGGCAAGCGATGCCTTCAACGCACACCGCACGAGCGCCCTCGCATCCGCGGCCAATTCGGCCTTGGATGGCACGTCTCCCGGTGTCATATTTACTTGCGCCATAAGGATATTTGCTGCATTGCACTATTAACGGGCTGCTGAGGCGCCCCCATGCTGCCATAATTTGCGTCAGCCTGAACCCCCCGACCCCCATTAGGTGCCATTTCAATGCCAACCATCGCACTTGTCGACGACGATCGTAACATCCTGACCTCCTTGCGTATGGTGCTCGAGGCCGAAGGCTACAAGACGCAGACCTATAACGACGGCGCCTCCGCGCTTGACGGTCTGTCCGAGAATCCGCCCGATCTTGCAATCCTCGACATCAAGATGCCGCGAATGGACGGCATGGAGCTGCTTCGTCGGCTCCGCCAGCGAACCGAGCTGCCGGTAATCTTCCTCACCTCAAAGGACGAGGAGATCGACGAGCTGTTCGGCCTCAAAATGGGCGCCGACGACTTCATCCGCAAACCCTTCCCGCAGCGGCTGCTGGTCGAGCGGGTCAAGGCCGTGCTTCGACGCGCCGCGCCGCGCGACGCCAACGCCCCGGTCGAGGACAAGTCCAAGGTGCTGGAGCGCGGCAAGCTCAAGATGGACCCGGAGCGGCACACATGCGTGTGGGACAACCGCCCGGTCACCCTCACCGTCACCGAGTTTCTGATCCTGCAGGCGCTCGCCGCCCGGCCCGGCGTGGTCAAGAGTCGTGACGCGCTGATGGATGCCGCCTATGACGACCAGGTTTACGTCGACGACCGGACGATCGACAGCCACATCAAGCGCTTGCGCAAGAAGTTCAAGGCCGTAGATACGAGTTTCGACGTGATCGAGACGCTCTACGGCGTGGGGTACCGCTTCAAAGAGTAGCGGGTCAGGAGATCCATGACCGCCGAGGCCGACAGGTCCTGGCAGGAAGCCGAGGTGCCGCGGGTGAGAGAGCGCCTGCGCCGCGGCCTGATGGCGAGCTATGTCCGCTCGCGCAAAGGGTCGCGCTGGCTGTGGCAGCGTCTGCCCTTCCGCCATGGCTTTTCCAGCCTCACAAGACGCATCGTCATCCTCAATCTCATCGGGCTTGCCATCCTTGTTTCGGGCATCCTCTATCTCAATCAGTTCCGCGCGGGCCTGATCGACGCCAAGGTGCAGAGCTTGCTCACCCAAGGCGAGATCATCGCGGGCGCGCTCGCCGCGTCGGCCGGCGTCGATACCGACCAGGTCCAGATCGATCCGGAGAAGCTGCTCGAAAGCGAGCCTAGCTCGTCGAGCAGCGCCGACGACGATGGGCTCGATTTCACTATCGATCCCGAGCGCGCCGCTCCGATCCTGCGCCGCCTGGTCAAGCCGACCGGAAGCAGGGCCCGCATCTATGGCCGCGACGGCGGCCTGATCCTCGATTCCGATACCTTCTATTCGCGCGGCGAAGTGCTCCGCTACGATTTGCCGGCGCCCGACGTCGAGAAGCCGGACGCGCTTACCGCCTTCTGGCAGGCGATCAAGACCCGCATGCGGCAATACGATTTACCGCTTTACAGCGAGATCGGCGGCAACAACGGCAAGGCCTATCCCGAGGTCGCGTCGGCCTTAACCGGGACCTCGGTCCCCATCGTGCGTGTCACCGACAAGGGCGAGCTCGTCGTCTCCGTGGCAGTGCCGGTGCAGCGCCTGCGCGCCGTGCTTGGCGTCTTGCTCCTGTCCACGCGCGGCGGCGACATCGACAACATCGTCACCGCTGAGCGCTGGGGCATCGTGCGGATGTCGCTGTTTGCCGCCGCCGTCACCGTGGTGCTCTCTATGATCCTCGCCAGCACCATTGCCGGCCCCGTGCAGCGGCTCGCGGCGGCCGCGGAGCGCGTGCGCCACAGCGTGAAGGCCCGCGCCGAAATCCCAGATTTCACCGATCGCACCGACGAGATCGGCCATCTGTCCGGCGCGCTCCGCGACATGACCCAGGCGCTCTACCGGCGCATCGACGCGATCGAGAGCTTCGCCGCCGACGTGTCGCATGAGCTAAAGAACCCGCTCACATCCTTGCGCAGCGCGACGGAGACCCTGCCGCTCGCCAAGACTCCCGACTCCAAGGAGCGGCTGATGGAGATTATCCAGCACGACGTGCGGCGGCTCGATCGGCTGATCAGCGACATTTCCGACGCTTCGCGGCTTGATGCCGAGCTCGCCCGCGAGGACGCAAAACCGGTCGACATCGCCGAGCTGTTGCGCACCACCGTATCGCTTTTCAACGACATCCATCGCGACGATACGCTAGAGGTCGTGCTCGACATCGCCTATAGCGGCGGGGCGCACCCCTATCGCTGCGTTGGCCACGACAGCCGCTTGAGCCAAGTGACCGTCAATCTGCTCGACAATGCGATCTCCTTCTCGCCCGAGGGCGGCCGCGTGTCGGTCAAGGCAAAGCGCGTCGGCAACGAGATTCAGATTGCGGTCGAGGACGAAGGCCCCGGCATTCCGCCGGAGAATCTGGAGCGCATCTTCGAGCGCTTCTACACTGACCGTCCGCAGGAAAGCTTCGGCCAGAATTCCGGGCTCGGCCTCAACATCTCACGGCAAATCGTCGTCGCCCATGGCGGCCGGCTGTGGGCGGAGAATCGGCATCATGAGGGTCAGGGCGCGAGCGGCAAAAGCGTGGGCGCGGCCGAGCGCAAGACGGCCGGTGCCCGCTTCGTGATCCGGCTGCCTGCGGCATAAGGGCCTATCCAAGAGGCATGCGTGAGTGAGAAGCGGGAGCTGGTGCATGGCACATGTGTGGCACTTGGCCCCTACGCTGCTCTTATCCGCGGCGGCTCCGGCAGCGGCAAATCCGACCTCGCGCTCCGTTTTCTTGCGCTTGCCCCCGAGGGTGACCTCGAGGCGCGGCTCGTGGCCGACGATCAGGTATGGGTCGAGGCCGCCGGCGACGGAAGCCTTATCGCTTCGCCACCTGCCGCGCTCGCCGGCAAGATCGAGGTGAGAGGCCTTGGCATCATCGCGCTGCTCCATCGTCCACAAGCGCGGCTCGCCCTTGTCGTTGATCTCGTTCCGACCGAAGAGGTACCCCGCATGCCACCCGATCCACCCGAGCGAATCACCATCGCAAAGGCTAGGCTTACGGTTGTAAAACTTGCGCCTTTCGAGCTTTCTGCGGCACTCAAGCTCAAATTGGCGCTTCTTTTGGCGATGTCACAATCGCCTCATCAACAGGCATAGGTTCGGGCTTGCGCCTGGTTGCGGTCGCGACAAAGATAGCGGCCTTTAACCGGGCGGACAAATTCACGGGGCAATATGATCGGCGTCGTCATCGTCACCCATGGCAGGCTCGCGCATGAATTTCGTGCCGCGCTCGAGCATGTGGTCGGGCCGCAGGAGCAGCTCGAGACCATTTCCATCGGGCCTGACGACGATCTCGACGAACGGCGCGCCGACATGCTCGCGGCGCTCGCCAGAGTCGACAACGGCAACGGCGTCGTGGTGCTGACCGACATGTTTGGCGGCACGCCGTCCAATCTCGCCATCTCGGCCATGGAACGGTCGAATGTCGAGGTGATCGCCGGCGTCAATCTGCCAATGCTGGTCAAGCTCGCCAGCGTGCGCGGCGAATGCGGGCTTGAGGAAGCGGTCAATCAGGCGCAGGAAGCTGGGCGGAAATATATCAGCGTGGCGAGCCAGATCCTCGCCGCCAATTGAACGCATGCCTGTTGAGATCGGATTGGTTTGGATGTCATCGCCGCTCTGCGTCATTCAGGCAAAAGCCGGAATCCAGGTGAAAATCACCAAGTCAACTAGGACGCCGCCGTTTTTATTTTGCTGGACACCGGCATTGCGCCGGTATGACAGGCTATGGACCAGGTGAATAAACTGGGCGCTAAAGCGAGAGGAACCGGAAACGGCCTCTATTTCGCCGAGGTGACGATCCCCAACAAGAAGGGATTGCATGCGCGCGCCTCGGCGCAATTCGTGCGCTGCGCCGGCGGCTTCAATGCGGAGATCCGCGTGACCCGGGAGGGCCACACCGTGGGCGGCACCTCGATCATGGGGCTGATGATGCTTGCCGCCGGTCAAGGCCACTCGATCCTCATCGAGGCGGAAGGGACGGACGCCCGTGCCGCCATCGAAGCGCTGATCGCGCTCGTCGAGTCTGGCTTCGGCGAGGAGGACTAGGCGGAGCTAGGCGCGCGCATGCGCCGGCTTGGTCTTCCTAACGGCGGTTTTGTTTGTCTTAGCGGCAATCTTCTTCGTCTTGGCGGTGATTTTCTTCGGTGTCGCTTTCGTCGGCACCGCCACCCGCACAACAGCGATTCCAGCTGCCTTGACGAATGCAAGCAGGTCGGGGCGATTGCCAATGCGCTGTGTGCGTGGGCGCCCTGGCGCGTCTTGCTGGGGTGAACCGGTCGCGCGCAGAGCTTTGCGTGCCAAGGCCGGCGTCAGCGGGCGGCCACTCGCGCGCAGAATGCCTTGCAGACAGCCAAGGGTCCCAACGATGCTGGGCGAGGCGCTTGCCGGAGAATTGGTCTGTGTACCAAAAGTCCTCGTTGTTGCCTCCTTGCAAATCGCCATAGCCGCAGGTTGTCACCTCGCGTCCCCAGCCCTGTACATCGACGGCCTTGCCAAAATTGGAGAAGTCGAGTCGCGAGCGATCCGGTCCGTGACGACGATTTTCAAAATTGTCGAGCGGGCCAGCTCGATGCAACTCCAAGAGAATGATGTGACCGGGCTCTAAGCGGTTGGCTGCATTTCTGATTGCGGGGGCCGAGCCCATGTCCCCAAAGATGGAAATTGCGCTCACGTTCGCTTCGGGGCAGATGCCGTTATGCCGAAGCCGTTAGCGTCGCCACCGAATTCTCCGATGACGGCCGTCCCGTGGTTTCGCCAGCCAATATCCGTGCTTGGCGTGCCACCAACCACGCCACCCTGGTTTTGCGTAGGATCTTCGTGGCTGAAGCGCCACGCCCCTTCGATATCGATGATGCGCACTCCCTCGCCACGCCCACCGCGGAGCATCCAGGCGTGACGTGCATCGATTCCGCCGGGCGCGGCATCGAGGTAGATCTGACGGCTGGTGAAGTTCGGCGTCGCTGGGGGAGCATCGACCGCCGCTGGCGCCATCTCGTTGAGCGGAGGCTGCGCCGGCGGCTTCACGTAGGCAGCCTCAACGGCCTCGTGCTCCCGCAGCTCTTTCGCAATCGCGCGGAGCTGTTGCTCGGGTGCCTTCACGCGATAATAGACCGACAAATTAGGTGTCGGAGGACCGTCCCTCAGGCTTGGCAACCACAATGAGCTCGCTCTCGCTCGGATATTTGTTGGCCATGGACTCCTCCGACTCAATCAGGATGGCGTGTATGGACTCCCATCGATGGAAGTTCATCCTTAGGCTTCACGTAGGCTGCCACGACCGACGATAGACCACGTGCAGCCTCACCACTGTAACTTTGAATAGCACATCGACTCTATGCACTCAATAAAAGTGCTCGCTATTTAGTCGAGTTCGCGCGCCCACGCCTCATCCGAGTCGTCGTCAGGACGGGGACCAAATTTCATCGCTACTTGGCCTGCTCGCATCTGTTGCCATCGGAGTTCCACTTGCAGCCAATCGCGGTGTCGGCGTTGCAGATGTACTTGCCGCCGTGAGCGGCGCAGGGATCCTCATGCTCGGCCGCTCCCTGGTAGCAGCCGCGCCGCGCAAAGTTCCAGTGGCAATTGGGGTCCGCGGCGCAGAGCGCCGAGTTGCCGGTTCGGCAATTCTCAACCACCGCGCTGCTAACACTACCGGCGCCGATCGCGGCAAATGCGACAATCAAGGTGACAATCATGCTTCGCATGCGAACCTCACCACTCTTCCCTTGGCCTACCGAGCTGGGCAAGGATAACAAACTATTCGTTTGGGGAGCATCGAGGAATGCCGTGCTTGCTTAGCGTGCGCTATCGGCCGCCAGGGCAGGCTACCATCGGCGCCCGCCGACAGAACGCAACCTGACCATGACCCGCGACCGGCTCGTGCTCATTCCACTCCTGCTCTGGGGCCTGGCGATGGTCGCCCCGGACCTGTTGCGCGTCGTGCACCCGCTCAACTCCTTCGGCTTCTATGCCAACAATGACGGGCTGATCTACGACGTCACCGGCCCCTTCGCCGACAAGGAGTCATCACCAGCATGGCACGTTGGGCTGCGCGAAGGCGATCAGATTGACCTTTCGCGCCTCAAATGCAGCCTCGAGGACGTTGCCGCCTGCAGCAATGCTCTCGCCGCGCTCGGCGGGCTGCAATTTGTCTTACCCGGACATACCCTCACCATCGACATAACCGGAGCGAACAGCCAGTCGGCCCGAGAGGTGGCGCTGGTCGCTGAGCCACGGCCATAAAATCTTCTCGTCCGCGGCGTGATCATTCTCGATCAGATCGCCGCGATTTTGGTGGTTGTTGCGGCGGCGTGGCTCGTGTGGTCAAGGCCCTCGGCCATGAGCTGGGGTTTCTTCCTCTACGCGAACTGGTTCAATCCCGGGCAGTCCTATGCCTACTACGCCATCCTGCAACAATGGGCGACCCTGCTGATCGCGCAGGACGTGGCGGGGTGCGTGGCGCAGGCCGCAGGTTACGCCGGGCTCCTGCTGTTCGTCATTCGCGCCCCCAACAACAAGACGGAACCAAGATGGTTGCCCGTGGAGCGGACGCTGCCCTTCGCCGCACTGATCTTCGTCCTGGCGCTGATCGTGTCCTACGGAAGACTGCTCGGTTACCACACCGAGACCTTGACTCGCATCGGAATTGCCGCCGGCTTTGTCGTCGCAATTTGTGCCGTCGCGATTCTCATCGTGCGAAAACAGGACCAAAAGCCGGAGGACTACCAACGACTGCGTTGGGTACTGTGGGGCTGCCTCATCGGTCTGCCCTCTTTCCTGCTCGCCGAGCTCGCCTCCGAGACCACGATTTTCGAAGCCGCCTTGGGCTTCACCCCGTCCGACGACATCATCGGCCTTCTCTATCTCGTGAACGGGGTTCTCTGCCTCTTCGTGTTCGAGGCGGTGCGCAGCGAGCGCGTGGTCAGCGTGTGGATTCCGCTCCGCCGCGTGACCATTCTCGCCTTCATTCTCACCGCTCCAGCGCTCTTTCTCCATGAGCAAGTGCAGCGCGTCGAGGAGCAATTCACCCTTCCGGATTGGGCTTGGCTTGGGCTCGCGGTGTTCGTGTCGTTCGTCATCTCCCTGTTGCACGATAGAGCAGTCGACCTTGCAGACGGCTTCTTCAACAGAGGACTCGATCGCGTCGAGCACCAGCTTGGCGAGGCCATCCGCAAGTCGCGCACGGCAGCCGAGATCGAGCATGTCCTAGCCGATGAGGCGTCTCGCGCGCTCAAGCTGACCTCCGCCGCATCCTTCCGCCACCAAGGGTCGGTCCTCTCCCGCGATGGTAACGGCAAGGGGTGGGACGACTGCGGAGAGAATCTTCGGCCGGATGAGCCGATGCTCGCGCCCTTGGTCCATGGCGCGCCTTTCAGGGTCAGGCGTGCGCATACCGAGGGGCTCGATGTTCCGAAGGGCCTTGGCCGCCCGGTGCTTGCCGTGCCCTCGGCCAATTCCGCCCGTTGTTTCGCCGTCTCGCTCTACGGGCCCCACGCGTCGGGCACGGACCTCGACCACAACGAGCGCGCCATGCTCGCCCGCCTCGCCCATGACGCCGCCGGCGTGTATGCGGAACTTGAGAACAACGAGCTGCGTCAGAAAGTCGTGGCTCTGGAACACGAGCTTGCGGCGGCACGAGCGAAGGCTGGGGCCGGCGCCGTTCGTCCGTGACATTGGGATGAACCGCGTCAAAACTTCGCTGCGGCAGTAGGTCCGACCCAGCGACGCCGCCTAGCTTGTAACCTCCTCCGCTGCGTAGCTGAAAAAGGGAGGACCCGAAAATGAAGACTGTTCTTTCCACCATCGTTGGCGTTGCTCTTGCCTTTGCCCTAGTCGCGCCGGCATTTGCCGCGGAGAAGGCGCCAAAGACGCAAGCTGCCTGCGAAAAAGCTAAGATGAAGTGGGACGCTACGGCTAAGACCTGTAGCAAAGGCTCGATGTAATACTGCGATCGGCGGGCCTTCGAGCCCGCCGATTTAGTCCTAGCTCTTCTTTTGTAGCTGTTTTGCTTCCGCGTTTGGCGATCTCACACCGCGCAAGAGATCGAGACCGAACTGGAATTGGTTGTCCTTGTTCTTTTCAGCCGCCACATAGGACGAGCTGCCGGTGCCCTCATCGCCGCCATCATCGTCGCCTTTCAAATGCCCACGTAGGCTCGCTTCGCTTTCGCCGCTCACGTCTGCACTCTTTACGTCAGCGGGAAGGTCCTCCTGCGACCACGGTATCGGGCTCAATGCCCTTCGCCTGAATCGAGCGTCCTGACGGCGTGTAATAGCGGGCTGTCGTCAGCCTAAGCGCGCCGTTAGAGCCAAGGGGAATAATGGTCTGCACCGAGCCTTTGCCGAAGGAACGTGTGCCAACGATGGTCGCCCTGCGGTGATCTTGCAGCGCGCCGGCCACGATCTCCGACGCAGACGCCGACCCGCCATTGATTAATACAACGAGCTTCTTGCCATCGGTTATGTCGCCAAGCCTGGCATTTGTTCGCTGGGTTTCCTCGAGATTGCGACTCTTGGTGATCACGATCGCGCCTTCGTCGAGAAAGTCATCGGAGACCGAGATCGCCTGGTCGAGAAGGCCACCTGGATTGTTGCGAAGGTCGAGCAGATATCCCTTGAGGTTCGGACCGATCTCTTTCTTCAGATGCTTGACCGCGTCTTCGAGATCCCCGGTGGTCTGCTCGTTGAAGCTGGTGATCTGGATATAGCCCACGTCGTTCTCGGCGCTGTACTTCACCGGCCTGATATGAATGACGTCGCGGACCATCGTCACCTCGAAGGGCTTGTCGACGCCCTTGCGCACGATCGTCAGGGTAATCGGCGCATGCACCGGCCCGCGCATCTTCTCCACTGCCTCCTGCAAAGTGAGACCCTGAAGTTGTGTTTTATCGAGAGCGGTAATGAGATCGCCGCTCTGGAGGCCAGCGCGCGCAGCCGGCGTATCGGCGATGGGAGAGACGACCTTGACCACGCCGTTCTCCATCGACACTTCAAGCCCGAGGCCGCCAAACTCGCCGCGGGTCTGCACCTGCATGTCGCGGAATTCCTTCGCGTCCATGTAGGACGAATGAGGATCGAGCGCCGAAAGCATGCCGTCGATGGCGGATTCGATTAGCTTGCTGTCGTCAGGCTTGTCGACATAGTCGGCGCGGACGCGCTCCAGGACCTCGCCAAAAACGTCGAGCTCACGGTAGATCTCTGGGTTCGCCGTCGAAGCGGTCTGGCTCCGTGCGATGCCGACAGCCGTGGAACCGGCGGCCAGCATTGCCAACCCGAAAAGCATCCACGCTTCTGACTTCCGCATCATTCTTGTGCCGTGTCGAGATCCTTCAGTTCACCCGCAGAAATATGGTGAAACCAAGGGGGTTATTCCATTGCTGAGAAAGGCTACTGCCGAAGCGGCGATAACCTGGTGCGACATGCTGACACCCAGCCGGACTCATTACGGCTTCCGGCTTCCGCTATCAACCGGCGATGTTCCTTTCCCAGCGCGAGCAGGCAGTCGGCGTCCTATGGATTTGAAACTGCGGGCATGTTCCCGCGGCTCGAAGATTTCGACTTTTCGCGACTAGGCATGGAAGCTCTACAGGCTTCTAGCGCCGCATTGTGCGCATCCGCCTTTGCGTTCGACTCTCTCACTGCGGCGGCACAATCATCAATTTTCCTGGTACACGCTCTTGCTGCTTCGACCTGATTGTCTTGCGCCAGCGCGGTGCAATCATCGTAGTTACCGCATTGATCGTCGGCATCGAAGGTTGGTAGCAGACCTTCATTGCCATCAGGGGGACAATCGGCCGCCCTTGCCAAGCACGATGGGAGCAGTAACAGCGCGACGACCGACAGGGCGGCCGCTTTCAGTTGCGTGGCAACGGGCCGCGGCACAGCGCGCTCCTAGGTGCCTGTCGCATCCTTCACGCATTTGTTGGTGAAGGCGGTCTTCGCGGCGCCCGACAATTTCTTCTCAGCCGCCTGGGTATCGCACGCCGATTTGGCGTCAGACTCGCATTTCTTAACGAAGCTCGTGAGTGCGGCACCCGACAATTTCTTGTCCGACGCCTTGTCGTGGCAGGTGGGATCTGCGATGGCCCCGCTAATTGCGAAGCTGGACAGCAGGAGTGCGAGGACGAGACGTTTCATCATTTCCTCCAATGGCTTTTCTGCAAGCAAAGTTACGACTTGCCGCTGCGCCGAGCCATTTCCAGGTCGTCGCACCACTGCGACAGATTGCACCCGGGCTGAAGCTGATGCGCTAAACTGAGACACCTCGGCGGCAGTGACTACATTCGAGTTGAGCGATCATCGACTGGCAAGGAACCACGAACCAAGGAGGAAGGCCAGCGTTCCGTTGTCCCTCGGGGTATTGGTCCTTTCTCGGGAGGAAATCATGAAGCGTCTCGCCCTTTTATTCTTCTCCGGTTGGGCCCTTACCGGAGCGGTCGCAGGCACCGATTTGTCGCACTGCCTCGACCCCGCCACGAAGCTCGATGCAGGAGGCGATGTCTCCGATAAGGAGCTGGCTGCCGCACGACAAGCGTGTGCGCAGTTGCAGCAGTCGGAATCGGACGAGGGGGCCCGTCGCAGGATTGACCATGCTGCATCAACGATAAAGGATGAGCAGCAACACCGTCAGGCCTCGCACCACTAGGGATTCTCGGTGCATTCTATCCGGCGTGGCGCTGAGACCAAGTTGCTTGGTGCTATTCTGAGTCGGGCCACGGGGGAGCGATGCTGCAACGGATCACTACGGTAGCCATCTTGATGCTGCTGGCGACGCCGGCGGCGGCGGAGTGGCGCATCCCTTGTCTCTCGGCCCTGTTTGGCTCGGGCTGTTCCGTCACGTTCGTGTCCCCGGAATATGCCGCCCGTCCGGTGCAGCCGCTCAATCCGCAAGCAGCTTTGGTGGAGGTCAACGCCTTCCGGGCCAAAAATGGGCTTAAGCCGGTCGTTCTCGATGCGCGTCTGTCCCGCGCTGCCGCCATGCAATCTGTGGATCAGGCAAGACGGAGCTGATCGGTCATTACGGGTCGGACGGATCAAGGCCAAACGACCGTGCTAAGCGAGCCGGCTATCATCCCAAGATCGCCGCGGAGAATGTCGCCTCTGGGCAGAAATCCTTCGGCGACGTCCTGCGCGGCTGGGAGGAAAGCTCCGGCCATTGGCACAACCTGCTGCTTCCGGACGTGAGCGCGGCCGGCGTCGCGATGGCCAAAAATGAAACCGGCCGAGCCTATTGGACTCTCGTCCTCGGCGCCGAATAATACATCTGGCTGCGTCACCCCGGCGAAAGCCCGGGCCCAGCTTTCTCTGTCGCGCGTCCCGCGCTAGCTGGATTTCGGCATGCACTGGAATGAAAAGCGACAGGCGTCTTGACTCTTGTGCTCCCAAGCAAGATATAAGGAGTTCTTTATATCTTTATCAGATTGGTGACCGGAGCGGTAACGGCATGAACTACCACGTAAAGGACATTGGCCTCGCCTCCTGGGGCCGCAAGGAAATCGACATCGCCGAGACGGAGATGCCTGGCCTCATGGCGGTGCGCGAAGAATACGCCGCGCGGAAGCCGCTCAAAGGCGCCCGTATTGCCGGCTCCCTGCACATGACCATCCAGACCGCGGTCCTGATCGAGACACTGAAAGCGCTCGGCGCCGACGTCCGCTGGGCCTCCTGCAACATCTATTCGACGCAGGATCATGCGGCGGCTGCCATCGCCGCTGCTGGCATTCCGGTGTTTGCCTTCAAGGGCGAGAGCCTCGAGGACTATTGGGAGTACACCCACAACATCTTCGAGTGGGCCGACGGCGGCACACCCAACATGATCCTCGACGATGGCGGCGACGCCACCCTTCTGATCCATCTCGGGGAAAAGGCCGAGAAGGGCGACACCGCCTTTCTCGATCACGCGACAAACGAGGAGGAAGAAGTGTTGTTTGCCGCGATCAAGAAGCGGCTAAAGGAAAAGCCAGGTTGGTACTCTGAGATCGCCAGGAACATTCGCGGCGTCACCGAGGAGACCACGACGGGCGTCCATCGCCTCTATGAGATGCAGAAGAAGGCCACGCTTCTGTTCCCGGCGATCAACGTCAACGACAGCGTCACCAAGTCGAAATTCGACAATCTCTATGGCTGCCGCGAGAGCCTGGTCGACGGCATCCGCCGCGGCACCGACGTCATGATGGCGGGGAAGGTGGCCATGGTCGCGGGCTTCGGCGACGTGGGCAAGGGCTCTGCCGCGTCGTTGCGCAATGCCGGCTGCCGCGTGCTCGTCTCCGAAGTCGATCCGATCTGCGCGCTACAGGCGGCGATGGAGGGCTACGAGGTCACCACCATGGAGGACGCCTCACCCCGCGCCGACATCTTCGTCACCGCCACCGGTAACAAGGACGTGATCACCATCGACCACATGCGGGCGATGAAAGACCGCGCCATCGTCTGCAATATTGGCCACTTCGACTCTGAGATTCAGGTGGCGGCCTTGCGCAACATGAAATGGGAGAACGTCAAGCCGCAGGTCGACGAGATCGAGTTCCCGGACGGCAAGCGCATCATCCTCCTGTCGGAGGGCAGGCTTGTGAATCTCGGCAACGCCATGGGCCATCCGAGCTTCGTGATGAGTGCGTCCTTCACCAACCAAACGCTGGCGCAGATCGAGCTATGGACCAATCCGAAGGCCTATAAGAAAGAGGTCTACACCCTGCCGAAGCAGCTCGACGAGAAGGTGGCGAGACTGCATCTTGCCAAAGTCGGCGCCAAGCTCACCAAGCTCACGCACGAGCAGGCGGACTATATCGGCGTGCCGGCGGAAGGGCCCTACAAGCCCGACTACTACCGCTACTAACGGTTCGAGGCCCGGCCGTCATCCTAAGGTGCGACCTCCGGGGGGAGCCTCGAAGGAGCGCTCATGTAGCAAGCGGTAGCGTGTCAAGAAAAGATGGCCGGGGCACCTCACCAGGACGGCGTCATGAGCCGAAACAGTTTTGCCACAGCGCTGTCATCGTCCTGGCAATGTTGACCCTGAACATGCGTGCCGCAGTGGGCAAGAGTCGCCGATGTGAGTAAGCTAGTGTGATTCGCCTTGAAGGCTCGCGGGGGCGCGCCCGCTCAAGTCTGTGGCAGCGTTCATGCACAACGGAGCGCGGGGGCCATGGGCGCAGAGTGGGGAGCACGAGGGACCATGCGAATCTGGCGAGGTGAGTCTGCACGGCTTGCGGGCTGGCCGCCGGCGCTGCTTTGCCTTGCCCTGCTGCTCGCCGCCGCCCGGCCCTTGCCGGCCCACGCCGCCGATGCCTTGGTGCCGCTGAGCCAAGTCTACGACATCCGCATGCTGCTCACCCTCGGCATCACGCTCGGCATCATCGCCTTTTCCATCGGAAGCGCGCTCGCCTGCTTGCGGGCGACACAAGCGGCGTTGAAAGCACGCGACGCGGCGACGCTCGAGGCCGAGCGCTACCGGGCAAGCGAGAGCATGCTCGAGATGATTCTTTCAGCTGAGCCGCAGGTGCTCCTGACCTGGACGGCTGAGGACGGTCCTCGCGTCCACGTCACCAATCTTCCCCATGGGCTCGGCGTGCCGACCGAGCCTAACCGGCTGTTGCGCTTCGAGGAGTGGCTCGACGACGCTTCGGCCGCCCTGATGACCGAGGCCATGCAGTGTCTCGCCGACCGTGGCGAGGCCTTCAACTTGCTGCTCCGGACCGAGCGCCAGAAGCATGTCGAGGTCGATGGCCGCGCGGCTGGCGGGGTGATCACGCTGAAGGTGCGCGACCTCGCCGGCCAGCGGCTCGAGCTTGCCGGCCTTGGCGAGCAGCACCGGAAGCTCGATAAGGAGATCACCTCGCTTCGCGCGCTGCTGGACGCCCAGACCCGCGACGGGAAAAGCAGACCCCCGGTCGAGACGCGCTTCCGCAGCTTCGACCGGCTGGCCACGGCGTTTGCCGTGTTCGACGCCGACCAGAGGCTCGCCCATTTCAATCAGGCTTATGTTGATCTCTGGCAGCTCGATCCGGCGCTGCTCGCGACACGGCCGCGGGATGGCGAGATCCTCGACCGCTTGCGCCAGGGCCGGCGGCTCCCCGAAAAGGCAGACTACCGCGACTGGAAAAAAAGCTGGCTCGCGGCCTACGGCACCAACTCGCAGCGAGAGGATCAGTGGCACCTGCCAGACGGACGCACGCTGCACGTGGTCGCCGACAGCGCGGCGGAAGGAGGCGTCACCTATCTCTATGAGAACGTCACGGAACTGCTCGCCCTGGAGAGCCGCTACAACGCGCTGATCCATGTGCAGCGCGAGACCCTCGACACGTTGCGCGAGGGCGTGGCGGTGTTTGGGCCCAATGGGCGGCTCCGCCTGCACAACCGCGCCTTCGCCTCGATCTGGCGCTTGAGCCCGGCGCTGCTTGGCAGCGAGCCGCATATCGACGATGTCATCTTCGCCAGCCGCCCGCTCTATGACGACCCGCAGGAGTGGGAGCGCACCAAAGCTGCGGTCACCGCCATCTTCTCCGAGCGCCGCTCCTATGAGGCCCGGCTCGATCGGCCGGATGGCACGGTCATCGCCTGCGCCGCGCTGCCGCTTCCCGATGGCGGCACGCTTCTGACCTACAGCGACGTCACCGACTCAAAACGCGTGGAGCGCGCGCTCGTCGACCGAAACGAGGCGCTGGAGACCGCGAGCCGCGTCAAGAGCGCCTTCGTTAGCCACGTCTCCTATGAGCTGCGCACGCCGCTCACCAATATCATCGGCTTTACCGAGCTGCTGGCGAGCCCGGCGACTGGTGCCTTGGGCAAGAAGCAGCGCGAATATCTCAGCGACATCCGCTCGTCTGGTCAGACGCTGCTCGCCATCATCGACGATATCCTTGATCTCGCCACCATCGATGCCGGCACCTTCGAGCTCAAGCTCGCGCCGGTCAAAGTGCGCGGTGTGATCGACGCCGCGGTGCTCGGGCTTCGCGAGCGGCTGAAGCAGAACCGCGTCCAGCTCGACATCAGGATAGAGCCTGGTCTTGACGACTTCGTCGCCGACGGTCCGCGGGTCACGCAGATCCTGTATAATCTCCTCGCCAACGCCATCGGCTTCTCGAGTCCTGGGAACAGAATCGTGCTGTCCTGCCGCCGCGAAGATGACAAGCTTGCCTTCACCGTCGAGGATGAGGGTTGCGGCATCCCTGCCGAATATCAGGCGACGGTCTTCGAACGCTTCGAGAGCCGCGCCAATGGGTCTGGCCATCGCGGCGCGGGGCTCGGCCTCTCCATCGTCAAGAGCCTGGTCGAGCTCCATGGCGGCGACGTCGTGCTGTCCTCCACACCCGGACGCGGCACGAAGATCAGCGCGCGCCTGCCGCTCGTCCATGACGCTGCGGCCGAGCCGGTGCCGCGCCGCTACGGATCAAGCCGCGCCGGATGAGCGCAAGCTGGAGCCTCGATAGCGTCGACCTCATCGCGCTCGATCGTCTCGCCCAGCGTCTCGCCCTTGTGCTGAAGCCGGGGGACCTGATCGCGCTCTCCGGCCCGCTCGGCGCCGGCAAGACGAGCTTCGCTCGGTTTCTGTTCGCAAGACTCGGCGTCGCGGGCGAGGTGCCGAGCCCGACCTTCTCGCTGGTGCAGGCTTATGCGAGTTCGCGCTTCACCGTGCATCATTGCGACTTCTATCGGCTGGAGGCGCGCGAGCTTTCCGAGCTCGGCCTCGACGACCTGCTTGCAAGCTCCGTGACACTTGTTGAATGGCCCGAGCGCGCCGGCGACTGGCTCCCGGATGACCGGCTCGACATCGCCATGGACGAGACGGCGGAGCCCAATCGCCGCCGTGTGATGCTGACGGGACGCGGAAGCTGGGGGCCGCGGCTGGAGCGCCTGCAAGCACTCGCCAGTTTCATCGATGCGACGCCTTACGCCGACGCCGTAGCGGAGTATCTGCAAGGCGACGCCTCGCCCCGGGGCTATGCCCGCCTCGCGCTCCCGGATCGCTCGGCAATTTTGATGAACTCCCCGCGCCAACCTGACGGGCCGCCCATCCGCGACGGCAAGCCCTACAGCGTGCTCGTGCATCTTGCCGAGGACATCACCCCTTTCGTGGCTGTCAGTTATGAGCTGAGGCGCCGTGGGCTCGCCGCGCCGGCGATGTACGCCTTCGACCTCGATCAGGGCTTCCTGCTGATCGAGGACCTCGGCGACAGGGTGTTTGGGGCGGAGCTAGCCCACGGAACCGAGATGGCCGAGCTTTACGCCCCAGCGGTGGAGGTGCTGCTCGCCATCGGCGCCGAACCAACGCCACCGCTGTTGGCGGTCGAAGGCCACGCACCCTACCGGCTGCCCCCTTATGACGCCGATGCGCTGCTAACCGAGGCCCTACTGCTCACCAACTGGTTCTGGCCAGCCTTGCATGGCCGGCCAATGCCAGACAAGGTGCGTAAGGACTATGTCGCCCTTTGGCGCCCCCTGCTAGAGCAAGCCGCGGTAGCAGACAACACATTGATTCTACGTGATTATCACTCGCCGAATTTGATGTGGGTGCCTGAGCGGCAAGGCCTGCAGCAGGTCGGCATCCTCGATTTCCAGGACGCCCTACTCGGCCCCGCCGCCTACGATCTTGTGTCTCTTTTGCAGGATGCCCGGCTCGACGTGCCCGAGCCGCTTGAAGCCAAGCTGTTCGCTCGTTACTGTGCCGCCCGAAGCGCGAGCGATCCGCAATTTTCGAGCGATCAGTTCGGCGTGCTCTACGCAACGCTCGGCGCCCAACGCAACTCGAAGATTCTCGGCATATTTGCGCGGTTGGCGAAACGTGACGGCAAGCGCGGTTATCTCGCTCATATCCCTCGGGTCGCCCGCTATCTTGAGCGCAATCTTGCGCATCCGACCCTTGCCGCGCTTCGCGCCTGGTACGCGCGCGAGCTGCCGCCAGCAGACAGGATGCCGTCGCTCTCGCTGTGAAGGCCGTGGACATGACGCAAGCTAAGACGGCAATGGTCCTTGCCGCGGGCTATGGCGAGCGCATGCGACCGCTCACCTTGCGCATGCCGAAGCCGCTCGTGCCGCTTGCCGGGCGCTCGCTCATCGACCATGTGCTCGACCGGCTGGCCGGCGCGGGGGTGGAGACAGCAGTGGTCAACGTGCACTATCTCCCCGATCAGCTCGAGGAAAGTCTTGCCCGCCGGAAGGAAACGAAGCCAGCGATCCTCGTCGCCGATGAGCGCGATCAGCTCCTCGATACCGGCGGTGGTACGAAGCGCGCACTCTCCAAGCTCGGCCCCGGCCCTTTCTTCATCCACAACGCCGACACGGTGTGGAGCGAGGGCGCGAGCCCGGCGCTGCCGCGCATGCTGAAATTGTGGGACCCAGAGACCATGGACTGCCTGCTCCTGCTCGCGCCGCTGGTGTCAAGCATCGGCTACGGGGGTAAGGGCGACTTCGCCATGGCGCCGGACGGACGACTAAAGCGGAGGGCCGAGCGGCAGATCGTGCCCTTTGCCTTTGCCGGCGTGTCGCTCTGCGATTCAAGGCCGTTCGCTGACAGCCCCGACGGAAAGTTCTCGCTGAACCTGTTGTGGGACAGGGCGCTTGCCAAGGGGCGGCTCTACGGCATGCGGCTTGATGGGCATTGGATGCATGTCGGCACGCCGGCGGCGCTCGCCGAGGCCGAGACCTGGTTCGAGCACGAAGGTGCGTGACCCGGCAGAACCGCGCCCGCGGCTCTACACCATTCCGCCCTCGGCGCCGTTCCTCTCCACGCTCGCGAGCGCCGTGCTAAACGGCGATCTGCCGGTGCCGGGCGGCGCCAAGCCAGACAAGCTGACGCTGCCGCAAGCCATCATTTATCTCCCCACGCGCCGCGCGGTCAGGGCCTTGCGCGACGCCTTTCTCAACGCCTCCGTAAGCCAAGCTGCATTACTGCCCTCCATCGGCGCGTTCGGCGATCCCGACGAGGACGCCGCGATCATCTACGGCGCCGAAGGGGATCGGGACCAAGACTTTGCCGGAGCCGGCGGCGCGAGAGCCATCGGCCCGCTGGAACGGCGCCTTGCCTTGATGCGGCTCGTGCTTGCCTGGAGTAAGAGGCTGCATGAAAGCGGCAAGGCCGGCCGCGACCAGGCCGTGCCGCCGGTCGCAACCCCGGCGCAGGCGTCATACCTCTCGGCGGACCTCGGCCAGCTCATGGACTTCATCGAAAGCGAGGAGGTCGGCCTCTCTGCGCTGAAGGGCCTTGTGCCGGAAGAGCATGCCGAGCATTGGGAGAAAACCGTAGACTTCCTGAGGATCGTCACCGACTACTGGCCGGCGCATCTTGAGGAGAACGGGCTCATCTCTCCTACCGCGCGGCGGAATGCTCTCATGGAGTTCGAGGCGGCGCGCCTCATCTCGAAGCCGCCGGCGGGGCCAGTGATTGCCGCGGGCTCGACCGGAACGGTGCCCGCCACGGCGCGCCTTCTGAAGGTCATCGCGTCGCTGCCAAATGGTGCTGTGGTGCTGCCAGGCCTCGATGTCTCCCTCGACGAGAAAAGCTGGGCGAGCCTGGCCGAACATCCCGAACATCCGCAGACCGGCATGGCGGAACTGCTTAACAAGCTTGGCGCGACGCGCGACGATGTGCGCTACGTGCTGGGCAGTCAGCCCAATGTCGAGCGGCGCGCGCGGCTTAGATTTGTGAGCGAGGTGCTTCGCCCCGCAGGCGACACCGATCGCTGGCAGACCTTCCTTAAATCGGAGGACGCGAGCCTCCCGACCGCGCTTACCGGCCTCCAGACGCTCGAGACACCGACGGGCCATGATGAGGCCGAAGCCATTGCTCTCATCCTGCGCGAGACCATCGAGACCTCTGGCAAGACCGCGGCGCTCATCACCCCCGACCGGACATTGGCGCGACGTGTGGCGGCTCGGCTCAAATCCTACGACATTGTCATCGACGATTCTGCCGGCGTGCCGGTTGCGCGCACCGTGCCGGGCGGCTTTCTCGATCTCGTCGTCAGCGCCGCGGCAACCAACTTTGCCCCGCCCGAGCTTATGGCCCTGCTCAAGCATCCGCTCACGCTCCTTGGGCGGGCGCCCCACGATATCCGGGAGGACGCGCGGCTTCTCGAATGCATTGCATTCCGCGCTGTGTACATCGGGCAGGGGCTTGCGGGGGCCTCTGAAGCTGTCAGGGCGCCGCGTAAGAAGGACACGCGAGCCCGCGACACGAGAAGCGAGCAGGAGCAGCGGACGGCGCTTCGTCTCATACAAGATCTCGAGTTCGGCCTTCGCGCCGCTGTCGGCGCTGTTTGCCGATCCTTCGCCACATGCTGCTGCACGCCTTGCCGAGGCCCACAGCGCCGTTGCGGAAGCGCTCGCCAGAGACGCAACCGGCTCCTCGTCTAGCCTGTGGCAAGGGACCGCCGGCGAAGCAATGGCGGTGCTGCTTGCCGAGCTGATCGCGGAAGGCGATAGGGTCACTCTCAACGCCCTGGATTACGCACCCTTCTATCGCAGCCTGCTTGCCGGGCGCGTCGCGCGGCCGCGGCGGCCGGCGCATCCCCGCCTGTTCATCTGGGGCCCGCTCGAAGCCCGCCTCCAGCAGTCAGACGTGGTCATTCTCGGCAGTCTGAACGAGGGTGTATGGCCGCGGCCGCAAGAGGCGAGCCCCTGGCTCAGCCGACTCATGGCGACGCAGCTCGAGCTGCCCCCGCCAGAACGCCGCATCGGCTTGTCGGCTCACGACTTTGCGCAAGCGCTCGGCGCGCCCACCGTCTACCTCTCTCGCGCGGTCAAAGTGGACGGCGTGCCGACGGTGCCGTCGCGCTGGCTGCAGCGGCTCCTGGCGCTGGTCGAGGCGGCAAAGCTCAAGCACAGACTCACGGCGGAGCAACCCTTTGCCGCCTGGGCTCGCGAGCGCGACAGAACCCAGGTCTTTGCGCCGGTCTCGGCACCGAAGCCCTGTCCGCCCCTCGCCGCGCGACCCCGCAAGCTCAGCGTTACCCGCATCGAGCGCATGCTCGCCAACCCTTATGAGATTTTTGCGCGCAACATCCTGGAGCTTGAGGCGCTGAAGCCGCTCGGCACACTTCCCAATAGCGCGCTGCGCGGCCGCATCGTGCATCATGCCTTGCACGAATTTGTGCAGAGCCATCCCGACTCTTTGCCTGACGATATCGCCGCTGAGCTGATCGCAAGCGCCGAGAGGCACTTTACCGCGCTTGGCGGTTCATCGCGTGTCGAGGCTTTTTGGCGGCCGAGTTTCGAGCGCTTTGCGCGCTGGTTCGCGGCCACGGAACCGACCCGGCGTAAGGACCTGGTCAGAGTCGAGACCGAGGTCGTTGGCGCTCTCGACATCCAAATTGCCAATGGCTTTCGCCTGACCGCGCGCGCCGATCGCATCGATCTTTGCGAGGATGGCACCATCGTCATCTACGACTACAAGACCGGAAAACCTCCGACCGCGAAGCAGGTCGAGAAGCTGTTTTCTCCGCAGCTTCCTCTCGAAGCGGCGATCGCCTCGGGGGGCGGCTTTGCCAAACTTGGTGCGCCACAGGTTCGCGGGCTGCAGTACGTCTATGCATCGGGACGTCACGACGGAGGGGAGGAGCGTCAAGCGGCATCGGTGCCGCTGGAGGATCTCGCAGCCAAGGCCCTCGCCGACCTGACCAGACTCATCGAGCGGTTCGATCGCGCCGATATGCCCTACGAAGCCAAACGCCGCCCGGGCAGCGCGTTTGGCCGCATCTACGACTATGACGACTACGCCCATCTCGCGCGTCTCGCCGAATGGGAAACGCTCGGACTCGAGGAGGAGCCCTGGTGAACGAGTGCCACGCGCCCCTTCCTCATGCAGCGGACGCGAACCAGGCGCGCGCCTCCGACCCCTCCGCCTCCGCCTGGGTGTCGGCCAATGCCGGCACCGGCAAGACGGAGGTATTGGTGCGGCGCGTCTTGCGGCTGCTGCTCGCGGGCTCCGAGCCTCAGCGCATCCTCTGCCTCACCTACACCAAGATGGCCGCGGCAGAGATGCAGAACCGGCTGCTCCAGGAGCTTGCCGCCTGGGCCACGATGGCAAGTGAGACATTACGACAAAGCCTCGCGGCGCTGCTCGGCCGCCATACCGACGAAGGCGAGATGCAGGCGGCGCGACGCCTCTTCGCCCAGACGCTGGAGGCCAAAGGCGGGCTCAAAATCTACACCATTCATGGCTTCTGCGAGCGGCTGTTGCAGCGCTTCCCGCTAGAGGCCGACGTGACCCCACATTTCGCCGTGCTGGACGAGGCGGAAGCCTTGCGGCTCCGGGGCGCCGCTTTCGACGCGACCATGGCGCGTGCGGCCAAAGAGCGGGACGGCCCGCTCGGCCGGGCGCTCGCCAAGATCGTGGCGGTCACCGTCGAGGACCATTTCCGCAAGATGGTCGATGCGGTCTTGGGCAAACGCGCCGAGCTTTCCCGGATGATCGCCCTGCATGGGAGTGTCGCCAATTGGGCCGAAGCAGAAGCTGAAAGCCTCAAACGGCTGTTCGGGATCGGGCCGGAGGTAACCGAGGCAACGTTGACCGAAGCGATGGCGAACGTGCTCGACAATGGCGCGATCGACGCCCTGCTCACCTCCCTGGAAATCAGCGGGGAGTCCCGCAAGGACCAGGATCTCAGAGACGACTTGCAGGCCGTTAGAACGGCGGTGGGTGCCGCCCGGGTCGCAGCGCTGAAGCCGATTTTTCTCACCACTCAGAACAATCCGCGCAAATCGGTTTGCAGCAAGGCGCTGCGGACGGCGTCGCCCCAACTTTGCGCCGCTCTCGACGCGGGGCAGCTCAAGTTTGCCGAACTCGATCTCAAACGCGCGCAAACTCGTTGCGCCGAGGCTAGCGGAGCGGTGCTGTTGCTCGCCGACACCATCCACACCGAATATGAGCGCGTCAAGCGAAGCCAAGCCGTTCTCGATTACGACGACCTGGTCCTCAAGACGCAGGCCCTCCTCTCCCGCGCCGGCGCTGCCGCCTGGGTGCTATTCAAGATCGACGGAGGCATCGACCATATTCTGGTCGATGAGGCGCAGGACACGAACCCGCCGCAATGGTCGATCATCGCGCGGCTTGCCGAGGAGTTCTTTGCCGGTAAAGGCGCGAGCGACAGAGTGCGCACGCTGTTCGCGGTGGGCGACGAAAAGCAGTCGATCTACAGCTTCCAGGGCGCAGAACCCAAGCGTTTTGGTGAGGTAGGACGCGACTTTCGCGCCAGAGCGCGTGCCGTCGGGCAAGACTGGAACGAGGTGCCGCTCACGCTGTCGTTTCGCTCGACCGAACCCATTCTTGAGGCGGTCGATGCGGTGTTCAACACGCTTCCCGCGACGCATGGCCTGAACTTCGGCGAGGCCGAAATCATCGAGCACCAAGCCTTTCGCAAAGGGCAGGCTGGCCTCGTCGAGCTTTGGCCGGTCGAAGCCGAGACGAAGCCAGAACCGGCGGAAGCCTTCGAGCCCTGGAACGATGATGCGGCGCCGGCGCGTGCCGTCGACATCCTTTGCCAACGCATCGCTGCCCAGATCAAGGCCTGGCTCGACAATGGCGAGGAGCTTTTGTCAGAAGGCCGCAAGATCAGGCCAGGCGACATTCTGATCTTGGTCCGCCGCCGCGAGCCCTTCACCGCCCCGATGATCCGCGCGCTGAAACACGCGAAGATCGCGGTGGCCGGCGCTGACCGCATGCTGCTCCTTCAGCAGATTGCTACCATGGACTTGATGTCGCTCGCCGACTTCCTGCTGATGCCGGAGGACGACCTCGCGCTCGCCATCGTGTTGAAGAGCCCGCTGTTCGGGCTCGATGACGACGACTTGTTCGCTCTCGCTTTCGAGCGGGGGCGAACGTCCCTGTGGGACAGGCTGAAAGCCAAATCAGTGGAGGACAAGCGCTTCGCAGAAGCCGCTGACCGCCTGTCGCGCTGGCTCTCGCGCGTCGACTTCGCCCCGCCTTACGAGTTTTTCCTCGAGCTGCTTGGCGATGACGGGCAGGCGATATGGAAGCGGATGATCAGCAGGCTCGGACCAGAGGGCTCCGAGGCGCTCGATGAGTTTCTCGACCTCGCTCTTGCCTTTGACCGGGAATCGCCGCCGTCGCTTCAAGGCTTCGTCAACGACCTGCGTGCGAGCGAGGTCGAGATCAAACGTGACATGGAGCAGAAGCGCGAAGAGGTCCGCATCATGACCGTGCATGGCGCCAAGGGATTGCAGGCGCCGATCGTGTTCCTGCCGGACACCTGTATGCTGCCGCGCCGGCAAGGCTCGAGCATCTATGGACTGAAGCGGCGTGGCGTTCCGGAAGATGAGGTTGGCCATATTGTGTGGGCGGCTGGTGGCAACAGCCTCCCACATATCGAGGCGGCAAAGGCAATCTCGCGCGAAGACGAGATCGCGGAGTATCACCGGCTGCTTTACGTTGCCATGACGAGGGCGCGGGACCGGCTCTATCTATGCGGCTGGAGTCAGAAGGAGGCCCCAGAGAGGGCGAGCTGGTACGAAATCTTGGAACAGGGGCTGCGAGGGTATCTGACCGAGGCGGAAGGCTTTGATGGGAAGCCAGTAGGGAGGCTCGTGAGTGAGCAGGAAAAAGCGGTCAAGGCATGTGCACCAAGCGAAGCTCAGACCGCGGCGGCGAGCCTGCCCGATTGGGCCGCAAGGCCGGCACCGCCTGAACGCTCGCGGGAGATCCTGATGCCGTCGCGGCTCGGCCCGCATTTGGCTGAGGACGCCAAAGCCTACGCGGAGCAACCGCCCTATGGGCCGAAGGCGCTTGTCGACAATCGGCGCTTCACCCGTGGCCGCCTCGTGCACACATTGCTGCAGTATTTGCCGCAGATCATGCCTGCCGAACAGGAGCGGGCGGCGCGAGCCTTCGTCGCCGTACGCGGCAGCGATTTGCCGGCGGAGATGCTGGAGGAGGTCGTGAACGAGACGCTCGCCATCGTGCGCGATCCAAGCTTCGCCCCAATCTTCTCGCCTGGGAGTTTCGGCGAGGTGCCGGTGGTGGCGAGGTTCGGCGAGGGCGAGAACGCGCGCGAGCTGTCAGGCCAGATCGACCGCCTGGCGGTGCTCGACGAAGCTCTGCTCGTGCTCGACTACAAGACGAATTGGCCGCCGCCCGCGACGCTCGAAGCGGTCGCACCGGGCTATATCGCGCAACTTGCCGCCTACCGCGCGGCGCTTCGAATCATGTTCCCCGAGCGCGCTTTGCGGGCGGCAATCGTTTGGACCGACGGCCCAAAGCTCATGCACATCCCATCAACACTGCTTGATTTGGCCGAACAGCGAATCTTGCCGGAGGGGCCGCAGCCTTGACGTTCTCAAGGTGCGCACCTAGGTTCCAAATCGACGACGAGACCGGCCATTTGTGGGGTCGATTGCCGGCGAACCAGGAGAAGCAAATGGCAACTTCAGCGATTTCCGACGACACCTTCGAGGCCGACGTGCTCAAGTCTTCCACGCCCGTGGTGGTGGATTTCTGGGCCGAATGGTGCGGCCCCTGCCGGCAGATCGCGCCGGCGCTCGAGGAGATCGCCAAGGAACTCCATGGCAAGGTCAAGATCGTCAAGCTCAACATCGACGAGAACCATCGGACTCCATCGCGTTACAACGTGCGCGCGATCCCGACACTAATGATCTTCAAGGACGGTCAGCTCGCAGCGACCCAGACTGGAGCGCTGCCGAAGAACCGGCTCGCCGACTGGATCAGCGGCAATATCGGTGTCGCCGCGGCCTAGCTCCCATGCAGCTTGAGGACATGGCCCGCGAGATAGAGCGAGCCGCAGATCAGCACGCGTCCCGGGCGCCCTAACGCCGCCCGGGATTGCATCAGCGCGAGCGCGACCCCGCTCGTCGGCGCTCCGTCGAAGCCTTCGCTCGCGGCAATCTCCGCGAGAGCCTCGGCCGAAAAGGCGTTCGCCTCCTCGGGGATCGGCACGGTGTAGACGCGCTCGACCAGGCCCTTGAACGGGGCGATGAAGGCGTGCGCGTCCTTGGTTTCCATCATGCCCCAGATGAGATGGACGGCGCGCGGCACGCGCTCCTCGAACTCGGCGAGGGCATGCGCGATGGCCTGGCCGCCGGCTGCATTGTGGCCGCCGTCGAGCCAAATCTCGGTGCCCTCTCCCACATATTGGTAGAGCGCGCCGTCGCCGAGGCGCTCGAGCCGCGCCGGCCATTCGGCATGGGTCAGCCCCTGCTCCAGCGCCTCTATGGTGAGCGCATCGCCGAAGGCGACGCTTGCCGTGGCGATGGCGGCGCCGGCGTTGTCGATCTGGTGCCGCCCATTGAGGCGTGGCAGCGGCAAGTCGAGCAGCCGCGATGGGGTCTGGAAGATCAGCCGCCGGTGCTGCTCATACACATCGAAATCGCGCCCGAACACATGCGGCGGCACACCGATCTCTTCCGCTCTCGCTTCGATCACTTTCAGCGCCTCTGCCCCCTGGCGCCCTACGATGCACGGAACGCCGGGCTTGAGGATGCCGGCCTTCTCGCCGGCGATGGCCGTAAGGGTGTGACCGAGAAAGGAAACGTGATCGATGGAGATCGGCGTGATGGACGTGGCAATCGGCTTCTCCACCACGTTGGTCGCGTCGAGCCTGCCGCCGAGGCCAGTTTCAAGCAGCAGCAAATCCGCCGGTGTCTCGGCGAAGGCGAGAAAGGCTGCGGCAGTGGTGATCTCGAACAGAGTGATCAGCTCGCCGGCATTGGCCGCCTCGGCGCGCGCTAGACACTCCACCAGCCTGTCCTCGGTAATGGGTGCCGCGCCCTGCGGCCCCGCTAGCACGACGCGCTCATGAAAATTGACGAGGTGGGGCGAGGTGTAGACATGCACGCGCTTACCCAGCGCCTCGGCGATGGCTCGGACGAAGGCGATCAGCGATCCCTTGCCATTGGTGCCGGCGACATGGATCACCGGGGGCAGCTTGCGCTCTGGATGCCCGAGACCTGCGAGCAGGCGCTCGATGCGCCCAAGCGACAAGTCGATGGATTGCGGGTGCAGCGCCTTGAGGCGCTCGAGCAGCGTCATGCTTCCCGAGACCGAGGGCAGTGGCGAGCGGCCCTCGTCGCTGTGGGGCAAATTGGTCAATGGGATTGCCTTTAGACGCTACGCGGTGGGCGTGGATCGACAACGTGGCCGAAGGGCTCGCTCAAATTATCGTCGTCGTCCTCCTCGATCTCGACATCGACGATCTCCCCGTTGCCGCCGAGTCTCGCCATGGTCGCCGCTGGCGCTGGATGCGAATTCATGCCATCGATGCGGTCGGCAAGCGCGATGTCGCGCCCAGACCTCGAATGGGTGAGCAGGCGGCAGATGCGGCCGAGCGTGTCGCGCAGCTTGTGGCGATGCACCACCATGTCGACCATGCCGTGCTCGAGCAGATATTCGGCGCGCTGGAAGCCGTTGGGGAGCTGCTCGCGGATGGTCTGCTCGATCACCCGCGGTCCGGCAAAGCCGATCAGCGCGCCCGGCTCGGCGATATGGATGTCGCCGAGCATGGCGTAGGAGGCCGTCACGCCGCCGGTGGTGGGATGAGTGAGCACGACCACGTAGGGAAGCTTTGCCTCGCGCAATTCCTGCACGGCCACGGTGGTGCGCGGCATCTGCATGAGCGAGAGAATGCCTTCCTGCATGCGCGCGCCGCCGGACGCGGCAAACAGAATGAACGGGCTCTCGCGATTCACCGCCGTGCGCATGCCGGAGATCACTGCTTCGCCTGCGGCGGTGCCGAGCGAGCCGCCGAGGAAATCGAAGTCCTGCACGGCGGCAACGATATTCTCGCCTTGGAGCTTGCCAGCGCCAACCAGAACGGCGTCGGCAAGGCCGGTCTTGCCGCGGGCATCCTTGATGCGGTCGGTGTAGCGCCGCTCGTCACGGAACTTGAGCGGGTCCATGGGCACTTCGGGAAGGGCGATGCTCTCGTACTCGCCGCCGTCGAACAGGCCTTTCAGCCTGCCCGCTGCCGCGACGCGCATGTGGTAGTTCGAGCCAGGGACCACGAACTGGTTGGCTTCGAGATCCTTGTAATAGATCATCTGCCCCGTCTCGGGGCACTTGACCCAAAGATTGTCCGGTATCTCCTTCTTGCGAAGGATGCTGCGGATCTTGGGCCTGACGACGTTGTTGATCCAGTTCACGGGTCTACCAAAAGCTCAGAGCAATACTCGACCTAAACGCGCAATCGTGCCTAAAGCGCGGCGGCCGCCGCCGGCTGCCGGAGCGCGGATGCCAATTGTTCGACCAAAGCAAGCACCTTGGGGCCGGTTTCCATCGTCGCTTTGCCTTGGGCGTCGAGGCTCTGGGCGATGGCGCTGACCAGCGCCGAGCCCACCACCACTCCCTCTGCGAGCTTGGCAATCGCGCTTACCTGCTCTTTGGTCTTCACGCCGAAGCCAACAGCAATCGGAAGCTTGGTTGCCGCCTTGATGCGGCCGACATGGGTGCCAACGTCGGCAAGGTCGGGCGCAGCCGTTCCGGTGATCCCCGCGATCGAGACGTAGTAGACGAAGCCCGAAGTATTGGCGAGCACCGCCGGCAGGCGCTTGGCATCGGTCGTCGGCGTGGCAAGGCGAATGAAGTTCAGCCCCGCTGCGCTCGCCGGCGGGCGAAGCTCGGCGTCTTCCTCTGGCGGCATGTCGACCACGATTAGACCATCGACTCCGGCGGCGACCGCATCCTTCAAAAACCGGTCCACGCCGTAGATATATATGGGGTTGTAATAGCCCATTAACACGATGGGCGTGGTTTTGTCGTGTTGCCGGAAAGACTTAACCATGGTGAGGGTCTTGACCATGGTCTGCCCGGCATGAAGCGCGCGGGTCGAGGAGGCCTGGATCGCGGGTCCATCCGCCATGGGATCAGAGAACGGCATGCCGAGCTCGATGAAGTCGGCACCGGCCTGCGGCAGGGCCTCTAGCAGCTTGAGCGAGGTGGCGTAATCGGGATCGCCGGCAGTGATGAAGGTCAGGAGGCCCGCACGCCCCTGCCCCTTCAGCTCCGCAAATCGCTTGTCAATGCGCGTCATACCGTTAGCCCTAGTCGTCAGCTTGCCCCTCGCGTCCTGGCGCTCAAGTAATTTGCAACGGAATCCAAGTCCTTATCGCCTCGGCCGGAAAGATTGACCACCATCAGGTGATCCTTCGGCTTCTGCGGCGCGAGGTCGAGCACGCCGGCGAGCGCATGCGCGGGCTCGAGCGCCGGGATGATGCCTTCGAGCTTGCTGCAAAGCTGGAACGCAGCCACCGCCTCGGCGTCGGTCGCCGAGAGGAATTTCACGCGGGCCGTGTCGTTGAGCCAGGCATGCTCTGGTCCGATGCCGGGATAGTCGAGTCCGGCGGAAATCGAATGCGCCTCCTCGATTTGACCGTCGTCGTTCATCAACAGATAGGTGCGGTTGCCGTGCAGCACCCCTGGCCGACCGCCGGCAATCGACGCCGCATGCTTGCCACTGCCAAGACCGTGGCCGGCCGCTTCGACGCCGTAGATTTCGATCCCGCGCTCGTCGAGGAACGGATGGAACAGGCCCATGGCATTGGAGCCTCCGCCAATGCAGGCGATCAGCGAATCCGGCAGCCGGTTCTCCGCAGAAAGTATCTGCTCGCGCGTCTCACGGCCGATGATCGACTGGAAATCGCGCACCATCGCCGGGTAAGGATGCGGCCCCGCCACCGTACCGATGCAATAGAACGTGTCGTGGACATTGGCAACCCAGTCGCGCAGCGCTTCATTCATTGCATCCTTAAGCGTCTTGGAACCCGATTCGACGGCGCAAACCTCGGCGCCGAGGATCTTCATCCGGAGCACGTTCGGCTTCTGCCGCTCGACGTCCACCGAACCCATGTAGACAATGCAAGGCAGGCCGAACTTGGCGCACAATGTAGCTGTCGCAACGCCATGCATGCCGGCGCCGGTCTCGGCGATGATTCGCGTCTTGCCCATACGCTTGGCCAGCATGATCTGGCCGAGCACATTATTCACCTTGTGCGCGCCGGTGTGATTGAGCTCCTCGCGCTTGAAATAGATTTTCGCGCCGCCGCAATGCTCCGTGAGCCGCTCTGCAAAATAGAGCGGCGACGGCCTTCCAACGTAGGATGCGCGATGGCCATCCATCGCTGCCTGGAACGATGGATCGGCCTTAGCCTCAGTGTAGGCGCGCTCCAGATCGAGGATCAGCGGCATCAGCGTCTCGGCAACATAGCGGCCGCCATAGAGGCCGAAATGGCCGCGCTCGTCGGGCCCAGTACGATAGGAGTTGAGCGGCGGCTGATCCAGAATGGCGCTCATGAGGCAAACGCCTTCTGCAGCGGGGGTGCCGCCCTCGCCGCCTGGATGAACGCGCGCACGAGGGCCTCGTCCTTCTCCCCTGGAGCCCGCTCCACGCCAGACGACACGTCGACCATGTCGGCGCCGGTTGTAACCAAGGCCTCCCAGACATTGTCGGGATCGAGCCCGCCGGACAGTGCGAAGGGACGCTCGGCACGAAGGCCACCAAGGGCATGCCAGTCGAAGGCGAGCCCATGGCCACCGGGAACGCCGGAACCGGCGGGAGCTCTTGCGTCGAACAGGATCATATCGGCGATGCCCCGATAGGTAGCGGCCCTCGCCACGTTGTCGGGACCAGCAACGCCAATGGCCTTGATGGTGCGCAAGCCGGAGTGCGCCCTGATCGCCGCGACGCGGTCCGGCGTCTCGTTGCCATGAAGCTGCAGCAGGCTCGGGCGGACCGTAGTGAGGATCTTATCGATGGACGCGTCGTCGGGGTCGACCAGGACCGCGACGGTTTCGATGCGTCCAAAGGCAAGCTCGGCAAGCGGCCGTGCCGCCTCAGGCGTGACGTGACGCGGGCTCTTCGGAAAGAACACGAAGCCGACATAGTCGGCGCCCGCCTCCAGCGCCGCATTGACGATGGAAGGCGTCCGCACGCCACAGATTTTTACCTTCACCGGCACCTGACGGACTTTCTTTGGCTTGAGGAGGTGCAGGGCTCCCAAGAGCGCCCAGGCCGCGCCACCCTATGCAATCCGGGCGCTCAAGTCCATCGCAGTGCAACATGACGGGCTTGGGGAGCCTTGGCGGCGCTTGTAGGGCCGGAAAGGTCCCCCGGAGCGGAGCTTTAGTCGGCGGCGAGGCGCACGTGCTTTGGGCGCGCGTCCAAGCCCTCTAGCTCCTTCTCCAGCCGGTCGGCGTGGCGGCGCCAGGTGGAGGCCGCGCGGGCTTCGGCCCGCGCCGTCTTCCGCCACTTGCCCTGGCTGAGCCAGGTGGCGAGCCCGCCAATAACGAGCCCAACGGCGAAGGCGCCGAGCAGTAACAGGAACAATGGCGCCTCGACGCCAACGCCAGAGGTGCCGTCGAACGGGTTGAGCCCGAGCGTCACAGGCTTGCGATTGACCACGGCGAGCGCCACGAGCAGCACGCCAAGCGGCACGAGAATAAGGCCGACGACAAAATTGCGCATCACGGCCGTTCCATCGGGGATCAAGCCCTAAGCCGCGCCATCCTCGCGGTTCAGGCGCTCGCGGAGTTCCTTGCCGGTCTTGAAGAAGGGGACAAATTTATCCTCGACAAACACCGTGTCCCCGGTGCGCGGATTGCGTCCCTGCCTCGCGGCTCGATGCTTCACCGTGAACGCCCCGAAGCCGCGCAGCTCGACCCGGTCACCGCGGGCAAGCGCCCCGGTAATCTCATCGAGCACGATGTTGATGATGCGCTCGACGTCGCGCTGAAACAGGTGCGGATTGGCCGCGGCCACCCGCTGAATCAATTCGGACTTGATCATGATCGCCCCACCATCGTCGGCTTGCCGGCCAAAGCCCCGCTAGCTCCCTGCAGGGTGCCAAAGCGAAACTAGACCGTCAAGCCTAAGTCCTTCCGAAACTTGACCGAATAGGGATACGAGTTTGTCAGCGGAAACGCCAAGTTCCGAGGCGATCGCGCCGAACAGCCAGCTCAAAATGCCCCCGCTTTCGGCCCTCGGCTTCCAGTCGACGACGGAAAGCCCGGGAGCGACGTTGCGTTCCTTCTGCAGCCATCGCTTGGCCTCCTTCTCGTCGCCGATCTCATCCACGAGCTTGAACGCAACCGCCTGCCGCCCGGAATAAACGCGACCGTCGGTCAGCCCTGGCACGGATGCTGGTTCGATATTGCGGCGCTTGCCAACCAGATCGACAAACCAGACCTTGGCCTCCTGTACCATTTCTTCGGCGAGCGCCCTGCCCTTCTCATCGGTGGGCTCGAACGGGTTCGGCACCGCCTTGAGCGGGCCGCTCTTCACCTCCTCGACCTTGACGCCGAGGGTGTGCATCAGCTCTGACACGTCGGCCCATTGGAAGATGACGCCGACCGAGCCGGTGATGGTGTTGCCGTAGACGAAGATGCGGTCGGTGGCGAGCGCCACGATATAGGCGGCGGAGGTGGCAAGGGTGCCGCAGACCGCGACGACCGGCTTTTTCTCGGCGAGACGGCGGACCGCGTCATACATCGCCTCGCCGCCAGCGGTGGTGCCGCCGGGGCTGTTGATGTCGAGGATCACCGCCTTGACCCGGTCGGACTTGCCAACCTTGTCGATTAGGTCCTGCATCTTCTGGTCGTCGGTGATGATGCCGCTCACCTGCACGCGGGCGATGTGGGGCAGGAAGCTGCCGGAGCCAGCCATGCGCTCGCTGCCGGACATCAGCAACGCGATGAGGAGCACGGCAAGCACGACGCCAGCGAGCCGCCACACAGTGAGCTTCCGCCTGAGACGGCGGCGCTCGATCACAGTTTCGGCTTCGATCAATTGCGGTCTCTCTGGAAGATCGACGGCCTATTGACGCCTGATATGGTGCGTCTCAGCGCTGCTAAAGCTATTCATCGGCCTCAGCTGAATCCTCGGTCTTGGCCTCGCTTTTGGCCCGGCTCTTGCGCTTGGGCTTCTCCGCGGTCTCTTCCGCGTCCTCTTCCTTTGCCCTGCTCAAGGCGGCGCCAAGGATGTCGCCGAGCGAAGCGCCGGAATCGGTCGAGCCGTATTGGGCGACGGCCTCTTTCTCCTCGGCGATTTCCAGTGCCTTGATCGACACCGAAACTTTGCGAGCCTTAGCGTCGACCTGGGTCACCACAGCGTCGAACTTCTCCCCGACGCCGAAGCGCTCAGGTCGCTGCTCGGAGCGGTCGCGAGAGAGATCGGAGCGGCGGACGAAGCTTGTCAGGTCGTGGTCGAGCAGCTTCACGTCCAGCCCGCTATCCTTCACCGCGACGACTTCGCAGGTCACCCGCATGCCCTTCTTGAGCTTGGAGCTTGGCGCGCCCGACGCAAACGGATCCGGCGTGAGTTGCTTGACGCCGAGGCTGATGCGCTCCTTCTCGGAGTCGGCCTCGAGCACCACGGCCTTGACGTTGTCGCCCTTATTATAGTCCTTGAGGGCGTCCTCCCCAGACTTGGACCAGTCGAGATCCGAGAGATGCACCATGCCGTCGATGCCGCCATCCAGACCGACGAACAGCCCAAACTCGGTGATATTGCGGATCGGGCCTTCGATGTTGGTGCCGGGCGGGTGACTGGCGGCGAAGGCGACCCAAGGATTTTCCTGGGTCTGCTTAAGCCCGAGCGAAATGCGGCGCTTCTCGGGATCGACCTCGAGCACCTGCACTTCAACCTCCTGACTGGTCGAGATGATCTTGCCGGGATGGATGTTCTTTTTCGTCCAGCTCATCTCTGAGACGTGGATCAGGCCCTCCACGCCGGGCTCAAGCTCGACGAAGGCGCCATAGTCGGTGATGTTGGTGACCGTGCCCTTGAGCCGCGAGCCTACTGGGTACTTGGCGGCGATGCCCTCCCACGGATCGGCTTCGAGCTGCTTGATGCCGAGACTGATGCGCTGGGTCTCGGGGTTGATGCGGATGATCTGCACCTTGACGCTGTCGCCGACGTTCACGATCTCGCTCGGATGGGCGACACGCCGCCACGCCATGTCGGTGACGTGCAGGAGCCCGTCGATGCCGCCCAAGTCAATGAAGGCGCCGTAGTCGGTGATGTTCTTGACCACGCCCTCGATGACCTGACCTTCCTCCAGCCGGGCCACGATCTCGCTGCGTTTCTCGGCGCGTGTCTCTTCGAGCACCGAGCGGCGCGACACGACGATATTGCCGCGGCGGCGGTCCATCTTCAGGATCTGGAAGGGCTGAGGCACGTTCAACAGTGGGGACACGTCGCGAATCGGACGGATGTCGACTTGGCTGCCCGGCAGAAATGCCACGGCGCCGTCGAGATCGACGGTGAAGCCGCCCTTGACGCGGTTGAAGATCACGCCCTCGACGCGCTCACCAGCCTTGTATTTCTCCTCAAGCCGCGTCCAGCTCTCCTCGCGCCGCGCCTTCTCGCGCGACAGCACCGCCTCGCCCATGGCATTCTCGACGCGCTCGAGATACACATCGACCTCGTCGCCGACGGAGAGATTCGCCGCGCGGCCGGAGACGCCAAATTCTTTCAGGGGAATGCGGCCCTCGGTCTTGAGGCCGACATCGATCACCGCAACGTCCTTTTCAATCCCGACGATGGTGCCCTTGATGACGTTGCCTTCCTGGAGCGCCGTGGTGGTCAGCGACTCTTCGAGCAGGGCCGCGAACTCGTCGTGGCTTGGATGGCTTACGCTAGCCTGCGGTTGGTTCATCAAAACTCCCAGTCCCTTTCAGTCGTAATGCCCGTCTTCCACTGCCGGCGCGGTGTGCTGGCGAAAGCCCGGGGTCAAGCGTATTCGCGGCTGCCATGCGGCCTGAGGTCTACCGCCAGGATTTCGCGGAAAACTTCGGAAATTGTGTGCCAATGCGAAAGGGGCGCGGCCTCAACTGGCATACCCTGCACGGCCCAGCGCAGCTTCGATCAGATCGATGGCAGCCCTGAGTGCGGCGTCTATATCCAAATTCGTGGTGTCGAGCAAGTATGCGTCGGGGGCCTGGCGCAAGGGAGCCACGGCGCGGCCCTTGTCCCGTTCATCGCGGCGCCTGATGCCGGCGAGCACGTCGGCGTGGCTCAAGGGGACTCCGGCTTGTTTTAACTCAAGATAGCGGCGCCATGCGCGCTCTTCCGGGGTTGCGGTGACAAATAATTTCACGTTGGCATCGGGACAGATCACCGTGCCGATGTCGCGTCCATCGAGCACAGCACCTGATTTGGCCCGAGCGAAACTTCGCTGATATGCGAGCAGCTCTTGGCGCACCTTTGGATGCTTGGCGACAAGCGAGGCCGCCTCACCGAGCCCAGGGGCCGTGAGCTCAGGATCGCAGAGCGTGCCGGGATCGAGCGCCTTGGCGCTTGCGCTTGCCGCGTCAGCATCGGCCGGGTCCTCTCCTCTGGCCAAGGTATCGCGCGCCACCGCGCGGTAGAGCGTTCCGGTATCGAGATAGGCGAGGCCATAATGGGCGGCAACGAGCTTGCCGATCGTGCCTTTGCCGGAGGCAGCAGGCCCGTCGATGGCGATGATCATCGGAACTGGGCTCCGGTGAAATCCATTGATTTAATTGAGAATTTTGCCTCTATGTCGCATCCATGTTGCCATCACGCCCGCCGCACCACGGCAAGCTCTGCCGCCGCTATCTCTTCGGGGTCGTCGGCCTTCGGGAATAAGTGTCCATAGCGATCAAAGGTCATGGTGATGGACGTGTGCCCCAGGAGTTCTTGGATGACCTTTGGCGGCAGTCCACGGTCGATGCACCACGATGCGTAGAAATGTCTGAGCGTGTGCAGGCCAGTATACTTGGCGCTGCCATCGGCCTTAATGGCACCAGCGGCAATCACTGTGGGGATGAAGCCGCGCGTGAGAATGTTCGGCAAGCCTTCGATGTTCCCGCGAGTGTTTGGGAACACCAAATCAAGTTCCGACTTGGGGCAGGCGAGCTTCCACTCCTTCAGAGTATTATGGACGGTAGGACCAAACGGGACGTCCCGCTTGCCCGCTTCAGTCTTGGGTGAGCCAATCTTATGAAACTTGTCGGCGCGTTGAATGACATGAAGCTTGTTGGCCTTAAGGTCTACATCAGCCCAACGCAGCCCTCGGAGCTCGGAAGCTCGAAGGCCTGTGAAGGCCGCTACCAATAACAGAGGCCGCCAACGTCCCTTGGCCTGCGCCAGGATAACGGAGATTTCCTCCGGTGCCGGTATGTCCACGCCAATCTTGAGCTTGGGCTTGTCGCGACCACCCTTGCGCTTCTTACGGGTGCGGGCCAGCGCACGAACTACGTTACGAGCAACAAGGTCGCGGTCCTGAGCCTCGGCAATCAGTGAGCCTAGCGAAGCCATTACCTTCTTAACCATCGCGGGCGACATGCCGTCCTTGCGGAGATTGTCGCTAAAGTCCTGCACGTCTGCCCTGCTTAAGTCCGACAGCTTCTTCGCGCCCAGTGCGGGCACAATATGCTTGTCTAGGTGACCGCGATATTGCTCAACGGTCGAGCGCTCGAGACCTTCCAGCTTGGCCGCGTCAATCCATATCTCGCCAGCCTCGGCAACCGTCTTGCTCTTGCTGGCAGCAACGTGCACGCCAGAACGCACGCTCACGTCAACTTCGGCGTGCTTAGCGTCTGCATCCTTCTTGCGGGTGAAGGTTTCAATGTGCCGGTCGCCCTGGCGGTCTCTGTAATCGACAATCCACGCCTCGCGCTGTTCGCCCTTGGCGTTAGCCCATGTTCGCTTTCTGACTGACATAGTGCCACCTCCTGGCCATGTCGCACTATGTCGCACACTTTTCCGATTGTCAACTATAACGGCGCTTAGGCTTCCCTGTGAACTCCACGCCATGCTCGGTAATCACGACGCCGCGCTTCTCTAGTGCCAGCACTACAGCCTCAACATTCTTGCTAAGGCCACTTGGCGATTTCGAGCCTGTAGCTTCCATCCGGCTACGATATGATTTCCTTGATCCTAACGGCGGGCCGCTTCTCGCAGTGCATTTATCACTGGCTCGCGATCAATGTCTCCCCTCCAGCGAGTGATTGAATCTCAAGCTCCGTCGCTTCACGCTCCCGCATCCGTGCGACTTCCTTTTTGAACTCCACCACCAAGGATTCTGTGTTTGGATTCGTCATCGAGGTAACCTTCGTTTGATTTCCTCACAACGCGAGGTCTGTCTAAAGGTTTCGTCGACCTTGCTCGCCGTTCGCCTTCGGTCGACGCCCTCCACGCAATCCACCCGAGCTCGCGCGCCTTGTCGTTGGAGAGCTTCAACGCTTTGGCGAGGAACTCTGCCCGCGTGATTGGACCCTTCTGCTGATCTTGAAAATAGTCGAGCCTCGCCGCCAGCTGCGATCCCCGATGCGGCTTCCGGTACACCACCCTTAAGCTCGTGCCCGGCATCGTGACGACGAGGTCTTGGTCCCGCACCTCGGCGCATAGATCGCAGTTATCCGTCATCGGCAGACACTAAATGTAAAAGGACGCGCCATCCCTAAGCGCGAATCATGCATATTAGGCAAAATATTCAGCGAAGACATCGATGGAGACGGAACCCCTGACCGCTAAATGGTGTTCAGAGGGCGTCCGCTTCGGTTGGCGCTCCTTCGTTATACGCCGATGAGGTAAGCCCCCAGCCAGACGCTTAGGGCCACAATCGAGACGGTGAGAATTAGAAGGAAAAGCATAACCCCATGCTCATAGCGGGCGAGGATCCGCCCCAACCTTCATCGTCAGGAGGTTTGTTTTCCAGTTTCAACGCATCACCACAGGCGAGAGAGCAGTTCGCTACATGCGTGTGGCTTGCCGAAACCTCAGCCCCAAGAGTGTCGTCAGCACGCCCTCACCAGCAAATCCAGGTTCTGGCGAGATTAAGGCGCTCTAAATTGTCAGCCTCTGTCTCCTCGTTCAGCGCGTCGTCGATTTAACCCGCGATCGGGTGTTCCAAGAGGCGTCGGCTTCGGGCGGTGCCCTTTTTTATTTGGTTATTTGGGCTGACGAGCCTTCCCCTTCGGCCTTGGAATGATGCTGCCATTCTCGCCTAGCTCGATTCCTGCCTTGCGACGTATTCACCACGGCACTCTTTAACAAGAAATTGGCCTGTAATCGCATGCGTGATTGCTTCGTGGCGAGCAAAGTCCGACCGCCCTCCCGCATGTGGGTAAAATGCGGTTTGCAGGGCTGGCGGCGCTTACACGCAGAGCTGCCGCTAAGTTCTAAGTCCCGTTCGGGATGGCCTTACCTCTGGAACGGGACGCTAGAGCCGGAGGCCGGAGGGTGAACAGCCTTCCGGCCTTTGCTCATTGGCTTTGGTTGTTGTCCCTACGACCGCGCCCCCTGGCCGCTTGTCGTTGGTGAACTGCCCGCCGCACGGAACGATTTGCTTCAGCGCACGTTGAAAACGGCAGTCGGATAGGTCACTCCCAGCCCATCCCCACCCAGGCCTATCCATGAGCGCAAGCTCCGAAGCCCCGGTCCCGCCCAAAGGCCGGGGCTTCTCATTGGGCATGTGGGTTGAATAATTGGCCTCAAGTGGTAGATAGGCTGTGGTGATGGTCCTCCACCACCACCATCTCTCTCCTGAAGAGCGGAAGAAGCCCTGGCATCTACCGTCCTGGGGCTTCTTCTGTAAGCGAGCCAAACAGTACAAAGCCTAATGCTTACGACACGGCTCAGGTTCATCGAGCCACAGCTTGCTTCCCCGGTCGAACAGCCGCCAGAGGGAAAGCACTGGATTCACGAAATCAAACACGATGGCTACCGCTGCCAAGTGTTGGTTGAGCGCGGGCAAAGCGCGTGTCTTCACCCGTAACGGATATGATTGGAGCGACCGTTATCCCTCTATCGTCCGCGCCGCCGCCAACCTCCGCTGCGAGTCGGCAATCATCGATGGTGAGGCCATTGTCCAGAATGGCGACGGTGTTTCCGACTTCGAGGCGCTACGCTCCGCCATGCGACGGGAACCCCACAGCATCATCCTATATGCGTTTGATCTGCTCCATCTCGACGGTAGGGACCTTCGCCAACAAGCACTCATTGAGCGTCGAGCCAGCTTGAAGACTCTGCTTGGAGCAGACGAGCGAAGCCGCATTCAGTTTAGCGATGAGTTTGATGGCGATGGTGATGCACTGTTCAAAGCCTGCGCTGAGCAGGAACTTGAAGGCATCGTCTCCAAACTTGCACTGGCACCTTATCGCTCTGGTCGAAGTCGAACTTGGCTCAAGACCAAGTGCTTCACCGAATTGACCTTTGTGGTGATCGGCACGGATCGGGACCGCAAGACCGGAGCGCTTAGGGCTCTACTTGCTCACAAGGACAGTGCGGGCCTGAGTTACGCTGGAGCGGCATTCATCGCTCTTGGTGGTGCTGAACGCGCTGAGTTTTTTGCTGAGCTTGAGCGTCTCGCCACTTCATGGGCTGCATTTAAGTCGTCACGGCTGATGGATGTTAAGTGGTGCCACCCGAAGCTTGTGGTGGAGGTGAAGCATTTGGCCGGAAGCAAACTGCTCCGCCATGCTACAGTCAAGCGGTTGGCTACCTAACTCGCATCATTGGCCCCCGTCCATGGACACGCTAAAGGCCGCAGCGCTCTTGGCACCTTCATTGGCTTTCTCACCATCTTCGCCATGTGGGCATCGCTACGGGACAATGTGTGGCGCGTCTCGGTCGAGCCAACCAAGGTGAGCATCTATAGGTCCCTCTCACTGCCTATCGCATTCGTGGTCGTGGTGGTGGACGGAGGGGTGTAAGTTGACATAGTCGAGTGAAGAGTGGTCCGAGAGTGGTCCGTCTTCAAGGAGTCGGAAGCTCAACCCTCAGCCCCTTCCGCCGAAAGCCTAGTCACACTGGCGGCAGACCTGCCGCCGGTTCCAAGTCCACGCTTAGGGAGGTTGTCATGCCGAATTCTTTGAAGCCGTTACCGTGCTTGCACCTGATGTTTATCGCCACGATTGCCGCCGGCGCCTTCATTGCTGCCGGCCCTGCCGCGGCCGATCCGCAGGAGCTGAAGATGATCGAGCACGCCACCACTGACGCGGTAACTGACACGGGCGCGAAGGGCGACAGCGCCGGCGACATCCTCACCTTCGCCAACGAAGTGTTCGATGCCGACAACAAGAACAAGATCGGCACCGACCAGGGGCACTGCATCCGCGCCGTGCCAGGCAAGACGTGGGAGTGTTTCTGGACGCTGACCCTGGACAGGGGTCAGATAACCGTCGAGGGGCCGTTTAACGACACCGGCGACTCGTTGTTCGCGATCACCGGCGGCACCGGCGACTTCGCCGGTGCTAAGGGCGAGATGGCGCTCAGCGCCTATGGCACCAAGGGCGACGCCTATACTTTCATCTACAAACTGAAATAGCGGCGCGGCTCTAGGGCAGCGCCAACGTGCCCTTAAATGGCACGCCGCTTTCCCGCACCCTGGACCGTCGAGACCCTAGACGGCGGCTTCAAGGTTGTGGACGCGAATGGACAGGCCCTCGTGCGTTTGGAGTGCGAAGTGCGTCTGCACAATCGCAGCAAAAGGCGTTCATCGGTTCCGACGGGGGACCAAGCAAAATGAATTTACCGCCGGGGTGGCGCTTAGGCAAAGGCGCATCGGGTCGAGTCCGCATCATGCGCCCCGCGCTTGACGGCAAATGGACCGAGGTCCCTATTGTGGACGATCCCAAGGTCGGACCAAGAAGGAGCGCGAGGCGCTTCGGCATTACCAGCACTTTGCACGCAGCGCGCAGGCCGCAACGGCAGAAGGCTCCTCGCGTTCAAATGCACGTCCACGGCGGTTTGGCCACGCCAACGTTCATAACGGGGATTGACCGATGCTCGATTTTGATCTCACTCTGGCGATCCTACACCATTTCTTCGTCTTCGCTCTCTTCGGCGTTCTGTTTTCGGAATTCGTGGTGGTGCGGCGCGGCATGGACGTCGCCGCCGCCGCCCGCGTCGTGGCGATCGACGCGTGGTATGGCGTCCTCGCAGCCCTCATTCTCATCGTCGGCTTCTCCCGCGCGATCTTCGCCGCGAAGGGCTGGGAGTATTACGCGCACAACGCATTCTTCTGGGCAAAGATCGGGACGTTCCTAGTGATCGGTCTCCTGTCGGTTCCACCGACGCTCGCGTTCCTGAAGTGGCGGCGCGCCGGCGCCTCGCCGACAGACGAGGCCGTCGCCAAGGCGCGGCGCTATCTCTGGATGGAAGTGGCGCTGTTTCCGCTGCTGCCGGCCTTCGCCGCGGCGATGGCTCGCGGTTATGGCGGGTTCTGATGGACCATCACGGGACGAACGGACCGCCAGCGGCGCTATCGCGCCTTATTCATGGACGCCTGAGGAATACCAAGTAGAAAGCTGCGAACACCAAGACAATGCCAATATTCACTGTCAGCCGTTCCCAGAATTGGTTTCTGAAGAACACGAAATCTACACCGACTATGACGCCTGCCATCACCACCACGTAAAGCACGACAGCTACCTGTCTGCCCATTTCAGCCAACATCCCCCGGATGACCCTATGTTGGAGCGGATAATAGCGTTTTTCTGAGGGAGATAGTTTGCTCCGACTAAATGTAGAACGCGGGCGGCAAGCTTGAGTTCGACCCACCGCTGCCGGATACTTGCGGCATTGCACATTCAGCCACGGCGCTGTGCTTCGCAAGCCATTTTGGACCGGGCCCCCGCATGTAGTGCAACTCAGGTCGATAGTGATTGAATATTTTTCGGAAGAGGATGTCTTCCGCTTGCAAAATCTCCGACCAGAGCCTCATCGCATCCTCGCACGGTAAAGGACTATGCAGACGATATGGAGCGCCAGCATTAAAGTTGCCTGTCGAAATTATTAAAACCCAGTAAGGAACGCTCGGTGCGGCAATTTTCCTTGTGGGTCCCGCGCCACGCTCGCTTCACCGCCATGTTTGCCGGTGATTAGCTCTGCCAATGCGCCGATCCCACCACCATGGACCCTTGAGGCCCTAGACGGGAGGATTCAAAATTGTGGACGCGAATGGACAGACTCTCGCCTATGTTTACGGACACGCCGATCCGCGCGATGCTCAAGTCGCCAAAGAGGCACGGCGCATCGCCAGCAACATCGCCAAGCTGCCAAGCTTGTCCGGTGATTTCAGGGCCGACGCACCTTTTCATTTTTTTCTTTCGTCTCTCGCCCTGAACTGCGCAGAGAGGAAACGCCGCCCGCAGTGAATGAGAGCCTTGCGCGAGGAACTCGCCGCCGCATTGTTCGTTACTCTCTGTGACCATGGATCATCTCGAGTTTGACGCCTCAGCCATCATCGACAGGCTCAACGAACTATCAAACAAGGCAGCCGCGCTTGCGTCAGGCATCATCCGTCTTGGGATAGATAAGCCGTCAGCCAGTGGCCTCGTAAATTTGGCCTGGGAATTATCGTACGAGATTGCAAGTCTATCGCGGACGTTGCAACCGGATGAGGCGCCTGCAAGCGATGAGTCCGAGGTAGCCCCTTAACGCAGCGTCGTGCCCTATCGCGCTAACTTCCTTTGCCCATACCCGCGTCTTCTCGACGGGCTCACTTTCTCCTAAAGGCGCCCGATGGTCATGAGGACTAACGAGCTAATAGCCACCACGGAACTGAGGCGGCTTAACCCCAGCGCTGCCACCTCTTTTGTCAGTAATGAAGGAAATCCCCCTATGTCCCCAAGCCCACACAGCCCAGACAATCAGGAATTGGCCAACCAGATCGATGCCATCCGTGCCGATATTCAGAGCCTGACCTCCACGGTCGGTCGCATGGCCAACAAGCAGATTAACCGTGCCCAAGACAAGGCGATGGAGACCGCAAACCAGGCGGAGGAGGCAATCCGGCAGAACCCGCTTTCGGCCGTGGCCATTGCCGTCGGCCTCGGCTTCCTGTTCGGCATCTTCACCCGACGCTAGAGGCGAACCTCCATGCTCCGCGCAGCGCTGGCGCTGCTCTCAACCTTGCAGGTCGGCGCTCGGATCAGGGAATCGTTCGAGCGCTCGCTGCGTCAGGCCATCGTCATTGCCATCGCCGCGGTGCTGCTCCTCGCGGCCGCGGTGTTCGCACTTGTCGCCGCCTATCATGCGCTCGTCTCGATCTATCATTTCGATCCGGCCGAGGCGGCGGCGATCATCGCGGCAGGGCTCCTTCTGGTCGGTCTCATCGTGCTCGCCATGGTGCCGCTCGTCGGGCGCCAGCAAAAACAGATTGGGCCTGATCCCTTCATCTCGACCGGCGATGCCACAGGCATGATCGATCAGGGCGTCGGCAACGCCATGAAGCAAATCGGCCCGGTGCCGCTTCTCGCCATTGCCTTCATCGCCGGCATTCTGGCCGGCCGCAGGTAGCGTGAGCCTTTAAAGCGAGCTAATTAGTGAGAGAGGCTTTCCCCATATCCGTTTGTGGGCTATTGCCGGACCCCAGGCCTCTTGCCGTTGGTGAACTGAACCCCGGCATTCTCTAGTGCTTTCTTGGTTAAACCCTCCTAGCACATTGCGTAGACGATCAGAAGTCGGCCCTGGGGTTGTGCTTTGTTTTGGTTTGCGTCTGGCCGGACGCGGGCGACGGCGAGAAGAAGTCTGCTCATGGTGATGCTCGGTTTGATGTAAGCTGACATGCCTACAGATTAAGCCATCTCGCGATGCGGCCTTGGGGGCGTCGGCTTCGAGTAGTCACACGTCACTCCTTCTTGTCGGCGAGTTCCTTTTTGATGCGCTTCCATGCGCGAGGCCCGAAGTGCCAGCTATAATCGTTCTTGCGGCCCTGCAGTTTCTGGGCCTGCTGCAATGAGTAGATTGGGGTCTTAAGCGAGAGACCATCGTTTTTGTCGTCGCCGCTGTCGGAAATGTAGATCGTGGGCACCGCCGCCTCCGTTTGAAGGATTGTGGTGACGCCCTTTTTTAGGCGCCGGTCGCATCCTTCACGCATTTTGCCGTGAAGCTGCTTTTGGCTGCACCCGATAGCTTCTTGTCCGCCGCCGTCTTATCGCATGACGCCGTAGCGTCCTTTGCGCATTTTGTCATAAAGCTGTTGAGCGCAGCGCCAGAAAGCTTCTTGTCAGTAGCCTGATCGTGGCAGCTCGGATCAGCGAGGGCTCCGGTGATTGCAAGGCTCGAAAGCACGGCTGCGAGAAAGAGACGTTTCATTGATTCCTCCAATGCTTTTTTTGTGCGGCCTTTCTACTCTCGGCGGCTATCGGCCAACAGTCTGGTCTTTTGCCGCAGCGTCACGATCCAACCAGGTCGGCTCTTGACCGCCGCTTCGTATGCCGCCCGCGCGATCCGGTAATCACACCCCAAGGGCGATCAACTCCTCGACGTGGGAGTCCGCGTCGTCCCATTGCTCAACCATGGCAGATCGAATTGGTGCCCCGTAGGCATACGTTCATTAGAGAACAAACATGGAACACCGTCAAGCGGTACGAAACCAGTCAATCGTTTTCGAGTTTATCCAAAGACAACGATGGAGGCCAAAATGGCTGACAGAGATGTGTTTGGGCGAAGCGCTCGTGAGGATCGCACGCTGCCCTCGGGAATCCATCCAATAATCGGCATTCTCCTCTCGGTTATCGCGATTGTTGGGTTTCTATTGATAGCCGCCCTATTCCATCGCGATAAAAGTGCCGATTTCATAAAGGTAGACCCGGCAAACGTGCAGATTCCCTCGACCCAATAATTTGGAAGCGGTGGCCGGGTTACCCGGTGTTTGCGGTGCTATAGTGCCGTTGCGGCATTGCTGTGCCGCCTCCTGAACTAGCCCCCGCGTGCTAAGGCGCTGGGGCTTCTTTTTCGGGAACCCGCGCTCGAACTCTAAGCTTTATAGCCAATAGGTTCGGTTTCAAGCTCCCCGACGTACCCCGCGTCACTGCCGAACCTCTGATTGTCTTGGTGTGAGAAGCCCCGGTGTGACCCCAAGCGCCGGGGCTTCTTTACTCTGCGTGGGTGCAGTTCGCCGTTACGCTTCAATAACCACCTGAGCGTTTTCGGATTATTTGAAACGAATTTTAAGCGACTGGCGTCGAAAGATTTGGGCAATCGAGGAGGTGTTGCCCATGCTGAAGCCCTACGCCACGGAAGCCAGAAGCCGATTCACTTTAATTTATCGGGGCTATGACCTGGAAGTAACCCGCGCACCATCTGGTTGGTTTGTCGGCGTCTATCCGCGAAGTGCCGACCTTCCTATTTTGAGACAGAGCGACTTTTACGCGCCTGACCAAGACAAGGCAGTCGTCCAAGCCAGGGACCGAGTGGATTGGGCGCTGCTTTCATAAACGCGTGTCTTTTTTTCACCGTTCTTGGAAGGAAGTATGGTTTGCGCGCATGGAGAAGCCCCGGACGGGGGAGACCGAGGCTTCTCCGGTTCCACGGGGGAACCGGCGACGGGAGGGAAGCACCGTCACCGATAAGTAGGTAGTTTCATTGCCTTCATTATCAAGCGGGGGCGTCGGCTTCGGTCGGCGCCCTTTTCAGCCGGTCTGTTCCAGCGCTTGTTCACCGCAACAAGGAAGGCTTGGCTCCACTCCAGGTCCTCAGCGAGCCTAATCCACGCTCTTGCCAGCTTAGCGAAATTTTCGCGCGTTTGCTGTGTTGCTGCGGTTTGTACAAGCTGCACGTACGTCAGCGCGTGCTGACGGCACTCTCTGGGATCGCCCGGCATGTTGGCCTCGGTCTTTGTGTACCACACAATCCCCGTGCGGAATCGATTCCAGACGGAACAATCGTCGTCAAGATTGAACGGTACGATTCCGGACTGAGATTCTGTGCGATACGCCGAAACTTGTCGCGAGAGGGATGCGTTTGGTTGCCAAGTACACGCCCGTTTCCCTGAGCTTTGAGTTGCGGCGCGTGAAAGAGGAAGCCCTGCGAGAGCACAAAGCCGGGGCTTCTTCGTGCCAGGAGACCCCGAAGGGGCGTCGGCTTCGGTTAGCGCCCTAGTGGCATCGCCCTGCATCAGATTGGTTTTCACTTTACCGCTTGCCGTCTTTGAGTTGGCTCCGGCTTTCTCTAGCGCCCTCCTAATTGCTGCCAGCTTTTCCGCGTCGTTCTTTGCGCGGTTCGAGCAGTAGGATTATCCCACCGAGAAATAGGATAGCGCCGAGCATGATGGCAGGGGCAGCAATCAGGTAGACCTCAAAAGGTGAGAGGTTTGAAACCCACTGATCCATCTTCGCCACCTATCGTGACGCGTCGAATCAACTCGCGATAAGAGCAGGCGTTCCTGGAACGTAAGCCAGCGAAGCCGGTTTAACGATAGGACTTTCAAGTCCAGCGTAAGGGAGAAAACGCCATGAAAACGCTGATCTCGATTTTTGCAGTGGCCCTCGCACTTGCTTTTACAGGCCCAGCTTTCGCCCAAGACGTAAAAACCCCAAAGACGGCGGCCGATTGCGCTAAGGCTGGCGGCGTATGGGATGCCGCTACCAATACGTGCTCAGAGAAAAAGATGTAACGATTCTTATTTGAAGGAAGCGTCGCTGTGTCCGCGCCTGATCGTTTCATCGCTTGGTGCAAACAAGAACAAGCGAGCATCGAGCAGCAGCTTGAGCTAATGGAAGCCGGCAAAGTACGGACAGGCGAGGATATTGGGGTGGGCTGGATTGATACGACCGCTGAGTTGATAGAACGCGCTAAGATCCGGCTTACAGAGCTGAATGATCTTTTGACCGAAGCTGGAAAGGCCGCAGTCATCAAGCCGGATGCTCTATAGGCTGCTCAAGTATCCGAAGATTTGATGTGATCGGAGCGGCGATCATGGCGAAGATCGCGCCAGCGTTGTAATAGGCTCAGCGACGTCAGCGGTAATCCGATTCGATGGGGCTCGCAGTTCCTCGGCCTGGGCTGTGATTGTGCTGAGCTGTTTCCGCCAATAAGCTGCCTGCAATTCCATGACCTCTTTGCCTAGCAGGCTTTTCGCAAGATCGAAGCTGGGATTGATGTTCTGCTGAGCAATTTCGATGAGCTGGCGATTGAACGCCACAGTGCCCTGATTGGCTGCGTCGAAGGATCGTTCTCGGCCACAAAGAATCTTCAAGCTGCCACAAGTTACGCTATGTCGACTAGGACCGGGCATTCCTGACCGTCCGGCATTGGAACTGATGTGCGAGTGGTGGGTTGTTATCCACAGATCAGGTTCGGCAGCTGGATTCCCCAACGTGCCCCCGTCAAGCAGCCGAACCCTCATCTTTCGATTCTAGAGCCCCGGTTCGTGTGGAGTCCGGGGCTTCCTTCTATCTAACCCTACACTCAAGCGAACCGCAGTTTCTTGCTTGCGGAAAATCTCTAAGGGCGCGGCACCAATCTTGCTTGAGTGCGTTGTGGAGTTGGGCACGCCAAAAATGCAGGTGACCAATGGCACAAGATCTGTCCTCGCGCCGGGCCCTCATCGTTGATGATGAGTTCCTGATTGCTTTTGATTTAGAAGCTTCGATGCATGAGTTGGGCTTTGACGTCTGCAATGTGGCATCAAACGAAAAGGACGCTAAGGAGTTGGCGATGAGCAATCCGCCGGACGTGGTCGTAATGGATGTATATCTCGGCGGAGCTCGTACCGGAATTGAAACCGCACGATGGCTCAAGGAAGTGTGTGACGTTCCCATCGTTTTTGTGACCGCTCACAGTGACGACGGCACGCTAGAACGGATTCACGACGTGGTTCCCGGAGCGCCTGTGCTCTCTAAGCCGGTGTATCGCGACACATTGGCTCACGCGGTCTCCGAAGCAGTTCACTGACGCCGGTAGGGCTTCCTTTTTTGGTGATTCCTTCGTGGAGGGAAGAGATGAGCCCTCACAATCCTTTCGATGATCCGAAACTGGTTACTGAGTTGGCGCTCGCTTTTGAATCTATCTGGTTGGTAATGCGAGCGCATGACCCCCTTCTTGATGCGGATAAAGCCAACGACCTTAGTATCGAGATCAGTCGGAAGCTCGTCGAGCTTGCTGCTGCTGGTGTAACTGATCCGGCTCAGCTTCGGAGACTTGCCCTCGAGAGTTTGCCGCTCTCCCCGGCACACTAGCCAGCGTTCTCGGCCAAGGGATCGTTCAGACGGTTGAACAATCCTTCCCACAATGAACCTCACGCGCTCACCATCGATCGCCCTGATCGTTCCCCCAGCGACTAATCGATCAAGCTCCTAAGTTTTCATTCGGGAGATGGCTTCGTCTTACTCGATTTGCCAATGGCGCGGATCGTAGATCAGTCGGCATATCCAGGGTCCGGCAGGCGGATCGCGGCCATCGCGGCCCGCATTGCAGCCTCAAGTTTATCCAAGCGGTACCTGCGTGTACCGGGGCCACGGGTCCTACCCGGTCTTTTGTATCATGTACTAGGGCGTTGGCTTCGGTCGGCGCTGCCCAACGGCAATGGTGAATACGACGCTCCCGTGCGGTGGCCTCGTTGTTTGAATGATAGACGGCCGCGACGGCATAGATGTCGCGAGGCCCCAACCGGAGCTTTGTCGCCTAATGAACGATCCGCGGGCGTTAGAGTTGATCAGATCTCTCGTATCGCAGAAAGGAAGCTATTTTCCCTTCGCGCGCTGCTTCGCGAGGATAGCACCCGCTACGAGCAAATAGCGGATCGTGAGGCCAAAACGAACTGCGAGCTGCTCTAGCACCAACCGCTTTGAGCGCGAGGAACTTAATTCCGTTGTGTCTCGTTAATTGACCGCTCGAGCAATTCGGAATGGTCGACAACGGAGAGTGCTATGGCGAGGCTCTCACAACCGCGATCGGCTTTCGGCCCCGAGGCCTTGGCGCAACTAAAGCCCATTTTCGATGATGTTTGGAAGGAATTGGTCAGCGCAGGTGTTTTTGAACTGCCCACCCTCGACGAAGGAAGCACACGGACACGGTTGGCATATAAGGTCTTGACGTTCGCCAACGCCGACTGGACCGACATACAAATGAGACTGCTTCTTCTTCGCGCATTTCGTAACGAGGCGGCGCGGAGAGTTTAGGGCCTCGGGTTGCCGCCGCTTAGGCGGATGGCCGGCTGAGGGCTCGCGTCGTGGCCTGCCTCAAGGTCAATTGGTTAGCATGCGCATTCTTGGAATAGTGACCAGAACACATGACTCGGGGTTAGCTTTGCTCGAGCAGGGCTCACCAACGTTGGTCTTGGAGGAGGAACGGTTCAACCGCGAGAAGCACACACGAAAGTTTCCATTCCGCTCTCTGAAGGCGGCGTTTGATGACCGAGGTTTGGGCTTGGCTGAGGTCGATGTGATCACGACGCCATGGCACATGAAATCACTTTGGCGAATGATGTTTGGTGCGGTTCGCGATGGCTTTCCAGCGAGCCTTAATTTACTTCCTCCCAGCGCGCGACCCTTTCAGTCCACCCTCATCGTCTCCATGCCGATGGGCCTGCGGTGGGGGTTACTGTGGCACTTCGGCGTCAAGAGCAAGCTGCCGAAGATCGTTCAAGTGCGCCATCACGATGCGCACGCCGCCTCGTATTTTGTTTCTCCCTTCGAGGAGGCCACCATACTTGTGATGGATGGTTACGGCGACGAAACGGCTCAATCAGCCTATACCGGCGTCGGGAATCGCCTTGAGCGTGTCTCACAAATGCACATCTTCGATTCCCTCGGCATGCTCTACACCACTGTCACCGAGCATTTGGGGTTCAAAAGATTCGAAGAAGGGACGGTGATGGCGCTTGCTGCGACTGGCGACAAAGCCTATGCGAAAAAATTTCGCGAGCTAATTCGCTTCGAACCCGACGGAGAATTCTCCATTAACAGAGACTTCATCAGCTACGACACTCATGGTCTCAACAAGCCCTTCAAGAGCCCGTTTATCGAGACATTCGGTCAACGGCGGGACAAAGGCGAACCCATCACCGATCGTCATCGTGACCTCGCGTTTGCGCTGCAATACACGGTTGAGGAAACGATCCTTCACGTGGTTCGCGCTCTCTCGAAACGTTACAAGAGTCGCAATTTATGCTTGACTGGCGGCGTCGCGCTTAACTGCGTTGCCAATGGACGAATTCTTCGCGATACGGATTATCACTCCGTTTGGATTCCACCATGCGCGTCCGACTCTGGTGCTCCTCTCGGGAGTGCGTTGTGGCATTATCATCAGACGCTCGGGAACCAACGCACCTTCGAGCTAAGACATGCCTTTCATGGAATTGGCTATAGCGAATCCGAAATTGCGGAAGCACTCCGACAAGCTGGCTTGGCATGTGAGCGATTGGGCGAACAGGAGCTCATTCGCCGGGTGTCTTGCGATCTTGCCGCGGGAAAAATCCTCGGTTGGTTTCAAGGTCGCTCTGAAGTCGGTCCTCGCGCACTTGGAAATCGTTCTATCTTGGCGGACCCGCGGGACCTGGCGATTAAGGATCGGATCAACTCTCGTGTGAAACATCGCGCGTGGTTCCGTCCTTTCGCTCCGGCAATATTGGAAGAGCGTGTCGCGGAGTTCTTCGACATCGACCAATTAGACCCCTTTATGACCATGGCACCAAGGGTGCGCCCTGACAAAGCGAAGCTAATACCCGCTACGGTCCATTTTGATGGTACCGCGCGCGTTCAAACCGTCAGTCGCCGCACGAATCCGCGCCTCTACGCTGTTATTGAGAGCTTCGCGGCTCTCACGGGTATACCGGTGATTCTTAATACGAGCTTCAATAACCACGAGCCGATCGTGCAAAAGCCAGAGGAGGCCATTGCGTGCTACTTGCGTACCAAAATGGATGTGCTGGTCGCCGGCAACTTCTATAGCTCTCGGGAACAACTACTCCCCGCCAAGCGACATGCGAAGCTCCAGGCAGCTGAGTGAGCCCCGAGCTTCCAATGGATGTCTGCTTTGGGTCATTCTGAGACCTCGGTGCCTCGCTGGCGGATGTCTGCTCTTGGGGTAACTCCTGACATTTTGCAACGACCACTCTCTTCTCAGACGGTCATGCCGCTTCCCTCAGGCGTGGCTTACGTCGATCAAGGCAAGCTGGTAGTGCTGGATAGCCATCTGAGTCGTATTCGAGTAGGTAGTCGTCGCCTTTGATTCGTTTCCGGTCGAGCGTCCATCAGGAAACCAATTTCAGCGTCGAGGACGGTAGCCCTAATTTTCGGATCGACGTGACCTTGCCGCTCGCCACCTATCAGATCGACAGGTGTTTTCCGTTTGTCGCTTGCTAGAGCCGTTCTGCTTATCTCGGCTGCCACCCGCAAGTTCAGTTGGCAAATCCAATCTATCGTTCCCTTGTCACGACAGCGGTAAAGCCTGACGGCTTCTTGCTTGGCTGCGCCAAAGGAGAGCAGATCGCCGCCAAGGTTCCTAACCCTGGCCATCCACCTCCCGGGAAGGACTTCCATGACGCAGCCAAGGGCGCGCGACGCTCTGCCCGAGCCTTTTATGCACTCCGTCAGTGAGCTTGTAGGTAAGCCGGTTTTGCTTCTCGAGGATGGGCTCTTTCGACGAATGGGCCGAAGAAGGGGAAAGCTCTAATTCCTCTTTTCGTGACAGAAAATCGCTAGCCTACCCGGCCATTTCAGGCTGTAGATGCCTTGAAATGCCTTAGAATTGATGTAGCAAATCTCGGCCGGGATGATGGTCGGGCCAACGCCGAGGTGTTCCCCCGGCTCCGGCATCTCCCAAGACGTGTCCTGGGCTGGCATATCGGAGGCTTTACCGTCTTGGTGGCCCGGTAGTCGGGGAAAGGGCAACGTTGTTTTGGCCCTGTTGATTAGAACTCGGTTTCTCTCTCCGGAGAGCTTTCAGAAGGGGAGGAGGGAGAGGCTGGGGACGCTGCGGGAGATTCACAGGGAGTGGTTACCCTAGATATGTGCACCACTTGGGAAACACCTTCGTCGCCCTGTATGTGCACCCCGTGGGAAGCACTTTCCGATTTGGTGCTTCTGACGTGGGAAACGGGGATGCTTCGTACGTGGGAAGCGGTGCGTTTCCTACGTGGGAAGCGGGATTTTGTTTTTTGAGCTTGTCAGCGTCCCAAGCCGTACTCCCCCGTTTGGCGCGGAATGGTGCCGGGTCAAACAGAACGTCGTCCCAGCGCAAATACTCACGGGTTGGCGGGTCTAACAGTCCATCTGCACTTGCCCGCTCGTGTTGCCAAGCTCTGTCAGGCGCCAATGAGGAGCCTTTCCCTTGCCGTCAACGCCCAAACTGCCTGGCAGGTGCAGGACGATGAACCCATAATGCTCTAACTCAGCGAACCACTCGCGGATTTTACTGGGGCGGGCCGTTAGCTCCTTCTGCGCCGTGCGGTAGGAGATAAAAGCTGTGTTTCGCTCCCGTGGATGCCGACGTTTAAGCGCAACATAAAGCGATCTTGCCCCATGTGACGCGACTTTCCAGGCTGGGCAATCCAGCGTGGCGTGCAATAGCGGGACGAATTGGCCGTCAATCTTGCCGTGTTTGCTGCGGCCCATCACGCGCCCCCATTGTTGGAGGCATGGTCACCAAGCAGGCAAGCACGCAGCTTCGCTCGGCTGCCAATCCACGTGGCTCCGATCTTCTGCGCCGGTAATTTCTTGGTGCTTAGTAGGTAGACTGTCTGGCGATAGTTCCTGCCGATGCAATCGGCAATCGCCTGCGCACCATAAGAGGTCCGCGAACTCATCATTTGCCAAAATTTAAATGCTCCTGTGGTGCTGTAGGAGAGGAACCCCGACATTCTCAGTCACGCCGATTTACTGTGAGAATGACCGCCCAGGCGTAGCGCGAGCTACCTAACCTACAATCCCAGAGGAACAAGCAAATGCGCGTCCGCCACGCGCATTAGTCCCGTTTTTTTCACCGGACTGGAATCGTATGAACTGATTTGACGGTCCGTGTCAAGTCGCCCCGAATAATCCCCAACACCCCCATTTCATGTTGCCAGCATGTTGCCAGGAGGTTCTGTCACGGCCTGGAAACCGTTGGAGATACTTGGGTGTATGTTACACCATGTTGCATAAGAAAAAGGCCTCCAAATTAGTGGAAACCATTGATTTGTAAGGATTATCAGTTAGGTCAATCATCGGAACTGGGCTCCGATTTTTGTCATAAGCGGCACGAAGGCCGGGAAGCTCGTCGCGATCATGCCGATATCGTCGACGCTCACCGGCTGCTCCGCCCCAAGGCCAAGGGCGAGAAATGCCATGGCGATGCGGTGATCCATGTGGGTTTCGACCACGCCGCCGCCCGGCACGCTGCTCTTGCCGATGACGATGAGATCGTCGCCCTCGATGACTGTCTCGACGCCGCAGGCCGCGAGCCCGGCGGCAGTGGCGGCGAGACGGTCGCTCTCCTTCACGCGGAGCTCGGCAAGTCCACGCATACGCGTCTCGCCTTCGGCGAAGGCGGCAAGCACCGCGAGCACCGGATATTCGTCGATCATGCTTGGCGCCCGCCGAGCCGGCACATCGACGCCATGCAACGCACTTGCGCGAGCACGAAGGTCGGCAACCGGCTCGCCGCCCTCAAGGCGCAGATCGAGCAGCTCGAGGTCCCCACCCATCTCGCCCACCGTCTCGATGAAGCCAGAGCGCGTCGGATTCATCAGCACGCCTTCCAGCACGATGTCGGAGCCTTCGCAGATCAGCGCGGCGGCAATGGCGAAGGCGGCGGAACTCGGGTCGCCAGGAATGGTGATGGAAGCGCTGGCAAGCTCGGCATCGCCGCGCACCGAGACGGCGCGACGCCCATCGTCTTGGTCTTTCATAGAGATCTCAGCGCCGAAATGCACGAGCATGCGCTCGGTGTGGTCGCGGGTGGGAAGAGGCTCGATCACGGTGGTGCAGCCCGGAGCGTGCAGGCCGGCAAGCAGCACCGCCGACTTCACCTGCGCCGAAGCGACCGGCAGTGGGTAGACGATGGGGACGAGATCCTGCGTGCCTCTGATGGTGAGCGGGAACGTCGTGCGCTCATCGTCCTCGAGTGAGAGACCCATGCGCTGTAGTGGCTTCAGCACGCGCGCCATGGGACGGCGGCAGAGCGAGGCATCGCCGGTGAAGCGCGCCACCATATCGTGACCGGCGACCACGCCAAGCATGAGCCGGCTGCCGGTGCCGGAATTGCCGAAGTCGAGATCCTCGGCCGGCGCGCGCAAACCGCCGACACCTTGACCCGTGACTTCCACCGCACCGTTGATGTGACGGAGGCCAGCGCCGAGCGCCGCCACCGCCTTGGCGGTGGCCAAGACGTCCTCGGCCTCCAACAGCCCAGCGATGCGGGTGCGGCCAATGGCGAGCGCGCCCAGAATGAGGGCGCGATGGGAGATCGATTTGTCGCCGGGAACCCTGATCGTGCCGGTAAGGGCCCGCGTGGGAACGGCGGAAAGTGGCTGCGACATGGGCCTTGGATTTCAGCCTTCGGGCGCTTTCGATAGCTTTTGACAGCACCAGACAAGCGTGGCAATGGGGGGCGAAGCACATCAAGCATCGAGGACGTCAATGTCGAAACCCGCGAGAGGGAGCAAGCGCGTTTGCCAGAGCTGCGGCGCGCGGTTTTACGACTTGGGCCGCACGCCGATCGTGTGTCCCGTCTGCCAGTCCATCTATCAAGTGACGCAGCCAACGTCACGTCGCGGCGGTGAGCGGGCAGCGCCACCGCCAGAGATAAGGCCGAAGGTAGAGCCAGAGGTCGAGGTCGTGACGCTCGAACCAGAGACAATCAGCCTCGAGGAGGTCGAAGAGGTTGGAGAGGGCGCGGCCATCGAGGAGGAGGAGATCGTCGATCTCGGCGAGGACGAGGCGGAAATCCCAGCCGCTGGTGACGACGACTCTTTTCTTGAGGAACCGGGCGACGAGGAGGCTGATGTCTCTGGTATTGTCAGCGGTCCGGGGCAGGGCGAGGAGGGTTAGGCTACGCCAGACTTCGGAAGCCAGAAATCAGAAGCCAGAATGGCGGGTTTCGGTTTCCATGGCGCATTTCGCTTGAACGTCGGTTAGACCGACCTAATTCGGGAGCGCGGGGGCCGGACGCTGTGATTTCTGGCTTCTGAAGGGGCCATAGCTCAGTTGGGAGAGCGCGTGAATGGCATTCACGAGGTCGGCGGTTCGATCCCGCCTGGCTCCACCATATTAAATCAATGGGTTAGCTTGTGTGGCCGGAGGCCTTAACTGACGCACTAGTAACGACATAGTAAGGACGGAAGAGGGATTTCGAGCCGGCGGAGCCCATAAGATGCGTTTTTCGCAATAGAATCAGTTGGTTAATTAGCATACTCCCTCCTGGATTTCCTGTACCCCTTTTTTCGCGAGGGCTAAAACCATTTATCTTCAATAGGTTATAGAGCTGACTCCCCTTGCCGACGACATGCTACACGCTCGTGCCGTTAGAGCGTGCCCTTAGAGCTACAATCACCCCACCTTCATTTTAGCCAGCCCCCCGGGTGTAAACCTTAGAGCTACAATCACCCCACCTTCATTTTAGCCAGTCCCCCGGGTGATGCAAAGGGAACCCATCCTTCTCCAAAATTTAATCTACCCCCCGGGGGTCGAAAGGGGACCCATTAAGCGCGGTAAGTTCCGGGCGAATACGCTGAGGCGCTTAAAGGTTCCATCCCAACCGAAGTTTCATATTGTAAATCAATAGCTTACTTAACTGACTGGTGGGGACGGGATAGGCCGTTGCTGCCCCAAACCTTCCTCAAATCCAGTTTGGCGCCTCAACGGTGGGCGTTGGCAGCTCATCGAGGGAGTTCATCGAGGTGGAGTCGGGCAAGCGTGCCTCGCGTCCTCAACTCGATGCGGCGATAGCGGCTTGCAAGAAGCACAAAGCGAAGCTGATCGTTGCGAAGCTAGATCGCCTCTCCCGCAACGTGTCGTTTCTGTTGAAGCTGATCGACGCCGGCGTGGAGGTGCTGTTTGCCGATCTGCCCGAGCTCAACGGTGCGATGGGAAGGTTCATGCTCACCACGATGGCGAGCGTGGCCGAGCTCCGGATTGATCTCCGAGCGCACTAAGGCCGCGCTGAAAGCTGCCAAGGCGAGAGGCGTGCAGCCGTCCGCATCGTCAAATTGTCGATCTTCACCTGTAGCGCCCGCACCTTGTCGGTTAAGCAGGCGATATCGTAAGCATATTGCTTGCACGCTGCGTTCCTCGCCTCGATTTCGCGCGTCAGGCGCTCGATCCGCTCCTTCATGTCTCTTTCCAGCTCCGGCATTCGTCATCAGCATCTGGTGAGAGATGACCCCCGCCCCAACCATCAACGGAGAGGATGGTGCAATATCAGGGTGAGGAAATTGTAAACGCCCGTTTCGCCGCGGGATAGTTGCCGCAACCAATCCTCGATGTTGGTGAGGGTGCGTGTAAGCTCGATGTCAGTGAGGGTGTCGTCAACTTCGACATTGGGCATGAGCAACTGGCACCGATCTCCTTTCAGCCGTTGAACCTTAAAGCCAGTCGGCCATCGCTTTAACTTGTCCCCACTGGGACAGATGCAGCTTCTCCCATAGCCTTGGCTTGGTCATGGTGCTCCTCCTGCGAAAAGCCACGCCGAACGACCTTACCTCCTTAGTCAGATGTCAACGAATTGTGGTTAACGGTACCGCGCAGCGTTTTGGGCGGATTTTGTGTTTGGTTATGCGCGTTCTCAGTGCAGTTGTTATTCTGGCCGTTTCCTTTCCATTGAACGGTTGTTGTCGTCCTCAACAAGGGGTGTACGCGAAGCCTATCCCGTCGAGCTGGGTGAACGCAAAGTCGCGGCAGAGGCCTCCAAAACTCATTAAAGCGAGTTCGGTGAAACCTCCTCAGCGGATCAGTAAGCCTCGCCAACCAGCAAAGGCAAGTTCGGTGAAACCGCGTCAGGCTGTTGGGTCGGTGCCAGAACCAACCAAGGCGAGTTCGGCGGAAACTTCGGCGCCGCTACCGCAGAGGAAGCCTGAACAACCTCCCACGAACACTTCGGTCCCCTCTCGCGGAGGTTCCAACACCGTTGAGCAAGAAAGAGAGGCCAAATTCAAGGCTGCCGAAGCAAAGGCAAAGCGCGAGGGCGTGGATTTGCTTACCAGCGAGGACATTGAGGGCCTAAGCCCCGAACAGCTCAAAGAACTCAGGGGCTATTAGGTCGCGGCAATTTGCCCGAGGAAAGCGCAATCGGTGCGTCACATTCCGGTGCGAAATTCCAAAGGTCCAAACAGTCTCCTTGCACTAAGTTCAACACTGCCATCGCGCTTAGGATAAATCACCAAATGGTCGGTGCCGGGGGCCGTAATAACGATGTCCTCGCCTCGCACTTCGACATTCACATCTTTGGTGTCTGTCATAAGCCCATGAGTGAATATAACTTCCAAACGAGGCCGGAAGGAAAAGTCCAAACGACTTACTTCTAATGAGCCGGGGCGCGCGGCGCCCTCTACCCCCAGGGTCACTTCACTAGCTGCTGGATCAGCTCGATAAAGGTTGATATTGGAGGCGGTCCAAGGGAACCCAAATGGATCCGGGCCATCTGCTGCAGATAATCCAACGGATGTTGGCAGGCTTCAAACTCGAAATAGCGAAGATGCGTTCGGAAGGCGCCACCCAGGCTAAAATTGACCTAATGCTTGATGAGTTCGAAGAGGCTTATGCGCCTGACGAGGATGATGAGGGCAAGCTCGTTATCGCAGTTCTCAGGCAGGCTGCTCGGCCCAGCTAGCGGCCATAGGCTCGGTCTTTGGGCCCCAGTGGCTTGATCGAATCAGCGACCCGCAGCTTCTGAGTCCGCTCCGTTGTTTCGCTTCAAGTTGCTGCGTTTTCGAGCGGTTCACCGAGATGGGTACGTGCCCAGATCGCAGCCTGGGTGCGATTTTGCAGTCTAAGCTTCCGCAGAATGGCCTTCATATGCACCTTCACCGTCGACTCGGTAATCACCAGCTTGAGCGCGATGACCTTATTTGATGCGCCCTCTGTCAGCGTTCGCAGAATCACCAACTCGCGGCGCGACAGTCCTCGGACGACGTCGCCAGCCGTGCCCCCATTCGAAATTCCGCGCGTCTCGATCGCGGGCAAGGCCAAGAGAGCAGCAGGGGGAGCTCAGCGATTGCCTTATAACCACCGTTTCCTGAGGACGCACTTGTTGCTTCGAATTCCCGTGTCGGCTGGGACTGAACAGCCATCTGAGCGAAGGCCGCTGGATGAAACTGAGGGTGGATTACCGTTTGGCCGAGCGCGACCAATTCCAGGGATTTGATGAGCTGCTTACTCGGGATGTTCTGGGACAGGAAGCCAAAGACGCCTGCCTCCAATGCGAGCACGATGTCCTTTGCAGCGTGAGACTCGGCAAGGATGACAGGTCTAACCGAAGGGTTTGCCGCAACGACCCGTCGCACCAAGTCGTTTGTGGTTGAAGCGCGTTCGCTGACCCCTAGAAGCCAAATGCAGATGCCTGAGCTCAGATAGTTTTCCGCGCCTCCGTCTAGTGTGGGTAGGATATGCACCGGCCGAAACTGCGACCTGGTTAAGATGCAACGGAGTGCGTCTCTGACGAGAGCGCATGAATGAGTCACTACGAGGGGGGTACTACTCATTGTATCTTAGCTCCACTGGGTATCTTAACTCCACTGGCACAAACTCCCGCTCCCTCTCGCCCACAGATACCATTCAACTGTTTGCCTTCAGGCGCGGGCTGCACAGTGTGTGGAGGACACCAGACGTAGGAGTTTGTGTCGGCTCCGCGACGCGGAGGTTAACGATTCTTAGACTGCCGAGTACCGCCGAGAAAACTGTTCCGCCGTTCTTGGTGAACACCCCCAGTCCCGAGTCTCTTTCAGACCCCCAAAAGTGAGCGGCTTGCTTCTTTGGGCGGTCATAATGATGCGGCGAAAAACTGAAGGAGTTCACGGAGCCAGGAGCTGTGGGGGCTCATCGGATGCCCCTGGGGAGTTTCACTTTTGACAACGGTGGTAGTGGCTTCGCCTTAGGCAACGGGCAAAACTTCTTCACCCTAGACTCCGCGGATAACCAAGTCGCCGTGAGCTTCAGCCTCGTCTCTACTGTCGACATTCAAGACATCTCCGACCTAGAGCAAGTGCGACTAGGGGTGACGAGTGCAGGTGTCCCCGAACCCTCCACCCTCGGCTTGATCGGTCTCGGCCTTCTTGGTCTCGGTGCGATGAAGCGTCGGCGTTGGTATAGCTGACAACGAACCTGTCGGATTTTGGATCGAGGCGTCGGCTTCGGTCGGCGCCCTTACTTCAATGCCCAGTGGAAAGATGCAAAAAGGAGAGAGAACCGGATTGCTCAGGTCCCCTCCCCGCTCTTGTAGAGCCGAAATGGATGCGGCGTCCATCCTAGCTCAGCAATGAAGTAGGCAAGGGGACCGCTGTCACTAGACAGTCCCCTCGCCACTTGAAGAGCCGGGAACGGAGGACACCAATCCCCAGCTCAGCAATAAGAAAGGGGGACTGCTCCCGTGTCCACAAGAACAGTCCCCAGTTTAGGTCATCCCCTGCGGGCTTTTTCAATTCGCAGAAGCGACCCCTTCGAGGCAGCGATATAGTCCCAGGGGAGAAGGAGGACGCCCCCCGAACAACTTTCGCGCCAAGAAAGCGACAAGCGAAAGCGATAAGCGAATTACGGGTTTGTAAACCGACCGACCGCGATCTCATATGCCATGGCGTTGTGATCACATCGACCTCAGCCAGGTCTAAGCCTCGGTCGTTGAATGCTGCCTTAAGAGAGCAGAATGGGAACTTTCGCGTGTGCTTCTCGCGGTTGAACCGTTCCTCCTCCAAGATCAACGTCGGTGAGCCCTGCTCGAGCAAAGCTAACCCCGAGTCATGCGTTCTAGTCACAATGCCAAGAATGCGCATCCTAACCAATTGACCTTGAGGCAGGCCACGATGGGAGGCCCTCAGCCGGTCATCTGCCTAAGCGGCGGCAACCCGAGGCCCTAAACTCTTGGCTCTCTGAATGCGTGCGGCCTCGTTACGAAATGCGCGAAGAAGAAGCTGCGGCGTTGGCGAACGTAGATGGGCTCCCGCCGAGAGCACCGAGCCCCGAGGACACATGAGCTCACGAGCTGAGAATACGAGCCGGGCGCCTTCCCTACTCAGAGAGCAGCCTCTTTTCTTTCAGTAACACGCCCAGACCCATCTCCGGCCAGTCCACCACCAACAGGAATTGTTGTAACCGCCCCACCACTATGGACCACCGGCGACAAAGAACCGATTGTTGACGAAGCGACGGTTATGAAAGTGACGGTCATTGACGAAGTGCCGGCTATTGAAGTGACCGTTATTAAACCCACGGCCGGCAACCATGGACATGGCCGCGCCCCCACGCCCCAGCCCCGCGCGCCCGCCACCGACGAAACCGCCCCCGCCGCCAGCACGGACAGGCATTACAGTGCCGACATGAGTGGTACTCATAACCTTCTTGAGGTCAGGCGCGCTAGTTACCGCCTGAGCTGACCCCAACATCAGAAAGGGTAAAAGCAGGCTGCCTGTAAGTGCAGTCACTGCGACTAAACTCGTTCGCATAGCAGGCCTCCATTTGAGAGGTAGTGCTTGCTCGAAAGGCAAACCCCGTCTGCCGCGACCGAACCTCCAACCTACCGCCGCTTCAAATCACCCAACCGCGACAAATCAAATCACGCGACAAATCGCCCAGCCGCGGTCCACCCGGGGGCGATGGGGCACGTTGTGACTGAATCCCGAGCACAGCAATCGCCACTCGCTTGCGGCCCGCGCTATGAGTCCCGCCTAAAGGCATCAGTACCCGTACCTGTTCCCTGATGCACCAGAAGCGGAGTGACCGCTTTGACTGTGGTGTTTGTGGGTTTGCGGGTAAGTGCCGTTGCTGGGGGATCCCGCTCCTGCAAACGCCAATGACGACAACGCGATTAGAAGGGCTGCCGCAAACGAGAAGGTTCTGATCATGGTTTGCCTCCTTCGTATCGAAAGAGGTCAAATGAGAATGCGGCTAGCATGTTCCATCAGGGTTCCGCACCATTTTGACGCAGTCCATTCAGCGGCAGAGCCAAAGACAGGCCGATCACCATCCGGTCCAAGCTCGGATAGCTAGATTTTTGTTGAACCTAGTGCCAACTCTGCGACCCATTCACCGATCGCCAGCGACGCAGTCAGCCCCGGGGACTCGATGCCATAGAGCGCGATGTAGCCCCGATGGCCGGTTTCGTTCGGACCCTGGATGACGAAATCGCCGGGCTCTTGATCTCGAGCTGTCGTCTTCGCCCTGATTCCTGAATAGGCTGGCATCAACGCGCCGTCGTGAAGCCCGGGCCAGTAGCGGCGGATCCAGGCATAGAATGATCGGCCGCGCTGTGGATCGACATCGTAACTAATTCTATCGACCCATTCCACGTCGGGTCCAAATCGCGCCTGGCCGGCCAGGTCAAGGGTCAAATGAATCCCGAGGCCACCTGGTTCTGGCACTGGATAAATCAGGTGGCGGAAAGGAGCCTTACCGGTCAAACCGAAATAGCTGCCCTTTGCCAAGTATCGAGCCGGGATTGTAGCCGTGTCGAGCCCGGTCACGCGGGAGGAGAAGTCCCAGGCGTCAAGACCTGTAGCGTTGACAACCAATGAGGCCTCCAACTCAGCCGGCTCGACCCCGCCCGTGCGAAGTTTAACGGCATGGCCGTCGATAGCAGCTTCCAATACGGGGGTGCTGAAAACGATCGTCCCGCCCGCTGCTTCGATATCGGCCTGATAGGAAAGCATAAGGGCGTGGCTGTCGATGATCCCGGTACAAGGCGATACCAGCGCGCTCAGTCCTTGCAGACTTGGCTCGAGCGCCTTCAGCCCTGCGGTGTTGACCAGCTCAAACTCTTCGACCCCATTCGCTTCCGCCTTTTGTGCCAGTTGGTCCAGATAGGCTTCCTCGCTGGCGTTGGCGGCCACTACGAGCTTGCCGCATCGTTTGTGGGGCAGGCGCTTCTCGTTACAATATTGGTAGAGGGCACGACGGCCATCCACGCAGAGACGAGCCTTTAAACTGCCTGGCTTGTAGTACAGGCCGGCATGAATGACCTCGCTATTTCGCGAGGAGGTCCCATATCCGATGCCACCTGCTATTTCGATTACAAAGACCTCGATGCCGCGCAGCGCAAGGGCGCGCGCGATAGCCAGCCCAACGACGCCCGCGCCAACTACAACGGCCTCAGTCTTGTACGTCCTTGGGCACGTGTGCTCTAGACGGTCAACATTGGAGTTAATTGCCGACATTCATTGCTAGGCCTGATGCCAAGAGCTGCAAATCGGCCACACCGACAGATCACCAAACCGCAAACGGGCGCAGATAGCGCGGAACAGATCGTAGCATTCGAGCCGATCGCCCAGGTTTACCAGCCGCCAGCATGTCGATGCGGCCGAAACGGCGGAAGCGACGTTCCGCTCATCAATCGAAGCGGGGAACACTTCCTTGAAGACATTTGCGCGTGGGGTCAGGCGCTAAAAGACGCCAAGGCCAAAGTCACGCCAAAGCGCGCTAAGTGAGCCAGCTAGACTGGCTCGAAAGGACGCGATCGATGCTCTGCTTAGCCTCGGCCACAGCGTCTTCCCGTGGCGCCAAGGTATGCAAAATAGACCGCGAAAAGAGCGGCAAGTCCGCACGCGTGGGGTAGACGCCCACACACCAGCTCGACCACTGACGCGTTGGCACGATGTCGTATCCGCGATAGCGGCAGGGTTTGGTCGTTGTCATCGTAGGGCTCCTAAGAAGCCCCCGTTACGGCTTAACGTCGCAACCGATACCGAGGTTCAGATCCATTTGGCCTACCGCCCTGTATTTCTAACTGGCCTTCCGGCTAGAAGCGAGAAGCCCACGCAGACGACCAACAACCTCACGGTGACTGAAACGTGCGCTGTTGGCCTCGGCTACGCGTAATCCTTGGTGGCAAGCTGAGAGTGGGGCGGACGGTGGTTTAATGGGCATCACATGCTACATGGTCCGCCCCACGGCGAGCTTTCATGTATTGGCATCGGTCAACAATGGCTCGTGGTTTAAAGATGGTAATGCGGTCATCCCAGCACAAGTGTCCTAGCTTTGGGATCACCGGACGAGCAATCGAGCCGGGTCCCTCTTGACCGGGCCCCCGAGCGGGGGGCGCTCCCCCCGGAATTTCGCTCGCTGCAAGGGTCGCTGGCAGGGTGAACGGCTTGGCGCCTCAAAAACCGGCCCGAGATCACATCCGGCGCGATGCAACGCCTGCTTGGCGTGAACAAGGTCAGCCTTCGCGGACCTCGCAAGCGTGCCCGCACACACCACCCATGCGCCTTTCGCCCGCCAGGGGCCGGGAAGGTGCAGTGACAGTCGGTCAAATCGTGTAGTGAATTCCCCGGATGTGCTTTCGCATATAGTCGGCAATTTCCTTGGCCTGCTCGAAAGTTGTACCAGGAGCAAGATCGAAACCGATTAGCCCGGGCAGCACCAACTTGTCTCCTGCCAACTGCTCGGCCGCTATCCATGGCGTTCGCTGGTGATATTCCTTTGCAACGAAGGTGAAGTCTGCGCGGTCGGTCATCGAAACCCCTCCTATTGCTTGAAGTTACAGCAAAAAGGGCGCGGGCCGAAGCCGACGCCCCACCGGACGCACCATGAAAGTGACACATTCAGATATATGCGAGAGATGCGAAGTCGCCCCGGTGGCAGGGTATGCCCTTGCGGAACCAGGTGCCACGCTAATGCTTATTGCGCTCTGCGAGAAATGTTTGGCCACCATAGAGGATGACTGGAAGACCGGGGCCGAGAAGATTGCCGAGTGGCAAAACCGAGCGCAGGGTAACTGGCGGAAAGGGTGATACCGAGGCCAAGGCTCGCAAGAACGCAGAGGGTGCCGTCATGGACGCGGACAGGATTACTTGCTGCAACCAGTGCAAGCAGCCGCTAATTGAGATCGACAACGGTGGCGAACGTCTAAAAGGCTGCTTGACGTGCAACCTTTGGTCGACAGTCGATAGGAAGCTGTGGAAGCGGTTGTCCGAAGAAGACCTCCGTGCGCTCTATGCGTTAGTGCGACATCAGTGATTTAATCCGGATGCCACGTCATGAAAAAAGGGCGGCCGACCGAAGCCGACGCACCGAGGTTGCCTTAAAGACCTGTTCTTGAAGTGCACGCCGCGGCGGCGAACGCCTGGTCCATCACAGCAAGCGTCTTAGGAGTGTAAAAATCGATTCTGGGGGTTCGAGAGGTCATCGTCTCCCTCCGCGTTCTGCAGGCGGGAGTCTTCCGCTCTCAGCCACTCGGGGCCCATTGTTGCTCTTACCGAGTGATTTCTCAGCTTGCGCCTTTCAGATGACAATAGCGAGCTAATGCGCTTCGGCTGATCGCTTTTCCCCCATGGATTTCGCACGACCAATCACGCGCCCTGACGATACTCGCTGCTGGTAACCCTAGAATTTGTGGATCAATAGGACCGAGAACCGAAAACTCTCCCATAATGATCTCGTCTGCGGCGAGCGCAATTAGCGTTCCGCCAGACATCGCATAAACTGGAACATAGGCCGTTACTTTTGCCGGGTGTGCTTCGACAGCGCGGGCAATCTGCATCGCGGCCAGCACGAGGCCGCCGGGCGTGTGGATAATAAGATCAATCGGAATATCGTCAGGCGTTTCCTTGATCGCCGCAATGACCGTTTGGGCATCCTCCAGGTCGATGTGTCGAGAGACTGCAAAGCCGAAAAGGCTGCGCTTCTCCTGGCGATGAATCATAGTGATAACCCGGGTGTTGTGCTCCTTTTCCATCGCCCGGATCGCCTGGGCACGTCGCATGGCGTACCATCGCCCCATGAGCAAAGGCTGCAGCGCCATGATTGCAATAAGGATGAAGAAGATTGATGAGAAATCGAATGACATTGGCTCCCTAGCTCACACCATACGCTTAGCCCTTTAGCGCTTCACCGTACGTGCTTGTCGAGTGCCGAAAGCGCTCTCAAGGGATACAAGCTATATTGAGTGTCCCGCCATCCGCGATTGGATCGGGGACGCTATTGGGCGTATTGAAACTCAGGACTAGCTTTCAAAGCTTCCTTCGTGGCGCCTGGCAGGAGCAGTTTGCCCTCGACAAGCTTGAACTTGGAAACGGGAACGGCGACATTGTGCTTCGCCAACCCGAGGAAGCCGCCGGCATTGACAATGGCGTAGGAAATCGCCTTGTCGGGCGCGATGATGATGTCATCGATAGACCCGACGCGTTCATTGTTGTCATTGTAAACAGGCTGCCCGAGGATTGTACGCTTGACACTCCAACCCAGGGCAACGTTTCGCATCTCCTCGACGCTGACGCCGAGCAAGGTTGTTCCTGCCACCTGCGCATGCGAAATGGCCGGCGCGGCCAAAGCAATACTTGCAAGCATCAGAATGCGGATCGGTTTCATTTGGACTCTCCATCACTAGTCCGACGCTTCGGGCCGGACACGCCTGCAAATGGGCTTTCAGGGTACCACTGCTCGCACAGGCCCACTACGCCAAACGCTTTACGTGGGTAGGCATTCGCCTAAGCGCAGGCCTTTTTGCCGCTGGCGAGCCGCTTGATTGTGACAGCACACGGGCCTACGCCAACGATGCGGGTCATCGGCTCGCACTTTCGCACTTGCGACAAATGGAGGAATCCAATGGCCTCCTCAAATCCCACTCTTAGCGACATGCAGCGTGCCGTTAAGGACACGGTGCACCTTCACTGGCAAATATTCCTGACCCAGGGCGTGATCATGGCCATCCTCGGCGTTCTCGCCGTCATCTGGCCCCAGATCTCGACGATCGCTGTAGATGTGTATGTCGGCTGGCTGTTCTTGCTCAGCGGAATCGTTGGGCTTGCCAGCATGTTCCTCGCGCAGAACGTCCAGGCCTTTCTGTGGTCACTGCTTACGGCAGCGCTCTCTTTGTTCGTCGGCATCCTACTGCTCTGGCATCCAACCGAAGGCGCGGTCTCGCTTACCTTGGTGCTTATCACCCTCTTCATCGTCGAAGGCGTCTTCCAGATCGTTGCGTCCCTCAGCTATCGCGAGGTGTTCCCCGACTCCTGGGGTTGGATGTTGGCAAGCGGAATCGCGGACCTGATCCTGGCCGCGCTGATCATTAAAGGTTGGCCCAGCACAGCTGCCTGGGCGCTGGGGCTGATCGTCGGCATCAACCTGATCACTTCGGGCTTAGCAGTCATCATGGTGGCACTTGCCGGGCGGAGCTTAGTCAGGACGGTGGCGAGCGCCACTCACTGACAGCGACGGTCAAAGTTTTCGAATGGGGACGGTGCCGACGCACCTCACCCGGTCTCAGGCGCGGATCTCTCGGGGTGAGCGGCGCAATGGAGACTGACATGCCGAAATTACCATTCTCGATCTCCCGGTCCTGGCTAACTCCCTTCCTGTTGATGGTCTCCATCGGATGCGGCGCTCAGGCTCCGGTTCCCGAGCCCGTCACCGACCAGGAGACCGAGCTCGGACAGGAGATGTACAAAGAACTGACAAATAAAGGGGAGATCATCGAGTCCTCTCCTCTCTACGATACGCTTAGACCGATAGCGGACTCGATTTCCCGGGTGGCGCAGTCTCGCTACTCTCATCCCTTCAAGTTCTATCTGGTTCACGAAACCCAACCAAACGCCTTCGCGACGCCCGGTGGCAATGTCTACGTCGTGGATTCTCTGCTGTATTTCGTGAAGAACACCGAGCAGCTAGCGGGAACCCTTTGCCATGAAGTTTCGCACACCATTCACCGCGACAGCATCGCTCTCATGGAAAAGCGCAATAGGATCAAACGGCACGAGATCGAGGCCGCTATATTGCTAGGGCCGACAAGAGCCCACATTCTCGCCATCGCGCTGATGGGCGACCTTCATTCGCTCGGCTACTCGCGTGAGGCCGAGTCGAATGCCGACGTAACTGGGTCAGATATCTGCGCAGAGGCCGGCTACAATCCGTGGGGCCTAGTGTGGTTGTTTCAGGCGATTCCAAAACGCAGATACGAGACAACTCCCGCAGCTCCTTTCCGACCATCCCGCCAACGGGACGAGAATCCAAACACTCGAGAAGCACTTCCGCGACAATCCTTCAGTCTTTGCCAAATTCAATACGGATCCGAAATCAGCGACACCCTTCGTCGTGCCGAAAGACGCTCCTGAGCAGTTCTTGCGTCAGGGCGACCATTAAGCGCTTGCGATCTAGACTTGGCGTGGTGTTCGATCTCGAACCAAAGAGATCCTCGTAGCCAACCTGGACGTGCTCACCATCTGTGGCCGCTGCAAGGCTCCTTACAGTGCTATGGTGCAGCGAGCATTGCCGTCGCTGGTGCCGGAAGGCATTGCATTGAAAGCTTCGCTTAGTGACGCAGAGACGAGGACTCCACTCACCTCGACACTAGGAGGTCAGAGGTCGTCTAATGGCGAAACGAACGCGCTCTACACCGCAGCAGCTGAAGTTCAGCGAACCGCCGCTGCGCGGCTTCGTCATCCATCTTGCCGTCTTTCTCGTTGTCATTGTCGCGCTTGCCGCTGTCAATCTGATCAGGAATCCGGCCCATCCTTGGTTTCTTTGGGTGCTTTTTGCCTGGGGCATTGCCCTCGCCGCCCACGATCTCCTGCTGCTCATAAAGTCTCGGCCGAAAAGTGAGATGCCGGTTCGGCCTAACACGCCGGACAAGGCCTGAACTGGTATAGGAGGCTATGAGAGGCCAAGTCCACAGCATGGAAAAGGCAGCACATCCGAAGCGACGGTAAGCATAGGTTTCGTTGCACACCTGCAGAATTAAGTCGGGGCGGTCGTGTTGCTGGCATTCTGCTCGGTCGACATGGTTTCGGTCCTCCGTGAGTAGACGCGTACCGGCGGCGTAACCGTTAGCGCGATTTGACCCAATCCAGACATCTCGTCGTTCTTCAACGGCAACTCAGGTGATTAAAATCGATCCGGCCAGAAAAATTGCAATCTGGTCCTCGAATCGATTGGGCGGGGACGCCTCAGCGCGTCAGCCCTGCGCGGTGAGGTCCTTCAGGACGGTTTCGAGCGGGATCCTGCCGACCCGGTGCTCCGCGCCATCCCCCTCAAAATCGATCCAGCCCTCGTTGAAACCATCGATCATGCGGATGCGGGCCAGTGGATGCTTCATTCCCTGCGAGCGGAACAGCGCCTCCCACGTGTCGCGCGGCACCGGTTCCATCCGCACGGGATGGCCGACCGCTTCCGCAAAGCCCGCGGCGACGTCGTTCGCCGAATAGCGACGCGGCCCTTCGAGTTCGATGATGCGCAAACCCGTCCAGCTTTCGCGGAGCAGGTCCGCTGCCGTACGTCCAATATCGGCCGTCGCCACCATCGCAATCGGATGGTCGAGTGGCTGCAGGAAAGAGGGAACGACCCCGGCCTTCGCCGCTTCCACATCCCAGCTGGCATTCTCCATGAACCAGGCGGCGCGCAGAAAGACGACGGGCACCGACACGTTGCGCAGGCCCTCTTCCGTTATCCTGGAATTGTTCAGCAGACTGAATTCCGCAACCTGGGCACCGACCGTGGACAGAAACACTACCTTCGCAGGCTGTGCGGCGGCGATGGCAGCCTTGACCGCCGCGATTGCTTCGTGCGTTTTCGGAAAGCCGGGCTCGGGGTCGAAGTCCGGCGGCGTCATGAGGAACACGCCGTCCACATCGGAAAACGCCCTGGTCAGACCGGCCGCATCGGAGATCGAGGCGATTGCGATCTCGCAGCCCTTATCGGCCCACGGCCGGCCCTTGTCGGCGTCGCGAACAACTGCCCTGACCGGCAGTCCGGCCGCGAGCAGAGTGCGCGCAACAACGCCTCCAACCTTGCCAGTGATTCCGGTGATGGCATACACGCTGCTGTCCTTCGAGCTATGCTGACACCATCCTGTTCCTGGCCTGCAAGGCGCCGTTTCTGACCGGACAGTCCATCGTCGTTGACGGCGGCAACTGCCGCATAGCCGTTACCCTGTTTAGCGGTTGGGCGGATCATGTAGCGGACGAGGAACAGCCGGTCACGGCAAACTGCCATAAGTACCTGTTTACAACGACAACAACAAACGGATCGGATCAGTCCGGCTCCATCACATCCGTGAGTGTCTAGCGCTGCGCCCACCGAAACTGTCTGGGTGTGACTCCAAGTGTCTGACGGAAATGACGCGTCAAATGGCTTTGGTCGGAAAATCCCACAGCGTACGCAATCTCCGAGAGCGAAAGTTCCGTGCGAGCCAGTAACTCCCTGGCTCGCTCGACCCGCTTTTGCACGAGATAATGGTGGGGTGTCACGTTAGCAGACTGCTTAAATCCGCGAGCGAAATGATGTATAGATGTTCCCGCGATCGAAGCCAGCGTTGCCAAATCAATGCTGGAGCTTAAGTGAGTATCCACGAATTCTCGAACCCTACGCATGGCCCCAGGCGACAATCCGCCGTGTGCTGGTGGCGCAGGCACCATCTTTCCGAGAGTGCCGATGACATCCAGACGCGGCCGGGCATGGAGGGCCTCGTTGTGCCACGCGGCAAAAGGCTGGACTGGCGGCGTAACCAGCGCAGGGCGGCTGTCATAACTGCCTGCGATTACTAATTGCGTGGCGATATCGGTTTCGTCCTTGCGTCGAAAGAGTTCGAGGTCTCGCTCGAATATCGTACGCACGCTAACACCGGTTTCGAGACCGCGATCATCGAGCAAGAGGTAAGTGCGCGCGGCTCGGTTTGCGCCGATGATGTGCTGGTCGCCGTCCACCGCCAGCAACATGCCAGGCTCATCCTCGTGAGAGGGCGCGATCGCAACCATCCAATTGTGACGAAAGTGCTCTCGAAAAGACCGCTCTTCTATGGCGCGCGCCGAGTTTACCGTGAGGGCGCCCGTCAGGGCGTGTGCCCGTTCCGAGCGTCCAGGATCGAGAGAGGACACGTCCAAGACCGCCATCAACCTTCCGTTGACGCCAAAAATCGGCGCGCCGGAGCAGCTCAAATTAATATGTCGCGATCTGAAATGTTGGCTTCTGTGAACGGTGATGGGCCGTTCCTCAGCGATACAGGTACCGATGCCGTTCGTGCCTTCGATCTCTTCGGACCAGATCCCGCCGAGCCATATTCCCCAATGTTGGAATTCGCTCGCATCCGCATCCTCACCGCGATGCTCGACTGCGACGCCCGCGGTGTCACAGAATAGGACAACATATCCTGCATTGCGAACGACATGATAAAGCCGGTCGATCTCCTCCTGCGCCGTCGAGACGAGGCTGCCAACCGGTTCACGAAACGCCTTTAGCTCACCCTGCGTGAGGACCCGCGGAGCCCTGCTGTCGGCAGGATCGACGCCATATCTGTTCGTGGAACGCTGCCAGGAGCTCGATAGCCTCACGAGGTCGGGCCCCGGGGGTGCTCCTTCCCCAATCGAGTAAACGCGTTCGGCGTGCTGAGCAGCACTCCGGATCGTGCTCGGAAAGTGTTCCGACCTCGCCATCATGCCACCCTGGATGATGCACGGTCTTCCACCGTCTTCGAAACCTCAGCTGCGGCAGCGCCTGCTCGAGGCGCGTGAGGTTACCCGTTAAAATAGGATCGCGCTCCTTCAGAGCGCAGCGAGACGCACCTCAACAGTCTCGTTAGCCGTATCTGAGAGTATTCCCTACAAATACTTCACTCAAGCCAGGACGTGTGGAGACCGAATGGACGTTGATTGGCATCAGATTCAATACATTAGGGCCAAAGCTGTTTCCAGCCAACTCTCTGTATATCCAGAACAATATCACACTCAAAAATCGCGTTCTTGAAAATAGCAAGGACATCCCAGCTTGATCAAATCCATCCAAGAAAACTTATGCCTACCGTGAGACAGAGTCCTCCGTCGTGTCAGGTTTACCTCGTGTGTGGCGACTACTTGCGGAGGAGAATGAGAAGATGAGCAATCGTCGTTTTATGGATCTTGAGGTGGTGCTGGCCACAGCTTCCGTCGGCGCCCTTCTCGCAATGGCCTATCTCCGTGCTGGCGCGCGCACCGATGCTCTGGTCGCTTTCCGCAAGGTGCTGAACGCAGGACAACACGTCGGACTCTATCAGACCATCTTAGATCAGGGTCCGGAGATTGGCGCCCTGCTCTTAAGTGTTCGGGACGAGACGGCAGGTGCGGAAGATTCTACCAATTTCGCGTCTTACCTCGACCGCCTTATCGAGGGTTATGAGGCGCGCTATCAACCTCAAGTCAAGGCGGGTGTGACTTCCGCGAGTGCGGAGCCACTCAGCACCCGCGAGGGAGAGATTCTGAATTGGATCGCCCAAGGTCGATCCAACAAGGAAATCGCACGAATTCTTTCCATCACACCCGAGACCGTCAAAACGCACGTTAAGCACATCTTCAACAAGCTCGATGTGGAAAAGCGAGCACAGGCCGTTTCGCGTGCGCAAAGTCTGGGGCTCGTCGGCACGTCATAGTTCCAATTCCGGAGTCGGAACGCCGCCTCTGAATGAATTGCGGCTGTTGGCTCGTCCCTGAGAGGCCTAGGACGGCGGCGCCGTCTGACGCTGAGGTATTCCGTTTCGAGCTCGCCCATCCACTCGCGGTCCTCTCGCATCCCCCATTCGATGCACTGAGCGATCCCCCGTTCGGAGGATGGTGTGAGCGGCGAGATGCACGCACATTTCGCCTCAAAAGAGTTCTTACGCAAGGAGTCAAACAAATGTTGAGGCGTTCGTTTCCCCTCCTCAAGCGACCGGATGTCGAATTCACGTTGGAGTGTGCGTCGTTCATTTTGTTCTGTGCAGCCTTTTTGCATTGGGTCGCGCAGATCTAATCGAAGCGGCGAGAGCGCACCGGCGACATTTGCATCATGCCAGCCTTTTTCAAAATATTCCGACGTGCAATGCCGCAAGTATCCGGCAGCGGTGGGTCGAACTCAAGCTTGCCGCCCGCGTTCTACATTTAGTCGGAGCAAAATATCTCTCCGCCATGCGGTGGTAAGGGCGATTGAATCGTCGCAAAAACAAACGAGGTTGGCCCATGTTGATGGAGAAAAAGACACTAGTGGTGGGAAGCGCCTCATCGGCTAAGACCACGACCATTTTTGCGTGACGCCCGACCATGAAGGCGTAGCGGCTTTAGTGTTTTCTCCATTGGGGCGCCTGACCGGCATCTCCCAACAAAGTTGGAGTTGAAGGTCCGATTTGCCTTCGCCTCCGCTCCTCTAATGCTCAATGGAGACTATTGGGCAATTGATTATCAGCACTCTGGCAGGGACCACCTTCGCCTTGAGTGCAGTGTCGAGGTTGTGTACCGAGGCGCACGCGGCACTATCGTAGACAACCCGCAGCCACAGCGGCGAGTAAGCCTTATCGCCCGGCACCGTAGCCACGACGTTGTGAGAAGTCTGGGTGGGGTTGGGATCGGTGCAAAACTTCATCTCGCCGCCTGGCTGCCCCGGATCGATAGTGAACCCCTCGTAAATCGGCGAGACTGGAACCTTGTCTCCTGATACCGACAAGGGCACCTCGTCAAAGAGGAAAAATTTTGCGACTTGGTCGCGATACCAGGCGCTTTGCAGTTCGGTGTTTCCACCGTTAAAGCGAACTCGTGCGCGTGATTTGTCGGGTACCACGGCCATGTTAAGCAGCTTATCCGTCTTTTCCATCTTATAGCCTGCTTGCTGCAGCATCGACGTGTCCGTAATCGTGTTGGCGACATAATCTTTCGGCACCAACACTTGCCAAACCTGCCGGAAATCGTTGTAGCCCTTCTCGCCTGGTAGCGTGTCGATAATGTCAAGCTGGCTCGCCACTGGCTTGTCTTCGCCCTCGCGATAAAAGATGTAGACCGGCGCCGGTGTGGTGCGCACAATCCGACGAGCTCGGCGCCGCCTCTGCCAAAAGCCGGGGCCACCGCTTGCGCGCCGCGCGGCCCATCCCGAAGACACTGCTGGCCAAATTCGCGTCGTTGTAGCTAGGCGCTCGGGAGCCGATTCTTCCAGGATTTGGTGCTGTTTCCCTTGCTGCTGCGAGCGTTGTTTGGCGAGAAGCTTAAGCAGCTGTATCCGAGATTGGACCGCACGCGAAACGCAGCGTTGCTTTCTTTCTTGCGGCCTGCCGGAATGGCAAAGTCACGTGAATTGCCACAGACAATATTGAATGCAAGCTCGACACGGTGCAGCGCAATTCGTTTAGCGACCCTGTGCCTTCCGAAAACCTCATCCTCTGGATTCGCGGTAGAAAAGAGCAAATCGGATCATGATCGAAACTGATGGCGACCTTCTTCAGACTTTTGCTCGGCTATATGTGGGACTGCTTTCGTTCGCATGAACGATTGAAAGCCGAAATCCTCATCCTTCGCCATCAGCTGAACATTCTGCACCGAAAGGCTCCGAAAAGGTTGCAGCTTTCCGATGGTGATCGGGCGTTATTCGTGGCGATCGTGCGTCCTGAGACCATCATTCGCTGGCACCGGATGGGTTTTCGCGCTTGGTGGCCCTGGAAATCTCACAATCCAGGCGGCCGACCCAGGATTGATCAAGAGACCCGAGATCTCGTGCGCCGTATGTGCAAGGAAAATCCGCTTTGGGGAGCGCCGCGGATTCACGGCGAGCTGCTCAAGCTCGGCTTTGATGCCGCGCAGTCGACGGTTTCGAAATACATGTTGAGACGGCGAGGTCCGCCATCTCAAGGGTGGAATAACGCTGGCATTCGAACGACTGTTCGTGTTTGTCATCTTGGAGCTCGGACGCCGTCGCCTTCTATGGATCGGCGTCACGACCAATCCGACGGCGGAATGGCTGGCCCCCCAGATTCCCGAAGCCTTTCCTTGGGACACTGTTCCGGGCTTTCTTATCCGTGACAATGATAGTGCCTATGGCGAGGTGTTCGCTCGGCGGCTTCGAGCAATGAGCATTCGCGTTGCCTCACAACGGTGAGTGTTGATTGGAAAGATGAGCTTCGCGCAAATCGAG
>CAVUZR010000005.1:0-198700 GCA_963745855.1 uncultured Alphaproteobacteria bacterium | reverse complement strand
GGAAATGTCCCATTACAGGGCGCGGCTTAACCCAAAATTTACCCCAACTTGTCACGGTGATGGGGACCGTTCGGTGGCGTGTCTCCCTCGAAGACCAACCCCACGAAGGCCCATCGAACAGGGCATCATTTTCGCCAGGGGTGCGGGATGGCTCCGGAAGTGCGTTGGCAAGCGAGCAGCGCCGCCGCCAGAAGCGGCAGCGACATCCCTGCGTCCGACCAGGATACGGTCGAGAGCCTCCTTAGGAGGCTGATCAGACGGATCGAGGAGAGCGAGCGCCGCTACGCCGAGGCCCTGGACGAGCTCCAAGCGCGGCTCGGCCATGTCTCGTACAGCGCCGCGGTCACCGAAGTCATCGGTACGCCGGAAGAGACCGAGACGCTTGAGCGGCTGCGGCTCCAGCTGAGCGCTCTGGCGCGGAGACTGGAGCAGCGGCCTGAGCCACAGGCGGAGGTTAACGCGGTGTCGGCCGGTCTTGCCGTGCCCGAGCCGGATTGGTTCGCGTCGTCGCGACCGTCGCCGAGCGCCCCAGCAGCGGAACCTGAGCCTGCCTTCAGTCCCTCTCAGCCGGAGAGCATAACAAGCGACGCCTCTCCGTCTCTTGGGTTTCCTCCGGTGAGCGAGGAACAAGCGGATTTCGACCGGCGGCTGATCGAGATGGCACAGCGGCTCGAGCGTTCGATCGGTGAGGCTATGCCGGCAACAGCGATCGAAACTCTGAATACCCGCATGGAGGAGATCTCGGCGCGCTTCCAGGCGGCGCTCGAGCAAACCCCTAAGCTCGAAACTCTCAGGCATATTGAGCGGCAAGTTGCCGACATGGGCCAACAGCTCGGGCGCGCCGAACAGCATATCGCCCGCATTGGCGCCGTCGAAGATAAACTTCAGAAGCTAATCGAGCGCATTGATGCCGCGCCCGCGCAAATGGAGCGGGCGGCAAGCAAGGCGGCGCAGGAGACCGCGCGCCTCGTTGGCGAGACTGGGCTCGACAAACCGAGCGCGGCGGAGCGTCTCGATGCGCTGCATCGCGATATCGTGGCGATGAATGAGCGCAACACCGCCACAGACGATCACCTCGTCGACAGTTTGGTGGCGATGCATGACTCCTTGAAAGGGCTCATGCGGCAAGGGGAGCAGAACAGAGCGTGGGCAATGGCCGCGCCGCAGGCTCAATTGCGCATGGGGCGCACGCCGAATGAACCTGCCCCCGTGACGTTCGCGCCACCGGCACCGCCAGTCCCCACGCCGCCGGCGACGGAGACCGCACCCTCCTTTGGACTCGCCAAGCGCGCTCCATCGAGCGAGGAGGCAAGCGCGGAGCGATCGCTGCGGGGCCCGGCATTCATTCGGGATATCAACTCGACCGAGGACTTGGTGGCTGCGGCCAGGCGTGCCGCGCAAGCGGCCGCAGCACGCGCCGAGGAGCGTGACGCCTTGCGTCTACGACCGGCGCTGGCGAATGAGCTGAAACGAGCCACCGACGAGCCCGGCCGCCACAAGGTCTCGCTGCTTATGGTCGTCGCAGCCTTGCTGCTCATGATCAGCGCGGCCCTGCTCGTGACCAGGTTGAAGTTAAAGCCTGATTTTTATGTTCCGCCACCTGCCGCCGAGCAGAGACTTCCGGCGCCGGCCGAGGAGGCCCCTGCTGTGCCGGAAGCGCCGTTTCAACCAGAGGTCACGCCGAACCCCGAGGCCGATCCTGCGCCGCCCGCAGCGGCCGCACCCGGCACCGCGCCAGAGTCCGAGCCGGAAGCGCCGACGCCCGCGCCAGCGGCGCCTCGCGCCATCACCCCCTCGGCAAACCCGGTCCACATACAGGCCGCACCACCGGTTCAACTCGGCGACGCCCGCGGCGATGGCGAGGCCATACCGGAGCCGGTTTCGCTTAGATCAGACGGCGGCCAGAGCCTTCCGCCCGGTCTCAGCGTGACTGTCATCGAGGCGAACTAACCGGCCAAGCGGCGCCAAAGCTACAGTTTTGTGCCACGCCCCATGACAAATTGGTCAGCCGCGCGCTTCGCGCATTGACAGGGGCGCTCGCCGCGAACACCTTGCGAGCAGCGCGGAAATCCAACGCTCCGGCCCGATGCTCCAGGTTTATCTGCCCGTCGCCGAGATCTCGGTGAACCTCCTGGTCATGCTGGGCCTTGGCGCGGCCATCGGCTTTCTCTCCGGCATGTTCGGCGTGGGCGGTGGCTTCTTGCTCACTCCGCTTCTGATGTTCTCGGGCATTCCGCCGGCCATCGCCGTAGCGACCGGGGCAAATCAGATCGTCGCCTCCTCCGTATCCGGGGCGCTCGCACAATGGCGCAGGGGCAATATCGATTTCCGCATGGGCTTCGTGCTCAGCATTGGCGGCGTCGTCGGGGCGTTCGCCGGCGTGCTCCTGGTCGGGTTGTTGAGCAGGCTCGGCCATGCCGATGTCTTTATTTCGCTCGTTTACGTGATCTTCCTCGGCGTGATCGGCTCGCTCATGCTCGCCGAGAGCCTGCGCGCCGTCTGGCGGACCCGCGCCGGCAAGCCTGCCACGCAGAAACCAGGCGAGCACACCTGGATTCACAAGCTGCCGTTCAAAATGCGCTTTCAGCGGTCGCGGCTCTATATCAGTGCCATTCCGCCGCTGATCCTCGGGGTGATCGTCGGGCTGCTCGCCTCGGTGCTCGGCGCTGGCGGAGGTTTCATCATCGTGCCGGCGATGATCTACCTCTTGCGCATGCCGACCCACATCGTCATCGGCACCTCGCTGTTCCAGATCATTTTCGTCACCGCGGTCACGACCATGCTTTACGCGACCCTGAACCGCTCGCTCGATGTCGTGCTTGCCCTCCTTCTCGTGATTGGCGGGGTGATCGGCGGCCAATTCGGCGTCAATGCCGGTCAGAAGCTAAAGGGCGAGCAACTCAGGCTGATGCTCGCCGTCATCGTGCTGGCCGTGGCGATCAGGCTGATGATCGGCCTTCTGGTGCCGCCAGCGGATCTCTACAGCCTCGCGCCGATGATGGTGAGGCCTTGATGAGGCACGTGCTCACTTTTCTTTTCGCCTCGTTGTTGCTCTCGCTCGGGCTTACAGCGGCCGCTGAGGAGCAGCGGCCTGAAGTCGTCCAGTCCGATATCTCCATGCGCGAGATATCGATCCAGTCGAACTTCACCGGCGTCGAGATCGTGCTATTCGGCTCGATAGATTTCAGCAAAGCGCCTGCGCCGGACGAAAAGCCTTACGACGTCATCATGGTCGTCCGCGGACCCGACCGGCCTTTGGTCGTCAGGCGCAAGGAGCGGATCGCTGGACTGTGGATGAATGGCGACTCGAAGACCTTCTCTGCGGTCCCGGACTTTTACGCCGTGCTGGCCTCGCGGCCGTTTCGAGCCATCGCCTCGGAAGAGACGCTGAAACCGCTTGGGATCGGCTTCGCCAATCTCGATTACGGCAAGACCGTCGAAGGCGACAACACAGACGATGAGTTCCGCGCGAACCTGATCCGCCTGCAGCAGGAGCGCAGGCTGTTCCAGGAGTTGGACGATGCCATCGGCTTCATCGGCCGCAGCCTGTTCAGAGGCAGCGTCGATCTGCCGGTGAACGTGCCCATCGGCCGCTACACGACGCAGGTCTTTTTGTTTCGCGATGGCAAGTTGTTGAGCCAGAGCCAGAGCAGCCTGCAGGTGCACAAGGTCGGCTTAGAGCGCGTGGTCTATATGCTCGCTTACCGCTATCCCCTAACCTACGGGCTGCTCGCCGTGCTGATCGCGATGAGCGCAGGCCTGCTCGCTTGGACCGCCTTCCGGCGCGAGTGAGTTGTCAGTCGGGGAGCAACAGGCTCGCCTGTACAGGATAGACGCCGGATCTTCCCGTCAGCCACGCCTCCATCGCCTGCCTATGGAATAGCGGTGAGAAAGCCTCGTCGAGCACGTTGAGGCCGCCGGTAAAGGCGCCGAAGGCCGGCATTACCAGGCGGTGGCCGTCGGTGGCGAAGCATTTGCGCCTGATCCCCTCCCCGCGCCTGGCGATGCGCGCGACGGGATGCAGGTGGCCCGCGATTTCCGGGATGCCTGTCCCTTCCGACGGCTCATGCCGCAGCGTGATGCTGCCGATGTTGAGTGAGGAGCAGACGATGCCACCGACGGAGGGTGGCAGGGTGGGATCGTGATTGCCCAATACCCAATACCAGTCGCGCCCGCGCTGGAGCAGGGCAAGGTCCTCGCGGTCGCTCGCATCGAGCCGATCGGCGAGCTCGCTGCGATGGATGCTGTCTCCGAGTGCCACCACGCGCCGCGGGGCGAAAACTTCAATGCAGGCGGCAAGGCGGCGAAGCGTGGTCCGCGTATCATAAGGCGGCAGCATCATGCCGCGTGCCGCGTAGGCCGCGCCCTTTTCCAGATGCAAATCCGCGACGAGGAGCGTCCGTTCCGCCTCCCAATAAAGCGCACCCGCAGCTATCGGCATCAGCGCCTGCCCCGCAAGCGCGATGGGCGCAGGCAGCGCCGGGGCTTCATCGGAGTACTCAAACCTTAAGCGCAGCATCGTGCCCCATCGCCTCCGCAATCAACTCCTCGGCGGCCTCGCGCAGCAAGGCTTCGCTCGCGTCCCCCGGAATGCTTTCGCGGCCGATCTCGAGCATGACCGGCACGGCAAGCGGCGACACACGCGTCAAGGGAATATGCCTGATTCTGCCGCGGATCCGCTGCAAAAAACCGCTCAGGCGCCCGACGTCGATCAGGCCGGTGGCGGCGTCGGCGAAGGCCGCCCGCAACAGAATATGATCAGGCTCGTGCTGGCGGAGCACGTCGTAGATGAGATCCGAGGAGACCGTCATCTGCCGGCCCGTCTTCTCTTGCCCCGGATGGCGGCGCTCGATCAGACCGGAGATGATGGCGCAGACCCGGAAGGAACGCTTCATCAGGCTCGAACTCGGCAAGCCAGGCATCGAGATCGTCGCCGAGCATGTCCTCATCGAACAGCCTGGCGAGGTCGAGCCTCCCGTTTCTGATCATCTCGCCCATGTCGGCGAGCCCCCAAACGGCAAGCGCATATTCATTAGCGACGAAGCCGAGCGGCCCCGCTCGTGCCCGCTCAAGCCGCCGCGTGAGCAGCATGCCTAGGCTCTGATGGGCGAGGCGCCCCTCGAAAGGGTAGCAGATGAGGTAGTGTCGTTTCCCACGCGGGAAGGTCTCAACCAGAATCTCGTCTGGGCCCGGCACGACGGACACTTCGCTCTGGATGCGGAGCCAGTCCGACACCGGATCAGGCAGCCGCGCCCAATGACTTCGATCCGCAAGCAGGCGCCGCACTCTATCAGCGAGGTAGGTGGAAAGCGGGAACTTGCCGCCATCGTACGAGGGAACCTTGGGCTCTGGCGCGTGGGAGCGGGTGACGATGGCGTCGGTCTCGCGCAAGCCCTCGAAACGAAGAACTTCGCCGGCGAACACGAAACTGTCGCCCGGCACGAGCTGCTCGATGAAATATTCCTCAACCTCGCCGAGCACGCGACCAGCGGCAAGGAGCGAAGACGGCTTGAGTGCCCCTCCCTGCCGCCGCGCAAGCCGCACCCGCACCATGGGCGCCTCGACGATGGTGCCGACATTCAGCCGGTATTGCTGGGCGAGCCGCGGATGGGAGATGCGATAGCGCCCGTCCGGCATCTGTTTCAGCTTGGTGTAACGCTCGTAAGTGGCAAGCGCGTAACCGCCGGTCGAGACGAAGCGGACGATCTTGTCGAAGCTATCGCGCGTCAGCCCCTGATAGGGCGATGCGCTCGTCACCTCGCGATAAAGCGCGTCGGGATCGAAGGGCTCCGAGCACGCCATGCCGAGCACGTGCTGGGCGAGCACATCGAGCGCGCCGGGCCGCGACGGTGGCGTGTCCTGTGCGCCCTCCTCCGCAGCTTCGAGCGCCGCCTGGCATTCGACCACCTCGAAACGGTTCGCCGGCACGAGCAGTGCCTTGCTCGGCTCGTCGAGCCGGTGATTGGCGCGGCCGATGCGCTGGGCGAGGCGGCTTGCGCCCTTCGGTGCGCCGACATTGATGACGAGATCGACGTCGCCCCAATCGATGCCGAGGTCGAGCGTAGAGGTGCACACCACGGCGCGAAGCTTGCCCGCAACCATCGCCGCCTCGACCTTGCGCCGCTGCCCCACGTCGAGAGAGCCGTGATGCAGCGCGATGGGCATGTTCGCGTCGTTGTAGCGCCACAGCCCATGGAACAGCATCTCGGCCTGCGAGCGCGTGTTGACGAAGATGAGCGACATGCGATGGGCCTTGATCGCCTCGTAGATCTCGGGCAGCGCGTAGCGCGCCGAATGCCCCGCCCAGGGAAGGTCAGCGTCAGAGTCGAGGATGGCGATATGCGCCTTTGGCCCGGCTCCGGCCTCGACGACCTCGGCAAGGCACGTGCGCCCTTGTCCCTCGTGGCCGACCAGGAAGGCGGCCAGGTCCGACGGCCGCGCCACCGTCGCCGACAGGCCAATCGCCGTGAGGTCGGGCGCTAGCGTGCGCAGCCGCGCGAGATCGAGCGCCAGGAGATCGCCGCGCTTGGTCGAGGTCAGCGCATGCAGCTCGTCGATGATGACCACGCGGAGCGCGCCGAATAGGCTCGCAGCATCGCGGTGCGACAGCATCAGCGCGATCTGCTCCGGTGTGGTCAGCAGAATATCGGGGGGGATGAGACGCTGGCGCTGGCGGCGGGAGGGTGGCGTGTCGCCGGTACGGGTCTCGAGCGTGATGGGCAGCCCCATCTCCGCCACCGGCTCCCCTAGATTGCGGGCGATATCGACGGCAAGGGCCTTCAAGGGTGAGACGTAGAGGGTGTGGATGCCGGTATGCGATTTGGCGCCGCGCCCGGTGAGGTCGACCAGGCTTGGCACGAAGCCGGCAAGCGTCTTGCCGCCGCCGGTGGGGGCGATCAGCAGCGTGTCGCGGCTCTCTCCGGCAAGATCGAGCAACCGAAGCTGGTGGGCGTGCGGGCGCCAGCCACGCGCGGCGAACCAGCCGGCAAACGGCTCCGGCAGCTCCGCTCTGGCTCGCTGTGCAACCCTTCTTTTCAGCCCACGCATTGTCTCGTTCTGCTTGACCTTGCCTTTTTCCTTCACCAATTCTGGTTCTAGATTAACCTGCATCGCGATTCCTGATGCGTATAGCGGGCAAGCGGAGCGAAAACATGGAACGCTTCTTTGGCGGCAATCCGGGCCTGGTGCTGGTCAGGCTAGCGATCCTTTCCCTCGTGGTGGGGGTGCTCCTTGCCGCGCTCGGCTTCAGCCCGTTCGATATCCTGAGGAGCATCCGCGAGCTTATTACCCGCATCTATGACCTCGGCTGGACCGCGATCGAGAAAGCCGGGCGCTACTTCCTGCTCGGCGCCGTCATCGTCTTTCCGGTGTGGTTCATTGCCCGCCTGCTCAAATTCCTGAGCCGCGGCAGTGGGAGCGGTCTCGTCGACGTTAATTCCAAACGCGAAGCTTGATCCTTTACGACCGGTCTGCCCAGGCATCGGCATCGCGTCCGATGAGCGACGCCAAACTCTCGGCCTTGGCAGCCACCATCGCTGTCACCAGCGCCCGCTTGATGCCGCCGATCAGCTTCGGGCCTTCGAACACAAGTCCGGTATAGAGTTGCAGCAACGAGGCGCCTGCCTTGATCTTGGCGACTGCCGCAGCGCCGCAATCGATGCCGCCGACGCCGACGAGTGGCAGTTTGCCTTCGGTGAGCTGGTAGACTCGCGCGAGCATGCGGGTGGCGCGCGCAAAGAGCGGCCGCCCCGACAGCCCTCCGGTCTCTGTGGCGAAGCTCGCATCTGTCAGACCTTGGCGGGACAGTGTCGTGTTCGACACGATGATGCCGTCGACCTCGCGGGCCTGGATCACGTTGACGATCTCAGGCAGATCGGCGCCGGCGATGTCAGGGGCGAGCTTGACGAGAAGCGGTGGACGTTTCTCGGCTCTGGCCCGCGCCTTCTGCACGCGCCCAAGAAGTGCGTCGAGAATTTCGGGAGCGTGCAGATCGCGTAATCCCGGCGTGTTGGGCGACGAGATATTGATCGTGAGGTAGTCGGCGACGGGACTCATGCGCTCTAGCCCTGAGGCGTAGTCGCCGATGCGATCGTCGCTGTCGCGACCAGCGCCGATATTCACCCCAACTACGCCTTTTCGCCTCCCCGACAGGCGGGGAAGCGCCGCCTCCTGACCCTCATTGTTGAAGCCGAGGCGGTTGATAATGGCTCCGTCGGCGGCGGAGCGGAAAATGCGTGGGGGCGGGTTTCCCTTTTGCGGCTTCGGCGTCAGCGTGCCGACCTCGACGAAGCCGAACCCCGTGGCGAGGAGCGGCGCAGAAACGCGCGCATCCTTATCGAACCCCGCGGCCAGGCCGAGCGGATTGCGGAACTTGAGTCCCCATATCGTCTGCGCCAGCCGCGGGTCGTCTGGTGCGGTGGCGCGGGGATAAAGCCCGAGCTCTAGGCTCTTGACCGCAAGGTCATGCGCCCGCTCTGGCTCGAGCGCTTGCAGCAGCGCCTGGCCAAGACCGTAAAGGGCTTTCATGCGGCGATCCCAGCGGGCAGGCGATGGCGGCCGTTCTCTTGCAGCGATAAAACCTCCACCGAGATCACATGATCGAGGTCGAGCGGGCCGTAGAGATGAGGAAACAGCTCGCCGCCGCGGGACGGCTCCCAACGGAGACGCTCGCCGAGCCTTTCAGGGTCGACGGCGAGCAGCACGAGATCGGGCTGACCGGCAAAATATTTGGCGAGTGTTCCCGCGACCTGCGGGCCTGCCGACAAATGGATGAAGCCGTCGCGGGCATCGTCGGCTGAGCCCTCGAAGCGCCCACGCCCCCTCGCCTCTTGGAGTGCTTCGCTCGAGCAGATTTTATAGAGTGGGTCACTCATGGAGCGGCGCGACAGTAGCCCGGGGATCGCCGAGGCAACAAGCAGGCGGTCGTCCGGTCAGATTGAGGGTGGACAAACCCCCAAAATAAGCCGTAATTCCTAGTATGGGTATAAATTCCTACCAGCGCTTCTTCGGCGCGTCGGGGGCCGTCATGCTGACCCACGGCAAGATCTGGATCGCGATCGACGCGCTCGCGCGCCGCTACGGGCTGTCGCCTTCCGGGCTCGCCAAGCGTGCAGGGCTAGACGCCACTGCCTTCAACCCCTCAAAGCGGGTGACCGTCGGGGGGCGCCCGCGCTGGCCGACCACCGAAAGCCTCGCCAAGGTCCTCGTCGCCACAGGCGCCAGCATCGAGGAGTTCATGAACCTGCTCGACGCCGAAGCCCCGGCCTTGCGCAAGCCGCCGCAACCGATCCCGCTGATCGGCTTCACCCAGGCTGGAGCCGGAGGCTTCTTCGACGAAGGCGGCGTTCCCGTGGGCGGCGGCTGGGATCAAATCCGCTTCCCCGGCGTTGACGACGAGAACGCCTACGCTCTCGAAGTGACCGTCGACAGTATGCAGCCGCTCTACCGCGACGGGGATATCTTGATCGTCTCGCCCAACTCCGCGGCGCGCAAAGGCGACCGCGTGGTGCTGCGCACCGCCGACGGAGAAGTCATGGCCAAGATCCTGGTGCGGCGCACGGCAAAGACCGTGGAGCTTGCCTCGCTCAACCCGAATCATCCCAATCTCGTCTTCCCGGTCGAGCGGATCGATTGGATGGCGCGCATCGTCTGGGCGAGCCAATAGTCCCCCCGAGGATTGCGATGAAGGTCCTCTCTTTGCTGTTCTCGCTCCTCCTAGCCGCCGCCGTTCTCATCATCCTTCTGCGGCCATGGAACGCACTCGAGACGCTGATGGGGAGCGCCGGCAGGACTGAGTCCAAAGAACCTCTGGCCAATCCTCCAGGATCGGGAAACTCGACCACCGCGGTGAACGCGGGCGATCCCAAACCGGCTGTGATCACCTCCAAGCCCGTCACACCGCCGGCCAGTGCAACGCCCGAGGCAGCAATGCCTACAGAGCCAAAGACGCACATGCTGGCAAATGAGAAAGCTGAAGCGGAGAGAGGGGCTGCGCTCGAAGACAACGCACGCGCGACCACGCCGGCGCCGCTCGAGACCAAGCGCTATTTCAAGGTGAAGGTGCGCGACGCCGAGACGCTCGAAGCAGGGTTGCATCCCACCGACTCAGTGGTGATCAGGCTCGAGGGCATAGATGCGCGCGATGCAGACGAGACCTGCAAGAAAGAGAACGGCGCCATTTGGCCCTGCGGCGCTAAAGCCCGCGCCGCGCTGACGAGTTTCATACGCTATCGCGCCGTGACCTGCACGTTGCCGCCAGGCGGCGAGACCAAGGATTTCGTCGCGCGCTGCAGCGTGATGGGACAGGACCTCTCCACCTGGCTTGTGCGCCAGGGCTGGGCGACGCCGCAAGCAGGCGCGGAGCCAGCGCTCGCCAAAGCGCTTGATGCCGCCAAGAGCGACCGCCGCGGCCTTTGGCAGGTCGATTGAGGTGCATTGAGCTTTGTGATGCTTCTGTCACAAACAGAAGCTAGCCTTTCCGTCTCCTAAGTGGCTTCCCAAAGCCCCGGTGCGCCCCAAACGGCCGGGGCTTTTCCTTAGGCCTGCGCCCAGGTGAGGCGGCCGCCATGGCCTTAAAACTTACCGATGCAAAATACGACCGGGATACCGAGCGCGCTTATTCGAGCTCAGATGCGAGGACGATGACGGCGAGGTGCTGGGGTCGCGATCTTCTCGTATCGCACGACGACGAGGTTATCGAAGCAGTAGATCGAGCAGGACATCGTGCGCAAGGCACGCCATGTGCTGAAGCGCGCGGCGGCGGCGTCTACTTGACCTTCTAGGCCTCCGGTGCAGCGGGGAAGCCCCCGACTAGCCAAGACATGGTGCCGCCACGGCCGCGCGTCGTCACGCTCGGAGCATAGGGCGCCCGGACGTCGGTCAAGCCCTGTTCGGGATCGGCCGGGTCGCTCCAAGACAGCGGGTGTTCGAGATGCGGAGGCAGCAAGGTGAAGGCATCCGAGAGCCAAGCTCGTGCCGCCCAATCTCGCCCCCGCGAGCTTGGCACCGGCGAGTCCGTGCGGTTGTGCAAGGCGTGGCTCAAATCGGCATTGGTGAGATTGGCGCCGTCGAGCCGTGCATCAGTAAGATCGGCGCCGGAGAGCGTCGCGAAGCGAAGCGACGCGCTGCGCAATCGTACCGAGGCGAGGTTGACCGGGGCCCCATTCATGACGCCCATTTGCCGCTCGGCCGCGCTCAAGGATCTAATGAGGTTGGGCACCGTGGTGCCGTTTTTCCGGAGCCAGTCGTTCCACGATCGAGGCCCGCGACGCAAGACTTCCACATGCGCGGAATCGGCCAACACGGCGTGCCAGGGGAGGGGTTAATTGCACTCTTCGCGGGGGAAACGCTACTTTGCCCGTATGACAGGCCTATGAAGCACGAAGTTACGCACCGGACCCGGCGCCGCGCTATTGTTGGGTGGCGACCAAGAGCCTTATCCCCATGAGTGATACAGTCGATCTTACAGTTCGCGTCCTCGACGATCGCGATATTGTCGTCGCTATGGCGGGCACCGGATACGAGGTGACCCATCGCAAAGACGGCAAGACGCCGATGCTCATCGCCACCGACGACTTGCGTGAAAAGCTGACGGCATCGAAGGCGCGCTTCCTCGCCGAGGCTTGGAAGGCCGCATACAAAAAGGCGAGGACTCTCGGCTGGCTCGCGTCCTAATTCGCACTTAGGACGCTCGGCGTTTCCCTACTCTTTGCTGTCATCACCCTCGCCGCCAGTCGTCGGGTTCCGGCGCTCGGTCTGATCGACCTTCTTTGTGTCATTCTTCGGCATGGCGCCCTGGTTTGGCCCAGTATGGGTGCCTTCCTCCTTGCCCATCTTGGCGGAGTCCTCGCCGCTACCTTCGGCATTGCCGCTATTCTCGGTATTGTCGCCGGTCCCCTCATCGTGCGCCATCACAATTCCCCGGTTTGACGGTGAGGTTGCCTGCGCGGCCTGGCCAGGCGCGGCTGCCAACCCGCCAACGGCAAGAGCTGCTACGAGACCAGCCAACAGAACTTTCACGTGGGTCATTTCCATCTCCAACTGTTTCAGAAGTCTTCTGACGCACAATACATGTAGCGGAACAAAGCGGCGGCACTTTGCCAAGGTTCCCTCATAGGCAGGACGAGCATAGGCCATCATCGCAAAGCTGTAGATGGACACTGAAAAGGACGTCGCTCCACCTTCCTGCCTTGATTGTGGTTAAGGGTAGGTCGGCGGGCAGGTCAGTGGCCTCGTTTTGCGTAATGACCGGTCCGCAGGCGGCTCCGGGTCCCTCCGCACCCCCCTCCGTGCCTCGCCGGAGCCGCTCTATGCAAATCGCGGCAAATCCTGCCATGCCGCCGCAGATCGCCGCGTTCAGCGGGCAAGTATCCGAAGCCTGATATGTTAAGAGAGCCCGGCTTGGGGCCAAGCCAGGCTCTCAACAGTCGACGCCAAGTAGGCTCGCAACCGGCGCGGGGGGCGCGTAGACAGCGGGGCTGCTGCCATTCCGGCCACGGCAAGATCACCAACGCGGGGTGGCGGGTTCGGTTCCGGCGAAACTCGAATTTTTGTTGCCGCCGCAGCTTGCGCGAAGTCTGTCTATTGGCGGTGAGCGTGCCGGTTAGGAGAGAAACATGCGAAAGAAGATGAGGCTCGCTTTGCCCTTATGGGGAGCCGCGCTGGTCTTGGTCGCTCTCGCTGTCGGCGAGCGCGGACCGGCAACAGACGCAGCCGGTGGGGCTGCACCAGTTGCTGCACAGACCTGTCGCACGGCCGACGTGAACCCGGTCACGGGACATGTGCTTTGCATCGATCCGCTTGGCGCCCCGGTCGAAGCGCCGCCGACCGCTTCGGAGCTTCCGTCTTAACGTCTCGGGGATTTTTGGTAGCGCTTACTTCAGCGCGTTGGCAATCAGCGCGCGGGTTTCGGGAATGCCGTAAAGCTCGACGAAAGAGCCGAAGCGTGGGCCTTGGGTCTGGCCGAGCAGCACCTCGTAGAGGGCGGAGAACCACGCGCGCAGCGGCTCGAACCCATGCTCTTTGCCGACGGCGTAGACCTCGGCCTGAATCTCCTCCGCGAGCACACCTTTCGGCAACTTGCCGAGCCGTTCATCGAGGTCGAGGAGCGCCGCGCGCTCCCGCGCATCGGGCGCGCGGTAGTGCTTCTCCGGCTTCACGAAGTCATGGAAGTAGCGGATGGCATAGCCGACGAGCAGATCTAGCAGCGGATGCTGTTCTGGCGTGGCGTCAGGCGCGTACCGGCGGATGAAGCCCCACAGAACGTCCTTGTCCTCTGAGTTCGAGGCCGAGGCGAGGTTGAGCAGAAGCGCGAAGCTGATAGGAAGCTCGGCCTTCGGCGGCGCGCCGGAGTGGATGTGCCACACCGGGTTCATGAGCCTCGCGTCCTGCTCCTCTTTGGGATAGGCAGCGAGATGCCCGACATACTCATCGACGGCGCGAGGGATCACATCGAAATAGAGGCGCTTCGCCTTGCGCGGGCTCTGATACATATAAAGCCCGAGGCTTTCGGGGCTCGCATAAGCGAGCCACTCATCGATGGTGAGGCCATTGCCGCGGGACTTGGAGATTTTCTCGCCCTTCTCGTCGAGAAAGAGCTCGTAATTGAAGCCTTCAGGCTGCTGCGCGCCGAGGATGCGGCAGATATGGCCCGACAGGCGCACCGAGTTCGATCAGGTCCTTCCCCGCCATCTCATAATCGACTCCGAGCGCCGCCCAGCGCATGGCCCAGTCGGCCTTCCATTGCAGTTTGCAATGGCCGCTGGTGACGGGAACTTGTGTGAGCTTCCCGGTCTCCGGCTCCTTGTAGAAGAGGGTGCCGCTGGCCAGATCGCCGTCGATGATCGGCACCTGCAGAACCTCGCCGGTGACGGGAGAGATCGGCAGGAAGGGGCTGTAGGTGGCGCGCCGTTCCGGCCCGAGGGTCGGCAGGATCACATCGCGGACCGCGTCGTAATGCTGGAGCACCTTGAGCAGGGTCTTGTCGAAACGACCACTCGTGTAGCATTCGGTGGCCGAGCGGAACTCGTAGTCGAAGCCGAACGCATCGAGGAAGGCTCGGAGCCGCGCATTATTGTGATGGCCGAAGCTCGGATGGTCGCCGAAGGGGTCAGGAATTTGGGTGAGCGGCTTACCCAGATGCTCGGCCACCATTTCCCTATTGGGGATGTTGTCCGGGACCTTGCGCAAGCCATCCATGTCGTCGGAGAAGCAGATCAGCCGCGTCGGGACCTTGTCCTCGGTGAGCACGCGGAAGGCGTGACGCACCATGGTGGTGCGGGCGACCTCGCCGAACGTGCCGATATGGGGCAAGCCTGACGGTCCGTATCCGGTCTCGAAGATGATGGCGCCGGTCGGCTTCGGAATCCGCTTCAAGCGGCTCAAGACCTTGCGCGCCTCCTCGAAGGGCCAGGCCTTGCTCACATGAGCGTGGGCGAGAAGCTCAGAATTGATTTCGATCTTGGGGGGCCGCGCCTTCTTGCTCCCACGCGCGCCGAGCTCTGCGAGCGGAATGCTCGCTTCGGCCTGCGGCTCGCCCTTGCGGGGCTTGGACCTCGCTGGCTTGGAACGAGGCGTCTTCTTGTAGGGGGCCTTGCTTGGGGCGGACATGTCAGGCGTGCGGTCGGAACTCATGACGAAGTATCTGCCGACAAATTTCACAGATTTGTTAGGGGCGCAACAATCGGCTGACATCAAAGGCGGAAATCGCGAATTGGTACCGAATTGGTACCCGACAACAAAAAGGGCGCGAAAACCGCGCCCGATTTGTTCCAGTTGCTGGCGACGATCATTTGAGCGCGCGCCTCAGCATTTCATTAGCCTCCACGCGAGGAATGCCGCGAGCTTTGTTCGGGAGCATCGGCCTGATGACCTTCCATTCGCAGTGCCTGAGTTCATACCGCATGATTCAAAGCTCTTTTTTTGGAGCTTGAATTAAATGATTGAGACATGACCAGCAAGATCTGCCTACCCGTCCGCTTTTGGGACCAAGCGGACGTCGAATGGTGTTGCGACGCTAATGACGCACGACATTCAGCGCTGTGCCGTTAAGCAAGCAATGCCTCGCCGTAACCTCGCGTGGGGCAAGGCCTGAGCCAGTGAGGGTGGCACCGGACTCGCGCAGTGGCGTTTGCGACACCACGATTGAGTTGGCCGTGGCTAGGTCAGGGGCGCGTGGACTAAGTTCAACCGCGGTTCAGGGTCTGACCCATCAAGGCAAGGAGCCGTCGAGCCCTAGCAGGTTCACGGCTAGGCGGTCCCGCCGCCTGTTTTGCCCATTGGTTAGGGCCAATATAGGCCATTGACCAATCCGGGAACTGCCGCGCAGCCAGCGGTTCACTCAAGAGAAGGAGCAGGTCCTTGTGGCGCGGGTCGTGGTTAAGGGTCTCGTAGAGGCGCTCGACCTCAGCGCGAGGACCTTCGAGCACCTGGGAAAAATTGGTATCGCTGAAGAGAAGCGCTCCGGTGATCTCGGCGGCCTCGTTGTTACGGCGTGATACGAGTAGGATCTGCTCGATCTGCTCGCGTGCCAAATCAGGCTCATCGCTCAAGAGTGACGTGCTCGCATAGACGAGACGAAAAAGTGACATGTCGTGACCTCGCAAAACACCATGGCGTCGGATTGTCGGTGTATCCGCTAATGACCCAAAGCCGAAGTTTCGCAACATATAGAAAGTTGTTCAGACGCGATCCACGCGCGTTCGATAAGAGATCCGCTGGCTCGAAGTGTTCGTCAGGGTGCGATAGGATCCAGTTGGCGTGTTCGGCGGTGCTCAAGGATCTGCTCGCTGAACCTCATCACCAACTTTGGAAGGAAGCTACATGGGCAACCCAGGCAACGATCGCCGTATCGACAATATTGAGTTCGCCGTCAGCAACATCGCGCGCTCGCGTGAGTTCTATGGCAAGGCCTTCGGCTGGACCTTTACGGACTATGGCCCGACCTATTGCGAGTTCAGCGATGGGCGGTTGACCGGCGGCCTCGCCAAAGGCAGCCCGATAAATCCTGGCGGGCCGCTGGTCATCCTCTATGCCGGGGACTTGGGCGAGACGCAGCGTCGCCTCGAAGACGTCGGTGCAAGGATCGTCAAACCGGTTTTTGCCTTTCCCGGCGGCCGACGCTTTCATTTCCATGACTTGGATGGATACGAACTCGCCGTATGGTCCGACAAGTAGGACGCGCTCGGGGAAGACGCCAAGGGCTGAGTTGGACATGGATCAGGTTTGAACTCAACCGCCCCGCGTCGCGACTTGTGTAGGAGAAGCCTGCTGCAGCGCCGACACCAATGTCCGCTATGGGTCATTAGCGGACATTGTCCAGCGTCCGCGTAATGTCTGCTTTACCCCCGAAAGCAGACATTCGTCAGCGCGCGTTGCATGTCCGCTATGTGCCAATAGCGGACATGTTAGGGGATAAGTGAGGTGACTTTTTGCCCTTGGTGAGAGCCTGACTTGGGATCATGGTTTGTATGGTTTTACTTGGAACGAAAGCATCTCCGCCGAACCACTCCCGAAAGCCGTCGGAACGGAAATTCGATAAGGCAGGTAGAGCGCAGTGCTCGGCAGCGCCACGAGCCAGACCTCGATCTCGTCTGCGTGCGAAGACATGAAGTTGATACCGCGATCGCCGGGACGGAAGCCTGAGATAGGAACAAACTTCACCCCGCACACGGCGGCCAGACCGGAATACCCATTGGCTATTTTGTTTTCAACGCGCCTCTGCTGTTTGGGCACTAGCACAATATCAAAACGAAGCTTACCGTCGAATGCCGGTATGGTCTCATCACACACCTTTAGATCGGCGTCAGAAAGGGTCGGTCGGGCTCGAAGAAAGGCTCCGGTCATCGGATCGAGCACGCCGCGAAGCTGATCCTTTGTGACGGGAATATTTTTAGGGTTTGGTCGCTTTTTTGGCGACGTCAAAACGTCTGAAACTGCGCCATCAGCAAATGAAATACGAACATCTCCGTGGTTGTCACCTCCGGAATAGCTCAATGTGTACAGTGATGGTTTTGGACCTGACTTGCCGAGCTTGCCCTGGCTCGTCGCATCACCGCGCCACTCATAGATAAGTCCGCCAAGGACGGAAAATCGACCGTCGCCCTTCATTTCATAATCGGAACTCCGCAGGGTAATGTCGAGACGAACATCGCCGAAATGAAGCCCGGCCCAATAAACACCGTAGTTCGCAGTGATCTGGGTGGCACCTCGACCAGCATCCTCTGCAAAGGCTCCGCCCCTCAACAGGACGCTGGCAACGATCAGGCCAATAGCGAATGGCTTTAAAGTCATCCTGCTTGCGGCGAAAGCAACACTGCGAATAGCTGCGTTACGCATTCGCAATCCTCCATTCTGCGGGCAATTGAACGCAGGATAATAGTCAAAGGCTGGCCGAAGTTTGGCCTCAAGATCGAGGGTATGCGTATCGAGCAGCAAACTCTCCGCTTTGGGTCATTAGACGACATAACGGCACGTTCGGGTCATGTCCGCTTTACCCCCGATAGCGGACGTTCATCGGTGCAGATCGGATGTCCGAAAAGTGCCGATAGCGGACATTGGCGATGGCCAGGGAGCATATCCCCGGGCTCGTACGCACCAGCTCATTGCCTCAACTTGTGCTCGCCCAATAGTTCCGCCCGGTGGGGAAGTGAAAGCGGACGAGGGATGCCGCGGTCACAGGCCAGTCGTTCCGATAGTCCCTCGCTTTGGCAAGAGCGAGTCGAATGATCGCATGGTCGTCACTCACGGCGGTCGCGACGGTGAATTGTGGCTGTTGCTATTCGTGAGAGAAACCATCATCAAGTCGGCAGGGCTGGCTTGATCCTGCCGAAGGGGGGACCGCGTGATATGTCCGACGTTTGCACTCAGGGCTTCGATACCGGTTTTGTGACGCTTGGTTACGCCAAGGTAGCAGTGCTCGGTGTGGTCCAGGGAATTACCGAACTTTTGCCGATCTCCTCGACTGCCCACATGCGGGTGGTACCAGCTTTACTTGGGTGGCAGGATCCGGGGTCCGCCTTTTCCGCCGCAATGCAACTCGCGGCGCTGGCCGCGGTGGTGAGTTATTTCTGGAGCGATGTCAGACACCTCGTTAGTGCGTCCGTGTCTGCCGTCACGAATCGGCAGTTCGATAACCAGTATTTTCGATTGTCAGTTGGTATCGTGCTCGCGACCATCCCAATCGTCGTTGCAGGTTGGGCGCTGGCGAGCGTGTTGAACGAATGCCATTCGCCTCTGCGAGGTCTGAGTGTGATTGGCTGGGCCTGTATCGTGATGGCAACCCTTCTTGCGCTTGCCGAGCTTTATGCTCGCCATCAACGCACGATCGCCAATGCATCGCTCACTGACGCAATCACCGTTGGCATTGCTCAGGCTGGCGCATTGATCCCAGGGGTATCCCGGTCAGGTTCGACCCTGACCGCGGCCCTCGCGCTCGGTTTTAGGAGGGACGAGGCAGCTCGCTTTTCTTTCCTCATCGGACTACCGGCCATCGCCTTGGCCGGTTTCAAGGAATTATGGGAACTTCATAAGGCGCAGCTCGGCGCACACGGGTGGTCGGTTCTTGCGGTCGGGCTGGTGGTTGCCTCGGTATCGGCCTTCTTTGCGATATGGGGATTGATGCGTGTGCTGGAACGATTCTCGGCTTGGCCGTTCGTCATCTACCGGGGTTTCCTTGGTGTCCTTTTGCTTGTCGGAGTCGCGACGGGCTGGCTGTCTTAAACCTGACTCACCCAAACTCTTCCACAAATCCCATGACACTGCCCAGCCCCACTCCAAAGGCCCTAAAAGCGAGCCATTGGGAGGCGCGGGGTGACCACACCTCAGAAGTTATGAGCTGGTGACAGTCCTGATCAAGTTTTCGGACGCTGGTGCGGGAGACTTGGGACTTAGAACCCCATGGTCGCACCTATCACTGGTCCGTATATGATTGTCAAATTCGAATTTGGATTTGCCGGAACCCTGCGAATAGTCTGCCGACAAGGCCCACCCGGATGCCGTGGGTCACACCGACCAGCCAGTTGTGGGTGCCAATTGCCTGCCATGAGAATTGGCTACCAGCGCCGAATCCGCCGCCGTCGTCGCGGAGCACGATCTCCTGGCCAGGCTGCCAGCTGCTGCCGCACACGTGCCCCGATGAAGGGATCGACCCAATCGACGGAGCCGGATTTCGCAATCGCGCGATTGCCGTGTACGGTAATCCGGAAGGGACCGCTAGGCGCCACGTTGCCCCTCACATTAGCAGAGATATCTGCGTCTTGGTCGCGATGCTCTTTTAGGGGCTCGTTTCAACGGACCGTCAATAGGGGCTCGTTCAACGGACCGCCAAGCTCCGAACCGAGCAGTTCCGGCATGCTCATCACACCTAAAGCGCTTTTTTCTATCGTGGTTGTGCTAACCGGTCTTGGCAGCGCTGTCGCTCAGTCCAATCCGCGGCCTCCATGTGGGGACTCTCAGCCCATCCCCGAATATTCCAAACCAGGAGCGAAGCCCAACTTTCACCTCTGGCGCGACAGTGATCGGTGGACACCGCCGAGCTGCCTCGGATGGACCCAAAAAGAGGGGACACTCGTGGCCATCGCCGCTCAATTCCATTACCGCGGAAATGCTGACGGGCTCCTGTCGCGATTTGGCGCGGTCTCAACCTTGGCTGGACTCCAGTACTGGTCCATCAGGGAAAGTGGCTGGCGAACCCTGATAACAAACGCCGGTGCCTTGGATGGTCTGGATTCCCATCGACCACGGGGAGATTTCAGCCTCGATGAGATGAAGAGCGGGGCTGACCTCTATTTCACAGAAACAGACAACAGAACGGCTCTGCAGATTGTCTATCGGATGCGTGTGGAAGCCACACCATCAAGTCTCGCAATCTCGATAGAAAACGTCACTCCTGTGCGGCAACTTCTGTTCACGCTATTGGACCCAGGAGATCTGCAATCGAAACATTTCTTTGCGCAAGCAGGGGCCAACACCTGGACCTACTACGGTCTGGCTCGAACAGGAGCCGTATCCTCCTTCCTTGAGGTGAACGAGGAGTCTTATGTGAACCGGGCACTTGCTCTCTACTCACATTTTACGGGAACACCGGTCCCCCCTATTCTCAGGTCGGAACACGATTAGTAATAGGATCATTTGCGCCCGAACCCCGCAATGATCGGCCCCATAGGATAAGGCGTGTCAGCGTGACGCAACGCTGGTGCGTACAGACTCGATATACCGCCGTCTAAGAAAAGTGCGTTATGTGAGCCAAGACCATCTCGAAAGAGGCGTGCGAATTCCCAGAAGGTGACTGGGTCTTGAGAGATAGCGAAGACCACTTTGTGATCGTCACCAATCCCAACTCCGTTGCGTATCTTCCTTGAGGTGCTGCCCGGCTGGATTTTTGGATGAATTCGGCCATCGATGACAAGCATAGGTCCCGACTGAGTCGCAAACTCCGCTCGGGGACGTTGCGAAAGAAAGCGTTCGGTGGTGAGGATGCCGGCCTCTTGGCCGTTCACGTAAAAAACGCCGTTCGGTTTCAGGTAAAAATTGCCGGCCGCATTCGCGGTATTTGGCTGCCTCAGAGTTTTGCCGTTCTCGATGTAAAGCCCTAAGGGAGACAAATCCGCCTCGTACATGCCGCCGTTCATGGCGAACTCTATTGGAGCCCCGTGGAGCCTGCGTGGCAAATGATCAAAACCGCCGTACGGCTGACCGGTTTCGTCCTTCCAGAACAAACGAAGCGTGTACTTGCGTAGATCAAATGTGCAAATTATGAAATTCGATCCATCAAATGCGCGCGAATTGCAGGGAGATGTGGCGTCGGCAGTTACCGGTCCGTACACAGTTGCCATGACCGAAGTCAGACTGCAAACGACCGTGAACAGTGAAAGCCGAACGATTCTCCAAATTATTTTTATCATTTTTTTTATCCTGTGGGGTAACGAGTAAGCGATAAAATGTTGCTGCAAAACTCCTCCCACGTTAACCTCTCACCCATGACATGGATACAGGGCCCTTAATGCTGCCAAAATCCCATCACGTTCTTCCATGTTGTACGTCGTCGGGTGGTCTTTAAGCCAGCCGAAGACCGAGGCAGTTTCCATCTCGGGACTTCTCGGCGGACAGGATTGATGAGTGCCCTTCGGATTGAACTCATCATAAAGATCAAGGGTCGAAATCGTGAAAGAGCATTCTGACCAGCTAATACTGGTCTGGGCGCAGGCCTTCAGAAAATCGGCCACCGTCGGGTCCGCCGCCGAGGCACCCGATACTGGGATTCCCTGCAATAAAAATATGAGGGCAATAACGGCGATGGCTTTGCGCCCCATATCGAATGTCACCCGATGCGGAATCAGCAAGGAAGCCATCCTCGCAAGAGGCAACTTCCAGGGGAATCTGTCTTACTAACGCACCTCGCGCCGATAACTAGCTCTAATGGATTCCTTTGCGGCTGCGATTCTCGCGTTCATTAAGACCAATCCTGGATGGGCGATCTTTGTTATCGGCCTGACTGCCTTTGGGGAGTCGTTCGTTTTTTTGAGTCTTCTCTTTCCAGGAACCACCATCCTTATCGCTGCGGGAGCACTAATATCGGAAGGCGTCCTTGATCCTTTTTCCTCCACAGTCGCAGGGATCATGGGTGCCGTTCTTGGAGACGCAATATCATTCTGGATCGGACGGAAATTCGGACCTCTTCTTCCAACAATCTGGCCGTTCCGAGCTCATCCCGAGCGCCTCGTGCACGGCATTCGGTTTTTCGGTCGCTACGGCGAAACTAGTGTTTTTATCGGCCGCTTCTTCGGTCCTTTGCGGGCGGTGGCGCCCCTGTCGGCAGGTATGATGAACATGCCAACGGGACGTTTCTACGTTGCCAACATTCTTTCGGCGATGATTTGGGCACCATCGCTTATCTATCTTGGCGATAGGTTGTCCCACACCCTAGGCCCCGACGGCCTTGCGACGAAAGTCTTGTATATTACACTCGCCGCCGCCTTGTTGACTGTGCTTGCTTCCTGGATACGCCGACAATTCCTCGTGAGGTAAGAGCATCAGGGGGCGAGGCCGCGCCGCGACCTCCATTTCGCTAGAGCGATTTGCTTCCATCTTGCACGCGCCGCGGCAGTCGCTCGTGGCGCAAATGAATGATGACATTCCTCATAGGGGGGCAGCTTTAGGTACCGTAGTCTCGGCTGCGCCGGAGCTACGGACCCAAGTCACTCTCCGTGTGACTATTACAATCCCACGGCTCGGACGTTGGCTGGCGGAGACGTCCGCTTTGGGTCATTAGCAGACATCGCGTCACGTCCGCGTCATGTCCGTTATTCCCCCCAAAGCGGACATTCATCAGCGCGGTTTGCACGTCCGTTTAGTGTCAAGCGAACCTCGTCTCTGGTGAGTACGACGCGGCACGATCAGCTTAGCGATCAGTATCTGCACCACTTCGTCTCGCTGATTGCGCGTGAGGCTTCGTATTCTGGCGACCCCGCGATCCGGCCGGGACCGCGAGGGTATAATTTCCAGGACCTCGCTTTCGACCTGCAGGACGTCGCCGGGACGGGTGGGCCTTGGCCAGGAGAGCTCGCCTCCGACGCCTACGACGCCGCCGGCTAACGGTAATCCCCTCTCGACTAACAGGCGCATGGTGATGGCGGCGGTGTGCCACCCGCTCGCCACCAAGCCGGAGAACAGGCTGTCCTTGGCAGCGTCGTCGTCGAGGTGAAAGGGCTGAGGATCGAACTGGCGTGCAAACGCCTTGATCTGAGCCGCGTCCACGACGTGCGTCTTGCTGGTGAAGCGCTGCCCCACCTGGAGGTCATCGAGATAGAGCGGATCGTCGCCACCTACCTCACCCGATATCATCATGATCCCCTTCTCCAGTCCACCTAAAGCGGTCGCGAGCAATGATGTGGCCACGTCGACCGGGTAGTTCTTTTCCCGTTACGAAAGAGGCGTCATCTGAACCACTACGGCGCTACGGCTCTGCGGCAAGAACGCCGTGGATCTGCGCCACGACGGCGGCGCCCTCTCCAACGGCCGCCGCGACCCGTTTAGTCGATCCGGCCCGCACGTCGCCGATGGCGAACACGCCTGGCTGGCTGGTCTCGAGCGGCAGGACAGCCCGGCGGGACGCGCTTTTGCCCTCAGTAAAGTCTGCTCCGGTCACCACGAAGCCTTTGTCGTCCACCGCAACGCAATTCTTGAGCCAAGCGGCGTTCGGATCGGCGCCAATGAACAGGAAGAGGTGGCGGAGCGAACAACTGTGTTTCGCCCCCGTCTTGCGGTCGCGGAATACCGCACCAGTAAGTCCACTGACCTCGTCGCCCTCCAGCTCGATAACTTCGGTGTGGGTGTGCAGTTCGACATTGGGAAGTGCAGCAATCCTATCGATGAGATAGCGCGACATCGAAGCTTCCAAGCCCTCCCCGCGCACCACTAGGTGCAAACGCTTGACCTTCGGTGCGAGAAAGACCACGGCCTGCCCGGCAGAATTACCCCCACCGACCAGCGCCACCTCCTCGCCCTCGCAGAGCTTCGCCTCGACCGGTGAAGCCCAATAGGAAACCCCTGCGCCCTCAAAGACTGAGAGATTAGAGATCAGGGGGCGGCGGTAGCGCGCTCCAGAGGCTACCACCACCGTCCTGGCGCGCACCGCATTGCCATTGGTGAGCTCCAATTGTAGCGGAGCGCGAGAATGCCCATTAGACCTGCAGTCGAGTCTTGCCACCTCGAGCGGAATCGCGATCTCAGCACCGAACTTGAGCGCCTGGTTGAAGGCGCGGCCGGCAAGTGCCATGCCCGAGATGCCGGTCGGAAAGCCGAGATAGTTCTCAATCCGCGCCGAAGCGCCCGCCTGTCCGCCGAATGCACGCTGGTCGAGCACGAGGACCGAAAGGCCCTCGGACGCTCCATAGACAGCGGCGGCAAGCCCCGCCGGCCCGGCGCCGACCACCGCTACATCGAAGACCATCTCTGGATCAAGCTCGGGGGTGATGCCGAGAATGACCCCGGCCTCAGCGTCCGTGGGTCGTTTCAGCACCGTTCCATTCGGACAAACCATCAGCGGCAACTCGTCAGGGAGTACGCCGAAACGTTCCACCACGGCGCGGCCGTCGGCGTCATCAGAGGCATCGAGCACCGTGTAGGGATAGCCGTTGCGACCGAGAAAACCTTCAAGCCGGACGAGTTCCGGTGTGCCCGACTTGCCAATCAGCACCGAGCCGACGCCGCCCTCCTCGATGAGTCCGACGCGACGAAGGATGAACGCTCGCATGAGAATCTCGCCAACATCGGCAGAGCCAACCATCAGGGCGCGCACATGGGCGGCATCGAAGGGCAGCGCAGTACAGCCCTGGGGACCCGCGCGGCCGGAAGCGAGCATCCCGGCCCCGGCGAGCTGGCTTACCTCGCCCGAGAATTGACCGGGGCCATGGCTAGTGATCGGCGACTCACGATTGAGACCATCACGACGTACCACGTCAATCGAGCCCTTGAGCACGAGCCAAGCCGGCGCGTTGCGCTCGCCCGCCTCGAAAACGACTTCGCCAGGGGCGAAATTTCGCGCAGGGCCGCTCGCAAAGCGCTTGGCTGTCTCGATCTGCGCTCGATCGAACACGGGAAACATCTGGTGATGGCGTGTCTCGATGAGGCTCATGCTCGCTCTCCTGTTGGCATAGTCACCGCTCCATTTTTAACACGCGAAACGCGGGATAGCCCCTTGCAGGTGGGCGATGGCATTCTGGATTACGAGCGTTTCGAAGGTGGGGCAGAAGTGCTGTGGGTCCCTGGCGCATCGGCTGTGGCCGAAGCCGGGTTAACGGGCAGGCGCATCGGGTAACGATCACCCGCAGCCATGACACCCGCCCGGTGACCAGGCTCGCTTCTCTATTGATAACCGCTTTGACGTCCTCGACGAGGCTATGTCCGTGCTGCCTGGGCGTGATGCATCAGTGTGCGTCAAAGCGGTGTCGAGAGTTCAGCTCCCGGTCAGTAGGGACCTGGAGGCTGGGGTGCCGTACGGCCGGTTTCCTTCAATCTGGCCATCACGATTCTCCATATGCGAGCCAGCACCAATCTCTTATGCTCTAGGGCTCAGCTGGGGGGATTCATCGATGTCGATTTGGGAAAAGTTGGCTGGCGCCGCGACAGGAATGCTGAGAAACGGCCCCATCGGCGCGTTCCTCGGCGGCAACCAGGAGCAGGACGGACCGGCTGAGGACCAGGTGGCGTTCACTGTGGGCGTGATCGCGCTAGGTGCCAAGATGGCCAAGGCCGACGGCGTTGTCACCGATGATGAAGTTAATGCCTTCAAGGCGGTGTTTAAGATACCTGCGGGCGAGATGAAGAACGTCGCCCAAATCTTTAATATGGCCAAGAAGGACGTCACCGGCTACGAGGTCTACGCTGAACAGCTGGCCTCCATGCTCAAGGGCAATCGCGAGCTACTCCAGGACGTGCTGGAAGGCCTGTTCCACATCGCCAAGGCCGACAAGGTGCTGCATCCGCGAGAGATGGAGTTTCTCGGCCAAGTCGCCAAGCGTTTTGGCATCACCGAAACCGAGTTCAGCTACATCAAGGTGCGCCATGAGATTGTCACGAAGCGCAACCCTTACGATGTGCTGGGGGTCAACGCCTCGATCAGCAATGACGAGCTGAGGAGCCACTACCGCCGGCTGGTGCTGGAAAACCATCCCGATAAACTGATGGCGCGCGGCGTGCCCAAGGAGTTCGTCGCGATCGCCACAGAGAAGGTTTCTGCCATCAACGAGGCCTATGGTCAGATCGCCAAGGAACGGAGGATTTAGCCGTTTGCGCAATATCACCGCCTCGAAGGTGTTTTGCACGCTTTACTTCAGACCTATTGTTGGCATTGCGACGCCCCATCCCGTCGGGGACCTTGACCCGAGACGCACCCCACGTCCGATATGGGTCATGAGCAGACATCGCGTCACGTCCGCGTCATGTCCGTTATTCCCCTGAAAGCGGACATCCATCAGCGCGGTTTGCATGTCCGCTTAAAGAGGGCTGATCATTTTGGTCTAGGCACCGTAGTGCAGGAGTTTCTCATCATGGAAATTTTTTTCGTTTCGTGGTCGGTGGTCTCATCGTGTCGCTGTTCGCGGCGTTCGGAGATCTTTTGAAGCCGAAGAGCTTTGCCGGTCTGTTCGCCGCGGCGCCTTCGGTGGCGCTTGCCACTCTCGGGCTTACCATGCTGACCAATGCGCCGCTCTATGCCGCAACCGAATCACGCTCGATGATCGCGGGGGCGGTCGCCCTGTTCTTGTACGCCTTCGTCACGCTTCATCTGATCATGCGATACAGGTTGCACGCCGGTCTCGCCTCGATTTCCGCGCTCCCGGGATGGCTTATATGCGCCCTAGGGGCTTGGTTCTTGGTGCTGCAATAGGCGCCGATGAGAGTCGCAGTCGACTTTTCCGGATTGAAGAAGATCAAGTGGTCCGAGTACGCCGTGCGTTTTGTGTTCGACGGCACGATCACCGCGGTTACTGGAGTGCTTGCTGCGTTATACGGACCTAAGTTCGGTGCTTGTTCCTCACCATCCCGGCGATTTTCCCGGCGAGCGCGACATTGGTTGAAAAACATGAGCGCAGGAAAAGAATTGGAGTTCCGAAAACGATGCGCGGCCGCCAGGCGGCTGCGCTGGACGCGCGGGGCGTCGCGATGGCGAGCATCGGTCTGATTGGATTCGCAATTGTGGTGTGGAAATTGGCGCCAATCTGGAACGGCGCGCTTACTCTATTTGCGGCCTCCGCCGTGTGGCTCGCAATATCGCTGCTTATCTGGCACCTCCGCCGGCACCGTCTTTTCTTTCGGCCGAAGTCTTGCTGACGGCTCGTCGGGCCTCCAGTGCATTTGCGGCGAAGCCTAGCGACCTGACAACCATCACGTCGCCGCGGACCACAACAATCAGGTCCCGCTTCTCCAGAACCCTTCTGTTCTTTCGCAGCCTCAGCTCACGTAGGAACACCGCTTCGGTTCAGGCGTTCCCCGCTATGAACTGAATAGGGCAAGCCCGGCGACTGAAGTTGGAGCTTTAGAGGCTAAGGCTTGTCCTTGCCGACCTCAATGTCGTTTGTCCTTGCGGATCTCGCCGGACAAGCCGGGGACGTCGATCTTCACCACCGGCTTGTGCCGCCGCTCATAATAGAGATACGCGAGAACCCCCAACGCCACGACCGCGGCACCGATGTGTGAGTGCCCCGAGAATTAATCGCACGATCCAGCGCGTCCAGCTCGATTTATTTCATTTTTCGGTGTTTCGATGGGTTAATGCGCGGGTTTATCGCAAAATCTAAGCCTTTGTCTGGATAAAACGCCAGCAAACTCTCCCCGTTTTATAGCAGTTTTAACTTCAAGCGAAGCCAACTGGTGGGCAAGCCATTGAAGGCTAGGAGAACTCAAATTGGCAAATGGAGATATCACGATCATCCCGGCAGCTCCGGGCTTCGATCTCGTCGGTAGCAATGAGGGGAGGCTCCACTTCACCCCCATCGTCGCGTGGCAGTTCGAGGAAGGAAAACGTTTCGGCGCACCCAATGATAAGTATTTTCACCTCGCAATCACCATTGAGGATGGAACGGTGACGGAGGGCTGTATGGTCGTGCGATATCCCAACGGTCAGCTCGTTGCTCTCCATGACGTGCACCTCGACACGGAGGAGGAGGCCCTAGAATATTTCCGAAGGAAGGAGCGTGACCGGCGAGGGAGTGGGCGAGGCCTACGTGCCGCGTGAAGTTCGCCCCCGGTGGGAGAGTGGCGAGGTGGGCCAGGATCGCTTCACCGGCGCGGTTACCTTACTACAGTATCGCCACCTTGCCGCCGCGCAACCGAGACGCAACTTCCGCAATCGAGAACTCTGGTTGAAGTGACAGTATTGCCTTGACGATCTTGTGCGCGTCGTCCATCCGCCCAACCGTGGGACAGGTGTAGGCGGCCGCGAGAGTGGGCAAAAGCCCAAGATGTTCCTTAGTCGGAGGCTCATCTATCACCGGTTCGAGAGTCTCGATGGGCAGGCTGTGAGCGACCTGCGTACGAATGTCTGCTCATGGCACTTAGCGGACCTCTAGTCGATCGCGTCGCGAGGTCTGGTTTCCGCCGAAAAGCGACATGCCTAACCAGCGTGTGGAATGTCCGCTACTGACCCTTTAGCCGACATCGACGCTGCATCACACCGCGACCACCCGATCCATCAAAAAAGGCTACGCGCCCTTGAGGTGAAGTTGCTTTGGAAAAATTTAGAACGTCGCTTTGAGAGACCCCACGACAAGATTGTTGCATGCGTTCGCGCCCGAGGACGGGCAGGCGAAGCCATTGAAATCGGCTGTATCCCAGTAGCGAATCTCGAGTTCGAGTGGCGGCTTCCTGTTGAAGCCAAGCGTCAAGGCGACGCTCCAATACGTGTAGTCATAGCCACCCTGGCTTAGATCGCCCCACTGGTGACCAACATTGCCGCCGAGTTTTGGCGTGAAGTACCAGACCTTGTTAAAGGTCCACTCATAGCTGAATTCGAGCACGTCATTGTTACCGGTCTCGCCGAAATATTCAGGCGACCAGTAGTTGTAGAGTTTAAGTTCCAGCTTGTCGTTGAAGAAGCTACGTGAGACGCCGGTCCAGATTTCGAGATAATCGAACTCGCCTTCGGGATCGAACGCGCCCGGATACGTGTCATAGTAGGCAGCAAAATCGAACTTCCACTTGCCCAAGGTCGGTGTCATGCCGACCCAATAGTCGATTTCGAGGCTAGCGAGGTTCTGCCCATTCGGACCGCTGCCAAAGTTCACGTTGGACCCCCAAATGCCCGCGTAGAAAGTCTTATAGGTAAGATCGAACTCGGGCTGCACCGCCGGCTTTTCCGCCGAATTCGTGATACCCCGGTAGACGTAGTCCGTGGTGAGAAGAGCGCTACCGCTGAGCGCGACCTCGCTTGCGGCGTAGGCCGGAACTCCAGCCGCCACAAAAAGCGCCGCCCCCAAAACGCCAGACCTTATCAAAGAACTTCCCGTTGTTATTGCTGAATTCCTATTGCACCCCCCTGGGCGCTTTCGTGGAGCGGCCGGGCTTTACGAGCCAGCCCAATCCCTCACCACGGTACAAATCCCCGTCATCAGCACAACTCCGCATCACTGAGTTGCGCTCGTGCTGTGGCATGTTTGCACCTGAACAACCATTTTTGCTCGGATGGCGTGGGCTCTGCTCGTCAACAACCTCGTTGTGTCACTCTGGTAGTCCGGCTTGGCGCAGCGCATTCGCATACCTGTCGGCTAATTCCTTAGTCTTGTAAGGAGACCGAGACACAATTTCTGCAGTCGAGAAATCTGGCTTACGTGACAGGAGCGTTTTGACTATCTTGCGCGCGTCGTCCATCCGCCCAACCGTAGGGTTGGCGTAGGCGGCCGCTATAGTCGGAAAATACCAGAGATCGTCCTCACTCGGATTTTGAAGATCTATGGCTTGTTCGAAAATCTCTATGGCCTCCATAGGCACGCCGGCTTCTTCATAGGCCCATCCCAGATATTCCACATACCAGTTCTCGTGGTTCGGATTGAGCCGAATTGGCTCCTTCACTTGGTCGATTGCTTGTTTCGGCTGGCCGATGTAGATGAGGAAATTACCATTTCCGTGAGAAGATCCGCGTCGTTCGAATTTAGTTCTCGAGCGCGCAAGTAAGGGGCCATCGCGTTCTCGCACCGAGGTCGCTCTTGCCCTGAGCCCCCAAATCTCTGATTGCTCATCAGGCACCAAATCAAGCTGGATAGCCCATGAGCGAGAAACGACCCCCCTTGCCGCCCTTTACCTTCGAGACTGCGGTCGAGAAGGTGCGCAAGGCCGAAGACGCCTGGAACACTCGCGATCCATTGCGCGTCGCCCTCGCTTATACGACCGATAGCGTTTGGCGGAACCGCTCCGAGTTTCTTGTTGGCCGCGAGGCCATCGTGGCTTTCCTCACGCGCAAATGGAACCGCGAACTTGATTATCGGCTAATCAAGGAGATCTGGGCGTTTCGTGAGAACCGCATCGCGGTCCGCTTTGCCTATGAGTGGCACGACGACAGCTTCAATTGGTTTCGTAGCTATGGCAACGAGAACTGGGAGTTCAATGCCGATGGCCTGATGCAGCGACGAATTGCCAGCATCAACGACCTGCCAATCTCAGAAATGAAGCGCAAATATCACTGGCCCCTGGGCCCTCGTCCGGACGATCATCCATCCCTGAGCGATCTGGGGCTTTGAGGATCGCGCCGATCGCCTTGGTGGCGGGGCAAAGCAGAGGCCCACCACGGAACTCAGCGTGTCCGCTTCTGGCACTTAGCGGACATTTCTGGATGGGCTAGGCGCATGTCCGTTTTCGTGGGTAAACCGGACATCTCCGACGCCTGCTCCAACATCAGCTTTTGACCCATAGCGGACATGCCAACGGGTCCTGCCTGTCGCTAGCCCTCGGACGCATCCTTGGGGGGCTTCTCCGCGTTGAGCAGCTATGTCAAACATTCACACGACCTCGCTGAGGGCTTATGCGCTCAGTGGGAAAGGGCAAGTCGATGAGTGATGTCGAAAAAGAGATCGACGAGCTCCAATGCAAATTAACTGCCAAGACTCGCGAGATCGAGACGCTCGTGGCGGAGAAGCTGAATCTAGGCGATATAGATGCGATGGACGGCACCGCTTATGATCGGCTGCGAACCTACGTCGAGGAACTGATCGAGAAATGGCAGCGGGCGGACGTTGATCATCCTGGCTCCAATCCCGACACGGCAGTAAATGCACTTATCGCCGAGCGCGAGGAAATCGAGGAGCAAATTCTCACACTGCAAGTGCGATGAAAGAGAGCAGGCAGCGTTCCGCGGTGGCGCGTGCGTCCCAAAATCGTTGGCAGCGGTTAAGTTTGCAACGAGTTTCCTTTCGGCTCGCTATTTGTCTCGAAAGGGCGCACACTACATCATCGCCGGTCAGAGCAACAACAGGCACCGGTGGCTGAGAGCCTAAGACTCCCGCCTGCAGAGCATGGAGGGGAGGAAATGGGCTCTCGAAACCCCCCACCCACACGATCGCACACGCTTAGAGCACTCCGGCAGGCATTCAACGCCACCTGGGTGGAGGTACAGGCTCGCGATCCGTTTCGCGATTTCGAAACAGACTTAGAACTCAAAACTGCCATCAATCAGAAGCTCTGTGCGCTCGCTAGGGATGGCGTGACCGATCCCGTCGAACTTCGCGAGTGGGCCCTTGAGGGCCTCCGGCTGAGATGACGCTGAGATCTTCTCGTGGCTAATGCCCCTACGGCCTCAAGGCTCCGGGGCGCCCCTGCGACGTAACTCCATGAGGTACTATCATGAACGACGCCATCAATCCTGAAGTTGCCGCCGAGAAGGCGCGCGACACGCATCGCAAGACCGCTCGTCGTAAGACCACTCGCAAAGTTGGCACCGGGAAGGCGCACAGGACAGATCGCAGAGACAGCTTCCAAAGTCGTCGCCGAGAAGGCGCGCGGTACATATCGCAAGACCGCCGCTCGCTTCGAGGAATTCGCCTACGATGCGCAAATGCCAGAGTCGATGCGCGCTCTCGCCGAGAAGAGCGTGGCTCAGACGCGGGAGCTTTATATGCACTCTCTCGAAGCTGTACTAGAGAGTTGGGAGAGATTTGTCGTCGCCGCTGGTCAGGGCACCGTAGCGCTCAACTGCAAGGCTATCGACATCGCTCGGCGCAATATCAATACCGGCTTCGGTCTTGCGGGGAGGTTGGCAGGGGCGAAAAACCTTGCCGAGTCCATGGAATTGCAAGCTACCTATTGGCGCAAGCAGTTCGGCGAGCTGGCGGACCAGGTCGGAGAAATGCGCACGCTATCCACTCAGGTGACTGCTGATGTGGCGGCGCCGATCAAGGCGCAGGTAACGCGCGGCATGAAAGGTCTTCACAAGGCGACCTAGATCCAGTCAACTGCCGCTCTCGACCGAAAAGGGCGGCACCCCTGCCGGTCCTTTTTGCGTACGGCTGTCCCGTGGCGTTGGCTGGGCGGAGCCTCGCTATTCACTGGAGCCCGGACATAGCCTTACGCCCGGTGCAATGCCATTCGTGAACTCGACACCGGCATCTTCAAAAGCGTAGCGGATTATGAGCAAACTCTTTGGTGGCAGCAGGCGCCTGCCCTTTTCAAAGTCCCGAAGCGCGCTTTCGCTCAGGTTTGAGCGCGTACCAAGGTCGATCTGTGACCACTCTAACAGACTTCGCGCGGTTCTTGACTGGGCAGGTGTCAGCATATTGGCCAATCGTACTTTAGTGAAGGCAGGGCTTCACGTAGTCGGTATCCAACGTAGTGTGACGCTGGTTCGGACTTGTGAGTCACGGACACGCGGCTTGTTTCGCTCGTCGCGTGCCATTTTCAAGATCTCGTCAGAGCGTATGCCCTCGGTCTCAATACCGACGCGATTTAGCTCCGTCTTGGCATCATCCACAAGCCGATCGATTTTGGATGGAAGCGGGTGATTCTTTTTCGTGTCCATCTGCGAATATGCGCTCACTGCGATCTCGTTTCCCGCGGCGTCCGCGCCCCCTTTGGGTTGGAGGATGGCGGTTCCTCGGTGTTGGAGGGGTTCAAGTTATTGACACAGAGAACGCCAGTCTCGCTGACATATTGACGTCTCTTGACACACGCCCTTGAGAGAGTGCATGGCGCATGGCCATGCACGCGACTTGCGATTCTGAAAAAACGCCTTCATGGCCGCCGGGAGGCCGACTCTTCGATTTCAGGAGTTGCGGGACGAGGTGGGGATGACGGAGAGGTGGACGCATCGCGGGCGTAACGGTCCTTCTTCGACTCGGCTTCTCCGCTGGCACATCGGCTAGAAACGAAGCAACAAATTGATTGAATCAGATTCATTCGGTTTATCCTAAGGCTACTGCATTCGAAGACTTATGGCTTCGTTTCCAGAACTTAGTAATCCATCCCACCCATACCGCCCATTCCACCGCCCGGCATGGCCGAAGAGCCAGAATCCTTCTTCGGTCGTTCAGCAACCATCGCTTCCGTTGTCACAAGGAGGCCAGCGACCGAACTCGCGTCCTGTAAGGCGACCCTCACGACCTTGGCCGGGTCGATGATGCCCTTGGCGATCAGGTCGCCATACTCACCGGTTTGGGCATCAAAACCGAATGACGGCGACTTATGGTCGGTGAGCTTGCCGACTACGATGGAACCTTCGACGCCAGCATTCTCGGCGATCTGGCGGATCGGTGCTTGCAGCGCCCTGCGGATGATGCTGATCCCGGCCTCCTGGTCTTCATTGTCGCCTTTGACCTTCAGAGACTTCGCCGCCCAAAGCAGCGCAACGCCGCCACCGGGCACGATGCCCTCCTCGACCGCAGCGCGCGTCGCGTTCAGCGCATCGTCGACACGGTCTTTCCTCTCCTTCACCTCGATTTCACTTGAGCCCCCGACCTTGATCACGGCGACGCCGCCGGCGAGCTTGGCCAAGCGCTCCTGCAGCTTCTCTTTGTCGTAGTCTGAGGTGGTGTCCTCGATCTGCTGCTTGATCTGGGCAATGCGGCCTTCGATCTCCGGCTTCTTGCCGGCACCGCTGACGATGGTCGTGTCGTCCTTGGTTATGGTGACCCGCTTGGCCTTGCCGAGCATTTGCACGGTGACGTTCTCGAGCTTGATGCCGAGATCTTCGGAAATGAGCTCGCCGCCCGTGAGTACGGCGATGTCCTGCAGCATGGCCTTGCGGCGATCGCCGAAGCCTGGCGCCTTGACTGCGGCAACCTTCAGGCCGCCGCGCAGCTTGTTGACGACTAGGGTGGCGAGTGCCTCGCCCTCGACGTCCTCCGCGATGATGAGCAACGGCTTGCCCGATTGCACCACCAATTCGAGCAGGGGCAGAAGCGCCTGAAGCCCGGAGAGTTTCTTCTCGTAGATGAGGATGTACGGGCTCTCGAGTTCGGCCACCATCTTCTCCGCATTGGTGATGAAGTAAGGCGAGATATAGCCGCGGTCGAATTGCATGCCCTCGACCACTTCCAGTTCGCTTTCGAGGCTCTTGGCTTCCTCGACGGTGATCACGCCTTCATTGCCGACTTTCTGCATGGCTTTGGCGATCATCTGGCCGATTTCCTTTTCGCCGTTCGCGGCGACCGTGCCAACCTGGGCGATCTCCTCCGACGACTTCACCTTCTTGGCTTGCCGTGCAATGTCCTTCACGACCTCGCCTACTGCCAGATCGATGCCGCGCTTGAGGTCCATCGGATTCATGCCGGCTGCGACCAGCTTGATCCCTTCCTTAACAATCGCCTGAGCCAGCACTGTCGCGGTGGTGGTGCCATCGCCAGCGATGTCGCTGGTCTTCGACGCCACTTCGCGCAGCATCTGCGCGCCCATGTTCTCGAACTTGTCTTCGAGCTCGATCTCCTTGGCGACCGTGACTCCGTCCTTGGTGACGCGCGGGGCGCCGTAGCTCTTGTCGAGGACGACATTGCGGCCTTTGGGCCCGAGGGTCACCCGGACAGCGTTAGCGAGGACATCGACGCCGTGCAGCATCTTGTCGCGCGCGTCGGTGGAAAATTTGACGTCCTTGGCAGCCATTTTGGTTCTCCTAAGTTGAACTGATGGAAGGCTACGGCAAGCCCTATGCGGCCTTCCTGCTGGCCTTGGCACCTTCGAGCACCCCCATGACGTCGGATTCCTTCATGATGAGGAGTTCTTCGCCATCGATCTTCACTTCTGTGCCCGACCATTTGCCGAATAAGACTCGATCGCCTGCCTTTAGATCGATGGGGATGAGCTTGCCGGCTTCGTCCCGGCCACCGGGACCAACGGCGACAACCTCGCCCTCCTGGGGCTTTTCCTTGGCGGTATCGGGAATGATGATCCCGCCCTTCGTCTTCTCTTCGCCCTCAAGACGACGGAGGACGACGCGGTCATGTAGAGGTCTGAATTTCATGGGGGTCTCTCTTGGGATTAATGCTCGAACACCTTTAGCACTCTTAGCGAGAGAGTGCTAATCCTTTATAATTGTCCTCCGAGCGGGAAATAGCGGTTAGCTACCGGAAGTGTCCTGAAGGCAGGGTGCCGGCGTAAAAGCTCGGTTTCAGCTCGCTCGACTCAAGGCTGAGATTTGTCTGCCGTTGGCACTTTTCGGAAATCCCACCTGCACTGACGAATGTCCGCTATCGGGGTAAAGCGGACATAACGCCAACGGGACGTTGTGTCGGCCAATGACCCAACGCGGACATCCGCAAGGGCGCCCCCAACGCGTTTGGGCTTATAAGGTCGGGGCAATCCGATATGCGTGTGCCTCAGGGCGTGGAACGTGACCCGCTTTCCCTTCACGGTGAGCTTGCCGCCGACGACTGCTACCGATTGCGACACATTCAACCAGCAACTTAGCGAAATCAATGTCACGCCTCGTCGGCGCCTCGCCACCGCCACAAGTGCAGTTGCCTGTACGACAGGGCCAATCACGCTGAACCCGTAGCGTGCAGTTAACGGCACGCTCGATGGCCTACTAACCCGTTCTCAGACTTTAATTGACGCCAAAAAGCGCGGCACGAAGAAGGGGATGTAACGTGTTTCCGAAGCTACGAACGCGAGGGCTAGGAGCTGAGGCTCTGTCGCTACAGTGTCCCAGACCTGTCTTAAACCCAAGTAGTATGTCTTTGGGACATCGTTTGGGGCATTCCTTTCAGGTGAAAAAATGCCCAAAAACCTATCCGTTGGTCGTTCACAACACAAGCAAAAGCCTTGCACGCCAGGATGAAGACCCGTTGTGATTTTTTTCCTTCCTTTGGGATTGGATAGGTGGTGCGCCACGTCACCAAGATCAGACCTATCGGCGCACCGTTTGGTCATTGCCCGACCGGCATCACTCTTAGAGTTAAAGACTCGACCCCCGTTAAACTGTTAGGCTGTCCAATCACCGGCGAGAGAGCCACAGGCACCTGCACATGGATGGAGCCAAATGGCTTCTCAAAATTCCCCTCGAAGCAGCGAAGATATGATCCTGTGCGCGCTTGAACAGGCGTTGAGAGAGGTTTGGGCAGTGCTTAAGGCCCATGATCCCCATGGATATCTAGACAAAGATGACGGTCTGCAGAACGCCATTGCGGACAAGCTGATGGCCTTGGCCGACTTTGGCGTGACCGACCCCCAAGAACTGCGCCGTAGGGCGCTCGAAAACTTTCATTTCAAGCCGCCGCATTAGTGGCCGCTATGCCGGTCCTACGCGATCTATCCCAATTTACACGCCTGGTCTTGTTGCAGGGCATTCGGTGAGCCGCAGGAAGATACAGCGTAATCAGGAAGGCATGACCAAGCTCGTAGTAGATATCCGTCTCCTCATTTGAGACGAGCGTCGAGTACGCTGGGAAGAAAAGACGGAACTGCCGACGGTGCTGTGGCGTTCGGTATCAGCAATTCAGCGATAAGTTTGGATAAGTTTGATCACACGGATGATCCACACCATCAAAGGAGTCACCGCAAATGAAGAGGTTGCTCGACACTCTAATTGGGTACTGGAAGATGATAGTCTCCATAGGCGATTACGCTTTTAGTTTGGACCGTAAGAAAGAGACTCCTCGTCCTAGGCTCCCACAAGCACATCGGTACCACGCATAAGCGAGTGACCCGCTTATGGCTGTGTTCCTACAGCCAACGACCGTGTTTGATCGGCCAACCATGGTGACAACGACTTCGGTCGGCGTCCTCTCCTACACTATCCATCCCAATTCGCGTGGCTTGTCGTCAGTGTCGGGATTAGCCCGCCGCCGGCTCGATGCACTGTTTCCGTGTCGTTCTTGGTCCCGAGCAGGGATCGCCGTGCGCGTCCCGACATTGATGAAGACCTTGTCGCCGACGAGTACGCGGGTGCCGCTGTCGTTCAGGCTCACCTCGATGGTCTTGGGTGCCACGAAACGCCCGGAGCCCACGCCGCTCGCCTGGTAGTTCTGTACGTGCTTGGCAATCTGGGCTTCAACCATGTCGCGCTTGCGCTGGCGAACCACCGCCATGTCGATCGCGGCGGGCCCGGTCTTCATGCCGTACGAAGCGGCATGCCGCACGAGATAGGCGACCCTCGTGCTCGAAATCTCGTTCTTGCTAGGCATACAGGCGACATTGGGACAGGAGCCTCCGATCCACCTGCGCTCCGCGACGGCAGTTCTTCGCCCGGCTTTTGCCATGTGCCACGCGACGAGCTTGCCACCGGTTCCACTGCCAAGGATCAGGATTTCATACCGTTCCGGTTGAGCCATGGCTTCCTCCCTGTGTGGCAACAGATCATCTAAACCATTCGACCGTCAAATTTTGACTGGCAGCGCGTCGAGGAGATGACGCTTGCGATAGGCCATGCTGCGCGTGCAATCGGGTTCTAGGCCGCTCCCAAACAAAAGAGAGCGGAGTTTTTCCGCACTTGGTGTGCATTAAAACAATAGCGAGTCGGCATTGGCGTAAGTGATCACGACATGCTGCACTGCTGCAGCCTTTTGGTGACGCTAGGCCATGGGCCAAGCTGAAGAATTCGAACAGTGCTTGTTGGATCGGATGAAGGCATCCGGTTTCTGGACCGCAGTCGGCAGCACGAGTAACGGCGCTCGTCCCATAGCTCATGCTTTCGCGAAGTTTCGTTTGTTCCGATTCAAACGGGCGAAGCCACCGGTCCAAACCAGAGGAGTAACGCCATGACTGCGCCAACTTATGGCACCGTCAATGTCGACGGCCTCGACGTCTTCTACCGGGAGTCCCAGCGCTCCAACGGTGTTGCTGTTGCATGGGTTTCTAACGCGGTCCCCTTAGACAAACCCAAGAGGAGGAATTCGCTATGAATATTCGGATTGCATTGCTGTTTACCGGCATCTTAATCGCCACTAGTAGTGGCGTCGCGCGAGCTGCATTGCAGCCTGTGGATCCAGCCCACGCACCAGTTGCGGCAGTTGACCGTTTTAGTGACAAGGCTGGAACACTTCTGCTGCGCTCGACCGACACACGTCTTCCAGGTCCGAACGAGCCGATCGACTTCGACACTCCTCCCTTGAACACGCTCGGCTTTTCGCCCACGGGTGAGCCGGCGCTCTACTATCATCTGGACGTACAGAGCACCACACCGGCGCCGGTCTACGTCTTGTATCGCGAGGGCGAAGACAAGCCTGTGGCGAGCCAGCTTGACATTATCGACACGCTACCAGGCGAGAAGGGCTACAACGATTTCCGGCAGGTTTGGAAAGTGTGGGTGCCGAAAGATTATGTCGCGAACACGATTACGGACGCGTCGATGCTGCAGCAAGCAGGCTACAAGATGGAAAAGACGGATAAGCTGCTTAACATGGCCGTGGTACCCGACAAGTCACGCGCACGAGTCCGCTTTAACGGTGGGAACCCCGAACTGCAACGCGCCTGGTATCACGACCAAGTCGCAAAATTTTTCCTCTTCGACGAGGCGCCCTTGTCGGTATCAGGAGACAAAGTTCCAGTCTCGCCGATTTACGATGGCTTCACTATCAATCCGGGGCAATCAGGCGGCGAGATGGAGTTTTGCACCGATCCCAACTCCACCCAGACTCACAACGTCGTGGCTACGGTGCCAGGCAATAAAGCTTATTCGCCGCTGTGGCTGCGGGTTGTCTACGATAGTGCCGCTTGCGCCTCGGTACACAACCTCGACACTGCACTCAAGGCGAAGGTGGTCCCTGCCAAAGTGCTGCTAGTCAATTGCCCAATCGTCTCGATCCGGCATTAGAAAATTAGAGCAGCGCAATGAACCGGATGAAGCATCCGATTCCGCCGGTCGCCGTCGGCTCATACGATGCTCCGAGTACCCCGGTGCCTCCGAATCCGGGCCACCTCAACCAGAGGAGTAACACTATGGCCAAACAGACTTATCATTCCATCAATGTCGACGGCCTCGACGTCTTCTATCGACAAGCAGGCGACGCAGCTGACCCAACATTGCTATTGTTGCATGGGTTTCCCACCTCGAGCCATATGTTCCGCGATCTGATTCCGCTGCTCTCTGATCGCTTCCACCTCGTCGCGCCGGATCTTCCCGGCTTCGGCCACACCACGCTGCCCTCCCGCGACAAATTCGCCTACACATTCGAAAATCTCGCCAAGGTGATCGGCCGCTTCACCGAGGTGATCAGGCTCAATCGTTTCGCGCTCTATATCTTCGACTACGGCGCCCCAACCGGGTTGCGCATCGCGCTGGCCAATCCGGACCGGATCACCGGCATCATCTCGCAGAACGGAAACGCTTACGTGGAAGGCCTCAGTGACGGCTGGAATCCCATTCAGCGCTACTGGCGAGACCCGACCGATGCGAATCGACGGGCGCTCCGAGAGCTGCTGACGCCTCAGTCGATACGTTGGCAATACACGCACGGCGTACCCGACACATCGCGCGTTGCGTACGACGGCAGCGACCTCGATTCATACTATATGACCCGGCCGGGAGCCGATGAGGCCCAACTCGATCTGTTTCTCGACTACGCGAGCAACGTCGCCCTTTACCCGGATTTCCAGGCTTACTTCCGCGAGCACCGGCCCCCATTTCTGGCGGTGTGGGGCCGCAACGACCCGTTCTTCCTGCCGGCGGGAGCCGAGGCCTACAAGCGCGATCTACCCGACGCCGAGATTCAATTTCTCGACACCGGTCATTTCGCCCTGGAGACGCATGCGCGTGAAATCGCCGAGGCCATCGGTGAATTCCTTTAGAGACAACGCGCGAGTCCAGGACAATGAAAGGAGCCAATCGCGTCGCGCCGCCATCTAGCCATCTGGAGGAGCGCCAATCAACTCATCGCTTGACACAAGCGGGTGGACCTTATCACCGAGGCCGGAAATGCACCCCATAACGATCCTGGAGGAATAAACACATGGTGATCTGGGACCACGTGACGCGTGCTGACGTGTTGCGCGCGATAGAAGAGTACGACCGTCTGGGGCCGGAGCGGTTCTTCTCTGAGCATGGCTTCGCCCCTACCACGACTTATGAGCTGGCGTGGGAAGGGCGCCGTTACCCGCCGAAAGCAATCCTGGGCACAGCTTATGAGTTCGCAACTGGCCAGCGACTTGGCTCGAGTGACTTCGAGGGCGGTAAGACAGGCGCCGTAAGGGTGCTCGGACATCTAGGATTTACGGTCAAGGAGAAGCGGCGAGCTGCCGAGTAGGCGGTTCTTCGTCATGAACGAGGTTCGGCACGTAGTTCATCAAGGACTTCCTGGCCCGCACGAGCCAGGCAATAGCGGGTCTATCGGCGACAGGTCGAAGCACAGTGAGAGCAACAGGATAGCGATGAAAGATGTGAGCGTGGTGCTTGCCCACGGAGCATGGGCGGATGGGTCGAGCTGGGCACGGGTCATAACGGCACTCAAGGCCGAGACCGTGAAGGTGTCAGTGGCGCCGCTTCCGCTGACCTCTCTTGCTGACGACGTGGCGGCGCTCAACCGCAGCTTGGACCGGACGGACGGTCCGATCGTGTTGGCGGGACACGCTTATGCCGGTGCGGTCATAGCTCTCGCACGCCCCGAACGCGTGAAGGCGCTAGTCTACGTAACCGCCCTTGCTCCCGATGAAGGCGAGAAGGTCGCAGACGTGTTTTATCGTCTCAAACCCCATCCCCAAGCGCCAAAACTTACACCGGACAGCGATGGTTTGATTTGGCTACCCGAGGGAGCCTTCGCAACGGCGTTTGCGCAGAACGCACCCGCGGACGAGCGAGCAGTGCTCGCTGCCGTGCAGCGGCCGATCGCGCTGAGCTGCATCACTGTTCCCGTCGGGCGCCCACTTTGGAAGGAAATTCCGAGTTGGTTTCTGGTTGCCGAAGACGATCGAATGATCGTCCCTGAGACGCAGCGCTACATGGCCGAGCGCATGAAGGCGAAGATAAAGGTCGCACGCCGTCGATCACACGCCCAGCGTCACCGCTCCAACAGCTGTCCTTGACGTTATCCGCGACGCAATCCGCTCTGTAACCGGCAGCTGAAGCAAGCCCTAGGCGGTGTACTTATAAATCGAGATTGGTGAGCAGCGGTTGGCCACCGTCCGCTTTGCCCCCAAAAGCAGACATTCGTCAGCCCGAGTGGCACGTCCGCTATGTGCCAATGGCGTAGACCTTCAGGATTCGGTACAAGGACTGGTGCCTCGATGCGCGGGAGCCCCTTATGCAGACAATCTACGTTTCAAACAAAGGCGAAGACAAAAACAACGGTCTAACATCAGAAACGCCAGTCCTCTCGTGGAAGCGCCTACAGGTGCTCTGCAAGGGCAATCAAGCCATGTTTCTAATGGAAGGCAAGGCGACGCTCACAAGGCTCAGGTATGAACTCGATGAGGGGGTCTTGCACTACGGAATCAGCGTCCACACCAAGGCCGCGCAAAGCGACCCAGTGACGATGATTCGTCACGACGAAAATGGTGTGCTCCTGACCGACCAGCAAGTCTGCGAACTTATTTCATCTATTGTAACCTAGATCTGACTCTTTGGAGGGAGGCGTCTCCTGGCCCCGCATTGAATCTAACTTTCTGGGGGAGTTGCCTATGAGTGCGGTGTTACTCAAGCCGTAGCAAAGGATAGTACCTAGGGCACTCGTTCGAGGGCGAGATAATGGATAAGTCAGCTCACTCGCAAGATTCTCATTCGCTCAGTATATCTACAATCAGCGAAGACCTAGCGATTACCGGCAACGTGGAATCGAAAGGCGAGCTTCATCTCAATGGTCACGTTAAAGGCGACGTACGCTGTGTTGCGCTTGTACTGGGCCAGAACGCACAGCTTGAGGGTAACGTAGTTGCGGAGGACGTGATGATACGTGGCCGACTTGTTGGGTCGGTCCGTGCGTTAAAGGTGATGTTGCAATCCTCGTCTCACGTCGAAGGCAACCTCGTTCACAAAAGTCTCGCCCTTGAACATGGCGCGCGTTTCGAGGGCGAGTCGCATCCCGCGGACGATCCGTTAGGCTCTCACCAAGCAGTCTCCGCGGTAGAATTGCAGCTAAATCACAACGGGCAGGCTGAAACCGTGAAGCAGAGCGAACGAGGGAATGGCTTCATTAGATCGCTGCCGGAGTCGGTTAGTGCATAGATAATTCATGCTTTGAATAGGAGGGAATCATGCTTGCGTCGAAGCAACGAGGAACGGTGATCGCTGAGGGGTTGAAGATTGTCGGGAACGTCACGGCGGAGGGTTTAGTGGAGGTGAATGGTCAGATTGAAGGCGAATTGCACTGCACGTCGCTCGTGATCACGCGCGGGGCTCATGTCACCGGAATTGTTGTAGCCGAACGCGTGGTCGTCGACGGGAAAGTTGAAGGCCCAATTCAGGGCGGAGAAGTTATTCTAAAGTCGCAAGCTCATGTCGTTGGCGATATTCACCACCGATCGCTCGCCATTGAGGGTGGCGCGTTCTTCGACGGTCGGTCCGTGCAAATTCGTGGAAACGGACAAATGCCTGAAAAGCTTGAAAGGAAATCGTTAAGGCAAATTGCATTGCAAACAACAAAGAAACCCTCTCTCGCCGGGTAGAGCGGGCCGAAGCTGCGGAAGCGCCAGCGGCAGCGGCACTGACGACAAAGCCGCGCAAGCTGGGATGGATTGTGTACGGGCGCTGCTCCCGGAATTTTACGCGATGCAAAAATCACCGATAGGGTGAACCTCGGGTGAAAGGCTTCCGCGAAACCTGCTAGCCTCGCGCGTCCTTGATGCGAGGGAGGGAGACATGCCGACACCGAAGACCCCATCCAGCAGGCCGCCGACGCAGCAGCAAAAAGGTGGTCTGATAGCGTCCACAGTGTGCACTTGGAACACCTTCCGGGAATTGCGGGCGTGCAAATAGCAGCCGAACTTACGCGCATGCGCTTCGAGATGACGGCGATCCGGCAGCTATTGGAGAGCCGCAAGAATGTTGACGGAGGGTCCTTCTAGCCCCCTTGGGGGACGCAGCATCCCGGAATTTCGCTCGCTGCAAAATGCGCGGCGGGCGTTTAAGTCGCAATGGAGATGCCGCCCGGTGTTTATTCCCACGCGGAGCACGCCACTCCTGGAGCCTGGTTCTTCTCGGAATGCGTAAAGTGCACGTGAAGCCAAAGATGATCGGGAGCGTCATAGTTGGCGCATCTGGGCCTCTGGAGTCAGCGTGGCCACATCCTCGCCACCGCGCGGGCCAGTGCCAACTAGCACGAGCCTTTTCACGACAGCATCGACCACGTCATTGGAGACCTTGGTGTCGCGGACACAACGAGAGGAGAGAGAATTTGGGCGCAGCAAGGCCCACCCAGCTTTATGCCGGAAGTCCTCGAGGAACTGCGAGTCAGCCTGCTCATACTGGCAGGGGCGCTGAAAACTATGCCGAAAACTTTGAGGCAGGATTGATCGTGCTTTGATAGGGTAAGGCTTTGCGAGAACGCAAGGGTGCCGCTCCTTCATTCCGCATGGCAGTTATTGCACAGGAGTTCGACCAATGCCGTTCGACTTCGATCGCTTAGGCAACCTGCTTCTGGTCTACGGTACTCATTTTCTAGGAGCTGTTATCGTTGCCTTGATCGGCTGGTGGATGGCCGGAAAAGTCGAAGGGATTACACGACGCGCGCTAACCTCGGCTTCGCGCATGGATCCGACGGTTGGGGCCTTTCTGTCGAGCCTGGCTTATTACGCCGTCCTCGTAGTGACCCTTTTGGTCACTCTTCAGGTTCTTGGCATCCAGGCGACCAGCATCGTCGCTATAGTAGGCGTGGCCTCGCTGACGATTGGGTTAGCGCTGCAGGGAACACTTTCGAACATAGCTGCAGGAATCATGCTGCTCATTTTTCGGCCGTTTCGGCTCGGAGACAGCATTGAGGTTCTAGGGAAGAGCGGAACGGTAAAGAACCTCAATCTGTTCATGACCGAACTGGCTAGCGACGACAACGTTCAGGTACTCATCCCAAACGGCCAGGTATGGAGTGCGCCGCTGATCAATTTCTCCGTCTATCCGACGCGCCGCGTGAGCGCGAGTTTCCCGGTCGCGCTTGACAAGGACGCACAAACGATCACGTCCAGGATACGCGCGTACCTCGAACAGGATGAACGTGTACTCAAGACACCGCCACCAAACATCATTACGTCAGCCCTCACGGAGACAGTCACCGAATTTTCGGTTCAGGCGTGGTCGAAGGCCGAAGATGCGAGCGTGGTGCGTGCCGATTTGATGCAGCGTTTGTTGGAGGCGACGCAGATGCCAAGCGCGGCTGCTAACTGCCCTGAGTGATTAAACAATGATACCGCTGAAGGGCCGCCCGCGAACAGCCTTCCCAATGCTCTTCCTTGCATTGACTAGGAGCATATTCTGATCAGCCAAATAGCGAGCGGCACGGTCATCGACCGCCAGGTGGCCGAACAGCTGATTGCTCGTCTCGAGAGGGCGTGATGGCCTATCTCCAGCGGCTTTGCCGCGGCCACCAAATGATTGAGAATGTCCCCTATTGGCACATAGCGGACGTGCCACTCGCGCTGACGAATGTCTTTTTGAGCAATATTGCACTAAACCCGCGCGATTGCACTAAACCCCCGCGCAGCAGAGCGAACTCTTTAGTAATACCGAACGCAAACGCCTCTGCCAGCTGCGACGCCAGCCTCGCGCCCTTTTTTAGGCTCGCGCTGTCATGTGAGACCTCTGTTTGCAGAAACAGATGGCATTGGTGCACTAAGCAAGCCCAACTCACGCGCGCCACCAGAGCCAATATTCCGCGCTGAGCGTGTTGACCCTTTCGAGTACGCGAACATCGCCAAGATCGGCGTAGCAAATAGAGCATGGACTTTCTCGCCCGGACCTCCAAGCCCTTTTTCCGCACCGCAAAAGCCCCCCTTCTATTGCGGCAGCGCGCTCCATCACCATGTTGTTGGTGTGCCAGCATTTGCCGCAGGCTGGGCAGCGCCGATCCATCCCAACTGCTTCTGGAAACACGGCATCCTTGGTCGCTGGAAGTTCAGCACGGTCGCTGCGCTTGCAACGATTCCTCTGTAACAGGATGGCGTGCTGGCGCGCCTCGGATGTTCGCGTGTGGGTAGCAGAGCGTGCAGCGGGAAAGGCCGGCCTGCCAAAAGGAAGATGCGGCTTTGGTGAGTTTCTGCTAGTCCCACAGCCAAAGGTCGAAAGCAGAGCCCGCGAGCGTCGTCAGCAGCTTTCCTTGGGCCTACGGCGCCCCGTGCAGCTACTGCGAAGGTATGCCCGCCGTCACGAATGTCGTAAGCACGCACATGTTGCTTCCTGCGCGTCCCCTAATTGCCGTGTGGGAAGGTCAGGGCTCCTAACCCATCAACGGGGGGCAATGATGAGGTGGTCAATCCTACCGCGTGGCGAGCCCATGAATCTAAGTCGGTATACCAAAATCTTTGGGGGAGCGCGCGCCCTAGCTGCGGCTGCAGGGTGGGTCGCTATATCGGCGTGCGGAGCGTCGGCCGACGTAGCAGCGAGCGGTTCATTCGTGGCGACCAAGGATTGCCCGGCGTTTCAGTCCTTCAGGAAAGGAACCAATCCTGGCGGCGTAAAAATCGAGATCGGCCATTCGTATCCGCTGTTAGCAAAAAACGCTTCAAACGTTACCCATTATCGCATTCGGATCGACGGCGCTTCGCCGCCTGAGCGTTGGGTGAGCGTCGATTGTGGGAGCTACACGAATGAGGGAGCGAACGACGGCGGCTCGCATAGCTCTCCCGTCGGCAATCGCTCCGCTGGGGAGCATCGGGCGGAGGCGATTCTATCTCTCAGCTGGGAGCCTGCCTTCTGCGAGGGACACGCTAACAAGCGTGAATGTGGAAGTGCGACCCCCGGTGGCTTTGATGCCACCCACTTCACGTTACATGGCCTCTGGCCTCAACCACGCAGGAAGCAATATTGCAACGTGAGTCAAGCTTTGATCAACGCCGATGAAAAAGGTGATTGGCAGGCGCTCCCCGAGGTTAGTCTGAGCACGGAAACGCGGACGCGCCTCGACGTCGTTATGCCGGGGACACAGTCGTTCCTCGACCGGCATGAATGGATTAAGCATGGTACCTGCTACAACGGGAGCGACGCGGACACTTATTTCCGCGAGGCGGTGTCACTCATCGACGAGGTCAATCGCTCGGCCGTCCAGGCGCTGGTTGCTGCCAATGTTGGTCAGGAGATAACCGCGTCGGCGGTGAGGCATGCGTTCGACGTTGCATTCGGTGCAGGCGCCGGGGATCGCATTCGGCTGTCATGCCAGCGGGACGGATCTCGGCGACTTATCACCGAGATTACTATTGGACTGGTCCGTGTCCCAGGCGACACCAATTCACTCGCCGAGCTCATGAGGGCATCGGCCCCCACCGATCCGGGATGCCCAGGTGGCATAATTGATCCGGTTGGTTACCAGTGAACGGGGGTGTCCGGTATTGGCACTTGGCAGGAGCGACTCCATCACCGCTGCGATTTCCGCTAATGACCTCTTCGGAACCGCGTGGTTTTGGACGCTACCTGAGGTCCACAGGGTACAAAGGGAAATTAAACGGTGGTTTTGCCTTGGGGCAACCACAGGCGGCTAGACTGTGCGTAATGTGAAAAACCGACAAGGCCGCTTCGCGGCGCTGCCAAGGCATTTTGTTTTCTTATTGTACTACCTGTGGCAACCCTTGCCACACTGTCTCAAGTCTTCTCGCCTGATGATGTAGTCACCATCCTCACCCTTATGGCAGTCGATTGCCTGGGTTGGGATTTTGTAACCTCAGCGCCTAGTGATGGCCTGAATGCCGGGGTATCCGGCTAGGGAGTGTCTGTTCTCTTCGAGGGATTTGGACGCGTTCTAAGCCCCTAGCTTAAGAAGGGCGGCTATTGTCAAGATGGGTGCCCATCACTGTGCCGCCGCATCAGAAGGCGGAAGAATTAGCTGCCCCGTAGAGATGTTTCGGCAATACCTAGCGGAGCATCCGGAATGAAGTTCATTGACTGTGAGGGTGAGCTGTACCTGAAGCGATGGCTTCGGCAGATTTCCTTCGCCCTACAACGTCGGTGGCTTCAACGTCGGTGGCTTCGGCGACGAGCAACTTCCCACATCGTCGGACGGCGTGTCGATGCTGAGCCACGACGGCGCAGCCTCAACGCATCCTCTGCTTCGCAGCCATGAAATATCGAGACACTACCCAGGAAGGCAGGGCGCGCTTAGCGCCACTCGCTGAGCTTGAGGGTCTCGCCACCTCATGGGCTGCCTTCAGGAGTTCCCGGATGGGCGATGTTGCTTACCGTTGAGGTGAAATATCTGGCCGGAAGCAAGATGGTTCGGCACGCCGCGGTGAGAACTTTCGCTGGCTAGGAAGGGGAGTTGGGTTCAGTTGGCTTCCCCACTTAGATTCATGGCGTGATCGTCGAGCCACACTGGACGGCACTAAACGGTGCTACCATACCGGTCTGGCCCCGTGTCGGGCCAGAAATTCCCGAACTCGGCCCCGTATTGCGTACCCCTTCGGGACTCAGGTGTGAGCAGGGGGCACGATGCGCGACATCCGGCGTGATCTGCAAGAGCGTGCAACTCTTATCGATGAGAACATCAAAGCTACTTATGCTCACTTTGAGAGAGCTATCCAACAACTCCAAACAGAACGGGACGCGAGAATAGCTGATCTGAAGTCGACGCTCGCGATGATTGCCAAACTCATGGAATTTGAGGAGCGACTCTTACCCAACACGCCTCCCGTGGTTGCGGCTTCCCCCTTGCTCGCCCTCGCAGAGCTTTTTATGAAGAAACTCAATGATGCAGGCCAAATGTCGAAGCAGGAGCTTATCGACATGGCAGTTAAAGAAGGTTTCTTTCCTGATGCCGAAACCGCGGGGCGGGGCGTGCACCCCATGCTCGCCTCGATGTTACGAAGCGAGCTAATTCGCGAGGTGTCAGACGGAACCTTTATGCCCCCAACTTTTTCCCAAGCGATCAAACTTCGTCAAGTGGTCTAGTCGCTGCGAACAAAAAAAGCCGAGGATGCAGAAAAGCATCCCCAAAGCGCCCCGTCTCCCGCGACTCCTGACGCCCTCCAGCGGCTCTCTAGGCCCGCCGCTGCAAGGCGACGACTATCCCCACACGGCCAATTGCTACCCAGAACTGCCCTCATGCTTGGGCAGAAGGGCAACAAGGGTTTCAGACTTTATTACGAGTTTAGCGATCACAACGAGGGATGCGCTCTGTTGGGATTAGCTTCTGTGTTTGGGTAGCGAGGATAGCCCTAATCGTCTTCTTTGACTCGCTCGCAGATCCGGCGGTGGGCGTTGCCGCAGTCGCGGCGCTCCTCGCTGGGATAATTTGGCTGCTCAATGAGAGGCACTCGCAATGGCCAAACGCGAGACTTGAGTTTAAGCAACCTGGATAACTGGCGGGCCGCTTTACCGGTGCGGATGAGTAGGTGCCGCGGGCGCCGGACAGTAAAGCGCGTCAAAATCGCCTGACTGCAGCCGTTGCCCTGCTTGACCGCGCCTATGGCAAGCCACCGCAGTTCAACACCGGCGATGCCACCAGCTTCCGTAAGGCCTAGGACGCCGTCTAGCGCACTCGATAGCCCGTCCCCCACCGCCACTGGTCCTTCCAACAAGGGAAGGGTAGGACCAGCTTGGCCTTGCCTGGAGCCTCAACCACGCGACCTCAAGTAGGCGCGCCGCGGTTGCCGACTTTCCACGCGTCAGGCTCTCAGTGTCGCAGCGTCACTTTGCCAAGGGGCGCCAGTGATAGCACCGGAGCCAGGATATCCTCCACGGGGGTTCGGCCCAGCAAATGGAGGAAACAAATGTCAAAAAAAGCAGCCGAGCACCACAGAAAGGCGGCGGAACATAGTTCGCACGCCACTCACCATCATAACGAAGCAGCAAAGCATCACGAGGCTGGTAATCACGAAAAGGCTGGGCACCACGCGCATTCTGCCAGGGGGCACGGGGTCCACGTGAGACACCATGCCGACGAGGCCGCGAAAGCCCACGTTGAGGAACACGGCAAGAAATAGATTTCGGAGCAGCCGGGGCTGGCGGGCTTGCGCCAAACTTTTCTGAGCCTGGCATTAGGCAACACCTGCACCGACTGCAATCGTCCGCTCATCGAGATCGTCCACCACGGTGATCGGCTGCATTGAGTGCAACCGCTGGGGCTGGCCGAGGAGTGACAAACCCTTCATGGCACTGCCGGAGGATGATCTCCAAGCGTTAAACAATCTTTCTAACGCGCGACATAAGGCCGAAGACACCACGCCCGGGAGGAACTACGATCGTGCGGCTATACGCGAGGCTTGAGCACAGCAGGCAGCCGCTTGCGCCGCGCTCGCTATTCGCCAAGCGCGTTGCCTTCAATTTTGCGATCGCTCTTGCGGTGATCCTCGCCTCGCTCTTCGCCGGTATGCTCGGCTATCGCTATTTCGAGGGCTTAAGCTGGCTCGATTCCTTCGGCCACGCTGCCATGATCCTTGGCGGCATGGGACCTTACGTCGAGCCTAAAAGCGAGGGTGGCAAACTGTTCGAAGGCTTCTATGCGCTCTATTCGGGGCTGCTGCTGATTGGCGTCACTGGCCTCATCCTCGCGCCGGTCTTCCATCGCGTGATGCACCTCTGCCACCTTCCCGTCGAAAATGGTGGCTCACCGAAGCCCACCCATCGCTCGGGCGGCGCGAAGCCGGGTAGGTGAACAACGGCCTTGTGCTATCGGGCCGTGACCTCATGGGCGCGGGCCCCCGTGTGTATTACCGCTGAAGCGAGGGCGGCTAGCCTCACCCCGATCGGCCCTCGCCATGAGGGTATCACTATGGGAGAACACTCGACTCAATCGCCTTGGCCCTTCGCCTTGGGCAGAGCGCGTCCATCGAACTTGGTTCGAAAGGCTGAAGTTGTGGCGACACACCTACGAGACGAAGGTCTTCGATCATCGCCACGAAGCTGTTGGCCGAGGACCCAGTCCGGCAGCAGCGCGAGACGCTGCACTGAAACGATGGAAAGAGCAGATTGAACGGGAAAGAGGAAACGCCGTCGAAGCCCGCCAGCGAGCTCGAAGGACTAATCCGCGATAAGCTGCCCGATCCGGTCCGGCGCCACCTGATTGATGTCATTATCGACCGCACTGACGCCGATGGGTTAGCTGCGAATTGGAATGCTCAACCAGTGTGGAGTCACGACGTGAGTAACAACGATAAGCGAGAGTTCACTCGCGCATTGTTCGAGATTCTTCGGGAATATGATCTGTTGACCGACGACTAAACGAAGTCCTACACGCCCGCTGAAAAAGTTGCCTATTGGCGCAGACAATATCGCCGAGCATATTGCCGTGGATATTATGGCTATGGCTACGGGTACCCGTATTATGGCTATGCCTACCCAGCCTACCCGCATTACGGCTACACCTACCTAGACCCCTGGCGGCCCTTCGATCCAAGCACGCTGGCAATTCGGGAATCCATACTCGTAATATTTCAGGGGGTAGTCATCGCCATGCAGCGGGGGACCGTCCCACAGTCTGACCAGAGGGGATGTTCATTCTGGATGCGCTCTCTGTGTGCTCAGTCGCTAGTTGCTGCTTCTCTCTGATCTGCGGTGCTCGGTTCCTCTTGCAGCCTTGCCTCGCAAGCTCCGCTTAGCTCATCCTTGTGCTGCAGAAGGCAGAAGCGAATGGCGTCCGGGTCAGCGGTCGTTTCTCTGCAAAACCTCAATCTGTCGTCAGTACATGGACCCTTGGTGGCGAGAGTTGTGGTGGGCGCCAGGAACGATGACGTGGTCTGCCTCCAGGAATGCGACAGATCCCGAATTTCCAATCGCGGCACTTGAGAAAGCCGGTTACGGCGCCGTTTGTCGCGGGCAGAAGTCATGGAATGGAGTCGCGATACTTGCTTGATATCAGACTGAGGATCAGGACCTCGCCGAGCTCGACCACGCCTTCCCGCCGCCAAGGCGCCGACGTCCCCTTGAGTTGCTATGAGGGAGACCTGGTGTGACGTGGGCAGATTCCGTCAAGGCTGTGTTGTGGATCGTGTCCATGGGCGCGCTGCTGTTCTTGTCGGCTGGGACCCTCGACTGGCGCGGGGGTTGGATCTTCATGGCAGAGTTTGTGATCGGCGGCCTCGCGGTGACGCTGTGGCTGGCGTGGCGCGATCCTGGATTGCTCAAAGAGCGCATGGGCGGACCGTTCCAGAAGGGCCAAGCGTTCTGGGACAAGGTATTCATGGCGTTTATCATTGTCGTCTGGTTTGCCTGGCTCGTTCTGATGGCGCTCGATGCCAAGCGCTGGAACCTTTCGCACATGCCCGAAGCCCTGAACTATGCCGGCGCCGTGCTGATCCCGATCGGATTCTTTATCGTCTGGCTTACCTTCCGTGAGAATTCATTTGCCGCACCGGTGATAAAGATTCAGAAGGAGCGCGGACAGCGCGTCATCAGCACAGGTCCCTACCGGATCGTGCGACACCCGATGTATGCGGGCGCAGCTTTGTACATGATCGGAATGCCGTTGCTGCTCGGATCCTGGCTCGGTCTTCTTGTTTTGCCGCTGATCTTTGGCGCTCTCTCCGTGCGCATCTTCATCGAAGAAGCCGCCCTGCGCAAAGGCCTCCCCGGCTATGGCGACTATGCTGCGCGTGTGCGTTACAGGCTGATCCCCGGCGTGTGGTGAAGCTGGCTAGCGCGAGCGCTCGACGGACGCAATTTCATCCTTGGGTGCAAGACCGGCTATAGGACGTAAAGCCACCGAAACACGAGGTCCCTTCCGAATGCGCGGCCTGAACTTGGAGCAATCTTTTCCCTGTTAGACGGGCCACCGTGATGACCGACCGCCATGGCGGGCAAAGGTTTCGGATGGCAGCATCAACGCGGCCACAATTCCTGATGCAAGAGCGACCTGACGAAGCATTTTCTTTATCCTCCCTGTTCCCGGTCTCGCTTTTGAAAGGAACAAGCCATGGACAAGATCAAACCGCTATTTACAGCAACCGCCACGGCCGTCGGCGGCCGCAATGGCCACTCCGAAATTCGAGCGATGGTATTGTTGCCGTCGATCTGTCGGTGCCGAAGGAGATGGGCGGCCCGGGAAAACCGGGAACCGCGACGCCGGAGCACCTTTTCGCCGCGGGCTATGCGGCTTGTTTCGGCGGCGCGATCGACTTCGTGGCGAAACAGAAGAAGAAGGACGCAAGCAAGGCCATAGTGACCTGCGCCGTCTCGATCGGCCCGCGCGAGGGAGGCGGCTTCGGACTGTCCGTCAAGATGCATATAGAGGACAAGAGCATGAAGCAGGCTGAGTTGGCTGCTCTTGTCAAAGAGGCACACGAGAAGATCTGTCCCTATTCACATGCCACGCGCAACAATGTGGATGTCACATTCGACGTGGCCGGCGGCCAGCGGGCGGCTGGCCGCTCCCAAAGTGCGCCGTGATGACTTTTCGCAGTTCTTCCGCCTTAGTGCAGGCGACGGTTGACACAAGGAACAGCAACATGACTGAAGCTCTTTTCGTGTACTCCCTGTCGCGGAGGAGTACCTCCACTATTACGCGAGCAAGCTGAGATCTTGCTTGCACAGGCGCCAGACTGGCAACTACCGGAGGAAGCTCACCACATCGAGCGGAGCTTCCGGTTTCGCAATTTCCGGGAGGCGCTTACCTTTTGCAGCAGGCGCAGCCTATAGCGCCCTGGGGTGAAGTCGAGGAAGGCGTGAGATCCGGTCTCGGCAAGGCTGAGGACAGTGGAACTTCCTCAACTGCCGAAACCCCTGCCACGTTATCGCCGGATTGCCTCGGATACGATGACCGCGCGGTGATCGTTCCCTGCGGTCACCCCCTTTGGTTGGAAGCCCCGGTCGATCCACCTTGGCCGGGGCTTCTTTCAGGCCTTGAGGCTTTTCGCCAGCCGCTCTACCGCCTGGTTTAATATCAGTGCTTAAGGCGGGAAGGGATTGAGGTCTCTTCCACCTACTGCGGCCCCGTTCCAGCCTGTGCCTCCTCCCTAGGCGGGGCCGCCTTTTTGACGATTCAAAACCTTGAGGACGTGGCGCCTTGCTGGCGCCCCCTAACCGCTTCCTGGATGAACGCGGGCCAGAATTTGAGGAGCCCCTCGGGAAAGATGATTGCGATCTTCACGGCTGCGCCGCGGTCGATCCTCTTGGAGAGCACATCAAGCACGGCGCGGGTGCCTCGCTCGACTTCGTCCACCTCGGCGCGAGGCAGCTCCTTGGCAATATGCGCCAGAAACTGGGCCTCGTGACGTTCCTTTGTCGGCTTTCCTGTGGGGTCCCAGCCTTCATAGTAAAGCCCGCGAATGAGCATCGGCAGCTGCGCCCCAAGATGCGCAGCATTTTCCGGGCCGATACGGTCGCGCACCGCATGCAACACGGCACGCAACGTGGAATAGGCGCTGTGCCGGTCATAGGTGCCGATGCGCTCCATCACGTCCTTGAGCCAGAGATTTGTCTCCTGCACCGTCGTATCGAAGACGTCGAGCCCTGTAGTCATGGCCGTCTCCATCGTGGTCGCCGCCCGCAGCCTCGTTGATTATAAGGACAGGCGGGCGCAACAACGCAACCGCACGCCCATTATTCGTCCCCGCCACTCGCGGCTCTCGCGGCTGAGTTCGTCAGCACCAGCACCTCGTGGAAGGGTGCCGGCAGCGACGCCATCGCCTTGCGGACATGTTGGGCTTCCAATTTAGCGATTAGCGCTGCCTCCGGCGTTTGCGTCTCATCGGTCGCCTCCCGCTCAATCCTCTCGCGCGCCGCTGAACCCGCGAATATTCTTGAAGGCCCGGATCGAAGCCTCCTGCACGATGTCCTCGGCGTCGGCACGGTTACCGGCAAGCCAGCGGGCGAGCCGGAAGGCATCGACAAGGTTCGGCATGAACACCTCGGTAAATCTGGCCTGATCGCTATTGTCGCCCAAGATCGACCACGTTGACGAGGCCGATGAAGTGAACGCCGTGATCGTCGAAGCTGTACCAACCCTCCCCCTTGGTGCCTTTACCGTAGCGGGCAAGATAGGCCTTGCCCAGGCCCTCGTCGATAACGTCATGCTCGCCCGGGACGTAGTGAACGTCGAGTTTGACCTCACCGATGATCTTATCAGCGTTGTCGAATTCGTCAGGCTTGGACAGATGTGTGATATCACCCGTATGGATCATGAAGGCGGGACGGGACTTCAGTGCCTTCACCTTGCCGATCGCTTCGCGCAACGTGCCGAGCGCGTCAGGATTGGCTGGCTTGTTGAAGCCGATATGGCTGTCGCTGATCTGCAGGAAGGTAAAGGCTGAGGCCTCTGCTGCGAGAGCATCGCCTAGCAGTCCAAAGGATTTCGGAACGCCACCTGAAAGCGTCCACAAAATTCCTGTACCCGCCCACACCATGCATGTAAGCGCGAAAAGCAACCCTATGCCGTTGCCATGAAGGATCGCACGCCCTTCACCATCGCCGGACTTTGGGAGAACCGGCATCATCCGCAAAGCGGGGTTTCGTCGAGCCGCGACAGGAACAGCTTGAGAATCGGCGAGGTGTTCGACTTGCTGTAGTCCACCGCTGCGTCGTGTTGCCGGAAGTGTGGAAGCGTTTGGCGCACAGATTGATTTTCAGGCGAAGTGCGGAAACTGATTGACCGGAACGGCTTCTAGATCAAACAGCTCGAGCCTCTCCATGCCCGCGTCAACCAGCGCTTTTGCTTCCTCAACGCTGGGCGCGTTGAGAACTCCAAAGAAGCCTGGTTCGTCTCCCACCTTGTATAGGACTTGGGATAATACGCCGTGCCGGATTAGAGCCCATGTCGAAGGGTGTAGTTGGTGTGTAAGGTGCTCAATCAGTTGTTCCCGAGTGGTCCCTGCCTTTGGCCGACTAGTCACCATGAACAACATGATAATCTCCTCAAGTAGCCCTTTCTTGATGGGTGCACGTTTCCACGACAGATTCGTGACAAGATGATCGGACCAGCCCGATTAATGTACCGCCGCACTACGGTGTGCGCCCTAGGGAAGGCCTCCTGCGAGGTGAAATCCAATCGGGCACAATTTCACATTACCAAGCGGCTCCTTCATCTCCGTAGCAATATTTCCGAATGCGCACCGAGGGCCTGCAATAATGGCGTCGGCTCACGCACAAACTGGACCATAAGGAGAAGTCTCCTGATGCCGACTCCTTCAGTACGTCTGGAACTCCACGCTGGGCAATTCAACGCGAACGATGCCGCCCTTCAATGCGAGCGGCTCGAAGCGCTGCCACGCGGCCGCCGACTAGCTATGCGCTACCTTTGGCGCGAAGCTCAGATGCTCGGCGGAGGCTATCCCTCAGCATGGAAGCACTGAGCAGGAACACCCACAGCGGAAAGACGAGGAAGCTCCAGCTGATATAGAAGCTCCCGAACAGGAGGATCAACGCGAGCACTATGCCGAGGACCGCCAGCCAACGTGGCGCAATCCCCGTATACATCGCGAGAGTCGATGTCGTAGTCATGAAAACGCTGGCCATCTTGATCATATACACGTTGACCATAATGTAGGCGGCGGCACGAGCAAAGTGAAAGGTCGCCGAACCGATGAGCTCCTGCGGTTGCATGGCAAAAGCGATCAGGATAGCCCCTATGATCGCCGCTCCGGTGAACAACGTGGCAAGGAAGAGGAGACCACTTCCGAAGAACACCGTCGCAAAAAACCGGTCTTCCTGTTGACCGAGACGATCGCGCAGCACGCCGATAAACCACAGGAACGCAATTCCCGCGAATGGCATCAAATTGAGAGCAAGCGCCACCTTGCCCGAACTTTTCTGGAGCCACGAGCCGGGCTCCTGAGGATCAGCGGGTATCGACGTACGCAGGAGCCAAAAGACGGCAAGCAGCAGCACGGAAAAGAGCATTCCGGCAATAGCCGCGGCCTTTGGCGTCTTCAGATTTGCCCGGGTGAGAGGCTCGTTCGGCATCTGCGTGGCAGTCATCCCCCAACGCCAATCCTACCGGCTCCTCGTCCACCCACGTTAGCTGCACTGTCTTGTTTTGCAATCTTGATCGACGAGCCCGATCCTGGGGTGAGCTTGCGCAGTCAGGTGCCGGTACAGACGATAGCGCAACCGCCCCAAAACCGAGCGCGCGCGATATTCGTCCACCGTAAGAGTGTCGACGTCGCCAAAGCCACGACGGTCAAGATTTCCGGAGCTTGCGTGATGCATGGCATGGGTACGCCGCCAAAAACCATACGGAGTGAGCGTCAATACACCGATGATCCAACCGGTCCAATCATTTGCCCGGCGATGCGTATTGGAGATACGCCTAACGGCTGTTTTCCACCCTAGCTTCGCTTGCAATGACTTGCTTTAGAAGGCCCGGTCCGACTGAGAGTTCACCGGGTAAATGAGTCTGGGTCAGCAACGCAGCCGTTGGAGTCGCGCCATCTGTTGCTGACAGCCTCCTCCCGGAAAGTGTGTGCTGAACCTGTGCACTACAGCAGGCGTTATGGCTGGCACTGCGGCATGTGGAAGTCTTACGGCCACGAACACAAGGAGAGTTGTCATCGAGCGGGTGGCTATTGGGGCGATCGTGAGGAGGGTCGATACGGGGCTTGGGGACGACGACTGTTTGGGGCGGGGGGACGCCCTGTTGAGAATTGAAGCTAGGTCATCCGAGCGCAGAAGAACCCAGACGAAATGACCCGACGAAACCTGAGTGCGGCGCAGACCTTCGCTCTATTTGTCCTCCTCGGAACGTGCAACGGTGCCCAGGCAATTCATCAAAAGTGCCACTTCGAGAAGCTCAACTGTCTACATCGGTGCAGTATTGCACGCGACCTTGGCAGACTTTCCGATCGCATTTGGCACGCTTGCAACATCAAATGTTCGGATAACTCCATCGAATGCGAGAGCCGCTGCCTTACTAGAATAAGTTGCGGAGGGTCTGTAGCGGAATGAACCGCGTCAAGCGGCGCGGAAAAGCCACAGCCGACACCGCTGAAAAACAAGTCTGCTATGCTCGTCTCAACAGGCTATGGCTTACCATTACAAGCAGCCAAATCCATAGCATTGCTGTAGCAACTAGCGTCACTGCTGCGAGACAAGCCCACCCCGGATGAGCGGCAATTGCATTCCATACCGGCCAAAATTTTCCAGCAAAACCTATCATCAGAATGACGGGCGTCAGAACGATGCACCAGAAGAGCGTCGTAAGGGTTCCCAGTACCCAAAGTCCCAATAAATATCGTAGTCCAATTGCGGCGTCGATTTTTGGCATGTTCCGTCTCCGACCCAGATTGTCCGGACGATTTGAGTTGATCGATTAGGCACCGTGGTAGGATACAACTTCTCGAATAAGCGCACTTCTTAGGAGGATGCGATGGTTGCTAGCAATTATTCGCTTCTTTCGGCTTTCATTTTTACTCTCGTTGCCGTCCTGCAATTGGTACGTGCCCTCAACGGCTGGCCCGTCACGGTCGGCACGACTTCAATTCCATTATGGGCAAGTTGGGTTGCCTGCGTTGTTGCCGCGATCCTTGCCTGGCTTGGATTTGCGGCGTCTCAGGTCTGAGAAATCGTGTCAGCGCGCCATTTCCAGCTTGCCGCGGATCGCCGTGTCACGTCTCGGATTGACCAAATGCGCGACCCTCTATCTGGGTACGGCACGCTTGTCGCTGGCGCAGAGACATTCCCACGCTTAGGCTTCACTAGGGAGTCTGCCAGGGTACACCGCCGCTCATCGTGAGGCCACCAACACGCCGGAAGTGTATCGGCAAGCCGCCGCTGCCGGCTTCAATGTCCTGCTGAGCGGCCATACCCATGGCGGCCAGATCTGCCTACCGGGCGGTATCCCAATCACGCTTAATTCGGTCTTGCCGCGGTCCATGGGCTCCGGCGCTTGGAAATACCATGACATGATCGGCTACACATCGGTGGGCGCGGGGTCATCTGTCGTCCCTGTGCGCTTTAACTGTCCTCCAGAGATCACCCTGCATCACCTCCACCTTTCGAGCTGACGATCGTCGGTCAGTGGGGCTCGTCGCGAAGATTCAACTTGAAAAGGAGAGGCGACAGGATCAGCGCGCCCACAACGAAGATCGTCACCCCGGCCACAAGGTCGAGAATGTTCAGCGGCAGTAGCCAACGGCTGGCGAGGAGGGGGAAAAGGGACTCCGGGATGTGATCGAGGCCTATCGCCATGCTGCTTGAGGGCAGGTGCAGCCTACGTTTCACAAAACTAGAGAAAAGATCGCCGGCCATGGCAAAGGTTGCGACCAGAGTACCGACCTCCCATCCAAGTCCCATCGCCGCCGCGCAGATGGACGTTGCCAATAGGGACACGACGATGCCGCGGATGGTTTTTGAGGGTCCGAATATGGGTTGACCGTCGCCAAAGAGAGCGCCGCCGTCCAGCGGGTGCGCCAACGTAGCTCCAAGGAGCTTCTTGGCGACGACAGCCGTCCCATTGGCCACCACCAGCAAGATCAGCAGCTGAAGCAACAATGAGCCCTGCATAACAGCGCCCCATGGCTACAACATGGCTATTTCCCCGACATTCCAGCGATACTTGCCCGCTACCAAGAACGTCGTGTATGACATCGTCGTACACGAACCAACGAAGTCAGCGATGCGTACTGCTGAGGCCTGCCGGGTTTCGGGCGACCGGGTTGCAAAGGCCGTCGTGCTCCGCGATGAGTATGGCTATGTACTAGCGATACTGCCTGCGTCGCACCACATCCGCCTAGACGACCTCAGGTTACAGCTCGGCTTGGATGTTGACCTGGCAGCAGAGTACGAAATCGAAGAGTTATTCGATGACTGCGTGCCGGCGCCATTCCTCCAGTTGGCGAATGCTACGGCCTTGATACCGTTGTCGATGACAGCATCGAAAGGCAGCCGGAGGTCTATCTCGAGGGCGGAGACCACGCGACGCTCGTTCACATGACACACGCGCAGTTCGCATCGCTTACCGCGACAGCGCGACACGGCAGCTTCAGCGTTCACGCCTGAGCATAGCGGACGTCACCTGCATGGGCGAATTTGTGAAGGTTGCGAGCGCGAGCGAGATCGCTCCAGGTCAGGCTCGGCTCGTGAACATTAAGGGCAAAGAGATTGCCCTATTCAACATCGAGGGCTCGTTCTTTGCCCTCGACAATGCGTGCACCCATGAGGAAGGGCCATTGGCCGAGGGTGACATCGAGGGTCACGAGGTGACTTGCCCTTGGCATGGTGCAAGGTTTGATATCCGAACGGGAGAGGTCCTTTGCGCACCTGCATATGGCGACGTCACGCGCTACAACGTGCGCGTCACGGGCGCTAATATCGAGGTCGAGGTCTAGCGCATCACGCGAACACCAGCCTGAGCAGAAAGGCGCAGGCGGGGCCGGCTTATCGATAGGGTGCGTCGAGCGAGATATTCTTGGCGATCGCTTTCTCCCAGCGGTCGCCGTTCGCGAGCAGGCGTTCCTTGTTGTAGTAGAGCTCCTCGGGTGTCTCGGTGGCGAACTCGACGTTTGGTCCAAGGACGATGGCGTCGACTGGGCAGGCCTCTTGGCAGAAGCCGCAGTAGATGCATTTCATCATATCGACGTCGAAGCGGGTGGTCCGCCGCGTGCCGTCGTTGCGCCGCGGCCCCGCCTCGATGGTGATGGCCTGTGCCGGGCAGATCGCCTCGCACAGCTTGCAGGCGATGCAGCGCTCCTCCCCATTCGGATAGCGCCGCAGCGCAAGCTCGCCGCGAAAGCGGGGTGAGATCGGTCCCCTCTCGAAGGGATAGTTGATAGTCGCCTTGGGCTTGAAGAAGTAACGCATCGCCAGGAAGAACGCTGAGATGAACTCAGTCAAAAAGATCGACCGGGCCGCTTGAGCGAGCCTCCATGATCTCACCCTGTCCGTCTTCACCAGTTTGGCCAAACGCTCGAACATCTCGCGCTCCGCCGGGTCTGCGACCTGTTTACCTCCCTCAGCCTGAACTTAACCCCTGACGATCACCTCAAAGTTGACGAGGCCGACTACGAGGTCGGCAACCAAAGCCAGACATCCACCGTGGGTTTTCGATCTCACTTTGCCACCAAGCGGGTGAATATGTTCGTCTCACCGTCCAGCTCTCAATCACCTGTGCCAGGATTGGGCGAAAACAGGTCGGCCTTGTCGGGCTTGCCCTCCCAATCCTTCGCATCAGGCGGTGGCTCACGTTTTATGGTGATGTTCGGCCAGACCTGAGCATATTTCGCATTGATCTCGAGCCACTTTTCGAGACCGGGCTCCGTGTCCGGTTTGATTGCGTCAACCGGGCATTCTGGTTCGCAAACGCCGCAATCGATGCATTCGTCGGGGTGAATGACGAGCATGTTCTCGCCCTCATAGAAGCAGTCCACAGGACACACCTCGACACAGTCCATTAACTTGCAGCGAATGCAGCTCTCATTGACGATGTAGGTCAATTGAGCCTCCTTTCCAGCGGAACGCTCAGAACCGCTCTTCGCGAAGCCGCTGACCTCTAATCGCCGGCTCTGGTGAGCGTATGAGGCGGGTGACGCGTGTCGCCGCGTCGGTTCAACCGGCGAACATACATGATAGCGGCCTCTGGGCGCTCAGCTTTGACCTTTAAAGCCGCAATGAGCGCGTCTTCGGCACCAACGACAATTCGTTCAGCCTTTCCTTTCGCCATTACTCCGACGGTGAATTGCCAAGACATTTTTGAGCCTTTCGCAAAGCTGAGCGAGTTAGACGACAGCTAGCTCCTTCTTCGCATCGAGACGGACTTGTTCCAATTCGGTGAGTGCATCGTCCACAAACTCATCGATTTCAGCCTCAGTCGTCAGGTGTGCTGAAATTGCAAGATCCGGAGTCCGACTTAGGGCGCTCGACTTTACGTAGATCTGGATATAGGCCGCAGTAGGAGGTTCGTGTTTGCTACCACCTCGATGGAAGCCGAACCTTCCCTTCGTTATGTCGGCCATCTTATCTACCTCACGCGGTGGTTTTCCATCCACAATCCATTTCAATTAGGGACACTGGCGAGCACTGATTGCGACGTGCTCGGCTCCACCACCTTGCGGTACAGGTGCCAAGTGGCGTGCCCGAGCACGGGCATGACGATGATGAGACCAAGGAATGCGGGTATTGACCCGATCACCAGGCCGCCCGCGACTATCAGGCCCCAAACGGCCATCGGGCCCGGGTTAGCAGCCACAGCGCGGATCGACGTCCGCACCGCCGTGTGGAGCCCTACGTCCCGGTCGAGCAAAATGGGAAACGACACAACGCTGATCGCCAGCACCAGCAAGGCGAAGAGAAAACCAACGCCCATTCCCACCACGATCATCGCCCAGCCCGCGCTCGTGGTAAACACGTCACGGGCGAACGCGGCGATCGAGACCGGTGGCTCGGGGCCGAGGGTGACGTCGTATATTACATTGGCCGCGAGCAGCCAGAGCAGGAAGATCCCCAACAGTGCCAATCCCAGCACCAAGATCGCACCGAACCCGGGCGAGCGGATCGCGCCGAACGCATCCGCCCAGGTGGTGGGAATGCCTTGCTCGCGCCGTCGGCTCATTTCGTAGAGACCCACTGCCGCGACCGGTCCGACAAGCGCGAAGCCGGACGCGAGCGGAAACAGCAGCGGCAGAGATTCATTGCCGAAGGTCAGCCATGCCAACGAAATGCCGATGAGCGGGTAGATGAGGCAGAGGAAGATTACGTCGGTCCGATACGCCCCGAAATCGTCGAGACCTTTGAACAAGACGTCTCTGAGATCGGCGGTCTTGATCCGGCAGACCTCAGGCAGCGGGGCATTCCGGCTCTGCTCGCTGCCCCCTAGGGAGCGGCCTAACGACCCCACGGTCAGCGCCGCAAACGTGATCTGATCCCATCCCCACTCGACGGGATTTCGGATGTGGTCCTGGCTGGCCATCTTCGCTCCTCCCGAACTACCGGTTCGAGGGGCCGCGGGCCACCCGTGGCTTGACGCCTATTCGGCCGCAAGTCGCGGGCGAGCCGCGACCATACTACCGAGGATACTCCGATCCCCGGCCTGAGTCCTCTCACTTCTCGGTGTTACAGCGAGGGTCGCCGGATGCTCACCGCTCGAGAGAGCTAATTTCATTCGCGGTGGTCAGCGGTTGGTGAAGGTCGAATCGCAAAGGGATCTGGGAGGTATCGATGTCCGTTCGTGGCACTTTTCGGACATCCGATCTGCACCGATGAACGTCCGGTATCGGGGGCAAACAGGACAGCCGCAGCATTCAGCCGTTTTCTAGCGTTAAGGGGACGTTAAGGGGACGGCTGGCGCGAGGCCGCGGGCAAGGATTTCGCCTAGTACTTAAGCTCGGGCGCCGGCACCCAAACAGTACGCCACTCGCCGCCTTGAAACCTCTTGCGCCCACTGTCCACGATGCGCGCCCGCCTCGATCAGCGCAACCATCGCCTCGGCAACCTCGGGCGACACGTCATCGCCAATGCCGTAGGCGCGGAGCTTCTTTTTCAGGTCGCTTTGTTTTTTCCGTTTCATCGCTTGGCCTACTTTAGCAAAAACTTGGCGCCGGGTGACGTTGCAGGGCGTCGCCATCGGAACAGATCTCAACCGTATCCGAAGTCTCGCGCGCCTTGTCGTTGGCTAGGCTCCCGGCGCGACCCAAGCGGTTCGATCTTCGGTGGGCGGAACGCCTCGGCGGTGCGTGCCTAGCCATGGATACCGGGACAGCGCTCGACCTCGATAGTGATGTGAGACAGGCCCGGTAAGTCCGAGAGCCGCTTCTTATATGAGCTTGAGGTCTCGGGATGATCCGACACTACTGAAACCACAGCGGCAATGTGACCGGGGCCGACGCGCCAAAGGTGAAGGTCTGAAATCCGATCACCACGCTGTTCGAGCCGAGCAGCAATTTTTGCCGATAGGGCCGGGTCGGGAGAAACGTCGAGCAACACGGCACCCGCCGTCCGGACAAGGCTCCAAGACCAGCTCATGATGACGACCGTAGCGATGAGACCCATGAGCGGATCCATCCAAATCCACCCAAACTGACGCCCCGCCACAAGACCAATGATCACCAACACCGAGACGGCGGCGTCAGCCATTACGTGCACAAATGCAGCACGTAGATTGTGATCTCGGTGGTACGCCTTGTGCCTGTGCCCGTCGTCACCTTGGCGATGGTCGTGCGAATGACCATGGTGGTGGTCCTGATGGTCGCGTAACAGGAAGGCGCTGAGGAGGTTGACCCCTAGTCCGACCACTGCAATTGGGATCGCCTGATTGAATGCTATAGGTACCGGGCTAAAAAATCGGTTCAGGCTCTCATAGCCAATCAGCAGCGCGATCATCGCAAGTGCGATAGCGCTCGTAAATGCTGCCAAGTCTCCTAGCTTCCCCGTACCAAACGACAAGCGCTGGTCGTCGGCGTATCGCCGCGAGTAGGTGTACGCCAGGGCAGCTATGAGGAGCGCGCCAGCATGGGTCGACATGTGAAGCCCGTCAGCAACTAGCGCTACCGATCCGAACCAAACGCCGCCAACAATCTCGGCAACCATCATCGCCGCACAGATAGCAATCACGGTCCATGCCTTGCGCTCGTTTCGTGCATGCGCTTCCCCGAGAAAGACGTGTGCATGACGAAAGTCTGCAATGGAGTGGGTATGCATGAGCATTGTCTCCTTGAGCGTCTCAGAAACGCCCTTAGCTCAAGTCCCTTTTACACGATCCAACCCAATTCGCTCCCGTGGACGGGAGAGGAATATTGGCATTTCCGGTAACCGTTAGACCAATAGCATCGGCTTCTCATCCAAAAGGCGCTTGATGTCGGTGCCGGGAACATGCCCCTCAATAAAGTAGCCGTCGATCTTGGCCGTGTGACAGCCAGCGAACTTGTTGGGAATGCCCGCGTCCTTTCTCACACGATCGAGCAAGGACGTGTCGGCGGCATGTACGCTTACATCGAAGCCATTGGCTTCGAGGTGCTTTACCCAGTTACCACAGCACGCACAGGTCGTGGACTTCCAAACATCAACGGTTGGGTTGAAATGATTCTCCCCCGCGTTCGGGGCAAGACGATGGCTTAGGTGAAATACTTTGCGGCCTTGTCGGCCACGCCGTCGCCGTCGCCGCCGCTGCCGTTGACCGCGATGCCAGCGCCGCCGCTCAAGCCGAGCATCCGAAGCGCGCTCAAAAGCTGATTTGCCAACGATGGCGTGACTGGCTCACCGTTTCGAGTCTGCGCGAGCAACCGCGCGGCAGTTTCGAGCACGATGCGACGATCACTTTTTTTCAACGGCGTGACGTTCGCAATATCTTCCCAAGCTCGGCGCACGTCAGCGGCCAACTCGCTAGGCGGTTCGCCGAGGTCGCCGGTCGCCGCACGCGGCTTGAGCCGCGAGGCGTGTCGATCTTTGCGAAAGTTCCCGGTCGCAACAAGCTCGGCGATGGGTTTTTCATCCGTGGCATAGGCGTCATTTTGCTCAGTTTTGCACATTTTGAAATGACTAAAAATGCGGAACCCGCCGGCACCGCTCCCGGTCGGAAGGCTCCAAGGAATTGAATTCCCCTCCCGGGGCCGATAGACATCCGCCGACTGTGTCACGCCTTCATCAGGTTCGTCACCCGGAGGTTCGGTCTTATCGTCGGCAGACGAAGTACGAGAAAGCCGACATACCACTCGCACGGACGCGGACGCTGGAGAATGTCCGCAAATGACCCAAAGGCATGTGGACGCCTGCGCCTCACCGTCGGTCCTGGACGGCTAAGGTCAGTTTCGTGCGGGTTCGATGAACTGCGCTTTTGCCAATGTGGCGAAGATACCGCCCTTCTGCACCAACTCGTCGAAGGCGCCGCTCTCCACGATCCGGCCCCGGTCGAGGACGAGGATGCGGCTGGCATCGCGTACGGTGGCGAGCCGATGCGCGATGACGAAGGTGGTACGCCCCTTCATGACCTCGTTGAGCGCCGCGTTCACCTTCATCTCGGTCACGGCATCGAGTGCGCTTGTGGCTTCGTCGAGAATGAGGATCGGCGGATTTTTCAGAAGCGCGCGCGCGATGGAGAGCCGTTGACGCTCGCCGCCGGACAGAGCCCGGCCGCGCTCTCCGACTATGGCATTAAGGCCTCCTTCGTGACGTTGAATGAAATCGAGCGCCTGCGCGCGCTCGCAGGCTTTGAGAATGTCCTCGTCGGTGGCGTCGGGATTGCCCACGCGTAGGTTCTCCGCGATCGACCGGTTGAACAGCAGCGGCTCCTGGAAGATCACGCCGATGTTGCGACGAAGGCTTGCGAGCTTCACGCCACGGATGTCCCGGCCATCGATTCTTATTGTGCCCGACTGTGGATCGTAGACGCGATAGAGCAGTGCGAGCGCCGTGGACTTGCCGGCGCCGGTAGCACCGACCAGCGCGATGGTCTCGCCCGGCTCGGCGGTGAAGGTGAGATCGGCAACGGCTGGTCTCCGACCGTCATAGGAAACGGTGACGTCCTTGAACTCGACCAATCCGCGGACATTCTTCAGGGTCACGGCATTCTTGCGATCGCGCACGCCAGCGGTGGTGTCGAGCACGCCGAAGAATTCCTCTAGCCGCGGGGCGTCCATGAAAATGCGATTGGTGAATCTAGCGGCCTGTTCGAGCCGCTGGATGAGCATACCTGCAAAGGTCATGAACATGACAATTCCGCCCACAGTTGTCTGGCCGCGCGAGAATAAGACCAGTCCGACGATGAGGATCGCGAGCATTGTTAAGGTCGTGGAGGTCTTGGTAAGCGTGTTGGCCAAGGCCCACCAGGACAGCACCGGGATCTGCGCGCCGAGCAGGCGGTCAACCACATTGCGCAGGTCCCGGACTTCGACCTCCACGCGTGTGAAGCTCTGCACCAGTGCGACATTGCCGAGAGCATCCGAGGCGCGCTCGGCAAGGTCGGAATAGTATCGCTCCACCAATTCTTGCAACGCTTCCGTCCTGCCCAAGACCCAGACGGTCAGGATGACAAAGATCAGGCACAAGCCGATCAGCAACAGGCTTAGCCGCCAATTCAGATAAAGCGACATCGGTATCAGCACGAAAATCGATACCAGCGCGGCGAGATCCTCGCGGAAAAATCCGAGCCAGAGCCACCAAAGCGTATCGGTGCCGGTGAGCATCACCTTCATCAGACGACCGGAATGAGTGGCACCGTGAAAGCTAAGTGGAAGCTGAAGGACGTGCTCGAAGAATTCAGAAAGCACTGCCTGGCGGCGCCGATGGGCAAGCCTGTCGGCGTAGAGCGCGACGAGCGCGCCGCAAACAATCATGAAAAGACCGAAGCCGACCCAGGCCGCGACCAGTGGAAGTAGATGAGACCACGACAACGCGCGTCCCTGGCCTTGCACGTGAGCGAGCGAATCGATGATTCGGCCGAACAATACAGGCTCGGCGAATTGCACGGCCGCCAGCGCGACATTGGCAAAAGCAAGCACCCAGCCCAGACGAATCTGCGGACCGAGCAGACCGAGGACCCGCGCATAAAGGCGAAGAATCATCATGGGCCATTGTGCTCTGCAAGCCATCTGAGCGACAAGGCTGGCGCCTTACCGGCCTCAGGTCATGGTGTCGCGAGGTCGCCGAGATGGTCGGTGGTCCGCTAATCGCGAAGCGAACGAAGTCGGTTAGGTGCTGTAGACTGATTGTGCTGATGCCTTTGAGGATTCGCACCCTCCGACCTGCATTCACCTTTACCCACGACGGCTTAAATAACTTAAGCCGAGTGTCCTGAGATTCATAGGTTACATGAGATTCATGGGTTACAGCAGCAAGGAGTAAATGCGGCGTTGTTGCAGTCGGGCTGGCTCACGTGCGAGTCGCTTCCGCAGGATCCCGAACCCGGTTGCGCAGCGCCCTCGCCATATGATTGAAATATGCGCGGTCCGCAATGATCGCGGAGACGTATCCCTACCGAGGTTCCTGCTCAATTAGGAGAATCCCATGAGCGACCGAAAACAGCTGGAAGCAAGGCTTCTCAGCGCCGCTGAGCTGGAAGATGTGAACGCAACGCGACCTCCTACTGTAGAGCAGGCTTCCGATGAACAATTGAAAGTTCTGGCTCAACGCCTGAGGCGAGCCCGCGATAGAGCCAAGGATATTGCTGCAGGACAGAAACGCGAAATGCGTGGAAAAGCTAACCCCAGGGGAACCAAGCCCACTCGAGACAACACGGGTACGCTCGCAAAGGCACAAGTGCTGGGAGAGGCCATTGAGCGCATTGAGGAGGAACTGAGCCGCAGGGAAAATTTGACAACCGCCACAACGACGCAGGCCGACCTGTCACGACATGCGCTTGAACTTAAGTTGAGCCATCCGGCACCTCCTCATCCGGGGTCGGGGCGCTTAGCATCTGAAGGGATGAAATCCAAAGAGAGACAAAAACCGCTCAGGGTTGGGGCATCGAAGGGAGAAGTCGGCCGCGTGTCACAGGAGGGGAAGGTTGCACAAGCACGCAAGGACAGCGCTGACCGCTGACCTCGCAATGAGCGGGGCCCGCATCGATTGACCTTTTATCGCCCCGTCCCATGCGGTCAGGAGCGCCGCCGTGATGTTTGATTGGGCGGAAGGTCATACGCGTATGACTACTACGCGCCCGTAGGTAGCGTGAAGTCGACGCTCCCCAGAATGTCTGCTTGTGGCACAAAACGGACATGCCAGCTCATCCGCTGAATGTCCCCTATCAGGGGTAAAGCGGACATGACGCGGGCTTGTCAGTATGTCCGCTAATGACCCAAAGTGGACATGGTGATTAGGCAGCTTCGGTCGGCTAGTGACTCATGTGGGCTCAGCAGCCGAGCGACCGCGGAAAAACAGAACGAAAAGGTAGAAAAGCCAGACACCAATTGCGGACACGGCTGCAGCCACGTAGGTCCAAGCGGCAGCCCCCAAAACCTTCTGAACTCCGACTATTTGCTCATCGCCTCGGATGATTCCTTGGCTCACCAGCAAATCTTTCGCCCGTGAACTGGCGTTGAACTCTACCGGCAAAGTGAGGAAGGCAAAGAGGGAGGATGACCCGAAGAGAATGATCCCGACCCAGGTCAGGGTCGGAAGCTGCAGCAGCAGTCCCGCGACAAACGCCCAAGGAGCAACTTGCGAAGCAAGTTGCACGATCGGCACGATGTAAGTTCGTGCCTCCATCGGGAAGTAGTCCTCGGCGTCCTGCAATGCATGCCCCGCCTCGTGAGCCGCAACGCCAGCTGCCGCGACACTCGGTGAATAGTAGACGTCCTGGCTTAGCCGCAAGGTCTTGGAACGAGGATCGTAATGATCTTTCAGGATGCCGGGGGTGGACTCGACTGCCACGCCTTGAAGGCCCTGCGAATCCAACAACCGGCGTGCTACCTCTGCCCCAGTAATTCCGCCCTGGGTACCGACCTGAGAATACTTGGCAAAGTTGAGTTTGATACGCCCCTGTGCGTACAGTCCCAACAGCAAACCAGGAAGAACCAATATCCAAAAAAGCGGATCGTTCAGCACTTCTAGATCTCGCCAGTAGCCGATGCTCGTGCAAAGAATACCGCAGCGACAGGCCTCTTACACGCAAACCTACCGTGCTCTGAATGACGCATTCAGGTTACGACCGCCTCTTAATGGGCTCCCCACTGCGGCGTAGCGGCGTAAGCAAAGCGATAGCAGCTGGGCTGTTGGTGATTTTGGCATTTGCGACCCTCGTTCAGTTGCTCGTGTTCACCGGCATGCCACCAGGCCTCTTCAGTGTGTTTTTGCGGGCGCTCGCCCTCTCAAGCCTCCTCGCTCTGGTACCTCTTGCAATGCTCTGGTTCCTTGATCGACGCGAACGTGAGTCTCCTTGGTTATTTGCCGCTGCCTTCCTGTGGGGCGGGTGCATTGCTACGGCGCTTGCCTTGCCGTTTAACACCGCCTTCTTCAAACTTGTCGACGAGTGGCTCGGTTTGCACCCAATGCTCGCCGTGATCCTGGGTCCGAATGCATCCTTGATGCTTGTGGCTCCAATTTCCGCACCAATCGCCGAAGAGCTCGCCAAGGCGCTGGGCGTATTACTGATTTTTTGGCTGTTGCGCGCCGAGTTCCCCTCGGAAACTGAAGTACTCCCCCATATAGGATTTTTCCAAGCCTTCGCGTCAGGAAGTCTTATCCAACTCATAACACTCGCTCCGTTCTGGCTGATCATGGCGCTCGCGGTCTGGCGCAGCGGCGTGTCGGAACGACGTGTGATCCGCGAGGAACTGGCGGGCGAAATCGGGCGTTCGGTAACCCCGGAAGAATATCAAACCATTGTCGCTGATCGCGTGCTGCGGACGCGTCGGATTGACCGAACCAATCCGCAAACATCTGCGGCGCTCGTTAACGCCCAGCACGAACTCGCATTCCGCAAGCGCCGCAGGTCACGCCCCAACAAGTCCGTTCTTGTCCCTGATTGTGTTGAGAACGTCTGGAGCCTCACGAGGCAAATAGCGAAAGTAGAATAGCGTTTAGCGGCGCGGGTATTTTTAGAATCAGGATTCAAGATAAGCTCGGTCGCGAAAATGGCATTCTCCGCGATGTAGCCAAAGCGCTCACTCGAAGAGTTTATCAACACAATCGTCCCTATAAGCAGACACCGTTGTACTGACTGACTCCGATTGTTGGGACAAGCCTGCCAAGGCTGTCCGGTTCGCAATGCCGATTATGCGAATCCGCGCAGGGCTCGCCGTAGTGCGCAGAGAGATATTTCGTCGAGGCTGCGGCGGTAAGGCGGTTGTCTCTTCGCACAAGTTACAAATGCTGCTCGTACGCCGATCGATCCCAACGCTAACCTCGATGGTTGCTCAGTGAACGCTTCGCACTTGTTCTGAGGTACCTCTCGACGTTCGCCAGTAGACCCACCGGAACTCAGGGCCAATTGCTAGACCCCAAATCAGGGACTTCAGGCTTGGAAACGTTAGGGCTCCGAAACCTGGGCCTGTGACATGACGCATGCCGAGCGCGGTTCGAGGATCGGCATCTTCTCTTCGATAGCCTTCGCAATTCTCAACATCCTAGGGCTGGGCTTCGCTGGGTTGCGGATGCTCGGATTGGGTAGCGCTACCGCGAGCAAAATTGCTTCCTGGCGTGTTAGCGCGATCGCGCTCTTGTGAAAATAGTACTGGCTTGCGGCTTCGGCTCCTATAACGGGACCCCAGGGGGCAATGTTCAGATACGTCTCCATTACTACCTTCTTGGGCCAGAGCGCCGACATTAGATAGGCGAGTGGCACCTCTAGGATCTTGCGCTGATAACTGCGCTGCGGCCAAAGAAATAGGTTCTTTGCCACCTGCATCGGAACGGTGCTCGCACCGCGGAATCGGACCCCAATTCCCCCACCTTGTTTGATTGCGTCCTTAACTGCACCCCAATCCACTCCCCAATGATTGCAAAAGCGGCCATCCTCGCTGGCGATCACCGCAAGCGGAAGGTCGGAGGAAATCCTTTCAAGCGGTAGCCAAGAGCGCGTGATTTTTGGTTCACCGAGCATTTCTGCGAGCGTAACGGGGCCGACTGGGTTTGCGATACGGAAGATAACGATTGTGAGCCACAGCCCTGCAAGAACCAATAGAGCGATGCCCATTGCTCGTTTAAGCGAGGAACGTGTGGGTTTGATCGCAGTGGGCTTAAGCGCCTGGTGCTCCAACGATTCTTCAGACTGAGAGCCATCACCTGCCATGCAGACCTCTAAGCCTCGCGCGCCTTTCCGTCCCTCGTGAAGGCAGCCGCGAGTTCTCGTATGAGTGGCTTCATGAAGAATGTTCCGCCCGTAGGCGTAATGCTCACTTGCACCCCCAACGCCTCAAGCTCTGACGCGACGATCGGGCCCACGGCTGCCACTACAGTTCGCCTGAAGCCTTGAAGCAAGTCTGACTCTCGGCCCGTAGCGCGGGCTACATCGCGAAGCCGTCGAACCTGAGGAGCGCTCGTAAATGCGATCGCGTCGAACTGGCCCCTTGCCATACCTTTGATGATAGCGAGCACCCGCGCATCGTCCGCCTCAGAGACATAGACATAGGGAAGTACTGGATCTGGAACGGCCCCTGCGGCCTCGATGAAATCCAGTAGCCGCAGATTCGGATTGCCAGGATTGAGCTGCACTCCGATAGAGCGTCCGCCGAGGTCGATCCGGCGCAGTGCTGCGATAATGCCCTCGGTGGTGGGTTCATCCGCAGGAATATCGGCGTTTAAACCGATCTCTCGCAGCGCTCGGACCGGTTTCGGCCCTCGCGTAATCTTGCGCGTCGTGCGGAGCACGTTGAGGAAAGCAGACTCTAGATCGGTGCGTCGGGCAAAGCCAAGCAGCCGTCGCAGCCCTTCACCCGTCATTAACACCAGATCGTCACACGCCCCGTTCACGAAACGGCCTAGCCAGGCCTCGACAGGCTTTACGTCGGGCGCGTCGCGAATGGCGATCATTGGACAGGGAATGGCCTCTGCACCGTACTCTTCCAGCATGCGGATCAGCTGGCCAAGTTCCCGGGTTTCAGGGACTACAATTCGCCGTCCGCTTAGCTCTTCCGTCATGCTCAATCTTTGCGCAACTGTGCTCGCGCACTCTTGAACATCGTTAGCTCCCATTCGGCCTGACGTTTATCAAACCGGAGGATGTACAGGCCTCCGTCAGTGCCGCGGGCCTTTATGTATCGGTAGTCAGGGCCGTACCATTGATCGAGCGTTTCGAGAACGTCGACCTGGTGCCCACCGAAATGAAGTCTCCGGGGCATGGGCAATCCGCGATGGCTGGCATGTTGCTCTGTCTTAATAGTTAGGCTTTTGTCCTGGGTAATTCGAGACGTAGCCCCATGCACCGAGCGACAGGTCGGCTTCTAGCACGAGGCGGACGCCATGCTTTTCCCAATGTGGACCCGCGTTGCTTGCGTTAGCACCGGTCAGCCGAGGGTATCAGCCCGGTCAGCGTCTGCCGTCCCCTATCTGGCGTCTGGTTTCCATCGTTGCCGGGCAGTAGCATTTGGGCAAGGTGACCAATGCTCAGCCCAAACGCGTGGTTTCACTCATCGCGAGTGCGACGGAGATCGTCTGCGCGCTCGACGCCCGCGACCTCCTCGTCGGCCGTTCTCATGAATGCGACTTCCCGCCCGACATAACGCGCTTGCCGTCCCTAACGAAGCCGAAATTCCCGCTGAGCGGCACGAGCTACGACATAGACGCCCGCGTCAAGGCCATTCTGCAGGAAGGGCTCTCCGTCTACCGCGTCGATGCGGAGAAGCTCGAAGCGCTTCGGCCCGATATCGTCGTCACCCAGGACCATTGCGAGGTCTGTGCCGTAAGCCTCAAAGATGTCGAGGTAGCGCTGCACGAGTGGGGTGGACGGCGGGTGGAGATCGTATCGCTCAAGCCAGACTGCCTCGCCGACATCTGGGAGGACATCGCTAAAGTCGCCCGCGCACTCGAACGCGAACGGCAAGGCCAACATCTGATTAAACGACTGAAAGCGGGCATGGCCACCATCGCAAAGCAAAGCGCCGCAGCGCGAACGCGCCCGCGCGCCGCCATGATCGAGTGGATCGATCCGCTGATGGCCGGTGGCAACTGGATGCCGGAACTCGTGGAGATGGCCGGCGGCGAGAACTTGTTTGGCGCACCTGGTCAACCTTCGCCATGGCTCGATTGGGACCAGCTTGTTGTCGCCGACCCGGATGTCGTTCTGGTGCACCCTTGCGGCTTTGACATAGCGCGAACGCTTCAGGAGATGCCGCTGCTTGAGCGCCGCCCCGGCTGGCGCGAGCTGAAGGCCGTGCAGCGCGATCGCATCATCGTCGCCGACGGCAATCAATATTTCAACCGCCCGGGACCTCGCATCGTCGAAAGTCTGGAAATTCTGGCCGAGATCTTTCATCCAGAGCTGTTCTCTTCCCGCTATAAAGGAAAAGGTTGGATGCGCTTCCCAGCCGAGCCAAGAGTCGAAAAACAGGGCCATTGCTCCGGCTCAAACAGAGGCTTCAACTGAGCGCAATCGAATATGGCAATTCCCGACTCCATGCGCGCCGTGCTGCTCCGGGCCTACGACGCACGCCGGAAAGCATTGCCGTTGTGGAGATGCCCGTGCCGCGGCCCGGGCCGGGCGAGGTGTTGGTGCGGGTCTTCGCCTCGCCGATCAATCCATCTGACTTGATGTTCATTCGAGGACTTTACGGCTTCAAGAAGTCTCTCCCCGCGGTACCCGGATTTGAAGGCAGCGGCACTGGGAAGCCGCTTGCTGGTCTATGGAGCATTGTCATTGCAAGCCAGCCAGGCCGATCCGGCATCCCTGATCTTCGAACGCAAACGACTCGAGGGGTTCTGGTTGACCGCCTGGCTGCGCTCAAGAACTCTCCTTGGACAACTGCGCCTTGCCCGCCAGATCCAGGAATTGCTGCCAAGCGATCTGAAGACTGACTTTCAGGCAAAGGTTCCCTTGCAGGAAGCTGGCCGCGCTTTGCAGCAGTACGCTGCTAACATGACCACCGGCAAAGTTTTGCTCATGCCGTGAAAAGTAATTGGGACAGTTTTGCCCTTCGCGTAGGAATGTATAAGCTCGCCGATCGTTTAAGGCCGGTCCGAAAGCCACCTGGTGATGGTTCCCTGAGCGACTTCCACTGTCCGGGCCCGCAGGGCGTCAGGGCTACTTAAGCTGCCTCAGCCTGCGCCACCCCTCCTGGGCGAGCGGGACCATTGCCGCAACGTCCGCACTGATTCCGTGCCCATGGTGAGGGAATGGCTTCGGTTGGGGTATCACAACAAGCGACAACGAGGTCGCGAGTAAGAAAGCAACCACAACGTCATTGAGCGAGATTTTCATGGCAATTCTCCCTCCCCGCCCCGAACGTTTGCAGATAGGCGCATCGTTGCCCGCTACGGCGCCGGGTTAATGTTTAAACGCTGCGCGGGCTTGATTCTATTGGTCGCAGGTATGGGGACGGGTCACTGAAAGGATGGGTGACCCCATACCTCGGTCTAGGGGTATCCGCCGCCGTAACGGCGCTCGTAGGCGGAGTAAAAGTCTTCAAACGAAAGGGAAAACTGTGCGCCTTAATGGTTGGCAGCGAATTGGCGTGGTCGCGTCGGTTATTTGGGTAATTGTCGGCCCCATCTATGTGATGACCAGGGACGAGAATTACGCTCGCGAACAAGCTAGCTTGTCAATGAGAGCCTGTTATGAGGCAGAACATAAGGATTGTTTAAAGCAGTTCGACGCGACATATACCGCGTTCCGTAAGATTACGCCGGGCTGGGGCAGCTGGGCCATATTGGCTTTTGTTCCCATAGTCGCTGCGTGGCTCATGGCCTTGGGCCTCGTCGCCTTCCTGCGCTGATGTCCATTAAGCGCTGCCGCGCCGGGCCCGCCAGTGAAAAGTCAGTAGCTGACATGCGCGAACGCGCGCTCGCGGACGCATCCCGCCCGTCTCAGAGCCAGCAAAGCCCTGTGAAATAAACAGCTTCGCCAGTCACTAGCCGTGCGCGCAGCACTTAGAGTTGGAGGTAGCAGCGACTATTTTCACTTCCCGCTTTTGGCGGGCGCACTGGCGTTCGATCAGCATGGAATCGCCAAACTCGTGAGTGCGGTAGCCGTGCTCCAGGAGTGCCGCATGTGTTTGGTCTAGCACCGCATCGCTGGCGAAGGCTCGGAGAAGCTCGAAGTGGCTTTCGCCAGGTTCGTGGACGCCGGTTAGTATCGCGTCCACGATGCGGAGCCCTGTTTCACGCGAGATGCGTCCCCTCGCAACGCCGGTTCCGGCGCGCACGCTTCCGTCAGCCTTACCGGCAGAACTCGATCGCGCGGACGACGGTCGTTCCGATGGCAATGATGCGCCCACCTTTAGACTTCGCCTGTTTGATTGCCGCCGCAGTTCTCTCAGGAATGCTATAGGGCTCATCGAACGGAAGGCGCAGGTCGAGCGTACGATCTCCGGTCGAGGAGATACCGGCAGCGTGCGTCAGTGTGGCGAATCCGATGCCCCGCTTACGCCACGCTGCAAGTGTGCGCCAGTCGAGTGCAAATCCGGCGGACGGTGGCTCAAACGCAATCGGGTCCGCGGCAATCCTCGTCCAGACGTCGGACAAGGCCAGAGGTACGGGAACGTGTGCGTATTGGATTGGCCGCCCGTGTCGCGCAAGCCCGCCCAGGATGGTTGCAGGCTTGTCTAAGAAACGCACGTTCTATGCTGCGAACCCTGCCCCCTGGCGTGCGAAACTCCAAGCGAGCTCGACGATTCTCCCGATCAAGTCCTGGTAAGATAGCCCAGCCTCTGCTGCTGCCACAGCGAAGCTCGCATCTGGTGCAAGAAACGGGTTTGGGTTTACGTCGATAAGGAACGGCGCGCCGGTTGGATCGACACGAAAATCGAAGCGAGCATAGCCACTCAGCCCGAACAGGGTCCAGGAGGCCAGCGCGAACTCCTTGAGCGTCTTGGCAAGTTCGGGCTCGTCCTGTTCCAGACCGAAGCGGCGCGGCGTGCCGATATAGGCCGCGCTTTCAAGCGTCCATTTTGCGTCGAAACCCACGATCTTGGGCGCGTTGGCCTCTAAACCCTCAAACAGGATCTCGGCGATAGGGAATACCTCCACTCCTGAAATTCGTTCGAGCAAGCCAAGGTTGAATTCACGTCCCTCGATATAGGCTTCGGCGAAATGCTCGGTCTTAAGGCTTAAAGTGCGTGCGGCAAGGACCTGTCGGGCATCCGCGTAACGCATCACAGACGTTTCGTCCAAGCCCAGTGAGCCGTGCTCCCACAATGCCTTGATGATCACCTGGGCGTCACGATCAAGCCCCGTTCCATCCGTGGACCACTCCGGAGTTGGCAAGCCCGCATGGCGGAGCTTCAGTTTGGTCTTAACCTTTGAGAGCGTTTTCAACAGGCCACTGGTGTTGCAACCCGTATAGGGAATCCCCAGGGCATCGAGTCGCGCTGTCACAAGGGGTGCGAACCTGCCATCGCAGTTAATCGCATCGACAAGATTGAAGACAAGTAGAGGTCGGCGTGAAGGCAGCGCCTCGATCGACCCGAGATCGAGCTCAACCTCCATGATCTCCGTAGTGAAGCCGAGATCTTCAAGTGCCCTCGCTACCGCCAATTCAGCATCAAGTGCGTCATGAGGACTCTCGGTCGCCCCGTACACGACGGGGATGAAGCCACTCTGTGGCAGGAGTCCTCGAAGTCTGACGATGAATTCGTCCCCCGTCGCTCGTTATCGCCAGATTACAACAACAGCGATCCTAGAGCGAACTGACTCCCCCTTCTATCCACGGATGTCTGCTATCGGACGAAATCGATGTCTTCGACAAGGTAACTGGCTCATCGAGATCAGTGACGAAACTGGAGGGAAACGGTTTTACCATCGACGGTTCCAACGCCCAGCCACCGACGGCCAAGAGGTTAGCAGGGGGGTCAGCACGGTCGTGCAACGCGTACGGGAGTTCGCGGCGGCCACATGTCGGTTATTGGCACTAAACGGACTTTGAGCGGGAGGTGAGGGGAAGTCCGCTTTTAGCTAGAAAACGGACATTCCTGGCTTTGTTTGCGACGTCGCGACGATCGTTACGGAATTAGGCGATTGCCAAGGCCGCAACCAATTTTAGACCGTTTTTCTCAGCTCCCACCTGGTACGTTCTTGAACAAATCCAGTCCCCGCAACCAAATTTTATCATATAAATCAAGCCGCTAGAAATAGCTGGCGTTACGACAGGGCCCCTACTTCTTTATTGGTACGCCAGTGGTACGCAAATTGCGCGTGCTATGCCGGGAACTCATAAACGCTCAGCCGTAGGCGGATGCAGGCCAGCTTGACGAAGCCGAGATAGTTGGCGGCGAGCTTGTCATATAGGGCGCCACGCGCCGGCACTGCTTGATCTTATTGAGGAACCGCTCGACCAGATTGCGGTCCCGATAGACGTAGATGCTGAAGCAGATCGAGTCCTTACGATTGCGCCTGGGCGGGATGTTCGCCCACGCGCCCTGTTCGGCGACCAATGCCCTGATCCAGTCGGCGTCGTACCCACGATCTGCCAGCAACCGCGCATGCCGGGTCGTTCCGGAGGAACGTTTCCGGCTAATGTAGCGGTTCCGATGCGAAATTACCCCCAATGATTAGGTGATCCCTGCGCCCCTCAACGTTACGTCCGACCCCGGGCAGCTGCGAGTCCGGTGTGGAGTCCGTGTCGAGTATACCGAAGCGGCACTCGAGCCGATCGTTGATCGCTTCCGGCAGGACGTTGCCCGCCGCACCGGGCTCCGGCTCGAAGCGGTTCAGACCGCGCGAGGCGCACCTGCCGAGGACGTCCCCTCCATCTGCATCGAGCTTGGCGATGGCGCCGACCTCGACGTGCTGCCTGAGCCAATCGGTATCTCCCCAATGGGAAAATTTGCCCAGAACGAATGCTATTCGCTGACGATCGGCACTGATCGCATCGTCGTGCGCGGCATCGAGGCAGTGGGTGCCGCGCGCGGGCTGACGACCCTCGTCCAACTCCTGGCGACAACCCCGCCCGGCGCGGATGGCGCTGTGGTGCTTCACGCCGCGCACATCCTCGACGCGCCGCGGTTCGCTTGGCGGAGCCTTCACTTCGACGTTGTCCGCACGTTCTTTACCGTGCAGGAGGTAAAGCGGGTGATCGATCTCCTCGCAGTCTACAAGTGCAACGCTCTCTCCATCCACCTCACCGATGATGAGGCCTGGCGGATCGAAGCGGGCCGTCCTGCCGGCTACAAGTCTGACGCTCCCTTCTATACCAATGCCGAGCTGGGCGAACTCATCCGCTACGCCGAGGACCGATTCATCACGCTCATTCCCTTGGTCAACACCCCCGGCCACGCCAACGCGCTGGTGCAAATGCGCCCCGAACTGAACAGCGGGCGCAACACGCTCGAGTTTGATCTAAAGTCTCCTTCCGGCACGAAGCACCGCAGCGCATGGCTCGATCCCGAACTGCCCGCGACATACCAGGCGGTCGAAGCGGTGCTGGCTGAGATCGCTGGCGTCTTCCCCGGGCCGTACATCTTTATCGGTGGCGACGAGCCGTTCGGCATGCCCGACGAGTTGTATGATGCCTATGTGCGCCATGTGCATGCCTTTGTACGCTCTATCGGCAAGCGCACCTTGGGGTTTCAGGAGTCGATGCGCTCCGGCATCGATCGCGACCACCTCATCATGTATTGGATTTCCAAGACCGACCTGGCAGGCAGTTCGCTGCCGCTACCCGCCCACTTCGCGGCGATGATCAAAAAGAACATCGCCCGCTCCCACGAAGACGTCGAGCGGGCGCTGGCGTTGTCGATTCCGATCCTCTTGTCGCCGCTCAGCCACGCGTTTTTTGACGTGCCCTATGCCGAACGCTCCGCCGACCCGCGCCAGGAGGAGAGACGGCTCGGGGTTGGTCTGCGTGCCTACGCACCGAAGACCATCGCCGAGACATTCGACTGGGAACCTGCAGAGGCACTTGGGCCCAATGCCCGGCCGGCAAATCTAGCAGGGGTCGGGGCGGCGATATGGGGCGAGACCATCAAGGACTTTACCGACCTGACGTTCATGCTCCTGCCGCGGCTCGCCGGCATCGCCGAGAAGGGATGGAGCGACGCGCAGGTGTCGTCATGGGCCGACCACCGCGCGCGCCTGGCCGCGCACGGCCGACTCTGGACCCAGGACGGCCTGACCTACTTCAAGTCTTCTGCTGTCGACTGGGCACCGGACACGACCCCCTGGGTCTCGCCCGGCCAAACAACGATTAGCGCTGCGACCAAAAGCTGACATACACAAGCCTGCTACGCAGCTGCGGCCCCGGCTTAATAGCACTTTACACACCAAGGAGCTGAGGCCGACGCGGCGAAGGCCATAGAGGGAGTGTTGAAATGAAGGGCGACAATGATTTGGCAGCGAATTCCTGCCGTTCTCACGGATAGACTTGTGGTGAGAAGAGGCAAGCCACATGAATGGTGCAGAAGCATTAGTTGCCACAGCCATAAGCGGAGGCGTCGAGATCTGTTTTGCTAATCCGGGCACTACGGAGCTGCCGTTGGTGCTGGCTCTGGATTCAGTTCCCGGCCTGCGCAGCATCCTCTGCCTGCATGAGAACGTGGCGACTGGCGCTGCCGATGGCTATGGAAGGATGGCGGCGAAGCCGGCCATGTGCCTGCTCCATTTGGGGCAGGGTCTCGCCAACGGCCTAACCAATCTGCACAATGCCCGTCGCGCTTTCACGCCGGTGCTGAACGTTATCGGCGACCACGCCACTTGGCACCTGCCTGCCGATCCGTTGCTGGCGACCGACGTCGAATTGTTGGCTCATACGGTCAGTGACTACGTGAAGAAGAGCCTCGGAGCCACCACGGTCGCCTTTGACTTGGCTGACGCGATTGAGGGCGCGATGGAGAACGGGGGCCGCATTGCCACTCTAATCGTGCCGCATGATGCCCAGATTGGCGAGGCCGGTGACGGCATTCCCGTGCGCCGCGTTCGGGCGAAGAACACCTATTCGTTAAGACGGGTCGTCCAGGCAGCGAAGGCATTGAAGGCGAGTAAGTCAGCCCTACTCTTGGGCGGAGATGCGCTATCGGAACCCGGCATTATGCTCGCGGGCAGGATCGCTGCCGTCGGTGGCGCGGATTTACTCTGCGATACTTTCTTCGCCCGCATGGAACGCGGTGGCGGTCTGCCTAGCCCGACGAAGCTGCCCTATTTTCCCGATCAGGCGTTAGAGCTGACCCAGCGCTATGAGCGTGTCATCGTTGCCGGCACACGGCGGCCTGTCGCCTTCTTAGGTTATCCGGGCCTGCCAAGCTACCTAACCACCGAGGAGCAGACTGTCATTCTGTCTGGGCCCCAGGAAAACACTTTGGGCGCGCTCGCGGCGTTGGCGTCCGAAGTGAATGCACCGGACGTCATCGGTCAGGTGCCCAGCGCGCCGCCAGCCATGCCGAAAGGCGGCCTCGATGCTCAAGCTGTTAGTGCGGTCATCGCACGTTTGCAGCCGGTAGACTGCATTGTTATGGACGAGGTGCTGACCGTTGGTGTGCCCTATTTTGATGCCTCGAAGCACTCACCTCGATTTAGCCACCTGATGCTGACCGGCGGCGCCATTGGCCAAGGCCCGAGCGCGGCGACCGGCGCGGCCATCGCCTGTCCCAACCGCAAAGTGATCAATTTCCAATCAGACGGATGCGGTGCCTATTCGGTACAGGCGTTCTGGACCCAGGCGCGCGAAAATCTGGATGTCGTAACAATCATCGGCTCCAACCGGAGCTATCACATTCTAGAGGTGGAGTTACTGCGGGCGGGCGTGGCACAAACGGGGCCGATTGCCCGCTCCATGTTGGGCTTGGATAATCCTTTTCTCAACTGGGTGAAGATCGGCGAAGGCTTCGGCGTGCCGGCCGTTACCGTTGATAGTGCCGAGGCCCTCGCACAGGAATTGGATAGGGCTCTGATGCATAAGGGGCCCCGCCTAATTGAAGCGATCATGTCCTAGAAGGACGCGCATACCACCGCTTAAAGCCACTTCCAGACTGCTCACGACACGTGGGGGCAGCTGAACCGCGTGGCCTTGCAAGTGCACGAGTTCCGTTCATGGCACTTAACGGACGTCGATGCTGACGCTCAGCATGTCCGCTTTCAGGGGTAAAGCGGACATGACCCGAACGTGCCGTTATGTCGTCTAATGACCCAAAGCGGACATGAGGTCCATCGATTAGGCCGCGGCGCGGCCGTTATCCCGGCATCGTGAGAGCTGCCGCCGACCTAAAACCGACGGAACCCAAGAAGCCTCGTCTGCCCCCAGTGTCGAGGCTTCTTGCTTGTTTAGAATCCCCGCATTGACGTCCTTCACGCCCGTCGCACCATGCCCTTCAGCGCCAGGTCACTGATAAAGTCGGTCAGCCGCGCAACGAACGCCTCGTCGATTTTCAGATTGAACGGCGGCTTCGTGAACTGCTCGCGATTGCGCACGAATACGCTGCACTGACCCATCAGCGAGACGGCGGCGCACATGGCGTCCTGGTCCGAAGTGTCGGCAGGCAGGAAGTGCCGCACGAGTTCTGTCGCGCTGGCGAGAAACGGCATGGCACCCGTACTGACGAAGTTGGTCAGCACCTTGCTGGGACGAACGTTTTCCCAAGCAAAGATGCGGATGTAACGGCTCATTTGATCACGGGCAAGAAGGGGGCGCAGCTGTTGATGCACGAAGCTGCGCAAGGCCTCCTCGCGAGGCATGTCCTTCAGCCGCCTAAGATCGAAATTGTCGAGCCGCAGATAGCCCTCGAATGCGACCTTGAGCACTTCGAAGTAGAGCCCCTCCTTGCCCTTGAAATGGTAATTGATCGCCGCCTGATTGACGCGCGCCTTGGAGACGATCGCCCGAATGCTGGTGCCGTCATAGCCCCGCTCTGCGAAGAGGGCGATCGCGGCCTTCATGATGTTTTGGCGCGTATATTCGGATGGGCGGGTCATCTGTATCCCGGCAAAAATTCAAACAAGCGTTTGAATTCAGCTTACGCGGGCCCGTGCGTCAATGCAATTGGCGGATCGTTGGGCGCGCCGCTGCTGCCGTCTTTCCATACTTCCCACACTCGTCAGTCATTCTTTGGTCATAAACGAGTGTTTGAATTTCAAATGAGCGTTTGAAAACACGCTGTAACAGTAGGTGAATCGGTAGGTAGTGAAATGGCGAAAACGAGGGAAACGGCTCAATCTTTCAGCGCAACCCCGGCCAAGGTTTCCGTGGCATGGCAAGCGCTAACCAAAGCGTTGTTCGACGACTATCGCCCCGAACGGCACTACATGCGCGGCCCGGGACCCAAATGGCACGAGAAGCACGGTTGGACGGAGATGAGTGTCGGGTCTCCCGCCGCGAGTAGATACAGGGCGGCTCAATAGCAGCCTCGCCCATGGTTCATGCTTGCATTCGCGGGTGCGTGCGCCCTGGGGTCCATCTGCGGTTTCCTCCAAGGCGCGTGGTCATTTGGGGTAGTTGATGGGTGTAGCTGTTTGGCGCAGAAAACCGCGGAGGCCGCGGCCGCTATCGTTGACAGACTTGCGGATGCCGGCGCCCGCCAAGCATGTTGTCCAGCCAATGTCCGCTAATGGCACAAAGGAGACATGCTCCATGCGCTGACGAATGTCCGCTTTGAGGGGAAGAACCGACATGACGCGGACGTGACGCGATGTCTGCTCATGACCCAAAGCGGACGTCCACCGAAGCATTGCAGACGCCCACTTTGTTCTTGCCGGGAGACGCGTTTGGCGCCTATAGGCGTCGAAAGGTCGCAATCGCAGCAGCCGGGCTGCGATTGATTGCGACCGGGCGCAGGCTGAGACTTCGCATCAGCGGGGGGCCTCTTAAAAGGAGGCACCCATGACGGGTCTTGCACCTATCATCACCGCCACCATTGACTATGAGGATTGGCTCAGCCGTCAGGTCGATGTTGTGGAGGCGGATCTTCAGCTTAAACACCGCCAGATGGCGAGCTCTCTCTTCGCTTTCTTGCGCGCGACATTCTACCGGTGGGGTCCGCTCTGGAGGGAGACATGCCCCGATCTCGTCGAGAACTCCGCGAGTGTTGGCGGTTGGGGACCTGCATGTGGAAAATTTTGGCACTTGGCGCGACAAAGAAGGGAGGTTGGTCTGGGGCGTCAATGATTTCGATGAGGCCGCTCGCATGCCCTACGCGGTGGACCTTATGCGGCTCGTGACGAGCGCGATCCTCGCCCAAAGCGAAAACAGACTCGCTATTGATGCCGCTGGCGCTGCAACTGCGGTGCTTGAAGGCTATGCCGAATTCCTCGAGGCTGATGGCAAGCCGTTCATCCTCGAAGAAGGCCACCCGCATCTTCGTGAAATGGCGCTTAGGGCAGACCGCGATCCAGTTCATTTCTGGTCAAAGTTCGCTGCCCTGCCCAGTGCCGCACCCCCCAAGCGTATTCAACGGTTGCTTCGCAAGTGTCTTCCCGGGACAGTCGAGAATATCGCCTTCTCGCACCGTATCGCCGGGGTAGGGAGCTTGGGCCGACCGCGTTACGTCGCAACCGGCTCCAGCAATGGCGGCTTTGTCGCTCGCGAGGCCAAGGCGTGGTTGCCGTCTGCATGGGGCTGGGCCAAGGGACGACCGAAGGCGCATGCATATTCAGTAAGACTGCTTAAACAATCGGTGCGTGAGCCAGACCCCTATTATTTTGTTCAGGACGGATGGGTTGTTCGCCGACTAGGCCCGCACTGTGGGAGAATTGAACTCACCGAGTTTCCTAAGAAGCGAGATGAGCGTCTAATCCTCAAGGACATGGGTCGGGAAACTGCCAATTTGCACCTCGCGACCCCTGATGAAAGAATCAACGTGCTGCACGATTTGAGCAAGAGAAAGTTGGACTGGCTCGTTAATGCCGCCCAATCGATGGCCAGAGCCACCAAACGGGACTGGGAGAGCTTTCAATCCTCCCAGCTGGCCATGGTGGGCGGGCATCATCCCCATGCCGCCTAAGTTTGGTGACTAGAGTTCACTGACTTAGAGCTTTCGCGCGTATGCACGATTCCGACGCGGCATACCTGCCTCGTGATCAAACTTGGGGTCGGCCTAGCGAGTGGTGAGGCGGTTAACGACTAGCGCGTGCATCGTCGAGATCAGGGGCTAACGCCAAGGCAGCCCTAAAGTCTGCAATTGCCTGGTCGCGCTCGCCGAAGTGCTCATGCGCTTCACCACGCCCTTAGAGCCTCTGGATTTCCGGGCTTCAAATCTAGACCGATGCTCATTGAATGCGCATTGCGCACGGTGTGACGCCCACGCTATGTTTTTCGTCGGTGGTCTCGACTCTAGAGAGAGCGATGCAGCTCAAATTCACGTCGCTTCTGCTGATGGCATTTGTTGTCTTCGCATCAGCGCAAACGTTTGGACAAGAAAAGGATCTGCTCAGCGCCGAGTACTCGAAGTGCATTGAGCAGTCCGGCGGCACGGATCCCGGAATGCTTGACTGCATGGGAGCTGAGGCGGAGCGCCAGGACAAAAGACTTAACGACGAATACAAGAAACTCATGAACGAATTAAAACCTGAACGGAAGAGGCAGTTGCAGGAAGCCCAACGATTATGGATCAAGTATATTGAGGCGAACTGCGATTTCTATCTCGATCCAGACGGTGGGACCGCAGCCAGGCTAGCCGCAAGCGAGTGTCCGGTGCTCGCCAAAGCGACCAGAGCTAAGGAACTTGAGAACTTCATGCAATAAGTTTGCCTCACAAGTCCCACCCGTGCGCAGCATAACTCAACGGCATATGGAGTTAGACCGCGTGGAGTTAGACCGCGGCGGTCGGACTCGGCCGTATCAGCTGTCCTAGCGCAAAACGCAAGTTCTGCTTATGGCACTTTTCGGACATCCCACCTGTACCGACGAATGTCCGCTATCGAGGGTAAAGCGGACATGGCGCAGACTTGTCAGCAGTTCCGCTAATGACCCAAAGCGGACATTCAAAATGCATCTCGTAACCCTTGCTACCGAGATGCCTCAAATCCAATCCAGGCAAGCACCCCAGCAATAACGCAGGCGACCCAACTTGCCCATAACGGGATTGAAGTTGTCGCACCCACAGTAATCGGCCAACCACTGACGGCTCTAATCAGCTGCAACGCCGCAACGACGGCAAAAATCAGTGCAGCCAGACGGGAATAACTTTGGGTAGTCATCAGGTTGTCTTGCTCCGCGACTGTTTCCCCGATCATCACTTGGCACGCCTTTAGTGCTCTCTAGTTGGCCTCAGCTCTCTTCTTCGCGGCGTCCGAGGACATCGAATCAACTCCATGCAAGAGATCGAGGGCATAGACAAGCTGAGTGTCCTTGGCCTTGTCAGGATTCACGTAGGACGAGCTGCCCAATTCTTCTTGCTTTCCGTTCGCGGCTTCGCCCTCATTCTTGAGATGGCCATGCAAGCTTGCCTCACTCACGACGTCCTTCGCTTCAGCTTTCTCTTTAGACTCACTCGGATTTTCCTCCGTAATAACGACGTCTGGTTCAATGCCCTCTGCTTGAATTGAGCGACCCGACGGGGTGTAGTAGCGCCCGGTTGTGAGCCGCAAGGCACCCTGGTTCGCAAGTGGAATGATCGTCTGTACCGACCCCTTACCGAAGGAACGTGTGCCCACGACCGTTGCCCGGTGATCGTCCTGGAGCGCACCAGCAACGATCTCAGAGGCAGATGCCGATCCGCCATTGATCAGTACAACGAGCTTTGCCCCTTTGGTCAGATCGCTAAGCTGCGCGTCATAGTGCTGCTCCTCTTCAGGATCGCGGGCTTTTATGGCGACGATTTTTCCCTGATCGAGGAATGAGGCAGAGGCCATGACCGCCTGCTCGAGCAGGCCGCCAGGATTGTTGCGAAGATCGATGACATAGCCCTTGAGCCTGGGACCGATCTTCTCGTTGAGATCTTCGATGGCCTGTTGCAGAGCGGCAGCCGTCTGTTCATTGAAGGTGGTGATGCGAATATAGCCAACGTCATCATCAGCTTCATATTTAACTGGATCGACGTGAATGACATCACGAACAATCTTGACGTCGAAGGGTTCCGCAATGCCCCTACGCACGATACGTGAGCGTGATCGGCGCGTGGGCTGATCCGCGCATCTTTTCGACCGCATCTTCAAGGGTGAGGCCTTGAATATCATCCTTATCTATCGCGGTGATAAAGTCTCCAGATTGAATTCCAGCCTTTGCTGCAGGCGTGTCTTCTATCGGTGCGACAACCTTGACCACGCCGTCTTCCATCGTCACTTCAAGGCCGATCCCAGCGAACTCGCCGGTCGTTTGGACCTGCAATTCACGAAACTGCTTTGGATTCAGATATCCGGAGTGTGGATCAAGTGCCGACAGCATGCCGTTTATTGCGCCCTCGATCAGCTTGGCATCGTTCGGCTTCTCGACATAGTCCGAGCGCACGCGCTGAAGCACCTCTCCGAAAAGATCGAGCTGCCGGTGTATCTCTGAGGCGGATGTCGGCGTTGGCTGAATCCGCGCGTGACTCTCCATGGTTGAGCCAGCAACGAACCCGGCCAACAAAAGAATTACCCACGGCACATTTTTAAGTCTCCTCATCTTCTCGCACCTTTCAGGCAATTTGACCGCTTCCAGATGAGCATCACTCGAAAGATATCTCGGCATCGAAGTTGATCTCCTGCCAACCTTCGTTTTCAGCCGACTAACCGTGATGATGAGTCGTGCTGCGTGTATGGTGTTCCGCGCCCCTATAGCTAGGCGTCGCCCTATTTTGCTTGATCTCGCCAGGACATCCCTTACTTGCAGGGTTTTCAACGCAAGGAGCGTAGTTGGCCATGGCGGGCGTAAGCGCGGCAGCACCGACCGCAAAAGACGCTGCGGCAAGTGCGATTGCTGTCTTGCTAAACATGACAAGCCTCCTTTGCGGATTGGCTTGCGTCAGGGGTTGAGGGAAGGGAATGACGCCATCCGGCAGCCCGAACGCGGGGCGCATTAATTGTTTCCCCGACTAAGACGTCGCAGCCGTTTTTGTCACAGTCGATTTTGTCGCAGCTGATTTTGTCGCAGTCCCGAGGCGCTCCTCAGGCCGGAGGTGGAGATCACCGATGGCTCGCGGACACCGCCGGCAGCGGTGCGGGCGAAGGAGAAAACATGCTCGGGAAGCGACTGTCTGATCGCAACTCGCCGCTGGCGCTGCTGGTGGCATAGGGGACGTGTGTATGATTGGCGCTAGTAGCGCATACCAAGAACGTCCGTTGTTGGCACTTAGCCGACATTTGGCTCATGACGCTGGATGTCTGCTTCTGAGCGGACTAGCCAGGATGGTGACCTGATCGTCCGGTTTCATCTACATACGCAAGCGTTTCACGGAACAATCGCCAGGAAAAGAAACGCAGCGAAGATAACCAAATGCACCAGGCCCTGCAGCACCGTGGTGCGGCCCGTGCCCAAGGTGATCACCCCAACGAGGAGGGTAATTGCGAGCAGTATTTGTTCTTTCAGATCGAGCCCGAGTTTAAGCGGCTCACCCAAGTGGATAGATATGGCTGCGACCGCTGGAATAGTGAGGCCGATGCTTGCGAGTGCCGACCCTAGGGCCAAGTTCAAACTGGTTTGCAATCTATTAGCGCGGGCCGCGTTCAAGGCTGCCAGACTTTCGGGAAGCAATACCAAGGTCGCGATAACAATGCCCACGACTGGTTTGGGTGCTCCGATACTCGCAACTGCATCCTCCACCATGGGTGTGAGTGCCTTCGCGAGGCCCACAACGGCGATAAGAGACAGGAGCAGCAACCAGACGCTTATGATTGAGGTTTTGCTGGACGGCCGCGGCGCGTGCGCGTCCTCTGTTCCGCTGACAACGGGAAGGAAGTAGTCGCGATGACGCACGGTTTGCACGAATACAAACGCACAGTAGAGCACTAAGGAAATAACACCTGCGAAGACCAGTTGAGGGGTACTAAAAAACGGCCCTGCCGTGCTGGTCGTGTTGGGAACTACAAGAGTGAGGGTGGTAAGCGCCGCCAAGACTGCCAACGCAGCACTCGCACCCTGAACCTGGAATCCCTGTTCATGGTGCCGTACGCCGCCAGCTAGCAGGCACATGCCGACAATACCGTTGCAAACAATCATCACAACAGCGAACACCGTATCGCGAGCTAATGCCGCCTTATCTGGTCCGCCTCCAAGCATAACAAATACGATCAGCGACACTTCGATAACGGTGACTGCAACGGCCAGGACGAGCGTGCCGAATGGCTCGCCCACCCTGTGCGCTATTATTTCAGCGTGGAACACGGCCGCGAACACGGTGGAGATTAGGGCAATCCCCGCAAAGGTCGCGAAAATCGCGTTAGGCGTAACGACGTTCCTCATGGCCAGGGTGAGCAAAAGCAAGGCCAGTAGAGGTGAGGCCCATGTCCACCAAGGCATTCGTGTGTTGCTGATCATGCGGGAGGTTTCGACTCAAAGCACACCCAAACCATAAGGGGTGGTCTTGTGCCTCGACAAGGTAGTTACTCCCATGACCGTTTGCTCCCCCGTCCCGGTGCGCGAACCAGCCGCTATTCGATAGGAAGAAGGTCGGAGCAAATGAGCGGTTCAATACCTTGAACCTGACCCGCTCACCCGCACCTTAGCGCGAGCGTCCTTGACCGCGATACACGGTTCGATGTCCGCTCGATACGTCGCTCGATACGTCCGCAATACGGCATAAAGCGGACCCCCGCGAGCGAGCCAGGCAATCGCCATCGACCTTTCGGAAGCCTGAAAGAAGGGTGGCAAGCTACCCATTCGTCTCGAGGGGTACAACTAGGACTCTTTTTCGTCGGGCAGTGAGAGCGCAGCCGAGCGGGAACGCAATTCGATTTCAGTACTAGGCAAACAGAGTCACGGCGTAGGTCCACCACCGGATCACCTGTCAAATAATTCCTGCGCGCGAGCAAGCGCTATGGTTTCGCAGACATGTCCGCTTTTGGCACAAAGCAGACATTGATGCCGACGATGAGCATGTCCGCTTTTGGGGGTAAAGCGGACATCCCTGATACCCCTCACCAATGTCCGCTAATGACCCAAAGCGGACATCCAAATTTGGCCTCGATTTTTGTGAACTTCTTTGCCTTGCGTCCCATATTAATGTCGCCTTTGCCTATAAGCTGTCGGGCGACGGTCTGGATGCCTATGATGCCGCCACGATCGCAACCAAGCGCTGGATCGAGGAAAAGTATTGAGTGGGCAGAGGCTCCCCCAATTCACAACCGCGGTCATGCTTCCGAATGCCGCCTCTCACCCGTTTCGCTCCTGGTCTCGCCAAGCTGCTTGAATACAAGCTTGCGGATGCGCCAGCTGACATAAAAGCGGGCCTCGCGGTCACCGCTGTGGCGTTGCCGGTTGGGATAGCATATGCCGGACTTGCCGGATTCCGTCCAGAAGTCGGTCTTTATTCAAGCCTATTGCCACTTGTGGCCTACGCGATTTTCGGCTCGTCGCGCCAACTCATTGTCGGCCCCGATGCGGCGACGTGCGCCGTGATTGCAGCCGCCGTCGCTCCCCTCGCAGCAGGTGACGAAGCGACCTACGCCTCCCTATCAGAAATGCTGGCCTTGCTCACGGGGTTGATATGTATCGCCGCAAGCTTTCTCCGCCTAGGCGCGCTCGCAGACTTCTTGTCGAGGCCCATCTTGGTGGGCTTTCTGAATGGAGTGGCTCTGTCGATAATCCTGGGGCAAGCCGACAAGATCTTCGGCTTTGCGGTTCTTGAGAGCGGGATTTTGCCCCGGGTAGTAGAGATCTTTGGCAAACTCGGCGAGAGCAACGGGCCGACCGTCGCCATTGCTGCCGGCACATTTCTTGTCGTGGCGATTGCACCCCGCTTACTGCCGTGGCTACCCGCAGCTCTTGTTGGCATGACACTGGCGGGCGCTGCGGTTTTCCTTTTCCACCTGACCGACTTCGGAGTGAAGACGGTGGGCCCGGTTCCGGGTGGTCTGCCAGCACTTACGCTGCCTCGCGTCAATCCGGCGCTTCTTCCCCGCCTTCTGGCGGAAGCGGCGGGCTTGGCACTTGTCAGCTTCTCAAGTCTGATGCTTACGGCTCGAAGTTTTGCGACGAAACACGGATACGACATCGAACCAGACCAGGATTTCGCGGCGTTGGGCGTGGCAAATGTAGCATCCGCAGTGTCGCGAGGGTTCGCCATAAGCGGGGCGGACTCACGCACCGCCATGAGCGATGCGGCAGGGGGAAGAACGCATGCCGTTGGGCTCGTGGCGGCCGCTGCGGTGGCGCTCGTGCTGCTGTTTTTCACCGCACCGCTGCAATACGTCCCGATGGCGGCGCTCGGCGCCGTGCTCGTCGTCGCTGGTTTGTCCTTGATCGATATTCGCAGCCTCAGACTTTTTTATCAAATTGATCGGACCGAGGCCGTTCTGTCAGCACTTGCCACCCTCGGCGTTGTGGCAGTGGGGGCCGTCAATGCCATTTTGTTCGCGGTGGTCCTTGCCCTGCTGCGCTTCATTAAATCGATATCGCGGCCACGCGTGGAAATTTTGGGCAAGATCGAAGGTCTTCCAGGACTTCACTCGCTAGAGCGACATGAGGGAGGTCAGGAAGTCCCTGGGGTGCTCCTCTTTCGTTTCAACGCGCCGATCACCTTTTTCAACGAGCCCTACTTTAAACGTGAGTTGTTGCGAGCCGTTGATGAGGCGGGACCCAACCTACGTCACGTCGTTCTCGACCTGCTTCCGGTTACCAACATCGATGCGACCGGACTGCTCACCCTCACCGAATTGGTGCGGGTACTTGAGACTCGCGGCATACTATTGAATGCTGCCGGGAGGGCAACTGAGTGGCGAAACTGGGCCCGATCGCGGGGTTTTGCGGGAAACCGCATCCGAATCTTTCCCACATTGCGCAAAGCCGTTCGTGAACTGTCGGTCCGGCGCAATGAGCAGTGACTGTCTATGTCCGCTTCTGGCACAAAGCAGACATCGATCTTGACGCTGAACATGTCCGCTTTCGGGGGCAAAGCGGACGTCCCTGATCCGCTCTCTAATGTCTGTTTATGACCCATAGCGGACATTGGCGCCACGGTGGCTGGCCTTGCTATGTGTCTAAGCGATTTGCCGCGGGTGAGCCGTAGGCTCGGAGAAGACATTCGAGGCTGACCGGTGGCGGCTGAGCTCAAACAACGGTGCCAACGAGGGCGCCTATTCCGGCGGTCACAGCCATAGCAAGCGCACCCCAAAAGGTGACGCGGATTATCGGCTTAAAGATAGCGGCGCCCCCTGTCCTGGCACCAAGCAAGCCAAGTAAAGCAAGGAACACCAGCGACCCCGCGGAAACAATTGGGATCAGAAGGTTTGACGGTGACAGCAGCACGAGAGCGAGAGGCGCCGCCGCTCCAACGGAGAAACTCGCGGCTGACGTGAGGGCAGCCTGCACCGGCCTCGCCGAGGTGATCTCTGACAGACCAAGCTCGTCTCGAGCATGCGCGCCCAACGCATCCTTGCTCATGAGTTGTCGCGCGACCTTGCGCGCGACATCGCGCTCCACGCCACGTTTGACATAGATTTGGGTCAGTTCCTCTGTCTCGGCCTCTGGATCCTCTAGAAGCTCGCTCTTCTCTCGCGCGAGATCAGCCTGCTCAGTATCTGACTGAGAGCTGACTGAGACGTACTCCCCCGCTGCCATGGACATCGCACCAGCAACCAAACCAGAGACACCCGCAAGCAATATGTTGCTCTTGGTAGCTCCCGCTGCAGCGACACCTAGGATCAAACTCGCAGTAGAGATTATTCCGTCATTCGCTCCAAGTACGGCTGCGCGAAGCCAGCCGATACGCCCGACAAGATGGGCTTCCCTATGCACACGGCGCATCAGCTATGTCCCTTCGGCAGTTCCACAGGGGCATCCGGCTGTTTACTCGTAAGGATTTTCCTGCCAGTGAACATGGCCTATAGTTTGCTCACGCAATCAGGCGGTTTGATCAAGGTCAAGGTCGTTTGGCGACGCCATCTAGCTGCCTTTCGGGCCGAGAAATCGGCGTCAGCGGCAGAAGGACTGCGCTCTGAGGCCGATCATTCCCGGACTCCACTCCGCGACAAATCGTTGCCGAGGCTGCAGTTCCTCTTATTAGCTTTGGGCCTTCTTCATATCGCCTAAGGCCCTCGTCATCAGGCGCCCAAACTCCTGCGTCTGCTCGGCATACCACTTCATCTGGGATTGCACGTATCGCGTCTGCAGGTCGATCAATTCGTGGAGGTCTTTGGCCTGAGCCACGTCCTTCGCCAACCTGAAAGCGGCATCGGCGTTCTCATTCGCAAGTTTCACAGCGTGCTCTTGGACTTCGCGGTATCCGGGGGCAACTACGTCCGATGAAGCGGATGACCAAGCGGCCATAGTTTGCCCGACACCATCCATGAACTGAACGTAGAGCTGGCGCGCTCGTTCGACATTCTCCTCGGCAAGTTGACGCAACTCCTGGGGAATTTCAAACTTCTGATCTCGAGGCATGACATCTCCTAACTGACTTCGGTTTCTGTCGTTCTCAAACTTCGGATCAACGATGGGAAACCCATAGCAGGTTTCCCTTCCGAGAGCTGTGTCGAGTGACAATAGAGGGTCTGGCGTTCCCCCCGAGCGCGGACATTCCCGAGCGTCGCACTCATGTCGCAGATTGACATTCAACGCATGTTCCGCCGGGCGAAGTGCTATTGAGCGCTGTTCTTTTGCGTCTGGGTATGCACGGCTACTTTAGAATACCGACGCCTTAAGACCGCCAGCCAGACGCAATTGGCATAGCTGCAGTTTTTTGCCTTCGTCGTCGGGCTCTTAGTCGGCGGTAGGTCCGCAAATGGCACTTAGCGGCCGTCCATGCTGGTGGTGAGCATATCCGCTTTCGAGCGCATTTCGGACTCTACTCGCGCATTGCGCCAATGAGAGGAGATCTCGGCCAGCGCAAAATGACCGACCGCCGCCTACCGACCTCCGTCAGCGGCAGTACCCCCATGCGCGCGAACCCAAGGCGGGCGGACTCTGCCGTGATCGATCCTTCACGCAAATGTGAGCTTGTGCCAAGTTTTTGCGAAAGTGAGTAATCGGGCACTACAAGTGCCCCAAACTATGTTCCAAGACCGTTTTATGTGTCTCTAGTCTGTGACGGAAAGTTCACCCAATGGGGGCGGCACTCCGTGCTATGCGTTGGAAAGTGATGGGTTCCCTCCCCATCACCAGGTTCCCCCCCAATGGAACCCTAGAAGCCCCGCTCCCCCCGTGCGGGGCTTCTTATTTGCTGGATGTCCCTAAGCCGCGCGCCTCGCTGGCTGAGGACCTCAGCCGAGTGCTCTACGTCTTGGACCCAGCCGTAAGTCTCGATGTCCCTTAATGGCACAAAGCGGACACAAGCCCGTCGCCGTTCTGATGTCGGCGAATGACCCAAAGCGGACATCCGCTCCGACCTTAGGGCGACGGCGACGATTTAACCGGATCAGAGTTTTCGCTATCGTCCTCGACCAGGACCTTGAGCGTTTTTTTTGAAGCGAGGATTCTGGCTTCGTCCTTTGACTCAACCGCTGTCGCCGTCACGCCTTCTGGCGAGACGGTTACGACCATGTACGGCATTCCCTTTTTTGGCGGATGATAGATTGCGGTTTTGGTCTTGGCTTTATTCTTTGGCATCGGACGCACCCCCTCGCGAAGATTGGCTGCCCGGCCAATCCCCGTTTGACCTGGGCAGCTATGGGTGCGTTCTAGATGCGTACGAAGAAACCGTTAGTGCAAGTTTATTGTGGTCAATCAACCCTACTGTGCCAGAGCCAAGTTTCCACAAGAAGCCCCGGGGCAGCGTTGGTGCACCGGGTTGATCTGCGTCGTGCGTCCCATGTGTGGAGGGGACGACCTCCACGCTAAGATCATATTACAAGATCATCGTGCGCGGAGTGTCTTGAACATCACTGTGCAATGCAAAACCGGGGCCCAGGATGACGCAAAAACAGCCCTGGCTCGTCCGAAAAGCCAGGGCTGTTTGGCATTAGGCTCGAATCGAGCACGACTGTTTAATGTCACGACTATCACAGTTTCATGACAGTCGGTCGCGGCTGTCATGAATCGCTCACCGGAATTTGGCGGGGAGGTGCTGAGAAGGTTAGGAACTTAGCCAGCCGACTGCGCGAGCTTTTTGATGAGCGGCCTTCCAGGCTTGCGCCCAAAACTTCACTTTCGACGGCTCTGAAGAACGACCGATGCCGTCGATGGCGACGAGCATCGGGGCCAAACCATCTTTTCGGTATGTGATGGAAAAACCGGAATCGGGGCAGGTGACAACGATATCGCGGTCGCCAACTATTTGAACGCCGAGATCATCACCAACTATCTGAATGCCAAGGGTCACGATACGCCTCACAGGATCACGCGGCTAATACCGCTCCTTTTAGTACATGGCGGGCCTTACGGACAACTTCCTCTTTGATCCGTTGCTTGGTCAGCCGTTCCTTCGTGCGAAACGAGAAGACAGCCACGACAACCTGTTCGCCCCCGTCGCCATCGCCCCTTCTGAACTCGACGTAAGCCCGCTCGGTTTGGTCGTCGTACTGTGCTTGGTGAAGTCGAAGGTCATTCATTGCGCCTTGGTTGTAAAAACGCGAAATGCCCCACGAGGGGCGCGAACCGGGCGAGATAATGGGTAGCGGATCGGGTTGCCAGAAAAATCTAAGGGAAGCCCGGCGCAGTGAGCAGACACCGGGCCTTCCTGAGACGCATGAAAAATGGACTGGCGTGAGGTGCCAGCCACCTATGTCCTAAAGCCGACATCGCGCTGCTTTCAGAACAGCCAGGGGTACCGCCTTGTCATAATCCGGATATGGAAATGCCGTGATCCTGGGAGTGTGAGAACTCACAACAGGGGCGAATGATGACCGTTCAATATTTTTGCCCGAAATTGGGCAGAGCCCAGGGCCACTCGCGCCGTAGGCCTCAATTATCAAGGAGCTGAAATGGCATCGATCCAGCCGGTCCCACACGGCGATGGGACGCAGCAACGGCGTCGAAGCAAGAACAAACGACTGCGGCAGGCAGTGCACCGCCACAAGCCGATTTCCAAGCAAGGCATCCAGGAGCGGCTGTTCACACTCGCGTTTTCGGGCCTCGTCTATCCGCAGATCTGGGAAGATCCGCTCGTGGATCTCGAAGCATTGTCCCTTAAGGAAGGCGAACGCCTGGTCGCGATTGCGTCTGGTGGCTGCAATATTCTGAGCTATCTGACCACGGCGCCGATCCGAATCACGGCCATCGACCTCAATCCGGCGCACGTCGCGCTGAACAAGCTGAAGCTTGCGGCGATCCGGCACCTGGTAGACTACCGCGCGCTCCACCGGTTCTTTGCCGAAGCCAATGCTCGCGAGAACGTGCATGCCTACGAGCGCTATATCCGGCCACATCTCGATGAGACGTCACGACGCTATTGGGAAGCGCGCGATCTGCTCGGTCGTCGGCGGATTGGCTATTTCCGCACCAATCTCTATCGGCACGGCCTGCTGGGCACCTTCATTGGTGCGAGCCATCTGCTGGCGCGGATGCACGGCCGCAACCCCAGAAAAATCCTGGCGGCCAGGAGCCTCGAAGAGCAGCGCAAGATCTTCGAGAGCGAGCTCGCACCTCTGTTCGAGAAGCGGCACATCCGTTGGCTACTCAACCAGCCGTCGGCCTTGTTCGGGCTCGGCATCCCGCCATCGCAGTTCGAGGCCTTGAAAGGTAACGAGACCCACATGTCGAACGTGGTGCATCAGAGGCTGGAGCGACTGGCATGCGGTTTCGATCTCTCGGACAATTACTTCGTATGGCAGGCATTCGGCCGGCGGTATGCGACGGGTGGGGCCGGCCCTCTGCCGCCCTATCTGCTACGTGAGAATTTTGACAATCTGCGTTCTCGGATCGGTGACGTCGATGTGCAGCACCGCTCGTTCACGGAGTATCTCGCCTCGAAGGAAGAGGCGTCACTCGATGCTTACGTGCTGCTGGATGCACAGGATTGGATGACCGAAGAAATTCTGAACGATCTGTGGGGAGAGATCGAGCGGACGGCGCGTCCGGGTGCGCGGGTGATCTTCCGCACCGCCGGCGAAGCGAGCATTCTCCCAGGCCGTGTGTCGGATTCGATCCTGTCGAAGTTCACCTATAACGCAGAGAAGTGTCGCGCGCTGACGGCAAAGGACCGGTCGTCCATTTACGGCGGTTTCCACCTCTACGTTTACAAGTCGGCGGAGGCGCCAGCGTGAGCGGCGCGCCGCAGGATGCCGCCCGCCACATGGATGGCATCTACAAGTATCAGCGGTACATCTACAACGCGACACGTAAGTACTATTTGCTTGGGCGCGATCGCCTGCTCAATGAGTTGCAGCCGCACGATGGGTCAACGGTTCTCGAAGTTGGCTGCGGCACAGGCCGAAACCTCATCCATGCAGCGAGACGCTGTCCGAACGCCGGGTTCGTTGGTTTCGACATTTCGCACGCAATGCTCGAGACGGCGCGCAGGTCCATCGCGCGGGCGGGGCTCTCCGATCGCATCGATGTGTATCAGGCGGACGCGACAGCGTTCGATCTGTCGGACTTGTGCGGCAAGGCGCACGTGGGCCGCGTGTTCATCTCCTACACCCTCTCGATGATCCCCTCATGGCGGCAGGTGCTGCCGGAGGCGCTCGAAGCTGTCGGTCCCGGCGGCCGGTTGTACATCTTGGACTTCGGTCAGCAAGAGGCTTGGCCCCGGTGGTTCAAGGTAGTGTTGTTCGCTTGGTTGCGTCAATTCTCTGTGTATCCGCGGGCGGAACTCGAGCCGGAACTCACCAAACTGGCGAGCGACACCGGTGCTGAGCTGGAATTTCTACGCTTGTATCGCGGGTACGCCGACTACGCAGTGATCACAAAGCCGGCGTGATCTGACGCTCCAAATGGTAGATGTGTGGACCGACTCGGAGGCGCTGTTCGCATGACCCAACGCCACGTTAAGCGCAAGGCCAACTCCGGATAAAGGTCCGGCTACCGCCATTCCTCACCGTTTTGCTCGCGGCCAACCGGCACTTCGAGGGATTCTCACGATGAGGCACATGCTCAAATGTAAGGCCGTAACCCAAGTGTTCATGAAGTTGTTACATTAAGCTAAGACCAAAGCCGAATGGCCGGTTATTGAATGCGGCCGCGAGGACCCGAAAATCCAACTGAAACTGGAGGGACCAATGAATTTAGATGTCGCCGAGCTGGAAAACGGGATTACAAAGGTCACCCTTTCAGGACGCCTGGACATTGAGGGTGCGCTCAAGATCGACAATGAGTTCAATACCATTGTTGAAGATAAGAAGAAGGTCGTAGTGGATCTTTCCGAGGTGGCATTTATTGCTTCGCTTGGTATCCGCACCCTGATCACCGGAGCGAAGGCAACAGCGAACCACGGCGGCAAAATGGTGCTTTTGAACCCACAGCCGAACGTCGAAAGGGTCCTAAGGACAAGCCGCGTGGATACCGTGATTCCGATAATTGAGGACTTCAAGACTATCGACACGGTCTTCGGTGCCTGAATGCCTTCATCGCGGCAGGAGTTACGTCCGAACTGCTGGCATCGCGTTTTCAGTGGCGCTATTTTGGAAATTCCATCCGCGGCGAGTTGGATCGAATCAATAGCCGCCGACTTGCACGTACCCGAACCGCAGGCGTTTGGCATGCAGGTTTGCCTCGAAGAGCTTATGTCTAATATCTTGCGACATGGCAGGGGTTCTTCGAAATCGTATTGGCCGCAAATAGACCCCTCGAATCCCCTCCTTATCTCAATCACCGTCGAGGCTCATGCGGACCGAATAACGATGACCGTCGAAGACAATGGACGCCCCTTTAACGTCGCACAAGCGCCTGCGAAAGCTATTGACCAGCCTCTGGAGCGGGTCGAACCCGGCGGCCTGGGCATTCATCTGATCAAAAATTTCGCGAGCAATTTGCAGTATAGCCGCACCGAAAGGGGTAATCGGGTCATTGTAGAGTTCGAGGGTTAAAACTTGCCGCTTGTGTCATTTATCTCGCCTTCAGATGAAACATGAAGGCAATGATGTCGAGCGCGGAGCAAAAGCTTATCCTGATCGTCGACGATATGCCGACCAATGTTGCGGTGATCTCGGGCCTGCTGAAGGACTCATTCAGGACTAAAGTTGCGACCAACGGGGAGAAGGCGTTGGCGATCGCCACCGGCGCCGAGAAGCCGGATCTCATCCTGCTGGATGTAATGATGCCGGGTCTGGACGGCTTCGAAGTCTGCCGTAGGCTTAAATCGAACCCCGACACACGCGACATCCCCGTCATCTTCCTCACCGCAAAGACCGACGCCCTCGATGAGGTGGAGGGCTTCGAGGCCGGCGCGGTGGACTATATCCACAAGCCGTTCTCCGCACCGATCGTCCTTGCACGTGTCAAGACGCAGTTGGCCTTGCAGGCAGCGCTCGCGCAGGCTCGCGAAGATTCCTCGGGACAGAGCTTCATGTCTTCCGAAGCACTTGCAAAAGTCCTAGCCTCACTCCGCCCAATCGACCTTAATTCGGGAGATGTGCTGATCCATCAAGGCGAGGCGAGTGATGCCGCATTCTTCTTAGATAGCGGTTCGCTGCTGGTATATGAAGAAACCCGTTATGGACCCGTGACGCTTGCAACACTCCAGGGGCCGCGCCTTATCGGTGAGATCGGTGCCTTAACCGGTCTTGTGCGCACAACGAGTGTCAAAGCGATAGCCCCCACGCGGGTGTTTCGGATTAGTCGCCCACAATTATTCGAACTTAGTCAGAAATCGCCAGAACTGCTGATGTCTGTCGTGCGGCAACTGGGTCAACAGATCGATTCAGTGAATAGGGCAGTTGCTCTTTACACGAACGCCCTTGCGGCTCTCGAAAGGCAAGAATTCGACAAGGGCATATTGGACGACCTAGCAAATCCTCCACCACAGCTGGCAGAGTTCGCGGCCACCTTTAGCAGCTTCGCTGATCAAATTCTCAGCAAACGACGGCAGCAAGAGGAAATGGCTAGCGCAGCTCTCATCCAGCAGTCGTTCCTTCCGAAAGAATCAACTGTAAACGTGATTGATAGCGATGTTGAGATCCGGGCCAAAATTCGGCCAGCTCGCGAGGTCGGGGGCGACTTCTACGACTTTTTCAAGCTGGATGCCGATCGGCTGGCGATAGTCATCGGCGATGTCTGCGGCAAGGGAATACCTGCCAGCATTTTTATGGCAGTCGTTGTGACTGTCTTGCGCACAGCAGCTCGTGAAGAACCAGATGCGGCATCCACGATCGCGCGCGCGAACGCCATATTGTGCCGCGACAATGCCGCATCATTGTTCGCAACCACCTTTTATGCTGTGCTGAATTTGCGTAACGGAACTCTCGAGTATTGCAATTGCGGGCACAATGCGCCAGTCCATATCCCCGCTTCGGGTGGGCCACGCAGACTTGCCCCCACCGGACTGCCGCTTGCTCTGTTTGCAGACCGTCCCGCGGCTGCCTCATGTATCCAGCTAAATCCGGGGGACGATCTCATCCTATTTACCGACGGCGTTACAGAAGCTCTTAACCCATCGAAGGAGGAGTTCGGCGAGCGCTTACTCGTCGAAACGCTGCTGGGTAGCCGGGATTCTCCAGCAGCTGAACTCGTTTCTCGGCTGTTTGCCGCCGTTGACAGTTTCGCTCAAGGAGAGGCGCAAGCCGACGATATTGCGTGCGTCGCCATCAGGCGGCGAGATTTAGTGGCAACCGCCAACCCCAAGCCGCCTTCGTGAAGCATACTCAATTCTCCGTCCTTCGCCCAGTCGAGCATCAGGCCATATTTGTCTGGCTTGTCGGCGGGAACAGTGTCGGGATCTTTGATGAGGCCAATCTTGGTCCAGCGATCCGCACGGGAAGTCGTTGCAAGAATTTTGAGGTAGTCAAACCGCGCATTAGCCGCCCGGTATTCCTTACTCGCTGCTGAGGGCAGTCAACTTTCGCCGCGCGGCAGCGACGGCATCTTCAGCTTTCTTGGCGGAAATAGACAAATCGACGAGTTGCTCGGAAAGTGGCTTAGCCATGATACGCCTCCATGTACCGAATTCGTCACTAGTGTGACCACTCCAAACTTTTAGCACCGGGCGCTTTATGTGATGGGAAAATTCCGACGTTCCACTTGCACCGACGAATGTCCGCTATTGGGTAAAGCGGACATGACGCGAGCGGGCGGGCCGTTATGTCGGCTAGTGACCCTGACACTATGATCCTGCTCAAACTCAGACAGATCCTGGTGGAACACCTGCATGCGCAACCTTGAAGACAACGCCCTTCTCCTGTTGGTCGTCGTGGTTTCACTCGCCTTCGCGTGGATCGTCTGGCCCTTCTACGAAGCGGTTCTCTGGGCAACTGTCTTGGCAATCGTTTTTTCGCCGCTCTATCGGCGGCTGTCGAGCGTCATGGGACAGCAGCACAGCCTTGCTGCTCTTGCTACCGTCCTGATCATCCTCACCTTGGTGATTCTACCCTTGACGCTGATTGCCGCGTCCTTGGTGCAGGAAGCGGCGAACCTCTACGACAGGATCCAGTCGGGTGAGCTCGATTTCGGCCGGTTCTTTCAGGAGTTCCTCAACGCCTTGCCTACATGGGCGACAGATCTCTTGAACCGCTTTGGGCTGACGAACTTCAGCGCATTGCATGACAGGCTGTCCGCCGCTCTTATTCAGGGCAGCAAGTACCTTGCGGCGCAGGCCCTCAGCATCGGCAAGGGCACGGCCAATTTCATCGTTAGCCTGCTCCTCGTGCTTTATCTCCTCTTCTTCTTTCTGCGCGACGGAGGCGCGTTGACGAGGCGCATTCGGGACGCGGTCCCGCTGCGCGCCGAGCAACAGCGCGCGCTGTTCACCAAATTCGCCGTCGTCACCCGCGCCATGTTTAAGGGCAACCTCCTCGTGGCTGCCGTGCAAGGAGCGCTCGGAGGCCTCATCTTCTGGTTCCTGGGGATCCACGCCCCAGTGTTATGGGGCGTGCTGATGGCATTTCTATCTTTGCTGCCCGCGGTCGGTGCCGCAGCAGTCTGGTTGCCGGTCGCCGTCTATTTTCTAGCGACGGGTGCCGTATGGGAGGGCGTCGTTCTGATCGCGTACGGCGCGTTCGTAGTCGGTCTTGTCGACAACTTGCTGCGTCCGTATCTCGTCGGCAAGGATACCCAAATGCCCGATTACGTCGTTCTGATCTCCACGCTGGGCGGTATCGCGATTTTTGGTCTCGACGGCCTGGTCATGGGGCCGGTGATCGCAGCCATGTTCATCGCCGTCTGGGACATATTTTCTGCAGCGAGGCAAAATGACGCCACCAGTCAGTGAGCGCTTAGCAAAGGCCGATCAACGGGCGCCCTGACGCAAGAACTGATCAGCCGCGTCCACACGCCCGACGGCCTCGTGCTCGCAGCGACGCAGATCGCCCGCGCCATGGAAGCCCACCCAGCAAAAGTGACGGCCTATGTTCCAGTTTATGCGACGTCTGGAGGAACGCTAATTGCCCTCGCCGCGGACGAGATCGTCATGGGAGAAGTTTCGGTTTTCGGTCCCATTGATCCACAAATTCTGGGGCTTCCAGCTGCAAGCACCGTCAGAGCGCGTGACTCGAAACCCATCGCGGACGTTTTTGACCTTACGCTCGTTCTGGCCGACGTGGGCGAGAAGACCGGGTAAAAATGGCGCGCGAATGGAAGCGCACGCCGGTAAATTAGACTCCGCCAGACAGATTAGGAACGTAGTCAGCCTTTCTGATGAGCAGCCTTCCATGCTTGTGCCCAGAACTTCACCATCGAAGGCTCTGGTGAGCGGCCAATACCGTCGATGGCGACGAGCATCGGGGCTAGGCCATCGTTCGACAAGTTGTTGCTCGTGGAGCCCCTTGTCCGGCGCAGCTTCCAGGCCGGGCAGGTCAATGCGCTGATCGAGGCCTTCTGCATTCATGCACGTAACCTGCATGAGTTCTTTCAGGGCTCTCGCGCCGATACCCTCAAGGCGAATACGTTTGCCGATAACAACTTCAAGCCGCGCCCGATTGACCAGGAGCGCAAGACCCTCATAGCCAAGATCAATAGGCAGATTTCGCACCTCACCGAGCAGCGCACCTCCGAGGAAGAAGAGAAAATCGGTTCAGCGGACCGGGCGAAGGTCTACTCAATCCTGATCGCTGAAGCTGACAACTTCACACGCCGCCTACAGCCGCACCTCCGTTCTGCCTGGAGATACGTTCCCGGCGCGGCCGCATTCGGGGATGAGTAGCGCGACCGGCGAGTGGACGCGGGCATCCCTAAGGTGCCAAAATCCCGTTCGCTAATCGATCCACTCTCGACACGGTCTTGGTCTCTCGGTCCGTCCACGCAAATCCATCGGTCTCGGACCGATCCGCAGTCTTGGTTGCCTTCGCGACACTTTCGACCGCTGATCGTTCCACCTTCGGGAAAAGACCCTTGTTTGCTTCTAAGACCTTCAGCAGGAGTTCTAAATCGTCAGCATTTCTCAAGCGTGCTGAGACCTCAAGTGAACCCGACACGACCGATACGCGATAACATGAGGGTGGTGCCCCCGTTGCGGTGCAAGAGGCGTCACTTCGAGCGGGTTCTCCGCTTGCGACCACTTTGTCACCTTCGACCATTCGATTGCTCCTCGCTGCTTTATTGGGCTTGAGGCAACAACAAAAAAGGCGGCCCCGGTCTAGGGAGGCGACCACGCTGGAACCGGAGCCGCAGGGGAAGGAAGAGTCTAACGCTTACACTCATCCTCTTCCTCCTAAGCCTTGATACTACGCCATAAAAAAGGCGACAGGGAGGCCACCGAGGAGCCCCTAGTGGGGTGGATTGCATGAACCTCAGCAGTCGTTCTCCGCGAGACGGGGAGCCTCCCATTTCCCTGACACCCTCGCCACGTTTGGGAGGAACACGTGGGAAGGCGTAGTTCGGGACTCTTTGAAAAAGTGTGAAAGCATGTCCGGGCGCTATCGCGGTCTGCTCCCTTGTGCTTCTGGCATCTCCTCCGCCGTTGGAGCGTGCGCATGGAAGACCGGATTGTCCGTGGCAGGTTGTCGCATTGATCCCCTTGGGCTCGCCGCTATCACCGCTCGCTTCGGCCTCCGGGCCGATGAGTTCGCGTCAGCCCTCGCGGGGCCCTTTTCCTTTGCGACGTTGGAGAGAATGACGAGGACAGAATTGTTACACGCCGCCCTCAAGAAATTGACAGAAGCTGTGAAGCTGCTGGACAATTCGGGCGAGGAGCTGTTGGCAGATGACGCGCTAGAGTTGGCAGAGCGGGTGAACCTCAGCATCTGCACTGGGGGCTGAGCGCACCAAGCTCCCCTCAGCCGTGTATCTTCTCTGCTTAAACGGGCACGGCAGGCAGCTACTGCGCGGGATCTGTGTAGTTAAATCCGAAGCTGCCAAAGCGCATCGGGTTCGGTTCTTCCTTAGCTTGCTGCCGTACTATTCGCTTTGCAACGGCTGTGCCCGGCTTCTTCGGCTTCCTCGTGGGCAATGGTACTGACTGAGCCTGGTTAGCGAATTTTGGCTGCACCGATGGCTTGAAGAGCGTATCGGCCTGCGCCGCAGATTCTGGTTGCAACATAGATGTCCGATCCGAGACGACCTGACGAGCGATCTCTGACTTAGCCACCGAAGGTGGGTATTGCGATTCAGACGGTCGGTCGAAGACAGCAGTTGTTTCAGCGCCAAATGTAGCAGGCACAGTCGCGGTATGGGAGACCGCAGCGTCGGCTGCTACCGTTGCGAGACGGTCCTGCAGCTTTGAGGGTGTTCTAGCATCTGTCTGCGTCTGAGCACCTGTTGCGATGAAGGTCAGCATGCCGACGTCAATCGATCCTGCAAGAATCAGAATGATCAGGAATCCTGGTCGCCGCAGCATGCCAGGAAGAAAGTCGCCAAAATTGAAGCGCGGCCAAGCGAGATTCAGGGACCGGGCACGCTGTGTCGCTATCGAAGTGAGCTTGGTCACCCAACTAATGCCGGACCTCCACCCAGCAGAAAGCAATGCTAGAGTTTTTGTCACGTCATTTTGCGCAGTGAGTGACTGAGTGGGTGATAGGGAACGCGGAGCACGGGCGCTCTTGCGATGGTACAGTCTTTGTCGCCAGTTGCCCAACGTGCCGGAAGAGCATGCGTGCCGTGCTCGTTGAATACGGTCCAGGTGCCGCGTCGCCCTCACATCGCCACCCCTCCTCGGCCTTCATCTATGCAACCGTGTTGGAAGGTGAGATTCGTAGCAAGGTCAACGACGAGCCCGAGCATGTCTACAAGGCAGGAGAAAGCTGGACGGAGATGCCCGGCGACCACCATAAGGTGAGCGCCAACGCCAGCTCGACGAAGCCTGCTCGGCTGCTGGCCATATTCATCGTCGATACGACCGAGCAAGAGATTGTCATCCCCGACAAATAGCGACGTTGCCCTGGCACAGCGGCGATAATCCGCTGTCCTCCGGCATTTCTGCTGAAAAGCGACGAAAAGCGGACGCGATCGTCGACGTAACAATCGCCCGCGATAGCGAAGCGTCGACGGCCGCTTTGGGTCATGAGCTGACATCGCGTCACATCCGCGTCATGTCCACTATTCCCCTCAAAGCGGACCAGCGCGGTTTGCACGTCCGCTACGTGCCATTAGCGGGCATCCAGTCGATGGTTTTGTCGCACTATCGCGGTGACGAGGACACTGGATTGCTCAATGAGGCTTTGTGATGCATTTTTGCTTTTCAGCACTCCACGCACAACCAAGGGTCGTGTCGGTCGCGCAAACGACCTTGTCCACGTGCGATTGGAAGTCCCGCCCAGCGAGATCGCTGCTCGAACTTCTTAGCGCGAGTATATCCAGACGTACTGAAGAGAGAGCGTGAGCAGCGCGATAGCCGTGCGACGCGGGGTGTGTCGTGGGGATGGCCGGGCGTTACACCGGCAGCTATCTTGACCGATCCAACGGCTGGCGCGCCGTAGCGACCCTGGCTGACATCGGTCGAGCTTCACTCGTCGGACGCATCCCCAAGGAATCAATTAGGACTTTGCCAGGACGACGACAACAAGACAGCGTGCTCATTGATCGCGGGTGAAATCACCCTGACGAATCGTAGTATAATCGACTCCTTCCATAGGATCCGATTTGTCCTGATGCGCTACAGCCTCCACGAGACTGACAAGCATCGTGTTGTAGCCACAACGGTCGCAGCCGACCGTGATGAGGCATTAGAGTGGTTCAGCGAAAAGCTGCGCGTGATGTTGACCTTCGAGGGTGACCCCATGGCTGCCGAATATCTACTCGACGAATGGCCGGAAAGCCTGCCCTACATTGCACACACTCCAAAGCCCACCATTCCGGTTTTCATAGTCAGCGCAGTAGCCGCGCATCCTCAGGCATCGCAAGGCGCTGGATGTGGTCAGACCAGTGCTTGAGTGCGACCGCTTCAGCACCTTCCCCAAATTAGCCACCGGCCGTAAACTGTGCATTCTCTAACGCCCGCGCTCATTTGCTGGGTTTGAGCCCATGCCGACCTACCGATATCGTTGCGAGAAATGCGGGAAGAAGTTTGAACGCACGGAGACCATCTCCGCGCATGAAGCGGTGAAATTGAAGTGCCCCAGCTGCGGGAGCAAGAAGGTGTTCTTTGTACCGGGCAATGTCTACGTGGTGACCTCCAAGAAGAGCTAACGACGCCAAAAAGGGGAAACCCAAAGTGAAGCACGGGGGCTTGACCCTGACCATTACTGCATTGGGACTTGCACTCGGCATCTCGACTGGAGCGACGGACAGTGTTCAAGCCGGCCACCACAGCCGAGTACATGCAGCGAAGCACCACCCTAGTATAGCCCGCAGGGTCTGTTACGTGACGCGGTATCACACCCGCACGCATACGGCCCGCAGGGTCTGTCATTCCGTTGGCGGCTATTCGCGCCTAACGGGGGCGCGGAAAGTCTTGTGGGGACCAGCCGGAATGCCGTCAGCGCCAAAAGACTTTGGACCGCACTTTGACTTTCCGGCGCACTCTCTCAATAGCGGACCTACCGAGGCTCCCTATCCGGGTTGGTGACCAAGTCGGACCCGCGCCTGCTAGCCATCGGCCAAATACTGTCTGGCGAACTCGAACTCCAGGCCGCGATTGGTACCTGTGACCAAAGTGCTTGGCATCGCTCTGCTTGGGAATTCGTGGTCGCATGCTGACCGCATAAAGGGGTTGTAGAATGACTTGTGGCTCAAGGGGTAGCATTCCTCCGCTAACGGAAGAAAGGCGAGAGGCGTTGGTGGCCAGCCAGAAGATCCTGCTTGTGGTGCTCCTGGCCTGGGCGCTGGCGATGATCGTCCCAGATCTTTGGCGCGTGGTGCAGCCATTAGGATCATTCGGCTTCTATGCCAACAATGATGGGCTAATCTACGATGTTACCGGGCCATTTGACGATCAAACGGCATCGCCTGCATGGAATGCCGGGATTCGGGAGGGTGACAGGCTCGATCTCTCGAAGATGCGATGCTTCCCTTACGATGCAGCGACGTGCGGCTCGGTGCTCGCAGCTCTCGGGGGCATCCAACTCGCCGTGCCGGGTCGCAGCATCACGATTGAGCTAGTCCCCACGCCCGATGGACCGGCACGGCCTGTAGTCCTCATTGCAGAAGAGCGACCTACCAACTTTCTGAAGAACGCCGTTCTGATACTCGATCAGATCGCTGGAATTCTGGTCGTTTTGGCTGCAGCGTGGCTGGTGTGGACGCGTCCCGGCGGCATGACCTGGGGTTTTTTTCTTTACGTTGTATGGTTCAACCCGGGCCAGAGCTTTCAGTTCTACGCTCTACTGCAACGCTGGCCGCTGCTATTGCTGTCGCAGAATATCGTCGGTTGCATCGCTCAAGCCGTCGGCTTCACTGGACTGCTTCTTTTCGTCCTGCGCGTTCCCAATGACGAGCCCGACCCCAGATGGCGCACGCTGGAACGTCCACTGCCGCTGATAGCACTGGCTCTCACCCTGCTATTGCTCGCCTCCTACGGCAGCGCGTTTGGGTACCGGACGGAGATAGGCACTCGGGCAGGCATCCTGACCGGTTTCATTGTAGCTTCGTGTGCCCTCGCGATCTTAATGTTACGGCGCCGGACCCAGACCCCCGAAGATTATCAGCGCGTCCGCTGGGTGATCTGGGGCTGCCTGATTGGCCTTCCCTCCTTCCTAATAGCCGAGCTCGCCTCGGAGACGACACTGTTAAAGACGCGGTGGGGAGATTTCACGCCCTCTGAGGACATCATTGGCCTACTTTATCTCGTAAACGGCATCCTCTGCCTATTCGTATTCGAAGCCGTCCGACGGCCGCGAGTGGTGAGCGTTGCGATTCCACTCCGTCGGGTAACCATCCTCGGCCTAATACTCAGCGCTCCCGCACTGCTTCTGCATCATCAGGTCGACAGCCTTCAAAAGCATCTTGCCCTACCAAGCTGGGCTTGGCTCGTGCTCGGAGCGTTCGCTTTGTTTCTGATTTCGCGACTGCACGAGGGAGCCGTGGCCGTTGTGGATCGTTTCTTCAACCGGTCGCTTGATGAACTCGAACGAACATTCAGTCAGGCGATGCGTGAAGCGCAGGAGCCCGCAGACATCGACCGGCTCCTCGCCGACGAGCCCTGGCGCGCGCTCAAGCTCAGCTCTGCTGCCGCTTTCCGGCGACAAGGATCGTGCTTAGTGCGGGATGAAGACGGCAAGGGCTGGGAAGACTGCGCCACCCGCGAACTCAATCTTGAGCAGCCCATGCTCGCGCCCGTATCCGCCGGTCAACCTTTCGGGCTCAAGGAACATGATGACGATGGGATCGATTTCCCGCCGGGTCTCAGGAGGCCAGTTCTGGCAGTGCCTGCAGCAGATCCGGTCCGCTGCTTTGCCCTCTCGCTCTATGGCCCGCATGCCGTGGGCACCGATCTCGATGCAAACGAACGTGCGATGCTTTACCGCCTTGCTTGCTTCGCCAGCGCTATGTACGCGGAGCTCGAAGCCGTCGAGCTGCGCCACCGGATTGCGACGCTCGAACGGAAGTTCAAGGCGCCGAGCCGGCGACTGCGATAGTACCGGGATAAAGACGCCCGCGAATGTCCGCTTTGGGTCATTAGCGGACACCACAGCGCGTATCCGGGATGTCCGCTTCACCCCTAAAAGCGGACGTGCTCAGCCTCAGCATGGATGTCCGCTAAGTGCCACAAGCGGACATACGTCATATTATGTTCGTGCCCTGGCGCTCCTTAGGCCAGTGAGAAAAGGCGACAGGACGACCGTGTCCTATAGGCTCATAGATAGCTCAACCACCACTCGGTGCGGTTCTGCTTGAGTACCGCAAACCAGCGACAAAGTGGATAGAGCAAAATGAGCACAAAAAGCCACACGAGGTAGACACCAGCCAAGCCAGATGCAACGGCAGGCGTTTCTGCTGAAAGGGATGAATACATTGCCAGGGCAAACGCGACCGCGAGTCCGTGGATAAGGTAGAGATGAGTGACATAAAAGAAGAAAGGTACCCGTCCGTAGATGGTCAGCCATTGCGCCAGTCGTCCGCGCACATTTTCGAAAGCTGCGAGCAGCAGTAATGCCGGGCCGAGAGTCATCATCAGAAACAGAAGTGACGGCGGATATTTCTCACAGTTGAGAAATGACAGCACTGTCGCAGACCAAGTCTCTCCCATCGTCCAAGGTGCGGGGTCGCCATAGAGATTGGTAGCGCGGAGCAAGACGAAGCCTGCGGTAATGGCGGCACCGAGCCTCAGTAGCTGGCGACGGCGAGCCTCCGCGTCGAGCTCCATAACGGGGCCGAGCGCGTATCCCGCAGCCATCACGCCAATCCACGGGATGAGGGGGTAAAGTACAAACACAGTCGTGCCATTGCCGAGGCGCACGAAGCCTGGTTGGTGAAGGAAGTACCAGACCCAGCCTACTGATCTGAGATTCTCGGCGCGGATGCCATCCAGCAGGTTGTGGCCCACGATCAGAACCACGGCTACTATCGCAAGTGCCACGCGCGGCAGGTAGACAAGAGCCGCGAGAACCACCATCGACGCCCCAATCGCCCAGATCACCCCCGCAGCGAGCTGGTCAAAATTGAAACTGAAGGTCCATGCCAGTTTTACGACCGTGAACTCGATCAGGATGAGCCAGAGGCCGCGAGTGAAGAGGAAGCGGCTGGTCTCGGCAAGGCTCCTTCCGCGAGCGCCATAAAGGTATGCTGCAAGACCCGCGAGAAAAATGAAGGTGGGGGCGCAAAAATGTGTGATCCAGCGCGTGAGGAATAGCGCGGGATCGGTCACATCACGGGGATTCCAGCCGCCGCCACTGAAAAAATCGCGGGTATGGTCCAAGGCCATAAGCGCCATGACCAGACCGCGCAGGAGATCGACGGCGTTAAGACGCGGTCGAGTCCCTACAACACCGTGTCTCAGTGATGATGGGCCGAAACGCTCTTGACGCATTCGGACAGCAGATCACCGGGCGCCGAATGGCTGACATCGCCCAGACTGAGGATGCCGACCATCCGCTTGCTCTTGTTGATCACCGGCAACCTGCGGACCTTCAGCGCCTCCATATGCCGCACCGCCTTGGCGAGGTCATCGTCCTCTCGGCAGCAATGGATACCTGGGGTCATCACCTCGCGCGCCGTCGCGCGGCGGGCATCGAAGCTATCCTCTGCCAACCCTTTGCAGACGATGTCGCGGTCGGTCACCATGCCGATCAGTTGGTCGTTCTCTCCAATCGGAATGGCGCCTATATCATGCTTACACATCAATTTCGCGAGGTCGGTGACAGGGGTGTCCGGGCCGACCCAGTCGACGCCCTTGTGCATCGCTTCTTTAACTTTCATGTCGGACCTCCGTTGTTGGAGTGGGTGCGCTCTCTGAAATGCAGCGCCGGTCCCCCGTTGGCTTTAGCTATACCACGGATCGGGTGCTGTGACACGAAGGTCTCGAGGCCCCCTCGTCTGAATCAGCAGTAACGGCTGAATCAGCACGGCCGAGCTGCATCTCTCGACTTCGCCAACGCCGGTCCGGTGACTCACAGGCCCATGGCCTTATGAGCCTCCTCCATGTGCTTCATACACCCCGCTGTATCGCCCTTCTTCATCGCGGCCTTCGACATGTCGAGAGCCGCTGTCGCCTCCTTTTTCTTGCTGGCGTCGGTTATCTTGGCGATCATGCCGTCCATCTGTTTCATGTGAGCATCATTGCAGAGATCCTGCGCGGCATAGGCAGGACCGATAGCAAAGACGACCATAAAAGCCGCCATGAGTGACATCTTGAGCATGATTTTCCTCCTTCGGGACGTCAAGTCGCAGCGCCGGTGACCAGACAAGTGTGCGCAAGGCCGAGCCTGTGCGGCAGCCGGGATACATCAAATTGGTCTGATCGGGCCACCAGGCGTGACGACGATTATGGTCTACACGACGAGCGAATCGTGCCGTTGCGCATCGTCCAATGTGACACGCGGAAGCGCCGGTAATTGCAACACGGTCGCGTGCTGACCTTCGCACAAGCGCGTCAGCAGAACGATTTTTCCATCGGGAAACTCAAGGGCGTCGCGATGAACATTTGATCGGCCCTTGTTGACCTGTTGGAACTTCGCCACCCTGTGCCCGAGCCTCCAGGAGAAGACAATCCCGGTCTCGCATCGCACCTCCTTCTCGAAGGCAAGCTCTGTGCCGGGAAGCAAACATACCGCCACGTTGCAATCTTCTACCGAAGCAAAACCACGCGTAATCGTTTCGGGGAACCTCGTCGATACCAGCTTATCGCCGACCTTCGCAGGCCGCGACTCGAGAAGATCTAGGCTATAGTCACACATCGAAGGTACTCCTCTCTCTGCGAACAGCTAAAGTGGTTACCCCCGTCTCACTATTATGGTAGCCGATCAAAACGGCGATCTTTTGTCTGTCGGCACCGGGCAGGTTTTGTCTCGCGGGAACAACGCGAGGACGGGTGGTCATCGATCTCTGAACACCGATCAGTGAGGTGCGCGAGTGCCAATATAGGTCGGTACTACCTCCTCGACCGTTTTAGGCTGGATATTGAGCTCCCGGAGACCGGGCAGTGTCCTGCTCGCAAGATTATCCGCTTTGAGAAGATCGACCTGGCCGGTGGTGAGCGGCGGGTTTGGCAGGAGCTCGAACAGCCGCGCCTGGATCTCGGCCACCGCAAAGGGCACCGGTATGAGCAGTCGCCGTTTACTCAGGAGGTGTAGCGTCATCATGACCAGCTCGCGCAGCGTGTAGACTCCGGGACCCGCAAGCTCGTAGGTGCGGCCGATAGTTCGGGGGTCGGTGAGTATGCGGGCGACTGCCTCCGCCACATCTTCCACAAAGACTGGCTGTAGCCGGGTATCGCCGCTGCCGATCAGCGGCAGTACTGGCAGCAATTTGATGAGCTCGGCGAGCGTGCTGAACAATGCGTCGCCTGGGCCGAACATGGCGCCCGGGCGGACGATCGTAGCCTCCGGAAACGTCTGTTGGACCACCTGTTCGCCGCGACCTCGAGCACGGATGTAAGAAAACCGTGAATCGGCATCAGCGCCAATGCCGGAGACCAGCACGAGGCGGGCAACGCCGGCGGCAACAGCCTCCCGCGCTACCGTCTCGGCGCCTTGTACGTGCACGGCCTCGAAGGTCATGCCACCGTTCTCGACGTAGGCTGAGACCGTGTTGACGACGGCGTCGGCTCCCGCAATGGCGGCGGCGACCGAAGCTTGATCACGCACATCGGCGGGAACGACCGTGACCCGGTCGAAACCGATCGATTGCAGCTCAATCCGCGCATGGTCTGGATGCCGCACAGCGACGCGCACAGTCATCCCTTGCGCGGTCAGGCGGTGCACCAGTCGCCGACCGAAGAAGCCCCCTCCACCAAACACTACAACCATGGTTACTATTTTCACCGGCAAGCAGGGGGCCAGACAACGCACACCCGTCGGCAAAGGTTATTCCCCTCAAAGCGGACATTCATCAGCACGAGTAGCTCGTCCGCTTCGTGTCAATCAGCGGACATCAACCATCACCTGTTCAGAGCGGTCGTTATAGCCTTGATCAGACTGGTCGACTGCCCGTTGAAATCCGCCCGTCAACATTTTGGCATTGGCTCGCTAGTCAGTCAGCAGTCTGCTTCAGTTATTTGATCTCCCAAGTGGCCTTGTGGTTGACGATATTGGCCGGGTGACCGCCGACCGTGTCGTGAAGCTCCACCACAGTGTAGGGAATCGTTCCCGTGATGCCTTTATATTTCCCCGTACCACCCATCAGGTAGTGGTTTTTGTCATCGAAGGTCGTGAATACGTTGTCACCATCTTTGTCGGTTTCAACGCAGCTACCGTTGAAATGAAATGTCTGTCCCACCAAGCTCTGGTGTCCCACGCAGCGAACAGACATGTCATGGAACGGACCTTCTCCTTTGACATTGCGGGTGATTCCAGTGATGTCGACGATTGCCCCGGCGCCGGCTCCGCTATCGATTTTTGCCACAGTGGTATCTACATAGTATGTATCGTATTCCGCCTCGCCAGTTTTCGGAAACTCCGCAGATACTGCTGGAGCCGCGCAAAACGTAAGCACGACAGCCATAGAAGCGAGCATTGATTTCATGGCGGTACCCTCCTTCAAGGAGATCCATTCTTGACTACCGTCGACTGGCGATCTAGGGCCAGCGATGTGCACTGAAGTAACTTGGGATAATACCATGATATCTCGTCCGCTTTGGGTCATTAGCGAACAACAGAGCGCACATCAGTGACGTCCGCTTAACCCCTTAAGAGCGGGCATGCCCAGCGCCGCCATCGATGTCTGCTGGGTGCCAAAAGCGAACTCTCCGGCTCACTCAATTCCTGGCTCCGGTCGCCCAGCCCCCCTGACCTTCGGGCCAGGCCCTGCCCTTCTATAAGCACAGCCCCCATGATAAATTCAGTCGTATCTCCTTACACAATCATAAGCGCGTCTTATCGCCATGGTGACCCTGCGGCAGCTGCGTTATCTCGAGGCCCTGGCCGAGACGCTGCATTTCGGACAGGCTGCTGAGGCTTGCGCCGTCACCCAGCCCGCGCTCAGCATGCAGATCAAGGAGCTGGAATACGAGCTGCAGGTGAGCCTCATCGAGCGCCGGAGGTCGGGCATCGAATTGACCGAGCAGGGCGAGGAGATCGTGAGGCGCGGCCGCTCCATCCTTGCCTCGGTACGCGACCTGCTCGACTACGCCAAGCATCGGGAACGTGTGTTGACCGGATCGCTCAAGCTTGGGGCCATCCCGTCAATCGCGCCCTATCTGCTGCCGGCAGCACTGCCCGAGCTGCAACGCCGCTTCCCCGACCTCACCTTGCAACTCCGCGAGAGCATCACGGAAACCCTGATACGAGAGCTGGTCAGCGGGTATCTCGACCTCATTCTCGTTGCGCTTCCGATCGAGGATCCGGAGGTCGAAACTCTTCATCTCTTCGACGACAAGTTCGTGCTTGCAGCCCGCGCGAGCAAAGGCAAGCGCGCCAAGGCCACCGACATGCTGGTGCATGAGCGGCTCCTGCTGCTGGAGGAGGGCCATTGCCTGCGTGACCAGGCGCTTTCTTTTTGCCGTCTGGTGACGCCAGAGGCGCGCGCGAGCTTCGGCGCCTCGAGCCTCGCTACCATCGTGCAGATGGTCGCGCATGGCTATGGCATCACGCTTCTTCCTGAGATGGCGGTGGCAAGCGAGGTGCATCAGCGGAGCGGCATCCGACTGCTGCACTTTCCGGCGCCTGAGCCAAAACGCGAAATCGGGCTCGCCTGGCGCAAGACCTCTCCGCGCAAGCCAGACTTTCACGCCTTTGCGGCGCTGCTCAAGGACGTGACTCGGCGTCCCAGCTAATCCTGATCGAGATTCAAGGTCGATGCGATGACCCTGAGTCGCGCAGTCATCAACGCTCATCCCCACGGCGATGTGGTGGCTCCGTGAGCGGCGTGGTGAGGACGATCACCTAGACTCACGGGGACAAATCGGCCTGCGACACCAAATTGAGCAGCGAAATTGGTACCGAAATTGGTACCGGACGAGCAGGGACAAGGGGCGATTAGGTGGTATTTGCAGGACCGCGCGCTCCGAGAAAACCGCAGAAATCAAAACGTGCGGTGACGACGAGGGACGAAGCGACATGCCTTCCGGAAATTTCACAGATTTCTAAACGACGCCAGCATTTCCGGCACTTTTCGGTCGCCATCATCCATTTGTCACACGGCGCTTGCCGGTCAAAACGCAATTCTCTACGGTCCGGCGGGCTTGAGCCGATGCGAACAGGAGAGCCTTGACCATGACCGAGCCGTTGAGCCATCACGCCGCGCTCGTCTATGTGATGGTCACTATTTCGGCCGTCGACCGCACCATGAGCGATGACGAACTCGCTCGCATCGGCGAGATCGTCACCAATCTGCCGGTCTTCGCCGACTATGATGAGGAGAGGCTGGTCAAGACCGCCGAGGCTTGCGGCGAAATCCTGAGCTCCGATGGCGGGCTCGAGCAGGTGCTGCGGCTCGTCCATGGCGCGCTTCCACCGAAGCTCCGCGAAACGGCCTATGCCGTGGCGCTCGAGGTGGCCGCGGCGGACCATCAAGTCAAGCCGGAGGAAATCCGCTTTCTCGAAATGCTGGGCGATAGTCTCGAGCTCGATACGTTGACCAAGGCGGCGATCGAGCGGGGCATCCGCGCCCGCAATACGACCCTTTAGTGACGCAACGGAACGGAGACCTCCGCGAACCGTTTCTGCTATGCTTTCCGTCACGGCGGTGAGCGGCATCATGTTGCGTTTAGGAGGAAATCGATGACGAGTTGGGCCAATCGGGGCAGAGCTGAAAATAAAGCGAGCCGTTTCTTGAAGGAGCTCGACGCGCGAGAACTGCACGACCAGATCGACGCCGTGCGCGACTATCTACAGGACCTAACCGGCTCCTTGAGCAAGATCGCTAACCGCCAATGGGGACAAGCGCGCGGCCGTTCCGTCGATAGGGTACAGGAGGCGGAGGAGCTTATGAAAGACAACCTCGCCGCTTCACTGGTCGCGGCCTTGGGCGTCGGCGTTCTCGTTGGCTATCTGATCCGACGCGGCACCGAGTAGCTGTGCGCTAGGGGCCCGATGAGGCCGTCCAAAACACTCTGACTGAAGCCGGCATCTAAACAGGTCACCTAACCTTGACAGGCTGGACGCGATGGCTTAACACTTAACCTTATGGTTAAGCGTCAAGACGTCATGCTCGATCGCACCTTCGCGGCCCTTGCCGACCCGACGCGGCGCGCCCTACTTGCGCAATTGAACAGCGGGGAGAGCGCTTCGGTAAGCGAGCTCGCGCGCCCGTTTCCGATGTCGCTGCCGGCGGTGATGAAGCATCTCGATGTGCTGTCCGACGCCGGATTGATCAGGCGCACCAAGACGGGCCGCATTGTGGCCTGCGAGCTGACGCCAGAGCCGATGGAAACCGCCATGAATTGGCTCAATCGTTATCTACAATTTTGGTCCGCGCAACTCGATCGCCTTGCCGCATTTGTGGAGAAAGATTTATGTCCGCCCAAGCAAAAGTTGCCGTCAAGCCAAGCCTCACCCTCAAACGTCGTTTCAATGCGCCACCCGAAAAAGTCTACGCCGCGTGGACCGACCCGCAAAAATTAAAGAGCTGGTTCGGGCCTGAGGAGATCGAATTGTTGCGCGCCGAGTTTGACGCGCGCGTCGGCGGGCGCTTCCGCTTCGTAATGCGCGGAAACGACGGCGAGGAGCATGACGTGGACGGCATCTATCGCGAGGTGGTGCCCAACGAAAAGCTGGTATTCACCTGGGCCTGGCGCTCGACACCGGAACGCGAGTCGCTGGTGACAGTTTCTATCAAGCCTGACGGCGCCGGCTCGCAGCTCACCCTCACCCACGAGCAGTTCTTCGACGAGGCCGCCCGCGACCGGCACGCCCATGGCTGGACCGGCTGCCTCAACAAGCTCGAACGTTATTTTGCGTAACCTAAGAAGGAGAATGACATGGCACAGGCTGGACAGAAGCAAAAGGCCGAGCAAGAGGAGCGCGCGGACGAGCGGGGGTCGCATGGAAGTTTCTGCTGGAACGAGCTGATGACGCACGACCCGGCGGGTGCGAAGAAATTCTATGCCGACACGATCGGCTGGACCTTCGACCCAATGCCCATGCAGGACGGCGGCACCTATTGGGTGGCCAAACGGGGCGACAAGATGGTGGGCGGCGTCTTCGAGATGAAGGGCCCGAAGTTCGCGGACGTCTGCGACAATTGGATGCCCTATCTCGCCGTGGACGACGTGGACAAACGCGCGAAGAAGGCGACCGCCGCTGGCGCTTCGCTGATGCGCCCGCTGTTCGACATTCCTGGTATCGGCCGCATCGCCATCCTGCGCGAGCCGGGTGGCGCCGTTGTCGGCTGGATGACACCGGCGAGCACTTGAGCCACACATTCGCAGGCGCGGAGAGCCTTGCTCTTCGCGCCCCTCCCATGGAGTTTGATCATGCAGCACAAACTCGTATCCCGCGACGAATGGATCGCGGCGAGGAAGGTGCATCTCGCAAACGAGAAGGCCCTCACCAAGGCCCGCGATAAGCTCAGCGCCGAGCGGCGGGCCCTTCCCTGGGTCAAGGTCGAGAAGGACTATGTCTTCGACACTCTCGACGGCAAGAAGACTCTCGGCGATCTCTTCGACGGACGCAGCCAGCTGATCGTCTATCATTTCATGCTCGGTCCGGATTGGGGCGAAGGCTGCCCGAGCTGCTCCTATCTTGCCGATCATTTCGACGGCGCGGCACTGCATCTTGCCCACCGCGACGTGATCCTGGTCGCAGTTTCGCGCGCCCCGCTCCCCGAGATCGAAGCCTATAAACAACGTATGGGCTGGGCGTTCCCATGGGTGTCGTCCAACAGCAACGACTTTAACTTCGACTTCCACGTCTCGTTCAAGCCGGAGGATGCCAAAGGCGAGGTCTACTACAATTACGAAATGCGTGATTTCGAGTCTGATGAGATGCCCGGCTTGAGCGTGTTCGCCAAGGACCCGTCCGGCGCCATCTTCCACACCTACTCGGCTTACGCGCGCGGCCTCGACAACTTGATCGGCGCTTACAACTTCCTCGACCTCGTGCCCAAAGGCCGCGACGAGACCAAGCTGCCATGGACAATGGCTTGGGTGCGGCGCCATGACGACTACGAAGACGTCAAGGCTTCCAAGACCTGCTGCGCATCGGAACCAGCGAGCGCCGAAAGGGCTTGATCTCCCCGGCGCACCGCTCGGGATGCCACCAAATTCAGGAGGTGCCATGCAGATCGTCACGCAGAAAATCGCTCCGTGCTTGTGGTTCGATACCCAAGCCGAGGAGGCTGCGAAGTTTTACGTTTCGGTGTTCAAGAACTCGAAGATCGTCACGGTCGCGCGCTATCCCAACGAAGGCCAAGACATCCATGGCAAGGAGGCCGGATCGGTCATGGCCGTGGACTTCGAGCTGTCGGGCCAGGAATTCGTGGCGCTCAATGGCGGCCCGCAGTTCACATTCGACGAAGCCATCTCCTTCCAGGTCTATTGCGAGAACCAGGTGGAGGTCGATTATTTCTGGAGCAGGCTCACCGAGGACGGTAAGGAGGGCCCTTGCGGCTGGCTCAAGGACAAATATGGCCTCTCCTGGCAGATCGTTCCGATCGAGCTGCTGCAGATGATGATGGATCCCGATGCACGAAAGTCGGCGCGGGTTATGAAGGCCTTCCTGCAGATGAAGAAATTCGACATCGCGGCGCTCAAGCGCGTTTATGAAGGTGAAGCCGTCTGATCGGCTTCGCGTTAACGCCAATTCCCCCCACGCGTAAGGAGGACGCAAATGCAAGTTCAGCCCTACCTTCAATTCGACGGACGCTGCGAGGAGGCGATCGAGTTCTACAAGGGCGCGCTCGGCGCCGAGGTGGAACAACTCATGCGCTTCAAGGACGCGCCGGACTCCGCCATGGTGCCGCCAGGCTCCGACAACAAGGTACTGCATTCCTGCTTCCGCATCGGCAATACACGAGTTATGGCCTCGGACGGCTATTGCAAGGGAAGCCCCAACTTTGAAGGATTCGCTCTGTCGATCATGACATCCGACGTCGCGGAGGCAGACCGCCTGTTCAAGGCCTTGGAGAAGGGCGGCGAGGTGCAGATGCCGCTCGCCGAGACGTTTTTCTCGCCGCGCTTCGGCATGGTGGCGGACCGCTTCGGCGTGTCTTGGATGGTCGTGACCATGCCGCAAGACTCTGCCAAAGCCGCGGCTTGAGGAGAGCCCACATGCCCTATGTCGATGGATTTATCGTTCCGGTGCCGAAGAAGAGTGTGCTGGCCTATCGGCGCATGGCGAAGAAGGCGGGAAAGATCTGGCGCGAGCATGGCGCCCTCGAGTTTTGCGAATGCGTTGCCGACGACGTGAAGGTGGGCAAGCTCACCTCCTTTCCGCGCAGCGTCAAGCTCAAGCCAAGCGAGACGGTGGTCTTCTCCTGGATCGTCTACAAATCGCGCGCCGATCGCGACCGCGTCAATAAGAAGGTGATGAGCGACAAGCGGCTGGCAAACATGATGGACATCAAGGCGCTGCCCTTCGACGCAAAGCGCATGATCTACGGAGGGTTCAAGGTCCTGGTCGAAGCTTAAACGGTGCTGGAGAGCTGCAGACGGCTCGGCTAGCGAATTGCTTTAAGTCGACCGGGAACGCAGGAAGTCGGACGGCATACCGCAGGCAGCGGTCAGCAACACAGAGCCCAAACACAATGCTCTTGCCGATCCCCTGATGATCAAACCACAATAGGCGAGATCACCGATTTGCGCTTCATGCAGCAGCGCCCCCCACCCTAATGCATCAACTTCACGGCGCCGGTGTACAGCGCGCCGCCAATGACGCACGGCACTGCGATGTAGATTTGACCGAGCGCACTCGCCGCCACGCAGCCGGTGGCGATGGCGATGGAGCCCGCGGTCGCGGCCTTGGACATGCCGGCCTCGTTGGTGGCCTGCAGCTTCTGCGCCTCTTCGATGGAGGCAAACTGGTCCTTTCGGATCTTCTCGGATTCGAAGACCTCGGCGGCCTCAATGACATCCTTCAGCGGCTTGGCGATTTCTGGAGGTTGCCGCGTATATTCGGCGCGATAGAGGTCGAGCAAGTCGCGGTTGCGCTCGGCATAGGAGGCGAGCGTCCATTTGGCGGTGGCGCCGGTCGAGATTTTGTCGACCGCGCTCGGATCGTTATGCCAGCCGGAGAAGATCTTCCTGATGGAGAAGTTGCCGTCGTCTTTGTTCCTGGACCAGCGCAACGCCTGCATGATGCGCACTACTGGCTCGTATTGGCCGGTGGCGACGTAGTAGCCCCACAGCGTGTAGACCACCGCGGGCCCGTCGCTAAGCTCGACCTCCATCAGCGGCTTCGCCTTGCCTGACAGATAGGAGTCGATCAGCGGCTCGCGCAGCGGCATGCGGGCCTTGTACTTGGTCAAAAGATCGCGCCAATCCGGACGCCCGGAAAAGGCGATCGCCCTGATCAGAACCGCTTGGTCCTTGTCGGGCATCGGTAGCATCTTGGCGACGAGCGCCGGTCCGTCCTTACGATTGGCGCCGAGCACGCCGGCGATGAAGCCAGTGCAGAACGCCCCCTTCTCCTCGTCCGTGAAGAGGCCGAGGTCACGCATGGCGTGTACCGCGGCAGGTACCCGCCAAGGCGTCGGGTGGGCGTGGTAGTTATAGACCCATTCGACCAGGCGGTCGGGACTGGAGAACGCTCTCTCGGGCTCGGACGGCTCTAGCTGCTCAGGCGAGACCAGCTGAGGCACTGGCGCGGCGATCGGCTGAGGCGGGGTTCCGTGAGCGATAACCGGCGCGTTGGCGGCGGGAAGCGACTCAGCCGGCGCGAGAAGCTGCGGCGTCGCTGGCCTTGATTGCTTCGGTACGGAAATGGTTTGCGGCAGATCAGCCTGCTCAGACACGTTTTGAGCAGCACACGGGACTGACAATCCAAGGGCGCAGGCAAGTGCAGCCAAGGCCACGACGCGCATCGGTCATCAGCTTCCTGCCCCCCGGCCCCAGCGTGATGACGATCCCTACAGTTAATGCCGGCGGATTATGCCCCCGCGGTGAGTTGAAAATCCTCAAGTTTCGTGGCTTTTTCAGGGCCGGTAACGCTAACCATAGTGCCCTCCCGCGAGAGAAGAGGAGTTTCCCGGGCATTAGCCGGACAGCTCCAATTCGCGCGACTCGAAGTGCTCGAGCGCGGCAATGCTCAGAGCTGCGGCATCGCATTGGCTCACAATCTCGGGCACCGCAGTGATTTCCCACAGAGACCCCTGGCAGAGCGGCCCAAGCGCAAACAGGCCGCGCGTAGGCGCTCCACTCTTGCTCAAGACTTGACCGTTCGGCTCCACCGCTAGCCCAAGGCCATGGGCATCCTCGCGGGCTGCACCCTGGTTCACCAGGCCCGTGATCAACGGAGAGTTCAGATCTGGGCGGTGACCGGTACAATCGAAGGCAAGGTCAGCCGTCATCACCTCGGTTTGCTCAGACCCGCGACGCTTCAAGGCGAGCTTGAAGGTCTCGCCGTCCCGCTCGACCTTCGTGACGCGGGTCCGCAGCAGCACCGCGCGACCCTCGTCGAATTCCGCCTGGAGGCGCCCATGCACTTCGAGCGGCAAACGATGTCGGTGTGCGTCCCAGAGGGGGCGGACGTGACGCAGAAAGCGAGATTGCTCCTCGACCGGCAGCCCTCGCCAAATGTCTTGCAGCGAGGAGCGCAGGCTATTGATGATCGCCTGCCATGGCCTGCCATGCGCCTCAGCCGCGGCGCAGGCGATCGCGACCGACCCGGTCAGACCCGATACGCGTTTGGAGCGTGGAAGTCCGATCTCCTGCGGCACGACGCCTTTCGCCGCATGCGGACGCGGCAGTTGTCCGCGTCGTGAGATGACCATGGCCTTGCCCTGGAAGCCATCACGGCGCACGCTCAACAGGACATCAACCATGGTGAGGCCGGAGCCGATCAACACCACGGACTTTGCAGTGGCAAACCGCTCGGGAGGCAGCGCGTCGAAAGGCGCGAGCGCCCCAGTCGGCGTCGGTGCGGGCAGGCCGTAGGCGGTGGCGAGCAGCACAATGTCGGCTTGAAGCGGGTCTCTCCGGTCGAAATGCAGCGTGAAGTGGCTGCCATCGCTGATGCAGGCGGTCGCCACCGCAGTGACGATCTTCAGCTCGACATCCGGTCTCGCTCCCACCGCCGCGAAGAACCGCTCGCGCACATATTCGCCGAACAGCTGCCGCGGCAAGAAAGTATGGGCGAGGCCATCATGCAGCCCTGCATGATTTTCCCCCTGGTCGAGCTGGCGAAAGGCCCAATTCAGGAAGTCGCCGGGTTGGTTGGCGCGGACCGAAAGATCGCGCGTGCGCACATTGAGAAGGTTCAAGGGATGATGCGCGCCATAGGCAACGCCCCGCCCAAGCGAGACACTCGAACTCGACCACGACGAGCTGGAAGGGCCGGTTGAGCCGCGCCAGGCAGGCAATCGCAGCCGCGGCGCCGGTAAATCCACCGCCGACCACGCCCACTGTAAGTGGCGCCTTCCGCATCTCGCCCCCTTCAGGTTCACTTGAGCTTGTTGGCTCGTTTAGGCCAAATGAAACCGCGGAATAAAGACCGGGCCATGACGCAAAGAGCCTAACAGGACTGCGCTGGTGCGCGTCATTCCGGCACTCTGAGGAATATCATTTCACTTCGCGGGGGAGCGGCAGGAGGAGATTCCCGTCCTCGCCGCGCCGGCGCTTTCGGCAAATTTATTTCAGGCTCGCGATGTCGATGACGAAGCGATAACGCACGTCGTTCTCGAGCATACGCTCATAGGCCTCGTTGATCTCATCGATTGCGATCATTTCGACATCCGCCGCGATGCCATGCTCGGCGCAGAAATCGAGCATTTCCTGGGTCTCGCGGATACCGCCGATGAGTGATCCGGCAAGTGTCCTCCGCTTCAAAATCAACGACGGCGCAGAGAGCAGCCCCGGTTCCGGCACGCCGACCAGCACCATGATGCCGTCGTAGTGCAGCAGATTGAGGTACGAGTTGTAGTCGTGCTTGGCCGAGACGGTATCTAGAATGAAATCGAAGCGACCCGCATTCTCGATGAAAGCGTCCTCATCCTTGGTGGCGATGAAGTCGTCGGCACCGAGCTTGAGCGCGTCCTGGCGTTTGCCCGGCGAATGGCTAAGCACGGTGACATGGGCGCCGAGGGCGTGTCCAAATTTTACTGCCATATGGCCAAGGCCGCCGAGGCCGACCACGGCAAGCTTGTCGCCGGCTTCTAGCCCGAAATGCTTGAGCGGCGAGTAGGTGGTGATGCCGGCGCAAAGGAGCGGCGCGGCACGCTCGAGCGGAATGCCTTTGGGAATTCGAAGCACGTAGTTCTCATCGACGGTGATGCGAGTCGAATAGCCGCCATAGGTCGGCGTCTTGCCGTCGCGCTCATAGCCGTTATAGGTCAGCGTCATGCCGCCTTCGCAAAACTGCTCCTCGCCAGCAAGACAGGCCGGGCAGGTACGGTCGGAATCGACGAAGCAGCCGACACCGACGACGTCACCCTTCTTCCATTTGCTCACATGGGTGCCGACATCGACGACCTTCCCGATGATCTCGTGGCCAGGGACCATGGGAAAGATTGATCCACCCCATTCGTCACGCACCTGGTGAATGTCGGAGTGGCAGACCCCACAATAGAGAATGTCGATCAGCACATCGTGAGGCCAGGGGGTGCGGCGCTCGATGGAGAACGGGGCAAGTGGCGATTTCGCTGACTTCGCCGCATAAGCGGGCGTCTTGAGGCCGGCTTTGGACTCGACAACCGTATCCATGACAACTCCTTCGATTTTCGAATTTCAGCTTGGAGTATGAACACCCAACTTGGTTTCCCGTTCGAAATTATCCAACGCCCTCCTCGAGGTCACGCGGTCGCACCCTCATCTTGTGTCATAAATTTCGGTCAGGATTGCCGTCCGGCATGTGGAAATTGGCGAAAAAAGAACGCCTGCCGCGCGTGATTGGCGGCATTATGAGCGCCGAATCGAAGTCCCGCGCGAGACATGCGTTTCACGCGGTCAACGGCCTGGCAACCGGATCTCCAAAGGAGGCAATCATGGCAACCGCAGCATCCGGGAAAGTGAATTCACCCGCGCTAGAGCAAGCACGCAGCGACGCGTTGAACGAGATCCTCGCGGAAAGTTGGTGGCTGGTCGGCCTGCGCGGCATTCTCGGCATCATCTTCGGCCTGATCTGCTTGCTGAATCCCACCCTCGCGGTGCAGGTGTTCGTCATTCTCTTTGCCGCCTATATGCTCGTCGACGGCGTCTTCGCCATCTTCTCCGGCATCAAGGCCGCCCGCAACGGCGAGCGCTGGGGTCTGTTCATTGTTGAAGGCGTGGTCGATCTTGCCGCCGGTGCCGTCGCCGTTCTGTGGCCGGCCATCACACTCGTCGCCTTGGTCTGGGTCATCGCTGTCTGGGCCATCGTGTCAGGCGCGCTGATGCTCGGCGCGGCGTTCGGCCTCAATCTCAATCACGGCCGCTGGTGGCTTGCACTCGGTGGTATCGCCTCGATCATCTTCGGCATTTTACTGGTCATCGAGCCGCTGATCGGCGCCGTGGTGCTGACCATGTGGGTCGGGGCCTACGCCATCGTGTTCGGCGTGTTCCTGCTGGTGCTTGGCTTCCAGCTGCATTCCAGGCGTGAAGAGCACAAGCGCAAGGCGCCGACCGCAGCTGCCGCGAAGAAGCCTGATCGCGCAAGGAGTGCCCCGGCATGAGGGCACTCCTTCGCCTTCACCCTGAGCGCATGGAATAGGCGTTCCTTGCCCGAACCGAGCCCCACGCCCGAACGTTAGCCTCGCTATGCCGGTGTCCAGTATTCCTTCGCTCAAGCTTCCCGGCGGCGAGGTGGTGCCGCGCCTGGGTCAAGGCACGTGGCGCATGGGAGAAAGCGCACGCCGCCGCGGCGACGAAGTGGCAGCGCTCAAGCTCGGGCTCGACCTCGGCATGACGCTGATCGATACCGCCGAGATGTATGGCGATGGCCAAGCCGAGAGGATCGTGGCCGAAGCCATCGCAGGTTGCCGCGACGAGATGTTCATCGTCAGCAAGGTGCTGCCGCAAAATTCCTCGCGCGCCGGCACCATCGCCGCCTGCGAGCGAAGCCTGAAGCGCCTCGGCATCGAGCGCCTAGACCTTTATCTTTTGCACTGGCCCGGACACTACAAGCTGAAGGACACGCTCGCCGGGTTTCAGACGCTTATGCACGAGGGCCTGATCAAGGCCTGGGGCATGAGCAATTTCGACGTTGCCGACATGGAGGAGCTTGCGGCGCTTGCCGGCGGCAATGCCGTCGCCACCAACCAGGTGCTTTACAATCTCGCGCGGCGGGGCATCGAAGCCGACCTGCTACCGTGGTGCCGGACGCGTCACGTTCCCATCATGGCCTATTCGCCCGTCGAGCAGGGGCGCATCTTGACCGACCACACACTGGCCCGCGTCGCCGCACGCCATGGCGCAACCGCCGCGCAGGTGGCGCTCGCGTGGCTACTCAGGCAAGAGGACCTCATGGTGATCCCCAAGGCCACAAGCCTTGCCCATGTGCGCGAGAACCGCGCGGCGGTCGATTTGACGCTAACCCAAGACGATCTCGCTGAGCTCGAGAGTGCCTTTCCGCCTCCGCGAGGCGCCAGTCGCCTGGAAATGCTGTGAAGGACGCCGGGCGGCTTCCCCGCTGTCATCATCGCGTCATGCAATTTCGCTGTTGAGTGCGGCAAGCGCCAAGTGCGCTGTGAGTCGCGAAGTCCCCACGAGGACGCCGGTGGCCTTGAACTGGATGCCTTGGATCTTTCTTTCGGTCGCCATCCTGTTCGAGGTGGCCGGCATCACCTCGTTGAAACTGTCGCGCGGCTTTGCCGAGATGTGGCCATCGGTCGGCGTGTTCGTCTTCTATGTCTGCTCGGCCGCGGCCGTTGTTCTGGCGCTTCGCCGGCTTGAGCTCTCGGTTGCCTATGCCATCTGGTCGGGCGTGGGCACGGCGCTGACGGCGATGATCGGCTTCGCCTATTTCCGCGAGCCTCTCACCCTCATCAAGCTCGCCTCGCTCGCGCTCGTGGTCCTCGGCGTGGTGGGCTTGAGCCTCGCCAGCAGGACCGTGGACTGACCGATAAGGCTCGACGCTTCCTGCTAATCTCAGGTTCATGGACGGTCTTCTTGGCCAGAGCGACGGGCTCATCCGCCTCGCGGTGTTTGCCGGGGTGTTTCTGCTCATGGCGGCAATCGAACGCGTCCTGCCGAAGCGAAGACTGAGCGTCTCCAAGGCGCGACGGTGGCTCACCAATCTCGGCATAGCCGGCGTCGATACTTTGGTGCTTCGGGTCATGGCCGCGCTTGCGGTGCCTGTCGCGGCGGTCGCCGCGGCGTTCTTTGCCAAGGATCACCAGCTTGGCCTGCTCAATCAGGTCGATTGGCCTTATTGGCTCAGACTCCTGATCGCGCTCTTGGTGCTCGACCTCGCCATCTGGGCGCAGCACCTCGCCTCACACAAGGTGCCGCTGTTCTGGCGGCTGCACCAAGTGCACCATGCCGATCGCGACATCGACGTGACCACGGCGGTGCGTTTTCATCCCATCGAGATCGCGCTCTCCATGCTGTGGAAGATCGCGGTGGTCGTACCCCTCGGCGCCTCACCCTTCGCGGTGTTCCTGTTCGAGGTCATTCTCAATGCCTGCGCCATGTTCAATCACGCCAACATTGCGCTGCCTGCAGGGCTTGACGGGACCTTGCGCCTCCTCATCGTCACGCCGGACATGCATCGCGTGCACCACTCGGTGCTGCGCGACGAGCATGACCGGAACTACGGCTTCAATCTGTCGGTATGGGACCGGCTGTTCGGGACGTATGTTGCGCAGCCGAAGGCCGGGCACCAAGGCATGACCATCGGCTTGCCTCCGTATCAGAGCGAAGCGCCGACTGAGCTCGGCTGGAGTTTGTGGCTGCCGTTCAGGAGTCAGAAATCGCGAGGCGACTAAAAGAAGCTCATGGGGAAATAGCGCAGGAACAGCCCTTCGTAGCGGCCTGAGGCGTGCACCTGCTCGAGCGCGTAATTCAGGATCTCGACGAGCTGGCGATTGCCCTTCTTCACGGCGATGCCCACGCCCTCGCCGAAATATTTGGCATCGAAATAGGAGCCCCCGCGAAACTCACAGCAGCCATTGCTCGTCACGCCGTTCAGCCAGAAGGTGAGCCCGACGCCGTCGCCAAACACGAGGTCCACTTGACCGTCCTTCAACGCCGTCTGGGCGTCGTCGGCGCTGTCGAAGGGCACGGCTTCGGCGGCGGGGAAGAATTGCTTCAGATAGGCCTCATGACCGGTGCCGCGCGCCACACCGATCTTCTTTCCCTCCACGGTTTCGGGGCGGACGTCTTTGAGGTCGCTGTCTTTGCGCGTGATGAAGCGCGCTGGCGTCGCATAATAACGTTCGGTGAAGTCGGCCTTGGCGAGGGACTCGGCGCCGATCCGGATCGAGGCAATGGCCGCGTCCGCCTCGTCCTTGTCGAGGCTCGAGAATAAATCCTCCCACTCGACAGGGCGCACGTCACATTCGACCTCAAGCTCCTCGCAAATGGCGCGGGCGAGATCGACATTGAACCCGGTGAGCACGCCTTCCTCATCAAAATAATGAAAGGGCGGGTAGTCGCTGTCGGTCACGAAGCGAAGCTTGTCGAGGTTATGAAAGTCGGGCTTTGGCCGAAGGGCATCCCCTTGCCAGGCGTCCGGAACGATCTCGCTCTTGGTCTGGGCCGAAGCGGGGGTAGTCGCTGCAATGAGGGCGAGCAACGCGGCGAAAATCGCCAGCGCTCTCGCAAATGTACCCCTCGACTCGTTGGCGCCGCACCGGTTCACGGGCTTCTTCTACTTTGACCTGAAACGCGTTGCTAGATGCGATCTTGCAATAGGCCGTGCCTTCGCCCAAACAAACATGACCCCAAATACCATGACATCCGGTCGGCCGAGCGCTGTGCTCAGACGATCGCAAGAAATTTTGAAGTCGATGCGGCCACTGAGCGGTTACGCGCTCGCGCCAGCCCACGGACCGGCTCGACCAGATAGGTTAGTGAGAGCCGGTCCCGAAATTCGGCGGCAACCGTCTCGGCGGAACCCCCAGCATCGTTGTCGACGACCGCGACCTCAAACGGCGGCGCCTCCTGCTGCTCGATGAGCGAAGTCAGCAATCGCTTAAGCTGCTGCGGCCTCCGGTGCGTGGCGATGCATATGCAGATTTCGCGAGCGATCATATTAACGACTTCACGTCTTCAGGGGCCCGTTCAGAGAAACTTCATTGTACGCCAAAACGCCAAATGCATCTGTGATTATCGCCATTGTATGAGCTGTTCACGTTGCTGAGCTCTTTGCTGCTTTCGAGCCCTCCTTGATCCGCCGATCCTTTCGAGCATTGTAGAAAGCTTTGATCTCGGCCTTCAATCGGTCGCGAAGTTCTTCATCACTCGCTTGTAGTCTGCCTCGGTTGGGAGCTCGATCTCTGCGACACCAACTCGGCGAAGCTCCCCATTCATCTCCTCTGCGGCGTGATCCAGGCCGCACCCATCCAAATCACCTTAGCTACAATCACCCCCGCTGTAATTTTGCCTACCTCGGGCTGCCTGGATGGGACCCCGTTAGCTGCGGCTATCAAATCATAGCTTCTTGCCGTCATCAGAGTTTCGTCTGGTGAAGCGTCTCAAAATGTCTAGGACCGTGGGGGCAATTCACAGGGTGCTGGCCCCACCTACGGCATGAGACGCGTTCCCTAATTGACCTCAATGCTTGCGCCGGCTACCTGCCAGCAATCTTGTTTTCTCCCGTAACTTCACGATCCGACCAGGCCGGCTTTTGAGCCGCCCGAAAGGCTGGCCATTCCCGTACTTCGCGTAGATGTGCAGGGTAGCGAGCTTGTGATCACGGCGTCGGACAGCAACTACGTGATGACCTATCACGAGCCAGCAAACGCCCCTAAGCTCCTCGCTAAACCTTCCCGAGGAAGAAAGACAGGCGTGCCTTGGCGCTATTTGTTCCTGACGTGGCGGCGAAGCCACAGGCCCGGGGAAGCGGCGGTGCTAGGATACATTCTGAATAGTCTGCCAAAAGTGCGTTCTTCGTAGCCGGCAATGACTTGCAAGGTCGCAATATGAAGGCGTTTCGAGTCCTTTGCTTGATCCTATTTGCGTTGATCGTAGCGCCGCAGCCCGGTAACGCGGCTTCGGCAGCCAAGATCAATGACGAGGTCAACGCAACCCTTCGTAGCTTTGACAAACAAAATCCCAGCGCCCGCGAACTGGGCCGGAAGGCCGCGGGATTTCTGGTGTTTCCCTCGGTCATCAAGGCAGGCATCGGTTTGGGCGGCGAGTATGGAGAGGGTGTGCTTATCATCAAGGGGAACCCGGCCGGATATTACGATCTCGTGTCGGCCTCCTTGGGCTTCCAACTCGGTGTCCAATCTCGGTCCGTGATCATCATGTTCATGACCGAAAAATCCCTCGCCGGGTTCCGGAGCGCGGATGGTTGGAAATTTGGTGTCGATGGATCGATCGTCCTAGTCACGGCCGGAGCCGGCGGTGCCATCGATACCGACACCCTCACCCGTCCCATCATTGCCTTCGTTCTTGATCCGCAAGGGCTGATGTACAACTTGAGCCTTGAAGGCTCCAAGATCAGCCGCATCAGACGATGACCCTGTCAGTTGCCAGAGCTGAACGCGCCCAAGTGGACGGGGACGGCATTCTTGGTTGGTAATGGTTCCCCCCGGGCACGGAACAGCGGGTCAACATAAAACACAGAACGTTTGCGCACACGAGTTGGTCAGTTGTCCTCCGGCTCGTGATAGGTGCCGTTGGCGCTAGCCTTGAGTCCCTTTCGGTCGGTTATGACGATCTGTTTCCGCGACAGCCGAATGACTCCCCTATGTTCCAGATAGTTTAGGGCAACCGTTACTCCCGCTCGACGCACCCCAAGCATCAATGACAAAAACTCGTGGGTGAGCGGTATCTCATCACCATCCAGACGGTCATTGGCCATGAGCAGCCAGCGTGCCAAGCGCTCCTCAAGAGTGGCGGTGCCATTGGAGAAAGCGGTATTTGCCGTCTGGTTCATGAAAGAATGAGCGAACTTGAGAAAGGCCTTCTCAAGAGAGCGGCTCTGCCGCATGGCCTCACGCAATTTGTCGGCAAGGATGCGCGACCCCTCTCCCGCCACTTGGATAAAGTTCTCATGGGGCGAGCGATCGTTGCCTAACACAATGGGGAGGCCGGTCATGCCTTCGGAGCCGATAAGACCAACTTCGAGGCGTTTGTGACTGTTGCCAGCGACAATCGAAGCGAGTCCACGCTCGATGAAATAGCTGTGCTTGATGGGCTTGTTGGGGGATTCGAGAACCTTGCGAACCTCCAACTCGACAGGCTCGAGGTGGGGTTGAAGCAAAGCCAGGTCCGCGTTGGACAAGCCCGCGAGGAGTTTATTTTTGAGAAAGTTTGAAGAGGGGGAAACCATGGCTCTTACCTCTTTGAGGGCAAGAGCACACCAGCCTCTCTCAGCCGTCCGCGCCCGGGTCATCTGGCAGACGATGGTCAAGGGTAGGCCGGTTCCCAGTAGGCTCCTAGTCATTCCTCCTGCAACTTAAACGGGAATCATTTATATTTTGTACGATTCCGAACAAAACGGTTCCCGGCACGTTTAGTTGTTAGGCACTGCCGCAGGAGCAGGATAATGACTCAATCTCCGTCTCCGCACGGTCGCCGCGTCCTGATCATCGAGGACGAGTTCTTGATCGCCCTCGACCTTGAAGCAACGATGTTCAAGCTTGGCTTCGACGTTTGCGCCCTGGCACCAAGTGCCGGCAAAGCCCGTTCACTTGCTATGAGCGATCAGCCCGATGTGGCCCTCGTCGATGTTTGTCTCGAAGGAGGCCGCGAAGGCATCGAAATTGCCCGGTGGCTTCGAGAAGTGTGCGAGGTCCCGATTGTGTTCGTAACGGCGCAAAGTGACGAGGATACCATCGAGCGCATTCACGAGCAGGTCCCAGGGGCACCCGTGCTATCAAAGCCGGTTTTTCGTCACACCCTCGCCGGTGCAGTGGCGGCAGTGACCAAGCACTAGCGGCGGCGGCTGTGTGAAGCCGCAGCAGCCCTCGACGCCAGACGTTTTCAGCTCCACTGCCACAGCGACGTTGCAAGGCGAACCGGGGCTGGAGATGACGGGCGAGTTCAAAGAGCGCAGCGTCTAATGTATTGAAAAATCAAACGTTTATGGAGCTAACTCCTCCTGTAAAATCAAATGGTTAGCGAGCATACTTGTCCCCGAGGACCTGTTATTTCACTCGTATCCAGCATACGTCAGAGCTGCTTCAGCGCAGCGCAAGATCAGGGTCGCGCGAATGAGCACGAAAGTAGCAGCGGCACTCGGCAGTAGCCTCGGCGAGCGGCGCTTCGCCGGCAAGCTCAGCGACGATTATCCCTTGTGGCGCCTCGCCCGGCCGTTCCTCGACGAGGTGCATGAGGCCTTCGCCAAAGAATTGCGCGGCTTCACCAAAGGCCGAAGCCGTCCTCTCCGCGGGCTCGATATCGGCATGGGCATGGGAGACGGCGCCATCACCAAAATTCTGCTTCAAGACGCAAAGCTTGACGTAATGGGCATCGACAACGAGCCCAAGATGATCGAGCAGGCGCGCAGGGCGCTCAGGGCCTCGATCGCAAGCGGCAGGCTCACCGTCGCTCTCGACGACGCGCTGCATTATTTGGCCGCCCGGCCGCAACACTCCCTTGACATCGTCGCCTCTGGCTACGTCTTGCACAACCTGACCGCCAACTACCGCGAACGCCTCTATGACGAGATTTGGCGCGTGCTAGCGCCTGCCGGCCTCCTCATCAATGCCGACAAATACGCCCAACAAGGGGAAGCCCATCGCGAGGCGCTTAATTGGCAGGTCGGACTGTTTTGCGATGTGCTTGAGAGCCGCGGGCAATATGACCTGTTGCGAGAATGGGTGCTGCATTATGCAGAGGACGAGGCCGCCGATCGGGTGATGCCAGAGGCCGACGCGATCATGAGACTGGAGCTGCTTGGTTTTGCAAACGTCAAGATCGTCTATCGCAAATACATGGATGCCGTGCTCGTCGCGCGAAAGCCGTAACGTGCCCCAAGGCACACCTTCGGGTCACTTCAGATCTAGCTTCGATCTCAAGCTCAGCCAGCTAATCGACAAGACCATAGCGGACAACGTCTGCTGTCGGCACTAAGCGGACGTGCGCGCCGAGTCGCATGAAGGTCTGCTAATGGCACTTTTCGGACATCCAACCCGCACTGACGAATGCCTGCTTTCGGGGGTAAAGCGGACATAACGCCAACTGCCCGTTATGTCTGCTCATGACCCAAAACGGACATCCACGTTATGAAGCGCGACAGGCTGCGATCTGACCAGTCCTAAGGCCGAGGCTAATCGGAGGCGATAGTCCGCCTGTCACTCATTGACGCTGCGGCATCCACGTCCAAACAGGCGTTTCGACACCATCATCGATCTTGATGACTGCGACCGCCTTATCCGGGACGCGTTTGCCCGGCGAGTAGGCAATCTTGCCGACCAATCCTTCGAAGTCGCGGGTGTTCGCAAGGGCCGACCGAACTGCGTCTGGTTGGATGGAACCAGCCCGCTCGATCGCGGTGGCGAGTAGGTTCACGCTATCGAAGCCAAGCGGCGCAAACGCGTTGGGCGGCGGGGAACCGAAGTTCTGCTTGTACGCCTCGCTAAATTCTTTCATGCCGGGCGTGTCGACGCCGAGGAAGAGGTGCGTGGTGAAGACAATGTTCTTGATGCCGTTGCTCTTAGAGGATTCCACTATTGCTTCGTCATCCCAGCCATCCCCCGATAGCAACGGGACGTCTACCCCTGCGTCACGCACTTGCTCAATCAATGATACCGCCGACCGCGGCATGCTCGCGCCATATATCGCTTGCGGCTTGGGGTCAGCTTTCTTGAAGGCGGCGATCCAGTCGCCGAAGTCCGTGACTCCGGCGGCGAAGTTTCGTCTATCTACAGTTCCGCCTAGATTCCGAAAAAACTCCTCAAAGAATCCGCCGACAGTCCGCGTGTAGACGCTACTTTCGTCGACCCAAAGGGCTACATGTCGGAGTTTGAGCTCGTTCCATGCATACTTGGCCATTGCAAGGGCTTGAGCGTCGTCGCCGTACGCCGCAAGGAACATGCCAGAGCCGACCTGATTTGGCAGGTCCGGCGCTGTAGCGCCCGGCGTGATAAACGGGATTCCGGCCTTTTGAAATACCCGCCCCGCATCGAGAGCGTAGGTGGAATCCGTGTAACCGATGCCGGCAGTGGCGTTCGTATACCGCTCGAGTGCGCTCTCAAGCTCGTTGGTCGTCCTACTTACTTCGCTAGCGGTATCGATCGGAATCAATTCGATGCGGCGGCCCAGCACCCCGCCCGCGGCGTTGAGCTTCTCAACGGCCAACTCGGCGCCCCTATAGCAAGGCGCGCCGAGTACTGCCTGCGGCCCCGTTAGGTTGAAGGGAGCTAGGACCGTAATTGGCTCCGCAGCTTGCGCCCAGATCGTCCACATCACTGCGGCGACAAATGAGGTGGGCGCGAGAAATGTCCTGAAAAGCATCGCGTGTATCCTATCTATGGCAAAGCGCTCGACGGGATCCTTCCAACGCCACCCGCACCTTCGGCCGGTCGACAGATCACGTACCGGCACGAGCCACGAACGTCCCGGCGGTGGAACCACCGGGGCCGCCACCGACAACGAGAAGAACGCCGTCAAGCCCTCGCGTAGCTCTTTCGAGTCCTTCCGTACGGCGAACGCTGCGCGCATCGGTTGGAGTGGGCACTTTTGCGCCAGGATCGCTCCTTCCCGCAAGCAAATAGGCGCGCGCATCGCTATCGGATATTGCCAGTATGTCCGAGAGAGTATCGGCCCGGTTGAGGCCAGACTGTCAGGCCGTGAGGTTGGCGTCCGACCGGTACGCTCTTAGCGTCTCCCGTTGCGCAATGTGCAGTTGCCGGGCGACTTCCTAGCGAGCTTCAAGGCCCTTGGATGGTATCTTGCTGACGCTCGTGAACCATCTAACGAGACGTGAGCGCAAAGCAAAATGTCAGGCCGCGCAAGACAGCCTCGCGGATCGCACAGCGGAACGCGTAGAGGGAGCGCCGACCGAAGCCGTGCTATTACGTGCGGCGGCTTGCGATAAATCCCCACACCAGCAGGATGAGCACTGCGCCCACGATGCTAGCGATGAAGCCTGCCCCTTGACCAGCCTGATACCAGCCGAGGGCCTGTCCGAGGTAGGTGGCGACCAAGGCACCGACAATGCCGAGGGCTGCGGTGAGAATGAAGCCTTGGGGCTCGTTCGTGCTGCCAGGCGTGACGAATTTGGCAATCACTCCGGCAATAAAGCCGATAAGAATGGTCCAAAGAATGCTGAGCATGTTCCTAGTCCCCTGATGATTCGGTCCGACCCGACTATAGCGAACGCTGCTGTTGCTAGCGTGGCTTCCGGATCACTGTGCACTGCAATAAATCTCAGAGGGGTCGCGGCGATATACTCGCGCCCCAATTCCGCGCATCCAGGCTCCCGTGATGAGAAATTTAGAAGTCCGACAGTGCCACGCAGCGAGTCCGCTTAGGGTCATTCGGCGCGCGTAGCACGTGCCTCGAGACTTGAATTACGAGGGCACAGGGAATTGCAGAATCCAATTGCAGAATCGCCGTCTTGCTCTTGATTTACCTTTGTGCGGATGTGGGCCAATAGGCACCCTCACATGGCGTCAAAGGGCGCCGACCGAAGCCGACGCCCCTCAGCTTGATAACAAAAGCCATGCAATTACCTTCCTATCGGTGACGGTTTTCCCTGGCCGTCACTGGTTCCCCTACCGGAACCGGAGAAGCTCCGGACTGGTCCCCCGGGGCTTCTCCATGAGGACGACAACACCGTGGCCGACGAGAGGAATGCCAAACAACGAGGGATTGCCGCCAAGGTCGCAGCAAGCGAGTTGGCGGTCCAGCAGGAGAGCGTTGCCACATACTGGATCCAGAAAAGTTTCCCGGGGAGCTACAAGGTTCTGAGCGAATAACGCTTTTGATCCCAGTTTTTGGCCATGGAGCCGACCTTGCGGCGTCGCTGCAACGAAGGCTCTTGGTCAATGCTCCATAGAATGGTTCTTTGAATTTAGCGCAATCGTTGGGTCGGCTTGGGGCTCACGACCAGAACAACGCAGTCGGAACGGGGCCGCCGGCGCAGGCGCGATTACAGTTCCTCACAAATCTCGCAATGCTCCTCTCAAGCCGCTTGCCGGAGTTGAGCAGATCGAGAACCAACTGGGGCAACTCGGCTGAACGAAAGAGCAGGTTAAGCGTCACGTCGATCAGGTGACGATAGGCCGAATGGACGCTGCAAAAGCTAATCGCCGTCCGGGAGCAGATGAAGGTTAGCCCAAACACGCTTTCTGTAGCTGTGTGACGCGCCTACGATCTGGATCAAAGGGCGTGATCGTCGGTTACATAGGCATGTCGCCTAGCAAAGCAGAGTACTTTCGGGCTAGTGCCGAGGATTGCTGTCGCAAGGCAGTCATAGCCGAGGATATTGATCACCGATCCCATCCGTGAACGTTTCTAGGCTCGGCCCTCCGATCTCAGCGGAGCCCAAACGTTAAATGGATCGCCGATGCGATCAAGTAGTGAGGGATCATCATTCTCCGGCTTGTTCACCCGCGTTGATATGGGCCACATGGTCATCGGCTCTGACAGATAGGTGATAAGCAGATCGTGAGGATCATGTTCGAGACCTAGCCAGCGAGTATAACTTCCAGGCTTAAGGATCGCAGGCATGCGGTCGTGGATTTGGCCCACCAGTTCGTTGGAAGGCACCGTAATGATAGCAAAGGTGCGTTCCCACTTCCCCGTGTTGGGATTGCGCCAATTCTCCCATAGTCCCGCCAGACCAAAAGGCGAGCCATCCCTCATCGCAATTGCATAAGGCTGCTTGGACCGCGCGCCCTTCATGGCACGCCACTCGAGGAAACCATCGACCGGCACAATGCATCGACGCTGAGCATAAGCCTCCCCGAAGGTTGCGAGTTTGGCGACGCTTTCAGCCTTGGCATTGATGGGCTTGCGACCGCCCGTAAGGTCCTGGCACCAATTGGAGATCAAGCCCCACTTAATCAGGTCGAGCGAGCACTCTCCTGTTTTGTGGTTCTGGCGGATTACAAGCAGCTCTTGACTGGGTGCAGCATTGTAGCGAGGCGGAACATTGCCCATACGGCTGTCACTGACATCAAGTCCCTCGACAATGGCGAGGCGCAAAGGACCAGAGCTTTGGATTATCCTTCCACACATCTTGCAAGGTAGCTGGGAGCCTTCGTTCGAATTTCAATTTCGATTGGCGTCACTGAGGTTTGGCGCTTATCCAGGTTAACATGCTTGAAGAGCGATGCTCTCGCACAATTGTTAAGGATCGAAGCAGATGCCCGCGAATGAAGCACCGCTCGTTGATTTCTTGCTGCTTGGCGGCGGATTGGCGAGCGCCACGGCCGCAGAAACCCTGCGCGCGGCCGGCGTCGAGGGCAGTATTGCAATCCTGTGCGCGGAAAACATGCTCCCCTATTACCGACCACCACTATCAAAAGAGTTTCTTCTCAAGGGGCCGGACCAGACTAAAGTTCTGATCCATGACCAATCGTTTTACCGAGACCGCGACATCGACGTGCACTTGGGAACGCGAGTGCGCCGGGTCGATGCCGATAGGCGTACAATCGAAACCGATCGTGGTGTTCATTTCCGCTTTGACAAATTGCTGATCGCGACCGGGGCGAGCGTGCATAGGCTCTCGGTACCGGGAGCGAACTTGGAGGGTATCCATTATCTGCGCACGGTGGATGATGCGCTTTCGTTGTATCAAGCTATTGCGCATGCGCAGCGAGCGATCGTCATAGGAGCGAGCTTCCTCGGAATGGAGATCGCGGCCTCTTTCGCGACAAGGGGAGTCGCGACCACCTTGATCGCGAAAGAGGACCTCGTTTACGAGAAGCTATGCTCGCCGGAGGTCTCCGATTTCTTCGCCGAATATTTCAGGGCGCGCGGCGTGGATTTCATTTTTGGAGAAGAGGTCAAAGAGTTTTGGGGGACAGCGAAGGTCGAAGGCATTGTGACAAGCAGCGGCAAAAGGATGCCCTGCGATATTGTTGCGGTCGGAATTGGGGTTCGGCCTGAAGTCGGTTTTCTCGGCGACAGCGGCATCGACGTGGATGGGGGCATCCTCGTCAACCAGCACCTAGAAACCAACAAACCAGGAATTTACGCGGCAGGCGATGTCGCAAATTTCTATAATCCGATCTCGCGTACCAGGTACCGCGCAGAGCACTGGGATAATGCCGTAAAGCAGGGACGACTCGCCGCTTGGAACATGATCGGCGAGCGGCAATCCTGGCGAACGGTGTCGTACTTCTTCTCTGATGTATTCGATTTGACTTTCAATGTAGTGGGATCGACCGAAGAAGCAGACGAACGGGTTGTAAGGGGATCAGTCAAAGACAAATCGTTCTCTGTCCTCTACCTCGACAACGAAAGGCTGCGCGGAGCCTTTCTCCTTGACCAATCTCTCGTGGAAGCCAAAGCGGCCGGCGCGCTGATCGCTAATCGCAGCGATATCTCGGCAACAAAAGCGAAACTTTCGGACACCGGTTTCCCGCTAAACCGAGCAGCAGTGCAAACGGTATTCGTCCTTCAGGGTGGTGGAGCCCTCGGAGCCTTCGAATGCGGCGTGGTAAAGGCACTAGAGGAGCAGGACATTCATGCGGACCTTGTCGCCGGGGTATCGATCGGCGCGCTTCAATGCTGCAATCATCGCTGCCAATCCCGGCAAGGCCACGCACGCGCTTGAGGCCTTTTGGCGCGACTTGAGCCTGGACACCCCCGACATTCCCAATGAAGAATTGCGACGAGCTGTTTCGTCCTTGCAATCACTGGTGTTTGGCTCGCCTCATTTCTTCCGACCGCGTTGGTTCGAGCCAATTCTTTCCCCTGCTCAGCTTCCGACGAGCTGGACCAGCTTTTATGACCCGTCCCCCCTCAAAGCCACTCTAAGCAAGTACGTTGCCTTCGAGAAACTGAGAGACAGTCCGGTTCGTCTCCTGCTCACCGCAGTGGACGTCGAGACGGGACGGCTGACAATTTTCGACAGTTATGTCGAGGAGATCACCCCTGAGCACGTTCTGGCGAGCGGGAGCTTGCCGCCAGGGTTTTCATGGACCACGATAGCGGGAAGGCACTATTGGGACGGCGGACTCGTGAGCAACTCACCGCTCGATCAGGTGGTCGAAGTCGGGGGACTGACCGGCAAGAATGTCTTTGTCGTGAACCTATGGGCGGACAAAAGGGCTTTGCCACGTTCGATCCCGGAGGTGTTAGCCAGGCGCGATGAAATCGTGTTTGCCGAGAAGATCAGGCGGAACATCCGCACTTGGGAGTACATCGACAACTACCGCAAGCTCGTCGAGGAAGTTATGGCGAGCCTAGACCCAAAAACAGCCGAGCAGATTAGCAAACGGCCTCGCTACATTGAGACTGTCGGCGAGGCCTGTCCGCTGTCCGTCACACGCATCACCCGCGAACGGGTCGAGGGGGAATCCGCGGCTCGAGATTACGAATTCTCACGCAAGTCAATCGACCAACACATCGCGCACGGGTATGCCCTAACAATGAAAACTCTGAAAACCGCTGGGCATTTGTGATCGCGGCCAAGGCGCCTCTGCTTTCCGAAGAAAATTCAGTCGCTTGCGCTGGTGAGTTGGGGAAGGCAGGACCTGTCGGTTGTCACCGCCAAGGGTCGCACTCTGGTTGTCTACGCGCTTCCGGCGAACTCGATCAAAGAGCTAGTACGTCGGTTATCGGGCCGACGACGGTGCCGTCGATGAGCTCGTGGGTCAGGCCCAAAAACTGCATCCTCAGTTGTCGACCTTTGAATGCCATCTCGACGACAGCACGCTCTCAGTCGGATTCGACAATATGTTCCTGTTGCAGAGGCGCAGTGAGCGGAACACAACAGAGGGCTCAATTCATGGCAACGCGAACAACGCGCCGAAGATGCCGATGGGATGAAAGTTCGGACAAACCAACCAGTTTCCGCGGACAACTCACGAAGGCCGATGCAACACGCGCCGGTCGAATTCCGAATTGGCAAATGCGTCATCGCTCCAGCGGCAGGTAGTCGGCGTATCGATGCCTCGGTCCCGGGCCAACTCTGTTAGCAGAGGGCCCTCGGCAGGGAGCTCCTTAGTCTTGATCCGATAAATTGGATCACGATAGGACGTGTCGGGGCTGACAATCTTCCAGCCGTGCGCCCGCAAGCTCTTAACGAGATCTCCTAGAAACATGGTCGTCACATCGGCTTCGTGCAGCAGCATCACCTGGGCAGGCGCGCGTCCAAGCAGTTTGCGCGCCAACGCATCGGCGCACTCGGCCTCGTCGACATAGGCCGTAACGAACATATCCTTCAGGGCGGCTCGATCGATCACCTTGCCCGTCTTAACGGCCTCGACCGCGCGGTCTTCCATGTTCCAATCCCAGCCGTCGACGGTGATCGCGGCGTCGAACAATCCGCGCGCCTTCAGCGCTGCCCGCACGGCATCGCGCTTCGTCACGTCGTCACCGCCTTCATCGAGATAGGGAAAGCGATACCAGGGCCGGAAATTCTTGCGCCCCCTCAGCCAGGTATCCGCACGATCAACATCTTCGAGATAAGCCTGGACCGATACGTCGCTGAGCGCGGGGTGTGTGAAACTGTGATTGGCAATGATGTGGCCCGCGTTGGCATAGGCCATGATCGGCTCGGGATAATCCGGACTCTTTGCACGGTCCAGGTGCCCCGGGTTGGTGAAGAATGCTACTCGTCGAACATGGGCGAGCTTTAGCGCAGCGATCAGGCGCTTCTGTCGCTCTGCCATGGTCATGAACGCACCAGGCTCACGCGGCACGTCATCGAAGGTGAGAGCAATCTCCTTGTCGTGTCCCGCCGCGCACGGCAATGTTGCGCAGCAGGCCAGCGCAACGCTGACAAGCACGATCATCAAGGCGCGGATCATAGCGTGCAAGTCTGCTTGCGTAGAAATGGCGGCTTGTCGGGATCGCGGCCCCGACGCGCTGCAAAGGCTGCAAGCAGGGGATAGCTCGCTTGCAGGATCTGCAGCGGCCGCAAGACGGCGTGCGAAGGTGGCGGGAGCGGCAATGCGCCCCCGGGCTCGGCGATTAGGACTTCGCCCCTCTGTTCACGCAATCGCCTGGCGACTGCGCGCACCAGTTCGGCGGTCTCGTCTTCCTGCACCAATGCGATTGCCGGATGCTCCGGTCCGGCGAGTGTTGCCGGTCCGTGCAGCACTTCCGCGGCACTGAATGCTTCGGCGTGGAGTGTGCACATCTCCTTGAACTTGAGCGCCAGCTCCTGCGCCGCCGCCAGGCCGACACCGCGACCGATCACGAAAAGATGTTGCGCTGTAACCAGCTCCAGTCCAGCAGACCAGTCCATCGCCGTCGCCGCCGCAACCGCCCCTGCCGCCTCGTCGCGGGCCTGCTCCAGCATCGCGTCCTTTGTCCAGCTTGCGGTCAGGTCGAGCACGGCGGCGAAGGCGGCGATACATGACTTGCTTGCCGCGACGCTCAGTTCTGGTCCTGCGTGGAGCGGAATGACATGGTCGACCAGTTCGGCAAGCGGAGCATCCTCTAAGTTTAGCAGGGCCACGGTGATGGCTCCCGCCTTTTTGGCCTGTTCCGCCGCAGCCAGAATGTCGGGGGACTTGCCCGACTGGGAGATCGAAATATGCAGCGCGCCTTTCACCTGCATGGGCACACGATAGACCGAGCTTATCGACGGGGGCGCCGAGACGACCGGAATCCCCGTCGATTCCTCCATCAGGTACTTGGCGTAAGTCGCAGCGTGATCGGAGCTACCGCGCGCGCTGGTGATCACCAGCGGCGGCGGGCTGGCCGCGAGTTGCGCAGCCAGTGCTGCGACGATGCGGCGATTGGCGGAGAGCTGCCGCATGACGGCATCGGGGCTCTGTGCCGCTTCGATCCGGAATTGTGCGCCCGGCTCGGTCATTTAGAGACGTGCTCATCGCTGTTGAGCAGGCTGACGGCGAGCAGCATCCAAGTCGTATGCGGCATCCATTGCTCGTTCCACCGCCACTTTTCCTGCTCCGGCCCCTGCGAGAAGGCAATTCCGCGCCCTTCGTCATTGCCGAAAGCGCCGGTGATGCCATCGGAAATACCGCCGACCAACATAAAGCCGCCGGCATCGGTATAGGCCGGGTTATGCTGCCCGAAGCCGTAGAGCATTGATATGTCATAGGGGTTGCGGCCCAAGGTCCAGTCAAGACGATGTGTCGCTGCTTGCGCCAATCGGTCCGAAACTCCGAAGGTCTTGCCGGCTTTGCCGATGGCCCGGCCACCGACCACCGCAGCCACGGCCAGCGAGGACAGGCGTGCGCTTTCGCCTTGCCACCAATAGCCGGTCTCGTTCGCATGCGGCATGAAGAAGCCGGACGAAAGCGGCCCATAATGGCCATTCGCATAAGTGCGAAACTGCTGGCGCGGATAATCGAAGATGTTGGTCACCGCATCGTCAAGTGCAACCTGTGCGTCGAGCGCCTGGCGGATTGTCGCCCTGACCTTCTGCTGGTTGGCCGGGCTGGCAATGTCCAGGTATTCGGACAGCGCCAGTACCGGCATCCCGGCCTCGACGCCATGATAATAGGGCCGTTCTCCGTCGTCGCTGCGCCACCAGCCGCCTGGTGTCATCCGCGCCATCAGGCTTGCCGCGCGGGCATCGGCAGCCTGCTGGTATTCCAGCTTTTCGGTCGACTTGGCCAACTCGACTGCGGCAATCAGCGCGCAGTAATCGTCGATGATGTTCTCCTTGCCATTGTCGTCGTAGCGCGTGTTGTTGGAGGACAGATGCGCAAAGGCTCGTTCGGCATCGGCCAGGTAAACGCTTCCCGCGAAGGCTCCCGACTTGCCGGTGCTCGTGGCGAGCCGCGCGGCGCGCGACAGCGCCGCGATCGCCATTCCGCCGCCTGCACGGAAAGCGGCGTGATAGTCACCGGTGTATATGCCTTCCTCGCCAACGTAGCCGGTAATCACGCGCGGCGCGTCGAGCCTGCCCCAGCCCTCGAACACCGTCATGTAGAAATAGCCTTCGGGGGATAGCATCCGGTGCATGAAATCGGCACCCCAGAATGCCTCTTCGACGATGTCGTTGGCGAGACCGAGGCTGCGGAACCGATCCGGGCTGGCGTCGTAAGATCGCGCCAGCGCCCAGGCGGTCAGCCCGGCCTGCTGCGGGTTCATGAAATTGGCGTAGCTCAGGTGCGAAAGGTATTTGCCATCGTCGCCGCCGGCATCCTTCCAGCCGCCCCACGCGTCCACCCTGCGGTCGGTGCCATAGACGCCGATGTCATGGTCGCCGGCGTCGAGCCAGCGGCTTTCGCGAAAATAGTGAACCAGCGCAGGCGCGATCTTTCGGAACAGCGCATCCTTGCCGACCGAGATCGTCCCCGACGCCGCGCGAACCGTGCCGTCCTGGGCGCGCACCAAGTAGCGACCGGTTTCAGTGAGGGAGCTGAAATCGGCAAGATAGTAGTGGCGACCCTTCCCCCAGTCCGGAAAATCCGGCAGCGGCTTCAAGGCGGCGGAAAGTCGGCGCTCACCGTTGACGAGTACGGAGAACCTGCCGTCCGCAAGCGTAACATTGCTCTCCACGATTGCCGATTTCGGGCCGATCGCTTCCAGCGCCACGCGATTAACATGGACCTTGAGGTATTCCTCATCGCCGCCTTCCGTGGCCTGGGCGGAGACATGGGTCGACAGCGCGGCCGTCATGATCAGGAAAGCGCCCTTGCCGCGGATCAACTCGCAACCCGCGCGTCGGAGAACATCAATCAAGTCTGCCAAGGCCAGACCTTTCCGGGCGGGGAACGCGTCCGAATTTGCTTGCGCTCGCCATGCCGTGTCAAGCTGGGACCGGAACTCGCCGCGCGTCGGGGACAGCAGAATTTCCCTTGCAAGCCAAAGACCTGGACAGCTTCAAAAGCCCAATTGACAAGCTACACGGTCGGTAGGAATTTCCCGACGTCCGCCACTACGATTGGCCAGATTTGGCTCCAGCTCCCTCCGCTCTGACCGTGATTGGCGACATCGGGCTCGATTTCGTACTCGGACCGCTTGCGCATTGGCCAGAGCGAGGAACCGAGCTGATTATCGACCAGCACGAAATGCGGCCCGGCTTTTCCGCAGCCAACGCCGCACTGGCCGCGCGCCATCTCGGCGCGTCCTGCACGCTGGTCGGCGATGTCGGTGATGATCCTCTCGGTTACTGGCTAGTCAGCGAACTTGCCGGGATCGATGCCCGCATTGCCCATCTTCCCGCAAGCACGACAACGACAGTTGCCGTGCTCCACGACGATGCCGAGCGCACCTTCATGACCACGCGCGGCCATCTGGAATTGGTCACTTGGTCCGCAATGTCGGCGCGTATCCCGCGCGCTGCACCCGGCGCCATAGCGCTGATGACCGGCGTGTTCCTGATGCCGCAGATCGAGCACGACTACCCGCTAATCCTCGCCGACTTGAACGCACGCGGCTATCGAGTCGCGGTCGACACCGGTTGGCCGCCGTCAGGCTGGACCGTGGAACTGCGCCAGGCGGCGAGCCAGTGGATGCAGCATTGCGATATCCTGCTGCTGAATGAAACCGAGGTGCTGCACCTTGCCGCGAAGGAAAATCTGGAAGAAGCGCTCCGCGAGCTCGCGGCAATGCTTGCGCCCGGCGGGATCGCCGTGGCCAAGACGGGCAGCAAGGGCGCGTCGGCCTGCTCGGGCGGAAGGATTTGCGATGCCAAGGCCGTGCGGCTGAACGTGATCGATACGATTGGCGCGGGCGACAGCTTCAATGCCGGCTTCCTGTTGGCGCTGGGCGCCGGCGCGCAGAGCTCACCGAGGCCCTCAAAACTGCCTGCCGCACCGCCTCAACGATCATTTCCAAGTTTCCGCGACAATCCATCCCGCCAGCCGGGTTGGCGCAGATCCTGGGTACCAAACGTTCATGAACCAGCGCTTCATCGGCCTCGCCTTCATCATGACCCTTTGGTTCGTGATCTCCTTCGTGACCAATATACTTGGGCCGATCATGCCGCTGGTCATCAAGGACTTTGGCCTCAGTCTTGCGCTTGCAGGGTTCCTGCCTTTCTCATTCTTCCTGGCCTATGGTGTCGTCTCGATCCCGGCAGGCCTTCTGATCGAGCGGATAGGGGCCAAGAACGCTCTGATCTTCGCCTTGGTGATCAACCTCGCGGGCGCGGCGATGTTCGCGATCATGCCTGCGTTTGCGACCGCCGTGCTGGCGCTTTTCGTCATCGGCATGGGCATGGCGATGCTGCAGGTTGTTATCAATCCGCTGACGCGCACGGTCGGTGGGGAAGCCAATTACCCCTTCTTTTCGGTCATGGGGCAGCTGGTGTTCGGGCTCGCTTCCTTTGTCAGCCCGTGGGTCTTCCAGGCCGTCATGTCAACTGCCGCGCGCCGGCCACCGCCTGCGGTTTTCGTCCTGGCTCCGCAAAGCCTGCCATGGGTCATACTCTACTGGCTGTTCCTCGTATTGTTCGCAGGCGCTGTGGTCCTGACATTTATCATGCCCTTGCCGCGCGTCGAACTGCAGGAGGACGAGCGGGTCGAAGGCGTTGCCTTCTATCGCGAACTCTTGCGCCAACCCAAGGTGTGGGGGTTTTTCGTCGGGATCGCTTGCTATGTCGCGACCGAGCAGAGCCTCGCCAACTGGATGAGCAAGTTTCTCGAAACCTATCATGGCTTTTCGCCGCTGCAGCAAGGTGCAAGCGCGGTTGCCTGGTTCTGGGGACTAATGGCGGCCGGGTGCCTGGTGGGTATGGCGCTGCTCAGGTTCATCCAGTCGAAGCTGGTACTCCGCCAGTTTGCCGCTGTCGCAATCCTGTGCCTGATGGCCGCACTCTGGGGCAATGGGACTGTGGCGCTCCATGCATTTCCGCTGCTGGGTTTCCTGCTCTCCGTAATGTTCCCGATAATATTTGCGCTCGCGCTCAATTCCGTTCCCGCCCATCACGGCGCATTCGCCGGTATCTTGTGCACGGGCATCATCGGTGGTGCGATCGGGCCGTTGCTGGTCGGCCTTATCGGTGAAGCCGCAGGATTGCGGACAGGGTTGACGCTGGCCTTTGTGACGCTGGCATATATCCTGCTCTTGTCCTTCCGCGCGCGTCCGCTCGTCGATAATATCACGGCAGCGCCCGCCTGCTACACTGTGTAGGTCCTGGAATAGCCATGGCCAGGGGGCCGAGGTTGGCCTCGTGGCGCGAGCCATCGATCCCGCTGCGGAACTATTTGGAGGGCTTTGTCACGTTGTCGCGTAATTGGATTCCGCTGTCATTTGCACCGCTAGAGACTATTGACTTTCCTCCTCTCGGAGCGCCAACCATCGCTGCTCAGTGCCCTTGAGATAACGAGCAAAATCCCGCCTGCACGATCGAGGTCTACTTCGCCGGTCTACCGCACGATATAAATCGAATCTCTCGGTCGGCTTGAACGACTGCTGTCCGGTCGAACCGATCCGCCGGAAGATGCCTTAGGTCGTCACCACACCTTCACCAAAACGAGGCATCCTGGGCGGGACTGAATTGCGCCGCGTCTCGCGACGATAGATGGCAGGGCTAACACTCGGCCAGCCTTCGCAATGGGTGTGTGCGAGCGCCGTCACGACCGTGCGCACCCGCTGCCCGATCGATCGCTGCCAGAAGGCGCAAAGTTCATGACCTCTGCCGAGCGAGTTGCACCGCTCGTCTACGGTTGCCTCCAGAGCTCGATGGTGATCAGCTGACGTTTACGTCCTGGAGGGAGACCTGCCGCCAACGACGACGTAACCGCGCGGCGGACTTTTTTTGCGCGCTGGTGACAGTTCCCCCTATGATTGGCGACTCAGGGCGCGGGCCGACCTTTTGACTGGCGGGCGGCAGCTCATCACATGAGCTACACGTGAGTCTCCCTGAGCTTGTTCAACGACATCGTTACGCGAAGTCAGCGGTACGCGCTCAATCAGGACCAGTGCGGCGCCAGCCAACACTTGGAGGGTGCTGACTCCAATTAGCCATCGTCGAAGCTGGGGGTGGCGCAATCTGGTCGCGCTGCTCCAGCAGCCTGCCCACAGCTTTCGACCTTCTTGCCGGCGCACGCTATTGGCACCGACGAATATCTCTGCTGACGACGGGCACCGTGGCGCTTAACGGTCCCCTCGGTCTCACCATATCCGGAAGTCGCGCCATTGCGAAATCCGGCTCCGTCGATTGGGTCGACCCGTTTGTCGGGGCGCGTCTTCGGCAGCAGCTGGCGGCTGGGCAGGAGTTCGTGCTCCGTGGCGACGTTGGGGGCTTCGGGGCCGGTAGTCAATTTTCGTGGCAGGCAATTGCCACCTACAACGCGCCCCTTTGTGAAATCCACGGCATCCCGGTCGATGGCTACGTTGGATTTCGCGCTTTGTCGGCAGATTTTTCGCAGGGTTCAGGCAGATCCAAATTCGAATTCGACAACGTCTTATACGGACCGGTGATAGGCGCGACCATGAGGTTCTGAGTCAAGCCTACCGCGGCAGCGTTGGTTGTCAGGGCTGTCAACAGTGTCCCAAATGATCGCGCTGCCTTTACGTTACCAAGCGACGTCAAGGATGGTGCCGATAATAGGGGGCGTGTGGCAATACACGGCCCCCCTTCCTTAACTGTTTTCTTCGGGTTATAAGCGGTCACGAAGGGTAGCTTTTTGCTCGCTTTCTCGGTCACTCGGGGCTTCCCGTTTCATGTCAATCACTCAGCGTGATTCGATCTTCGGAGCTGGAAACCCCTGCACCCGATCAGGACGGACGGAAAAGCGTTAGGAGTTTTGCCAATGTCAAGAGCGTTTGCTTTTATTCTGGCTTGTGGCGCATCGCTATTTTCGTTCGGCGTCCAAGCCTCACCTATTCCTTTCGCACCGATGCAAAAAGCGGCGCCTGATATCATATTGGTGTGGGACTGGTGTGGCCTGGGCTTCCACCGTAGCGCCTATGGTTATTGTGTTCGCAACGGCACCGTGGCTGTGGCTCCTGTGGTGGAAGTGGCTCCGTCGCCTGTAGTAGTTGCGCCACCGCCGGTGGTTGCCCCGATTGTGTGCCCTTCCGGCTACTACCTTGGTCCCTATGGCCGCTGCTTGCTGTACTGAACGCCTCAGTCGGCGCGCAACCTGACTTTAATTTTCGCGCACTGCGCTAGATAACCAGCCACTCTAAGGAGACCTCATGCGCATCGTCACTCACCGCTTCATCGCGGTTTTCAGCATGGCACTTACGGCAGCATTGACCTTGAGTGCCTTGAGCCAAAATGTTGTTGCGCAAGAAGCAACGTCGCCTGACGAGAACCTGAAGCAGATCGCCCTAACAGATACGCAGATTGAGAGCTTCATTGCCGCTCAAAAGGAGATGGTGCCAATCGTCGCCAAGGCGCCTGAGGCGGACAAACCAGATCCCAGGGTAATGGAGCAGCTCGAAGCTGTGGCCAAGAAATACAAGTTCGCGAATTATGCCGAATACGATGATGTTGCTGAGAACATCGGCCTGGTTATGAGCGGAATCGATCCGGACACAAAAAAATATGTAGGCCCCGACGCCGTTATCAAAAAAGATATCGCCTTCATAGATAGCGAAAAGTTGGCAGCGAACGACAAGAAGCGTCAACTCGAAGAATTACAGTCAAAACTGAAATCGCTTCCGGAGCCCGTGAAATTCCCTGCCAATATCGATCTCGTGGTGAAGAATTACGACAAGATCGACGCTGCAATGCCGCCAGTCCAATAGGACCCCTGGAGCCACCAAGAGAAGGCCGCTCGCACCCGCGTAGGCGTACTCCTGTAGAGGCGCGGAGACGTGACCCCACTGTGAGCTCAATAGTTACCAGCAAAAGCTGCGGCATGGGCCGGTGATGGCATCGATTTCAGACTGCAAGGCCCGATTTGGGTCATTAGCAGACATCGCGTCACGCCCGCGTCATCTCCACTTTACCCCCGATAGCAGACATTCGTCGGTGCAGGTGGGATGTCCGCTATGTGCCAATAACAGACGTCCGACGCTTCCTCATGCCAACGTCTTAAGTTGCCTTGCTTCTCGGCGCTTCTCGGTCGCAAAGTTTTGTGGGGCCACTTAGTATCAAAGCCGTAGGGGCGGCAAGGGCCGGAGGGGACCGTTCGTCAATTCATCCGGCCCCGGTCTATGTCGCTTTTTTCGCTCGCGGGTAGACAATGAGAGGTGCCACGCCGCTTTCGCTTTCTACGTCGGCGTTTGCCTGACCGTGTATTGACCGGGGATTGGTCAACACTACCAACTGTGTCCATTGACGACTCAATGCTTGTCGCATCCTGCGGTTCATTGATAGGGCCTGTTGATGATGCGGTGGCGGTCAGCAGGTCGTTTGCAATGTTCTCTTTCCCAATCGGAACCAAGATGGCGCTTTGCCCCTGGGTTGATTCTTTGTGCTGGAAAGGCGCACACCGTGAGTCAGGCCCAATAGGCGCGATTTGCTCGGGTGAGAAGGCGTTGTGGGAACTTGACGGTGCTAATAGCGGCCATTTCAGCGATAGCCCCTTGAGCTCTGCCGAACACTGCAAGCCCCGGACCGACGCCCTAAACTGTGCGGACGATTTGCGAATGATTACGGAACCCGTTCTGAGGTAGCGTTGCGATAGGCGCCTGGTTGCCGCAATCAATTTGGTAAGCGAGGCCGCTGAATACTTGCGGAGCGTTGCCGCTGAGCACTGCAAGCTCCGGACCCATGCCCTGGTTGCAATAATCAGATTGGGGAGAGCGCGCGCGGAGAACTTGCGGAGGGCTGCTCCGATACCAAGCGTTGAACTCGACAATCTGTCCCAGGTTACCGACCGGCCCCGGCGCCATTCAATATTGTCCCGGTCGGTTTGAAGCAGGTTTCGGGTGATTGCGAGGATCTCGGCAAACGCAGCCAGTCCCCCGTGGGTGTCGCCGGAGCTCAGCCTCGTTTTGGCAACCTTTTCCAGGCTGAGCAAAACATCCCAATGCCGCTGCGCATTATCCTTGTGACGCTCCGCAAGGGTGCGCCGTATGGCGAGGCTCTCCTCGAAAGCTGTGAGGGCTCCGACATTGTCTCCCAAATTGAGTTTGGCATCTCCGACCTTTTCCAGGCTCACCGACACGTCCCGCTGCCATTCGATACTGTCCTTATTGGTTTGAAGGAAATTGCGGGCGGCGCCGTCACCGGGGTCACCCTTGCCATCACTTAGCCTTTCGAGGGTTCCCGGCGTTTCTCCCCGATATTGGTCACTGACCTCGACAAGTCGGCGTCGGAGAACCAGACCTTCCTCGTAAATCACAAGCGCGCCCGCATCATCTTTCTTGACGCGCTTGATATCGCCGATCTTTTCCAAAGTATTGCAGATGGTCTGCTGCAATTTCTTGCTGGCTCTGTTGGCGTCGGCAAGTCTGCGGCGCAGGGCGAGGCTCTCCTCATATATCGCTAGCGCCCCGGCGGCATCACCGGAACGTGACTTCATATCGGCAACGCCTTCGAGTTTCGTTGATATGTCGAATTGATAATTCGTATTGCTTGGATCGGACTCCGCCAGTTGTCGGGATATGGCAACGCTCTCCTCCTGAGCCGCCAGCTCGCTTGCTGCGACCTTGGCGGCAATCCCTCGTTGTTTGGCATTCCTCTCGTCGGCCGCGGCCAATTGACTGTCGTCGGCGAGCATCCCTTCGTAGATGGCCCAGCGCTTGAGACGACTAATCTTTTCGAAACTCGCAGAGACTTCTTTCTGCCATTGGGTGTCCGTCTTGCCCGATGCAGCAAGACGGCGGTGGAGGGAAATGGTCTGCTCGTAAGCTGCAACCGCGGCAACCGTATCACCAACGGTGAGCGTCACGTCGCCGAAGCGTTCGAGGCTTAGTAACAAATTCTGCTGCCATTCACTGTTACTGCCATCGATCGCGACCAGCCGACGGTCGATGGAGAGCATCTCCCGATAAGCAATAAACGCTCCGTCAATGTCGCCAGCCACAAGCTTGAGGTCACCGATCTTCTCGAGGCTTTCAGCGACGTTCAGTTGTCTGCTAGCGTTGGTTGGGTCGCCCTTGCAAAGGTGACGGCGGATGATGAGGCTCTCCTCGTAGGCGGCAAGGGCACCTATGTCGTCACCGGCGTCGAGCCTAACCTCGCCGAGGTTGCTTAGGCTCACCGAAATATCGAGTTGTCGTTGAGGGTTCTGCCGATCGATTTTTGCCAATTGACGCCAGATGGCGAGGCTCTCCTCGTAAGCGGCAATTGCCCGCTGGTTCAAGCCTACCGCACGGTACTCATCTCCAATCCGATCCAGAAAGTAGGCCCCGTCGCGCTGCCACTGGCTGTTGCCTGGGTCAATTTTGGCCAAGCGGCGGCGGAAGTTAAGGCTGTTTTCGTAAATCGATAGCGCCGCAGTACTCTCACAGAAAGTCGCTGTCGACGTCGTTGATGGTGGGGTTGCGTTCAGACCGAAGGTTGCTGGAGTTGGCGCGAAGCTCCCATTGGCTACTGCTAGAACTCCAAATCCGCATGGCGAGGTCATCCGCGGTGGCAACCGCGCAAGCGACCCGATCTCGCCGATCCCTCATCCTATCCCTCTCCAGCGGTTCATTTGGTCTGTTAAGTGCCAATCCGGACTCTCGGCGCGTTCTCCCGGACTTCTTAAACTTTCACAAATCTCGACGCTGATCGACCGCTACACAGCCAGTGTTGGCGAACTCCGCTGCACTTGGTGGATTGATCAGCGTACGGTGGCGACATGACGAGCGTAGATCCAACCCTCCTCCGAGGTCGCGAGGTTAGTCACCTGCACCCAACGATTTTTGCGTGCGATGACGCGGAGTTTGGCGTCCTTAGCGACCACGCCGATAGCTCGCGCTGACCGTGTCGGTCTTTCCCGAAGGTTGACGGAGGTCAACGTGATCCAGTTCGCATCATCGTTCGAGGTTTGCGCGGGACGCCTAGTTGGTAATGGTACTTGATCTCCAGGCGTTGCCATTGCGGCGTCTAGGTTCGCGAGAGTTCCCTCAACACCCCTGTCCTCAAGCCCTTGGGTAGGCTGCTCTGAGACTTGAGCCCGTGTTGGCTCAGTTTGGATATTAGAAGCAGGGATGTTTGCCGCGAAATTTGCCAGCATCTTGAGGATCGTCGCCGCATCCGCGATGATGGCGCCATCGCTCGCGACGAGCTGAATAATGAGCTTGGTCTCGCCGCTCGCGTTACTGGGCAAAATGAGATGCAAATCGCCGATCTCGTCGGGCTTCAAGTTCCATTCCGTCTGGTCATAGGGCCGTCCAGACGACAACCTGCTGCCTTGTGGCAGTCCCTTTATGGCGATGATGCTGCGGGCAGGCACTCCATCAGTACCGTCGAGCGCAATTGGGAAAGTTATGTCTCCGCCAGCGGTTGCTTCCAGCGTGGCAGGCGATGAGAGGACTGGGGAGGGAACCGCGGATTGGGCCGCCAGTCCGGAGCTTTCGTTGGGCGGATGCGTCGCGGGCCTAAACCAGGGCGCATCGATGACGGCGAGCCAGAAAATTGCTCCAAGGATCAGGTTTGGAATCAGCGCGACAAGGATGAGACCCGCGACTAACGTGCGAATCGCCGAAAGGGTGGGTAAGGAGCTGAGTCGCGTTTGGTCAACAGGACCGAGCTTGGCCCACGTGACCTCTAGTGCTGGTCTTTCAATTGCTGTGCTGACGTTCCCTTGCAATCGCCCCCGACTCAGTCGTGACCTTGCCGTCGGAGCGCGGTGCCGCCGAAGGTTGGGCAGAGAACCGAGTGCCGGGATTCGCACCCCTTGCCTCCTCGTGTCAGTGACGCTGATTACCGGAAGAAATTGCCTGCCTAAAAAGGCAGCGCGACAATAGTCACGCAACTCTGCAGCCACGCAGCCAGCAGCATACCCAAGGTCCAAAATTGACCGCGGACCACGCGAGAAACGACCGGTAGTTCCGTTGTCCATACTACACACACATTGGATCAAGGAACGTCGGCTATGCGCTGTTAAAGCGTGTTTACTAGCCACTCACTCAGACGCGACTTGCAATCCGGGCAAGGCGTCAGACTGCGATGCAATCACATGAGCGGCCACAATTGGTTGCAAAACTGCCACACACTGCCTGAAAACTCGCGATCAGCGCCAGGATGCCCATCACCAGCTTGCCGGTCCGCACAGCCGAACTAAAGGCGAACGCCGGGGCGCAGGAGGAAGGAGGGCCAAAGGCATTGGCATTCGGCAGCACACCGGCAATTTCACGGTACTTCGCGATCTGAGTCGCTGAGCTTTCGCGAAGCGAATTCCGCCGCCAGTCTTAGCCATGGGCATACAAGTTGCCAAAACCAGTCAACGTCACCGCATCAGGACCTGTTATGCTGCCATGAAGATTAGAGGGAAGCAGAAATGCGCCGAAGCATATTGCTTGCCCTGATGGCGATCGTCTGTTGGAGCACACCCTGCACGATTGCGGCGGCACAGACGGGATGTCTTTCCTTCACTGACACCATCGACGGCGTCGATAAAGACCGTGCCGTCGAAAAGTCGCTCAAGTCATTGGACGAGCAGATCGAGAAGTGGAAAGCGGATAACGGCGTGACCAGTCCTGTGACCGTAACTGCGGAGAAGCCGCAGCCACATCCGTTTTGGCGAAGCTCCGTTCCATCTTTTGCATTACTTCCGCCCGATGTCGTAAGCGACGTTGCTTACACGATCTGCTGGACCGGCGTGGTGTCGCCAGTGGTCTGCACCTCCGGCGCCCGGGTGTGCTGGTGAGGCACTACTCGGCGCTTCTGCAAATGGCGCTTCTGCAAATGATGATCTCGCGTGGAAGTTCGAGGAACTTCCGACGAGAGACCTAGCTGCAGACTACAGCCGCGCTTTTACACGTTGGGCGGACGCCTTCCACCCCCCAACCCTGGCAAGCGTTGCGGGGCCGGCTCGATCTGGGCCCGGCTCCAGTCGCCTTTTTTCACCAGCGAGCGAATGCTTCCAACGATGTCGCTGCCCCGTTCTCCATCGTTCACGACGCGCCTTAAGGCGGCTTGCACCTCTTCGATATTGGGCGGCTCTCTATCGAGCCAGCGCCGAGCCGCGTTGGCGTTGTTAACGACGCTTGCGAGCGGTTGAGCCCGGAGTTAGGAAAAGCTCGCGTCCGTTTTTGACCCAAAGAAGATATGAGGATCAACGCGCCTCCCTAAGCGCCCCGGCGAAATTCCGCGCTACCGTGACAATGGGCGGTCGTGGAATGGCACCAAGCAGCGTCGGGTCTCATCCCACAGCACGAGGCGCACGCAGCGGAAGCTTTCGAGCAGGCTCAGCCGGTTTATGGCGCGGAGTTCGGGATGCTCGCGCAGCACGCGCGGAAGCCGGTAGTAAGGGATACGGCTGCAGAGGTGATGCACGTGATGAACGCCGATATTGGCCGTGAACCAACGCAGGAACGCGGGTAGGTCGTAATGCGAGCTGCCGTGCAAGGCGGATTGGTGCAAATCCCACTCGGTGTCATCCTCCCATGTTGTTTCCTCGAATTGATGTTGCACATAGAACAGCCACACCCCGGCTGATGACGCGAGCAGTGTGATCGGAAGGTGAATGAGCAGAAATGCTTTGATGCCGATGAGCCAGACGAGTACGCCGACGATCAGGGAGATGGCTAGATTTGTTTCCATGGTGCTGGCCCAAGGCTGCCAGCCGCCCCGCATCATTCCCACCGGTAGTCGGTACTGGAGAATGAACAGATAGGCAGGCCCGATGCCGAACATGACCAATGGGTGCCGGTACAGACGATAGCGCAACCGCCCCCAAACCGAGCGCGCGCGATATTCGTCCACCGTAAGAGTGTCGACGTCGCCAAAGCCACGGCGGTCGAGATTTCCGGAGCTTGCGTGATGCATGGCATGAGTACGCCGCCAAAAACCATACGGAGTGAGCGTCAACACACCGATGATCCGACCGGTCCAGTCATTTGCCCGGCGATGCCGGAAGAAGGACCCGTGGCCGCAATCGTGCTGGATCATGAAGAGGCGCACTAGGAATCCCGCCGCTGGTATCGCGAGCGGAAGCACTAACCAGTAGCCGAGATCGAGCGTCGCCCACATCAACACCCAGAGCGCAACAAATGGGACAATGGTGATTACGATCTCGACGATGCCCCGGCCGTTGCTGGGCTGCCGGTAGGGCGCTAGAACTTGCGCCCAGGCGCGCGCGGCCTGTGTGGCTGCGGCAGACTGCGTGTGGTCTTGGTTGCTTTTCAATTGGGTGAACCTCGGCCGGCGGTGCGCTGCGAATGTGTCTCCTTTAATACGTTACCGCACAATTTCCAACCGCGACCGACGATGAGCTTGGGTCCGGGAAGTGGTCTGCCGGTCCGACATTTGTCGTCTTCTTTGATGACAGGCCCCTGCACGTGACGACTGGCTTCTTGATCAATAAGGTATCTAAGCACCAGCCCGGTCATCACGGCCAACTGGGAGGCTCGAAGTGACAATCGGTGGACGGTTCCCATCGGCGGTGGCCTAGGCCGCATCTTCAAGATCGGTGACCAACCGATCAACGCTCAACTTACCGCCTAGTACAATGTCGTCACGCCCGATGACACCGGAGCTAATTGGCAATTGCGCGCGCAGTGGACATTCCTTTTTCCAACGCATTAACGCTGGGCAATTTGACCAGCCCCCACCCACGTGCCCCGGATGTCCGCTTTGGGTCATTAGCGGACATACTGACAAGTCCGCGCAATGTCCGCTTTGCCCCTCGATAGCGGACATTCGCCGGTACAGGTGGAATGTCCGAAAAGTGCCATCAGCGGACATCACGGCAATCTCGGTGCTTCGACCCGCCGAGCAACCAGCCGTCGATTTCCTCCAATGTCTTTCCTGCAATGCCGCTTTGGGTGGAGCTGCCCGAAGGTTACATTAAGGCGGACTGGCGAATCCCGCCCCACCTGGCATCATGACTACCGGGCGCGGAGTGCCTGCGCGTGAAGAGGGATATATAAATGAGCAAAACGAACCGATCGAATGAAGTTCCAAACAAAGCTAGCGAAGAGCCAGCACCAATTTCATTCGCGGAATTTCTGGAAAGCGTACCACCTAACCAATGGAGAAGGGTGCTTGATGGTTGTCAAATCAAGCACACTCCCGCAGGGGCGGCTTATCACGAATTGGCTAAACCAGAGCTAGAACTGCATTGTACAAGCGATACATGCAATGGTCCTCGCTTCTTCCGCTATGAAGAAGGTTCGGTCAACCTAGCCCGCGGTGAACAAAAAATGACATATCTCACCTATGTTTGCTCTAACTGCCGGGAAGGGCGGAAGATATTTTCGCTATTAATCAATCGGGAAGGCGAGGACTCTATCGCCACTTTTGCTTACAAGTTCGGCGAACAACCGAACTATGGTCCTCCCGTCCCTGCTCGCCTCATCAGGTTGCTAGGAGACAAACGAGAGATTTTTCTTCAAGGGAGGCTTTGCGAAAATCAAGGTCTCGGGATCGCAGCATTCGTTTACTACAGCCGCGTGGTTGAAAATCACAAGAACCAAATTCTCGACGAGATCATCGGATTCGCTCAAAAAGTCGGAGCGCCCGCTGAGATGATAAAGACGCTCGGTGGTGCGAAGAAAGAGAAACATTTTAAGAAGGCACTTCAATCGGTCAAAGACGCAGTCCCGCCAGCCCTGCTCATCAACGGGCACAACCCGTTGATGCTGTTGCATTCAGCGTTGAGCGGCGACGTTCACCAACAGACGGATGAGAGTTGCTTGGAGCTTGCGCATGACGTGCGTGTAGTGCTCGTAGAGTTAGCCGAGCGGCTCGGCCAATCGCTTAAAGACGAAGCCGAACTGAACACCGTGGTCACGCGGTTGCTGAAAAGCAAAGCAGGATGAGTCACGTTGAGTGGTACGTCTGAACCGTCGCGCACTAACCGCTGACGAGCTTCCAAGATAGCAGTCCAAACTATGTATCCCGAAGGCGCTTGTCACGATAATGACGAGGGCGGCACCTTGGCCGACGCCTTACAGGTGCAGAGCGGCAGGCACGCGTAGTGACTGGCTCACGGCGGTGGACGTCGAGACGGGACAGCTACAATCTTCGATAGTTATATCGATGAGATCACCCCTGAGCACGTTTCATGGACCACGATAGCGGGAAGGCACTATTGGGACGGCGGACTCGTGAGCAACTCACCGCTCGATCAGGTGGTCGAAGTCGGGGGACTGACCGGGAAGAATGTATTTGTCGTTAACCTATGCGCGCACAAAAGGGCTCTGCCACGTTCGATCCCGGAGGTGTTAGCCAGGTGCGATGAAATCGTGTTTGCCGAGAAGATCAGGCGGAACATCCACACTTGGGAGTACATCGACAACTATCGCAAAGCTCGGTGAGGAAGATGGCGAGCCTAGACCCAAAAACAGCCGAGCAGATTAGCAAACGGCCTCGCTACATTGAGACTGTCGGCGAGGCTCGTCCGCTGTCCGTCACACGCATCACCCGCGAATGGGTCGAGGGGGAGTCCCCAACTCGAGATTACGAATTCTCACGCAAGTCAATCGACCAACACATCGCAGACGGTTATGCCCTCACGGCAAACACTTTGAAAGCCGCTGGGCATTCCTGATCGCTTAGATGTGAACCATTCACGTCGCGATTCGGTTCTGGAACCGGCTGTCTGGGGTCATTAGCAGACATACTGACAAGTCCGCGTCATGTCCGTTATTCCCCTCAAAGCAGACATTCGCGAGCGCGAGTCGCGCATCCGTTATGTGCCAAAAGCGGACAAAGGACTTCAGCTGCCATGGGCGGCAGGCGGGCTGCGACAATCTCTTAGACGCAGGCCAAGTCCGCCACTTAGCGGACCACGTTCATGTCCCGCGCGTTAGTTTTTCACAATGCTTGATGAAATTGAGCCAAGCTTGTGCCAAGATAGAACATAGCGAGGGGGGCTCGCATGTCCGCTTTGATGAGACTGCTCACTGCTGTCGTGGCGCTCGCGATGAGCACCGGCACGGCGTTCGCCATGGTGGGCAAGACCACCACCGATGTTGCGCTTCGGAGGGCGCCCACGGCGCACGCCGAGCTTATTCTCAATCTTTCCCAAGGCACGCTAGTGAATGTCGGCCGCTGCTTGCGTGGCTGGTGTGGTGTGACCTGGAACAAATATGGCGGCTATGTGCCGGAGAGCGAACTCGAGTTCTTGAGCACTCCGGCTAGTGGTCCACCTGCAATTCCTGTCTTTCCCCCCTATCCCTATAGAGCGGGCCACTACCCAACAGCAGACGCCTATTACGCCCTCCCACCCTATGCCGCTATCAACCCGAGCTTCTATCGCTGGCGCCATTTTCTGATGGCGCAAGAGCGCGACCGCTATCGCTACATGCCCCACATATTCCATGGCTATACCGGCTATCGGGAAGACACTGTCGGCAGCTACGTTTCGAACTCGGAGCTGGTGAGCAAACCAATCTCACCGGCTCCGCCCGAGACGGAGCCCCGTCCGGCTGCACCAGTACCGAGCCCGCAAGCGCCGGAGGTATCACCCCCACCCGCTGCACCAGGACCGAGCCCGCAAGCGCCGGAAGTATCACCCCCACCCGCTGCACCAGGACCGAGCCCGCAAGCGCCGGAAGTATCACCCCCACCCGCTGCACCAGGACCGAGCCCGCAAGCGCCGGAAGTATCACCCCCATCCGCTGCACCAGGACCGAGCCCGCAAGCGCCCGAACGACCACTCGGGGTCACCGTCACCGAACTACGAGATGTGACCAAGGGTTGGAGCGTCAAGCGCTCAATTGTCGGTCAACCTGTTTACAACGAGAGGGATGAACGCGTCGGATCGGTCGATGACATCATCGTCACGCGGGATAAGGCAGTTTCATATGCCATCGTCAATGCCGGTGGCTTTCTCGGCTTGACGAAACACAATGTCGCCCTCCCGGTTTCTCAATTCAAACTGGTCGACAACAAGTTCGTTCTACCCGGTGTCACGAAGGATGCCTTGAAGGCTATGCCTGAGTTACGCGAGGTGACGAATGGTTGGAGCGTCAAGCGCTCAATTCTCGGTCAACCTGTTTACAACGAGAACGATGAACGCGTCGGATCGGTCGATGACATCATCGTCACTCCGGATAAGGCAGTTTCATATGCCATCGTCAATGTCGGCGGCTTTCTCGGCTTGACGAAACACAATGTCGCGATCCCGGTTTATCAATTCAAATTGGTCGATAAAAAGTTGGTTCTACCGGGTGCCACGAAGGAGACTTTAAAGGCAAGTCCTGAGTTCCAATACGCTCAATAGCGGTTGGGCAAGGCCCGCAGCTCGTGAAGGATGGCCTCACCGCGCTACGCCGTTTGGGACGGACCCATGACGCGCTTGACCACCATGGCCGCGATGCCCGCGAGTACGGCCTTGGCCATCCGGGACGACAGTATGTCGGCAATCGGGTTCGACTTTGGCGCTTGTTCCTGACGCTGGGCGTCGCCACCGCCGAGGATATCCCGGAGCTCCCCCGGCTTCTGAGGCGTAAGCATAGTTTTCGTTTTGCGACAATGTCTGCAATGGGTCAAAAGCAGACATCGCGTCACCTCGGCGTCATGTCCGTTCTTCCCCTCAAAGCGGACATTCATAAGCGCGGTCTGCACCTCCGCTTAGCGCCAAAAGCGGACATTCAGGCCGCGGGCATTAAGCACGTGCAAGCTGTTAGTTATCTCCTCGACCGGGAGGGCGTTAACGGAGGTACGCGAGCCAAGTCGGCTTTCTCCCCTCCATCATCTCTTCGGCTCCGGTTTCGCGCGGTCCCCGTTGAAGCCGACCGTGCGAAATATCGGGTCGGGGTACAGCAGATCCGACGTGATGTCGCCCAGCCGTGCGCACCCGGCGAGCTTCATGGTCAGTGTGAGCTCCTCGTTCAGGAGATTCAGCACCTGGGCGACCCCGCCCTGACCGTTCACGGCGAGGCCCCACAGGATCGGGCGCCCCACGAGCACGGCATCGGCTCCCAGCCCGAGGGCCTTGAAGACGTCCGATCCACGCCGAATTCCTCCATCCATTAAGAGTGGGACCTTGTAGCCAGCCCGGTCCATGACCTGCCGTGCCGACGGCAGGATCTCGAGTGGTGAGAGTGCGGCATCGAGCTGTCGCCCCCCATGATTGGACAGCACGACGCCGTCGTAGCCCCGCTCACAGGCCCGCAGCGCGTCCTCTTCTCGCAAGATCCCTTTCAGCCAGATCGGCAACTTCGTATGCTCACGGAGCCAGGCCAGGCGCTCCCAGGTAAGCTGCGGATCCTTCATCGTCTCGAACTGGATCAATGGCGAGCGAGTTGTCGGGTTGCGGCCATTCAGATGAGGGAGATCCACGTGGCTCGCCAGTGCTAACCGGTTCCGGATGTCTGCCTCCCGGCGACCCGACGCTGGGGCATCGACCGTGATGACCAGACCCTGATAGCCGCTTGCCTCGGCCCGATGAATCAGTTCCTCCGTGAGGCTTCGATCTTTGAGGAGGTATAGCTGAAAGAGTGGCAGCCCCGAGGGTCCGCGCAGGAGGTCTCCTAGGGGCTCCAGTGCGGTGGTCGACAGCATGGACACGATCATCCCCATATTGAGCTGGGTGGCTGCCCTCGCGACCGCGGATTCGCCTTGCGGGTGAGCGAGCTTGTGCATGGCGGTGGGGGCGATGACGATCGGCGAGGCGAGCGAGTGGTGTAGGAGGTGGCAGGTGGTGGAGACCGAAGAGACGTCGACGAGCACCGGTGGACAGACATGGACCCAACCGAAGGCTTGCCGGTTGCGATCGAGCGCCCGGCCATCCTCAGCGCCGCCCGCGTAGTAGTCGAAGATCGGTTTGGCGAGCTTGGCCTTGGCCTCGGCTTCGAAATCATGCAGGTTGAGCAGGCTTGTCGCCTCCGCCCGCTCGGTGCGAGTGCGCTGGGCGTGCACGGCCTTGTGGGCGGGAACGATCTGTCCACTGGCCACCACGGCCCCGGTCTCGACGATGGCAAATGACCCGATCTCCGCGCCGTCCTCGATCGTCGTGGCCTTGAGCAGCAAACTGTGATGCTCGATCGAGTGCCCGAACACTAGCGATTGATACTGCAGCACCACGTCGTCACCGATCGCCTTCAGATCGAACTCGCATCCGAGCGACGAGGCGAAGATGCAGGTGTTCGAGCCCACGCGCGCACCGAGCCCACGCCAGAGGAGATTGAGGAACTGGGTGCCCTGCAGTTGCATCAGGAAGGCCGCCTCGGCGTCCATGATGACCGTTTCCAGCAAGAGCCACCGCGTGTAGTACCAGCCATAGGCGGGATGCTCGCCTGCTGCCATCTTGCCCAGGGTGAGCCACTTGGCGAGAGGCACGAAGGCGACTTTCACTAGTCGAGGAAGAAGCAGGAGACCCGGCAGCGCACACCAGAGAACCCAGAGGGGCGCCCACGCCATGAGCCCCCTGAGAGAGAGCCCCATCAGCAGGAAGCCCGCGACGTTGCCGGCGCCTAGACAAATCCACTGGAGCAGAACGAGCACGGATTGGTTGAGCATGTACTGCCCCGTGGACAGGGTATCGGGGCGAAGGTTCGTCCGTCCGACGATCCTTGGCGGTGAACCCACGGCCACCACATTCGGCGGGATCACATGACCGGCGACGCTCAGGTCGCCCAGGAGAGCGGACTCGGAGAGCTGCACTCCGGCCTGCAGGACGCACGAGTTGGCTACCACCGCCGACTCTCCCAGGCGGATCGGGCCGACCCGCTGGCTGGGAACGTCGACGCCATAGAGCGAGACATTCCCCGCCACCATGCCCCGGTCCCCGACCTCGAGTAGCTCCGGTTCGGCCGTATACGGAGCGGCGAGAAAGGGCCGGGCGCCAATGCGGGATCCGAGCAGCTGGTAGTTCCACTTCATCAGATGCGACATGACATTCAGGTGCAGATACATCGTAAAGAAGGGCACGTCGCAGAGCTTGCTGTAGAGCCAATGAGACCAGGTCGGATGGCTCCCCAGCTTTCCTGCCGCCTGCTGCGGCGAGACGTTGCCCAGCAGGAGTCGCTTGCAGACCACCACCAGGGCAAAGTAGGACGCCGGCATGACGAAGTAGATCGCCAGCGCCAGGGCGACGAAGAAGGAAAGAGGGACAGGCCCCGCCGCCGACTGCCCAAGCAGAACGCTGGCAATCGACGGAACCGTGGCCCCCACCGCTTCGACCGCGTATTGCACGAAGAGCATGCCAGCGGCGACGGCCATGGCAGTGAAGTATCCCACCACCAGGTATCCGGCGGCCCGTGAGAGCCAACGCGACGACTCTGAAGAGATGGGGGGCGCTCCCGACCGGTCGGCTGCGGACACGGGGACGGAGGAGTTGACGGCGGAGAGAGGCCGGGTGCTGGCGCTGTCGGGGATGTCGGCGCCCCCCAGTAGCGAGCTGTTCGGGCCAATGAAGCAATGACGGCCGACCTGGATCGGTTGCTTGACGAGACGGCCGGCGTGGATCCGTGCGGGCTGGAAGTTCACGTCTCGCCCGATGATCGTGTGGTCCCCGATGTGAATGCACTCCAAATCGCTGAGTGTGACAGTGTCGAGCTGAACGCCCTTACCGATCGTCGCTCCCCCGAGCCGGTAGAAGGCATTCAGGATCACGGTCCCTCGCAGCACCCCGAGGGTTCCCTCGAGAGAGCGAAGCAGTTGATGGACAATGAGCCAGCGAAAGTACTCCGGACTCCACAGCTCGCACTCTTGGTCCCTGCCCCGTCCGATCGCACGCATGATGAAGAGAGCAACCACCATGGTGGTCAGGGGCACCAGCGCGAGCCACAGAGGTCCCGTCAGGAGCAGCTGGTACGTGGTCAACCGCCCGGCGCTAAGGTCGAACAGGACTAGGAGCGGGACGATACTCAGCGCGAGGACCGCCGGCTTGATGCCGAGAGCCACCATCTGCAGCAGGAGCGCACCGGGAGAGATGGCCGATCGCCGGGGGCGAGAAGAAGCTGATTGGCTCGGTGGCTTGGCGGTCGCGCGGGGGGAGGCTGCTGCCGACGCCACGGGCGCGGGTGCGTCCTGTAAGGCGAAGTACGCCGCGAGCTCGCGGATCGTCGGGTGGTCGTATAGGAGAGTCGGCGGGACCTGCAGCGAAAAGCGCTGCTCGAGCAGCTCGATCAACTCCAGGGTGCCAAGGGAGTCGAGGCCAGCGTCGAACAGCGGTCGATCTTGATCAATGCGCTCGCTGGTCAACGTGGCCATGTACGTGGTCACGACCTCCGCGACCGTTTGTGCGATCGCGGGCGACGCGGACGACTGCACGGCCGACGGGGGCAGCGTCTCAGCGGCGAGCGTGGCCCGGATTCTCTCCGCGATGAGGTGCTTCTGCACCTTGCCGGTCGGCGCCCGCGGCAGCTGGTCCAGGAAATGCACGCGGTGGGGGACCTTGAAATTCGCCAGCAGTTTTCGACAACGCTCCTTAACTCTGGCCGCCGTCGGCTGGGCCCCGGTACGAACGATGGCAACCTCGACGACCTCGCCTAGCACGTCGTCCGGCATGGCAAAGGCTGCGCACTCCTTCACGCTTTCCATGCGGTCGATGACCTGCTCGACCTCCCAGGCAAAAACATTCTCCCCGCCGACATTGATCATGTCCTTGCGCCGGCCGACGATGTGGACGTGGCCCGCCTCGTCGAGGGAGCCCAGGTCCCCGCTCCGGTAATAGCCGTCGCGGGTGAAGACCTCCTTGTTACCGGCCTCCACCTTCCCGTCCGCGAGGTAGCCGCTGAACACCGTCTCTCCCTTGATCACGATTTCCCCCACCTGCCTCGGGCCCACCGTCTCGTCGTCCGGGCCGACGACCTTAAGGTCGAGCCCGGGCAGGACGCGAAGCCCCTCTTTCATAGGCGCCCGCGTCTCGACCTTGAAGGCCACGTGGCAGGTCGCTTCCGTCATGCCGAATCCCTGGATGAGATCGCAGTCGAAGAGGGTAGCGACTCTGTGAACCAGCGCGGGATCGGGCGCGGCGCCCCCGGTGAGGATCCAGCGCAAGTCGGGAAACTTCAGCGCCTTGATGCTGCCGGACTCGCACATCAGCTGAAGCATCGACGGCACAAGCTTGACGATGGTGACATGCTCGTCGGCCAGGAGCTTGCCGATCTCCTCGAAATGCAGCTGGTTCTCGTGGAAAATGTGGCGCGCGCCCAGGAGCAGCGCGATCCACACGAAGGCGGCGTCACCGACGTGGAACATCGGGCCGAAGTGACCCCAGCAGTGGTCGTCATCCGCACTGAGCTCGAGCGCCTGGATGGTAGCGAAAGAATGGACGTAGACATTGTGGTGGGAGTGCAGAACCGTCTTGGTTCGTCCTGTGGTTCCCGACGTACCGAATCCTTGTAGGTAGGAAGAAGGCGTTGGCAAATAGGGCTCACGGGCGGGCGGAGCCGCCTCCGCCAGCAGAGAATCCCAGGAGCGACGTTCCTCGACCGGGAGATCGACCGGTGCACTCGTCCAGATAATGGTCTGGACGGAGAGCGTGTCCCAATGGATCTCGGCCAGCGTCTCGGCAAAGGCGTCTGACGTGAGGAGGATCATGGCGCCACTGGCGCGCAGTCCGGCCTCGATCTCGGCAGCGGACAGCCGGTGGTTCAGCGGGAACAGGATGGAGTGGGTGACCGCCGCGGTGAAGAAGAACTCGAGGACGTGATAGCTGTTTGGCAGCAGGAGAGCGATGGTCGGCTGCTTCCCGGTGGCTTGCCGGTACCGGACTAGGCGGTCACGCAGCGACGCCGCGATACGGGAAACACGAGCGCCGCAGTCGGTGTACGTGATCCACTTGCCGTCCACCCGGTAGGCCGGCCGCGCCCGATACTCGCGGCAGGCAGCGCCAAACAGGCTGGCCATTTCGGTAAGATGAGGCCCGGCCCAACTAACCAGCTCAGAAAGAGGACGGAGCTTGAACGACGCCGGTGACGTTGTCGCGCGGAGGCGATGGGAGAGCAGCATTCCCAGCGCCCGGTAGAACCTCATGCTGAAGCCAGGATCGGCGGCAAGGTTCTCCTCGAGCGCGTCGCGAGGGATGCGCAGGACCGTCACCGGGGTGATGGCGCACAGCGTGGCCGAAGCCGGTTGTGACTTCGAGCAGCGACATCTCGCCGACGATCTCCCCCTTCCCGACGTACGCGATGGCGGTGTCGCGGCCTTTCACCGACACGCTCAGTTCCCCTTCGAGCACCAGGTAGATCGCGTCGGGGTGGGTTCCTTCCGTGAGGAGCTGGTCGCCGACGTGCAGTTGCTGCCTGGTGCCGAGGCGCATGAGTACTTCGACGTCCGGCTCCTCGAGCGCACCGAATACGTAGATGACTTCCTTCATAACGGCCCGTTCGCGTCATGTCCGTTTACCCCCAATAGCGGACAATCGTCGGTGCAGCTGGGATGTTCGAAAAGTGCCAATAGCAGAACTCGAGTCTTAGGCGACACTAGCGTGGCTGACCAGCGCCTGGTGCCAGGGTTACGCCGTCCTGGCCGCCCGACGTACCCGATTTGCATGAAGGACAACGGGGGGCCTTTTTTGGGCATTTTAGTGCCTATAAGAGGGTCCCCAACGGTGTCAGAGTGGCGCGACGACAATAAAAAATCATCTTGAATAGCAGGCAGCCCGCTTGATGATCGTCGCAGCATAGTTCGATGCAATCGTATACATTGTGCTTAATCAGGGGCAGCCCGTCTCCCTCCGCTGGTGCATCGGGATTTGTTGGGTCGAATTCAAGCTCTTTTGGGTCGAACATGTCCAGAAATTCCGGTCGTATTTTCGTTGGCGCGTTCATGCTGTCTCTCCGAGAACAAAATGGCGTAACAAGAAAGCTTTCTGAGCGGATCTCAAAGTGGATGCCTCACGCTATATCTCCATCATCTGAGTGATTGTCGGGGCAGTCCCCGAAGCTCGGCGAACGCATCGGCGTCGATTTTGCCGCAACACGCACGAATGCGGCACACAAGTCCTTCCCGCGTGGAGAAATACGCCCGGTTCTGCCAGCCGGAGTTCTTCGCGCCCTTGTGGTTGACGATATTGGCCGGGTGGCCGCCGACCGTGTCGTGAAGCTCCACCACAGTGTACGGAATCGTTCCCGTGATACCTTTATATTTCCCCGTACCACCCATCAGATAGTGGTTTTTGTCATCGAAGGTCGTGAATACGTTGTCACCATCTTTGTCGGTTTCAACGCAGCTACCGTTGAAATGAAATGTCCGTCCCACCAAGCTCTGGTGTCCCACGCAGCGAACAGACATGTCATGGAACGGACCTTCTCCTTTGACGTTGCGGGTGATTCCAGTGATGTCGACGATTGCCCCGGCGCCGGCTCCGCTATCGATTTTTGGCGACCCTAGCCGCTTGCCATTGGTGAACTCAATCCATTCCGGTTGGAACCGAGCCCTGCGGCGTCGCAATCTCAGACCACTGGGGGCGCTTTCTTCTTCAGAATGAGAGCGATCCTTGGAATTTCAGCGCAGCGTCAGAGGTTGCATCGGTAAGACCGAGCTGAACGCCGACGTTGAAAGAGAGCTCCATTTTAGGAGGACCGGCGACTTTCTCGTTGTCCTTATCTTCCTTGCCCTCCTTCTCGCCACCCTCCTCTTCCTGTTCTCCGGGATTCCAGAACAGGGTCGGGCCGATGCTGTGGTTCTGTTGGTTGAACGAGCCAGCATTCGCGAGATCCTCGATCTCACCGAACATCTCCACGCCCACGCCCCAATGCTTTGCGAAGTCATATTCGGCGCGCCAGCCATAGTCGAAGCCCAGACCCTCTGTCTCGCGGTCAGGCCCCACCTGGTCGGTGAAAAGAGGGTTGAGTGTGATCAAAAGCTTTCCGCTCGCCAACTCGACGATGGGACCGAAGCCGAGGACATCCGCTTGGCCGTTCGTGGACTTCTCATATCCCATCTGGAACGACACGGCGGTGCCGTCACCCTTGCGCTTGATTAGAGCGAACTCGGTCTCGAACTCCACGTCGCTCGCCTCAAAATCCTCATGCAGGGGTTGCTCCAAACCCACGGTGAGCTGCACCAGCCACCAATCAGTGAGACTATATTGAGCCTCGAATTCGTGGCTCTGCACGAGATCATTAGCATTTGGGTTGTTGACGGTGGCCTCAGGCACACTCCAGTGATAGGCGCCCCGATATTCGAATTCGGTCTCGCCCTTCTCAATGCTGGCTTCCTGGATTTGGAATTCGGCGAGTGCCGGTTCTGAAGCGAACACAGGCAGCCCCGCGCTAGCGATGACGGAGATCGCCACGATGGATGTCACGTACTGCGGCTTTTGCCGCAGCCTCGCCTCATGTTTCAAGGTAGTCCCCCAAGTGTTGTTTGGACCGACGCTGGTCCACGTCTTCGACTTCGGCAGTCACGCTTCCAGACAGATTTTCCCCAAATTGGAAACCGCTCTCCGTCAGACTGGGCCACAGCCTACTTCATTTTTTCGAATACGCTTCCTAATGCTGGTCGGGAACATTTGGCAATTGTTTTGCCAACCTTGACCTTGCAATTTCCTTCCGTCATGCAGTGCATATGTGACGGGACGCGCTCCGTCGAACCCTTGCTAAACTGCGACTTATCGGCGGGAGACTTAGCGGGAGCGCTGGTAAGCGGCAACGCTTGCGGCTACAAGATGTGCGATCGGACGCGTCCCCGCTCATCCTTCTGGAGACTGAAGGAGTGCTGCAAAGACTCTGGTACGACCGGCCGGTCCGCACTCAGCTTCTCGTCGCGGTGGGGTTCATCAACCTTCTCGCTTTGCTCGTGGCGGTGTCGGTCTCGATCCTCAATACTCGTACCGACACGCGCGTCGAAATCGAGGCCTCGCTTGAGGTTGCCCAGCGCTTTGTCTCCGCCACCATCAAGAATCTCGCAGCGCAAGGGCAGATCGATCAGCTTCAAGAGCAACTTCCACTGCAGCTGAAGCATCTTCGCCACGTTCGCATCTATCTCATGGACACCATGGGACAGCTCATCATGCTGTCGCCGTCGGCGCAGAGCGATCAAGCTCAGGCGCCGCGCTGGTTCGCGAGCCTGGTTCGACCGCAAGTCGTCGGACGCACGGTGCGAGTTGCTGCCGTCGACGGTGCTAATCCGGTGGTCATCGTCGGCGAGCCGGCCGACGAAATCGCCGAAGCTTGGCAAGACTTCTACTCCCTGGCCATTGTGTGGCTTGTGCTCGATGCGCTGATTCTCATTGTGCTCTATGTGGTCCTCGGCCGGGTGCTAAATCCACTGCAAAGCGTCTCCCGCGGCATGGCGAGGCTTGAAGACGGCCACTACTCGACCCGGTTGCCGACGCCGAAGGTGAAGGAGCTCGCCTGATCACCAACCGCTTCAATACGCTCGCCGAGGCGCTCGAGGTCGCGCGCGAGGAGAATAGCGGCCTCTACCGGCAGCTGATCTCAGTGCAGGAGGAGGAGCGGCGGGAGATCGCCAACGAGCTGCATGACGAAGCCGGTCCCTGCCTGTTCGGCATCACCGCGAACGCATCCTCGATCCAGACCATCGCCGATCAATTGCCCGATCCGCGCACTGCCGAGATCAACCACCGCGTCGGCGAGATTCTCGGGATCGTCGAGCGGCTGAAGCTGATGAACCGCGCTCTGCTCAAGAAGCTCAGGCCTGGGTCGCACGGGCGCGTCGGTCTCGCCGCGTTGATCGATGAGTTGGTCGCCGGCTTCGAGCGCCGTCACCCCGACACGCGGATTCTCTATTCAGCAGGCAGGCTCGCCAAATCCTATGGCGAGCCGATCGACCTCACGCTCTATCGCTCCATCCAAGAAGGGGTCACCAACGCCATCCGCCACGGGTATGCCCACAACCTCACCGTCGACCTTGTGGAAGAGAGCGGACATCGCCGCAACGGAGCCAAGCGCCAGTCCACCGTGCTTCGCTTGACGATCAGCGATGACGGCAAAGGCATCGATCCCGCAACGCCGAAGGGCTTCGGCCTCACCACCATGACCGAGAGAGTGAAGTCGCTCGGCGGAACCTGCGTCATCGACAGCGCGCGAGGGCAACGGCACCACCATTCGCATCGAGATTCCGGTGCAACGCGAGAAAGCCGAACGCGCGCGAGCGCTCGAGCTTGTCGGAGGCAGGTCGTGACCCGGGTCCTCGTCATCGACGATCATCCCATCGTGCTGCAAGGCTGCAGGCAGTTGCTCGAGGATGCCGGAGTCGACAACATCGTGGAGGCGCAGAGTCTGGCCGAGCGCGGCTGACAATGACCGGGTCGCTATGCATGGTGAAGACGAGCACCGGCATGCGCTGATCGTGCAAGCGAAGCCTGCGGATGAAGGAAAGACCGCCTAGGGCCCCTGCCTGCTCAAATGCCGATTACGTAACCGCGGTCGACGGCCGCTTCGCCAAACGCGGGCACGCTTCGGCACCGAGCAAGGTCCGCGAATGCCAAGCAGCCGGCATGAGGCTCGGACTGGGCATGGCAGCTCGATCTCAGCGGCCGTAGCGTGCTGACCTTTCCGTCGCCGCTGACGGTGGCAAGAGGAACAGAATCGCCTGACAGTTGCGTTTGCTTGTTATGAAGGCTAGCGTTGCGTAATCGTCAGTCTGCTCACGTTGCTCGGCGTCACGGTCGCTTGGGCAATTTGGGGATCGGAACAAACGGCCAGTACCGAGATGGGCTTTCATGAGTGGTTGGCGATGATCCTCGGCATCGTGGTCACGTCGCTTGTCGGGTTCGGACTTCATGGGCCTCATGTTCTACAGTAGCCGTCACGGCTACGACGAAAGGGCAAGGCGGTCTCGAATGCGATCGGTGATAGGCATTAGACAACGCACGAAGAGCTGCCAACGCCTTTCGATTTTTTCATGCTGCCTTGCCGCTGCCCTTCCTGGGCCAGGGCATGGCCGGCGTGTAAGGTGTTGAACGGAAGCTTCCCACTCCTCCGCCGTTTTGCACGTGCTTTTTCGGGTAAGCGCACGACGTATTGCTGCAGCGTGGGGTGTCGCCTGCATTGGTGCAGTCACTACCTGCGCTTTATCGCAGCGGTGCTTGGGAGACCATCGGGCAGTCGAGGGTCTTCTCCAGTGCCTCTACAAGCTCATCCTCGCTGTTGGCCTTGACATAGAGGCCGCCATTCTGTTCGGCCACGCACATCAGGTCCATGACGCTGTTCCCCCCTGTCCACGAGTAGCCCTCGTATCTAAAGGCAACGACGTGAACGGTAAGCTTATAGCCAGCGGCATGGAGCTGCTTGCCGAGCTCACAAGGAGACCTTCCGCAAGTCTCTTCACCGTCGGTGATGACGATGACGACGCCCGGCTTGTTGCGGAAGTCGAGTGCCTCGGCCGCCTCCTCGATGCCCTGTGTCAAAGGCGTTTTTCCGGCCGGAACGATCGCATTCACGGTGTTCATGATGGGAAAAGCGGCATTTGCCGTCGGCTTGAACTCGAGTTTGACGTTGCACTGGTTGTAAGGTCCCGGACCGTAGGTCACGAGGCCGATGCGACGAAAGCGGGTGGCATTCGGTAACACTTGGGCAAGAGCGGATCGTGCTTCGTCGATCCGGGATCTGGAGTTCGGGACGCCGAGGGTCTCGTTGCCGGACATTGAGCCTGACGCATCAAACACGACCATTGCATCTTCGCGGCAGGACGGGATCGCCTTTTCTTCGGCGCGAGACGCCGCGTTGCAGGCTAGAAGCACGGCCAAGGTGATGGGTGTGAGCCTCACGAAGTGCGGTGCGGCAAACGGAATGCCAAGAAACAACCAACCCATTGCTCGATGCCCCGGATGAGGTTGCCAACCCTAGCAAAAAGGGCGATGCGCCGTAGACGGCGTCATGCCGCATCCCAGCAGCCTTCGAAGCAAACCAATGTCTGCTATGGGCCTCTAGCGGACCTCCCTTCAGTAACTCAAAAGCCACAGCCCCAAGGATTCATTGCTGATTCAGGCATTGTTCATGCGCTACTGAGGAGGTCTGCTATCACTGTGCCATGAGGGAGTGGACGGCACGACTCACGGCATTCTTGGCCATTTGCATCATCTCCTTCGTGCTCTGTCTGGGCACGATCCGAACAGCGTTTGCCGCCGAAGACGAGAGGAGGAGGGGAAATCGAAGTGCCCCGATAAAAGCCAATACACGCTCTTCAATCCTACACCGGCTGATTGCATGCGGGAGTTTGATCCGGATCGCCCGGACGTCACCGACAGCCCCTTTACCGTGGATGCAGGCCACATTCAGTTTGAAACTGGCTTGTTCAGCTACGCGCTCTCAAGGCCAGACCGAGAAGGTGTCGTGACCGAAGAGTTCGATATTCTCGACACGAATATCAGGCTGGGGATCACCAACTACGCCGAAATCGACCTGGATGTTCCGCCACTCAACGTCGTGCATACGAGGTTTCCGAGTTCCCGGTTCGACACATGGAAGTCGGGACCAGGCCCGCTGCAACTTCAAGCCAAATTCAATTTCTTTGGGAATGACAGTTTTGAGAAGCCGGGCTCGATGGCGCTTGGTTTCATTCCAAGGTTAGACATTCCTACGGTCATCGGCGGAGATCATGTCGAAGGCGGCGTTGCTGTTCCCTTCGCCATCAAGCTCTCGGACAAGGCCGAGCTTGAGATGATGACGGAATACGACTTCATCCACGACGAGGAGGGCTCTGGCTATCACGTTGAGTATCTCAATAGCGGGTCCTTGTCTTATGACTGGACCGAAAAGCTCTCCACCTATTTTGAGGTAGCGACGCTCTTTGGAACGCAAGATCCACTAGGGGGCATCGTGACCTTGGATACAGGGGTCCTTTATAAATTTGGCCACGACTGGGAATTCGATGTCGGCTGCAATTTCGGCGTAACGCGTGCCTCAGATCGCATCGACACCTTTACAGGACTATCGAAACGCTTTTGAGGGTTCCGCTGCTGAGACGGTGAGAGCCTTGAGCTTACCATTGCCTCACCACATACGAATTTCTTTCAGCAAATTTTCTGGTCTGATTCACGTATTGCAGGGTACCCCGACCCCCCTAGAAGAAAGGCCTAGCTACAATTAACCCTCACCTCATTTTGCCTACCCCGGGCTGCCTAAATGGGATCCCACCAAGATACCCTAACTCCTTGATTTATCAATAACTTAGCGAGCTAACTCCCCCTGGCCGCTGGGCCGATGTTCTGGGTGACGCCGCAACGTTTGCCTAAAGATTGCGGCCTCTAAAGCGAAAGTCGCCGTCGGCGTCGGTAACGTCCAGACCCCAAAGTGACCGGCTTGCTTATTGGGCGGTGACAACGACGCGGCGAAAAAGCAAAAAAATACCGATTTATGGGAAGAGAACTACCCCGCCGGTCCAGGCAAAAAAACCACAGCGATTTAATCCGCCCCTCCCCCTTGCTATCGCTAACCTTCCAACAAAGGGGGGACAGGAAATGGCACTTGGCGTCGGAAACATCATGGTGCTGATCTGCATCGTGATCAGCATCATCTTCGCGATTGTGACCCATCAAGCTACCAACGCTCTGTGGTGGGCATTGCTCGCTATCTTTGCGGTCTTGTGGTGGGACGCACGCGCTCCATGGGGTCAACCCTAGCAGTTGGCCCGTGGAAAAGCGGCCGCGGGCGGTTCGTGCTAACATCGCCGCCATGAGGCTCGCATTCCTTGTGGCGCTCCTTGCTCTAATCGCTCTCTTTTCCGGCGCGGCATTGGCCGTTCTGGTCGCGGAGTACCTCCAACCGCCGCCGGCGACGCATGCAGTGCGAGCACCTGCACCCTGAGCCGGGCCTCAGCTCGACCCATCCTTTCGACGATTCATCTATCGTAGATCCAGCTTGCGGAGGATCCACGTTTTTGACGGCGCCTCGCGCATCGTGATCGAGGTGCAAGCGAAGAGGATGCTATCTATCTATGCAACGAAATGGGCTGGGAACTGATCTGCGCTTGTGACTAGTGGGCAGTCCGCCGCGTGGTTGGTCGTGAACGCGGCGATGCAGAAGAGACCACCCGCTTGGGTGCCGCCTTTCCCATCTTCTTACTTAGAGCGTCCCGAACCTTTCTCTGACCCTTCGCCTGCATGCTCTTCTTGAGGGCATCCATGATGTTGACGACCTTGGGCGCTTCGCGCTTCTCGGTTTCGATCTCAACTTCTGGCGCACGCTGTTCGATCTTGGCTTGCACGAGCTCGTGCACTGCAAGGGCATATTCGTTCGGCATCTTCTGAGGCTCGAACTTGCCCGAGTGTTCCTCGATCAGGTTCACCGCGAGTTTCACCGCATCGGCCTTGGGCTCCGCGTCGAGCTTGTCGAAAAAGCTCTCAGGCTCGCGCAGTTCGTCGGCGTAGCGAAGAATCACCAGAACCAATCCCTTCTCGTGCGCGGTGATGCCGACCAGATGCTCACGGCCATGCATGATGAGTTGGCCCACGGCGACCTTCTTGCTCTTTGCCAGCGCATCGCGGAGGACGACATAGCCTTCGTCCGCGTCATCACCATCCGGCAGAAGATAGTAGGGTTTCTCGAAATAGCGACTGTCGATCTCGTCCCGATCAACGAACCTTGCCATGTCGATGGTGTGCTTGGCTTCGAGCTTTAACTCGTCGATTTCCTCGGGCTTGATGAGAACGTGGTGCCCTTTGGTGTGCTCGTAGCCCTTGATAATCTCTTCCTCTGGAACCTCTTCGAAACCGTGATCGGTCTCAATGCCTTTTAGATATTTGATCGGCTTTCCGCTTGGCTCGTGGATCATCCGAAAGGCGATGGTGCCTTCGGTCGAAGTCGCCGGGAAAAGCCTTACGGGGACCAAGACAAGAGAGAGCCGGAGATTGCCCGACCAAACGGGGATGGGAGCCATAGGCATACTCGGGAAACGCTACAGACTTCCATTAATCTAAGGTCAGGCTCTCCCACCACAAGTGAACAAAATCAGACCAGCCAAATTGAGACTCCGAATACGAGTAGGCCTCCCGAGTGACTGACGCGTTCCGTTGGCGGTTAGCCATCGGGGCGGTTCTCATCGCCGGTGGCTACGCTGCATGGCTGATCATTCCTATCGTGGTGGCGTCCGACCTTAGTCCGAGTATCAAATCAGGGCTTGCCGCCTTCCTTGGTGCAACGCCGCTGCTGACGAAGCTGATAGCGGTTGCGCTGCTGGGTCGACCAACAATCAACTTCCTGAAGAAGCGTTCCTTCAAACTGTTCCGACGATCGGCGGGCGGCGGTGATTGAGCGGTGTGCTCATTAGAGCCGCCAAATCGGCATTGTTCGAGACGTCCGTTTCCGATTGAACTCCGCGCCAACCGAATGTCTGCTTTGTGCCAGAAGCAGACTCTCAGATCAAAAATTGAGCGTCGTGCGTGCCCCAAACACAGCCGCATTCTCCACCACTCGGCCATTCTCATCTGTCACGTTGCCGCCGGGCTGCCAGAAATATTGGAAGTCCGGCTGCAGCGTCCAGCCGGGTTTGAGTTGCGCCGTATAACAGATCTCCAGCACTGCCTCGGAGGTTCGCGCCACGGGCAGACCTGAGTCGATGTCGAAGCCGTGGACGCGATCGGAAATGCCAGTATAGGCGAAGCCAATGCCGAGTGAATCGTCGGCCCGGTGGGGGATCATGCCGGAGAAGGTAATTCCGGCTTCGGCATAGAAGCCGACGAGGTTTTGGGCAGACGGTGCGCCCATGATACGTCCGAACAGGCCGACGCCTTTAGCGTCCTCGCTGCCTGGTACGCGCCAGACGAGCTGGTCGATGATGCCGTAGATGGCCCAGTCACCGTCTATAGGACGCCCCCGATTTAGGGTGATGGCGATGGGCAGATCGTCTGAACCGAGACGCTCGTCCGGAAAAGTACCGAAGTGATTCCAGCCGCCCACCTTGACGGTTCCCGGCAGTTGAGCGGTCAGATTGTATTTGTACCGGCCCTCGATCATCAGCAGCGCCGGACTGTCAAGACTGAAATCAAGACCATCGCTGTTGCACACCTGCGGGTTTTCGTTGGCGCAGTTGGGGTTGGCAGGATCGCCGTTATAAACACCGATCATAAGTTTAAACTGTTCGTTCGGCCTGATCGCCACGCGCACGCCTGGCGTTGCCAACGGGTAGGCAGGCCCGCCGGACGGTAAGTCGGTGGCGGCGATCTCGGGCCAGCCAAAGGTGCCATTGAGAAAGTAGGAATAGCTGTTCGAGAGGATGAATTCCTGGTCGGCGGCAAGCTGCCCAACCTTTACCGCGAGGACGTTGTCGAACATGTGCTGCTCAACCCAAAGCTCAAATAAGCGAGTGGCGGGCGTGGCCTCAAGGTTGCTGACCGGCATGAGGCTGCCGATGTTATCGGCGGTGATGCTCTGGCCGTGGATTTGGAAGGCGCTGGCGGATAAGCAAAGGCCCTTCCACAGCCCCATCTTCTTTAGGTCCGCATTCAAATTGAGGGTGAGAACGCCGTCATATTTGCGGCCCTGATTAATGCCCCCCGTGTTGGTGAAGGCTTCTCCTACATAAGAGCCACCAAGCCCGATCCCGACATCGGCCAGCGACTTGCGTATGTGGGCCACGTCGATCGGCGTGAGGACACCGTCGGGGATGCCGCTGTCAGTGACCCCGCATTCGGCATCAGCGGCATGCGCGGCACCAGACGTAGATAAGATCGCCACTATGGCGACTGCTTGAACCGTCCCAGGACCCCCCAAGACAAATTTGCTTTTCACCTTTCAATCTCCCTGAACTACCGGAATTAGCTCGGAAGAAGATTGCTTCGTAGTTTGACGGGACGGCCGCTGGAGTCGCATGAGCGCCCAGATGAAACTGACTGTCAGGAGATAGACAAGGACCTGCGCGCCGTTTGGGCGATCCGTGTAGCCGATCAGCGTATGCAACAACCGCCCGAGCACACTGTCATCAGAGAGCAGCCAAGAGGTATCCCAAACGGTGGAAGTGAGCACCTCGACATAGCCGGCCTGTTGCAGGAAGGCGACTGCCTGCGCGGCGAGCCCGGCGGCGAGCAGCGTGATTAACCCAGAGGTGAAAGAGAAAAGATACCGGGCGGGTATGGTCAAAAGGCCGAGATACATTAGCATCGACACGCCGGCGCCGGCGAGCAACCCTAGGATTCCGCCGGCCATCATGCTGAGCGCCGAGGTCCCGCCGGACGCGGCGATGCCATAGAGGAACAGGACGATCTCCGAGCCCTCGCGGAGCACGGCCACGCCGCAAACGATTGCCAAGGCAGCAAGTGGCCTTCCACCTGAGGCGACTGCCCTTCCCACCTCACGCATTTCCTGGGCGATGGCACGGCCATGGCTTGCCATCCAGACGTTGTGCCAAGTGAGCATGCCCACGGCGAGAAGAAGGATGCTCGCATTGAAGAGCTCTTGACCCGAGCCTTGGAACAACGCTCCGATCTCGCTTGCGAAGGCTGCAACGAGGCACGCCCCAGCGACACCGGCGATCACGCCATAACTCACCCAGAGGCCACGTCGCGGCACCCCTTTGGTCGCAGCGAGCACGATGCCGACGATGAGTCCGGCCTCGATGACCTCGCGAAACACAATCAGGAGCGTGGCAAGCATCGGGATCTATTCAGCGATGACGACGCCCTGAGCCGTGTCGGAGTGGTATTCGCCCATGAACGGGTAGCGGCCGGGATCGAGTGGCCGGAGTCGCACGGTGCCTTCGTTTGCGCCGCCGATCACCTTCTCGATCTTGAGTGCGGAAGAATCGAATTCCTCGGCCGTCGCATCTTCATTCTTGATATTGAGCACGGCCGGCTTGACGGCCGGTACATGGATCTCTGAGGGCGTGAAGCGGTGGTCCTTAATCGTCATGTCGATCGCTGTCTGCGCCTGCAGGGGCGTCGCACTCGGGAGCCAGAGACCGGTCATCATGACAACGCCAGCCACTGCGCGGCCAAATGGGAAATGTACCACCGCCCTTACCCCTTCTCCTTGCTCGGATAGGAAAAGGTCCAATGCGCGGTGATCGGCTTCCACCACTCAGGCACGCCGGTCTCCTTATCGATGTGGCGTATGAAGCCGTTCGACGAGGGCGGCAGGATCTCATAGGTGAGATCATAGGTGCCAGGACCATCCATAGAGACATCGTTGGCGTAATGCGGCCCATCATCTGCCGTCATCGGCGCCAGCGTGCCGGTCTTCTTGAACTCGCTTCCCTCCTTGGTGACCATGTAGTGGATGGTCAGATACGGAATCCACGCATCCTCGGAGAAGCCGTGCTTCTCATCCTTGGTGGCATGCACGTCGGCCTCGAGATGGATGGCATCCGGGCTCATATCCATCCCCTTGGGCATCGGATCCATTTTGATGCCAGTCAGGTAATTGGACACGATTTGCAGATTGTCCTGCACAATCGGCTCGCCGACATAGAACTCCCCGGCTTGCGCAATCACCGGCAGGGCAGCACAGCCGGCAAGGGTGAGTACGGGAACAAGGCGACGTATGGGCATACCGCTGCCTCCTGCGAGTTCCGCGGAGGCTACGTGAATCTGCGATTTGCAGAAAATGAATGGTTCTCACGATAATAGTTGCGGTTTCGGCATATTGGATTCTGGAAGAGAGAAGTTGAGGTTCGCGGCGACATTCCGACCGAACAGCTCGTGCCGCGCTGGCGGGTGTCTGCTCTCGGGGTAACTCCAGACATTTTGCAACGACCACTCTCTTCTGCAGACGGTCATGCCGCTTCCCTCAGGCGACGTCGATCAATGGATCCCATACTCTTTCGTTTTCCAAAGCTACCCCCCGGGCCTCAGAGGGGACCCATTACGCCGATTGATTCAGCGGCCCGATAGATGCTCGCCTTGCTGAATCCGGTATGCTTGATGATAGTCGGTACGGTCTCTCCCGATCTCTTTCACTTTGTCCTCTGTGAGTTCGCGCTTGCGTCTCTTTCACTTTGTCGTCCGTGAGTTCGCGCTTGCGCGGTAAGTTCGCCCCTTGGCGGGTGCAAATTGCCACAGTCCATGTCGCGTTCATGTGCATGTAGGTTTTGCCACCCCCTGGAAACCCTTGGAAATGCTTGGGTGCATGTTGCACGGTATGCGACATGAAAAGGCTCCTCCAGTTTATCCAGGAAGAGCCTTAAGATTCTGATTTCACTATCAGAAAAAGTGGAGCGGGTGAAGGGAATCGGACCCTCGACACGTAGCTTGGGAATTTTCTGGTTCACTGTTCAATGGTCCTTTTTCTGCGGCTTTTCGGCTCAAAGAGGCGAGGAACGCAACGAAAACTCTACGTAGTTACGCGGACATTGTGCGGACAACCTTCATGCCTTGTTCGGACGGCTGCCGATGTTTGCTGCTGCGGTTTTCTGAAAGTCGGGATGATGGTGGCCATAGACATCTCGCAACATCTTCTCGGACATGGCCAAGAAGCCTGCCGCTTCCCATGTAGGCGTTCCCCGCTGCATGAGCCACGTTGCAGCCGTATGCCTCAGGGTGTGAGGTGTCACGTCGTTTAGACCTGCTCTATTGCAGGCGGCCTCAAAGCCCTTCTTAATGTCTTTGATGCGTTTGCCGTTGATATGCAACACGTAGCCAAGGTCTGTTCCACGCTTCCAAAGCCTTTTGAGATGCGGCAGCAGCCGCGATGAAATTCGGACCGTGCCGCGTCCTTTTTTTGTGGCCTCGCGACCGGGGATCTCAAAGTCGATCAAGCCCGCTTTAAGGTCCACTTGTGGCCAGCGGAGGGACAGAATGGCTTCCTTGCGTCGCCCGGTATAGAGCGCCAACAGGATGAACTGAGGTAGATAGAGGCGGGCTGCAGGCGTCCGCGATGTGCGGATGAGGCGAGCTGCTTCTTGGCGATTTAGCCAACGCTTGCGCGATTCAGGGGGTTTAGGGAGCTCGACGTGCACGGGACGAGTGATCCGCCCCTCCTCGTGGGCAAAGTTAATGGCCGCCCTCAGCACACTGAGTTCCCGGCGTATAGTATTGACGGAACGGTCCCGTACCTTGCTGTAAAGTTTGCAGGCTTGCTTAGTCACTTCGACAACTGTGCGGCCCTCCCAGAACGGCGTAAGGGCGTCGACGGCACAGCCGATGGCGCGAGGTGCAATAACCTCATCAGCTTTTGCGATGGCGTATTGTGTTAGAACGTCGGTCACGAGGATTGCAGAGGGATCACTTGGGCCGCTGCGGCGGCCTTTGACTTGCAGCCACTCTGCGAAGATGCCTTCAGCTTGTTCGCGGTCGCTCGTGCCAGTTGAGCGCTCGCGGCTGCGACCGCGTTCTGACCATGTGATGTAGAAGCAATGACGTTTTTCGAGGTAGCGCAGACGGGGTCCTTGGTTTCGTCGTGGCATGGCTTGACCTTGTTCGTCTCAACAAATCGCGCGAAGGCGCCGAACGGAATGTGTACCCGAGAACCAATCCGGACGTGTTCAATCTGGCGGGTGTTGATCAGGTGACGGATGTGTCGCTCCTTCACGCCCACGCGCGCGGCGAGCTGCTTTGGCGTCTCTAGCCTCTCTTCGTCAACGTTCATTTCCTGCTGTCCCAGATTAGAGAGCCAAGGCTTCGGATCGTGCGGAAACCTACCGTGCTGGTCCGACGTAGGTCGGGGAACTTCCGAATTCTCGTTGACTTAAAATATATGAGCTTTGCCACGAGACCGAAGTCTTTGCTCCTATCAACTAAGATTTCGGCCTGAGGGTCCGGTCCGCTGAACCGGATTTCTAACGATCTCTGCAGCGAATAGGGTTTTCCGCCCGGCAGCTTGAAGATCTCCCCGTTTCCGGCAGCGTCTATCAGAGCAGAAAGAGCCTCTCCGAAGGAGTGACCTTTGGGCAGGTCAGCCAACGTTGGCAGGCCAAATTCCGCGAAGTCTTCTGTCCCCTTAAGAAGCTTCAGGTTACGTAGCGATGCATACGCCTCGCAATTGGTCACCGCGTCTATAGCTGACGAACCCATAATCGGAGATACCACCACCGCTATCAGCAGATTGGCCGCGTCGCGCGAAGTTATTCTAGCAGCACTCGTTCCTCGACCGCTCTTTGAGCGGAGTCCCTTCTCGGCAAGTACCCGGTCGTATTGAATGACCGTTGCTTTGGAAATGCCGAGAACGTGTGCCATGACCTCCACAAGCTGACCAGGTGTTGCCATACCGAATGTCCCTCCCTTTTGGGTTTCCACGAATGGGAGGCGACCTCCCCATTTGCCTATCCCACGAATGGGAGGTGAAATGCAAGCCCCATTTGTCATTTTTACGAATGGTGACATGCGGCAAGCAGAACTAGCTTCTTTGGGGTCCTGCAATCGACATGACTATGCCCGCGCGCAAGTTGGTCTTCAGCATCTTTGCTTCACTCGCCGAGTTTGAACGTGACCTCATTGAACGCGCCCGCGCCGGTCTTGCCTCAGCACGCGCACAGGAGCGGAAAGGAGGCCGCAGGTCTCAGGCTAAGCTACGGCTCGCCATGGCTGTTACGGGCAAGCCCGAGACCAGTGTTGGTGCCCTATGTCGAGAGTTGGCCATTACTGCGCGGCTAGATCCCACGGGGATCGCGAAGTGGTTCAAGACGCGCGGCAAATCCTCGCCATGCTGGAGAAAGCTTTGGGCCGCGTTGTCTACAAACTCGGCCGGCATGGAACTTTCTACTTGGTAATGCGCCCCGCGAATATCGACCTTCAGGAACCAGGGTTGAAGGGTGTCACTCGCCGATCGCCCGCGGAAGGGCACTGAGCGCGTTGGTCGCCGCGGCGTACGAGGCGGAAGGGAGTGCGATCGGACTCGACCGTTCGACGCACTCCTCGTGTAGTTCGATTTTGAGCGCGGTCAGTGTGCTCCTCGCCTTCCGAAGCAGGAGGTCGAACTGGCGCTGGGCCTTCCGGATCTCGTCGGCGATGCCGTCGGAGTTTTTCCGAATGCCCTCGTTGTGCTTTTCCATCTTCTCGAGGCGACGCAGCTCGTCCTCGATTCGTCCCTCGACGTCTCGAAGGGCTTCCAGGTCGCCCTGGTCGCCCACGGTCTTACCACGCCTGGCGAGACCAAGGCCGAGTCGGGAAGGATGGGCGTCGCCTCGACTGCGGGCCCTACCTGTCCGGTGCGATCGAGGCGAAGCTGATCGACGGGGCTTGTAGACGTCAGTCGCGAGTTTCCGTTACCGGCCATTCCTCATTCAGGTGACTGGGAGTTTAGAGGGGTGCGCAGGCGTCGAAGACAATTCCTGCGTCTCTTTTGAGCGCACCGCCCTGTTTCCCTGCTAGCGCACCCCAGCCGCCAAGCGTACCGATCGCGCGTACCATTTGTATAACACACAAATGGTGTTTCTCGACAAGCCATTTGTAAATTACGCAAATGGTAGTCAAGCTGCCTCTCCGAAGGAGTGCCCTTTTGTCATGACAATTTCCGAGAGGCTGAAGGCGGCGGTTTGCTAATGCGAAGGCAGCCATTTCTTTTGATCCCGTCCAATGTCGCAAAGTAAGGATTTGCGAGGCTTTCTCGGCTCGCTGGACGGCTATGGTGCCGGGTCGTACCCCCTGGTCTCGCGCTGTCCGGTGCCAATTCCGGTGCCAAGAACATGACGGCCGTCTGTTGCGTCATCAGATGTTCCAGCGCTCCAACCCTAGTCAAATCAAGTGATAAACGCGAAGCAAGCAAACTGAGTAATCACATAGTAAGCGCTCCGTCAGCCTCTCAATACTCTCACTCTGCTCTACGCCGCCCAAGCCGAGCACCGCCGCACTGGCCTTCGATAGCGCTCCTTCCGTCTTTCTCCACACGCAAAGGTGAGGAGGAAGGCGTCGGCCAAGTCAGGCGAGCGCATGCCGCGCTTCTTCATGTCACTCTTGTGTGTGCAACCAGAGTGCCCCCGGCATCATGACCGGCGGCGTCAGATATGTCGTAATCGCGGGTGATCGAGTGCCACAACGCCTGACCAGCCGACCCTAGCGGCCGCGGCGGGCCTCCAGGCTGGGTGTCGATGACCTTAAACTTCGTCACGACTCCGTGCTCCAAAAGGCGGTTTAGGTGACTCCAAAAAAGTACCGCCTAACGCTTCCCAATGTTTCAGCAAGTTTACCCTGAACGACATCAGCTCCGCTACGGTCCCCTCTTCAAGCGAGGCCCTATGGGGGATCCCCTGGGGGGTTGGGGGGCCTCACCCCATCTCGCGCTGCCTAAAGTCATGCCGGCGGATGTGAGCGGGGCTGTGGACATGGAGAAGGTGAAACCCGGACCCTATTGGATCGCCATGATTGAGGGCGTGGTCCACATGCTGTTTCCCACCGCCTTTGCCCGGATCGAGGCCGGAATTGGCCAAAACGCCGGTGCCATCATTGCGGCAGCCGTCGTCCTTGCGCTTCTGGGGGCGATGCTCATAGCTTTCTGGCCGTGAGACGGCACCGCTTCCCCGCTAACCTCCCCTTCCCGTCGTCGCACGATGCTCTAAACTGACCTAGGGGTTGCGCAGCGACGGAAAGGCACGAGTCATGGTGGACGAGGTAAGAGGGCCGCTTCCGATCAAAGTCGATTCGACTTCCAATGGCGAGTTTCGCCCAGTACCACTGACCAGGGATGTGGCGCGCGCCAACAGCGAAGCCAAACGGCGGATCGGCGAGCACGCGAAGCGCGTTGGGCTTGGACGCCGCGCCTTTCTGCAATCGCTCTGCGGCGCCGCCACCACCTTGCTGACCTTGAAGGACGCCTTCGCGCTCGTGGGCAATACCGGCGGCGTCTACAGCCTGCCCAAGGAGAGCACCTTCGAGCCCGCTGCGGCCGCGGACGTCCTGGCGGGCGATGAGTTCATCTTCGATGTTCAGACTCACCTGGTCGATCCGACCGGCAAGTGGCGCCAATCCGCCGGCAAATATTGGGCACAGGCTTTCGCCGCCGATCCCCAGGGCCGTTGCGGCGAAGAGGACCCGGTCGCCTGCTTTTCCGCCGACCGGTACATCAAGCACATCTTCATGGACAGCGACACCGACGTCGCCGTCCTCTCGTTCGTGCCCGAATTGCCTGAGAACAACCCGCTTTCGCTCGAAGAAGCCGATCGCGTTCGCGTCCTCATCAATCAGATGGGCGGTGCCGAGCGGCTGTTCCTCCATGCCATGGTGATTCCGAATGCCGGCCCAGAGGTCGCACCGCTAAAGCTGATGAAGGATGCGGTGGATCGCTACCCCATCAAGGCGTGGAAATGCTACACGCAGTGGGGCCCTGCCGGCATCGGCTTCGAGCTTGACAGCCCCGACGTCGGCATCCCGTTCATCGAGCGGGCACGTGAGCTCGGCGTCCGGAATATCTGCATCCACAAAGGCATATTCTTCCCGGGGTTTCCCCAAGGATTGGGGCGCTGCGCCGATGTCGGCCGCGCCGCAGGGCTATACCCCGACATGAATTTCATCATTTATCACTCAGGCTTTGAGGTCGGAAGGAAAGAAGGCCCCTACGATCCGGCGAATGCCACACAGGGCGTCGATGCCCTGATCAAATCGGTTGAATCCAACGGCATCAGCCTCAACGCCAACGTCTATGCCGAGCTCGGCACCACCTGGCGCTACGTCATGCGCGATCCGACCACTGCCGCGCACCTTCTTGGCAAGCTCCTCAAGCACATCGGCAAGGACAATGTGCTGTGGGGCACCGATGCACTCTGGTACGGCTCGCCGCAGGACCAGATCCAGGCCTTCCGAAGTTTTCAAATCGCGCCGGAGCTGATCGAGGTGCACGGCTACCCTGAGCTCACTCCGGCGCTGAAGCAGAAAATCTTCGGCCTCAACGGCGCTCGCGTCTACGGCATCGACGTGCCCGAGCGGCGCCAAAAGACCGAGACCGATCCGATCGGGAGGCGCAAGCAGGCCTATCGGGAAAACGCCGATCCGACATTCGACACCTACGGGCCAAAGACCGATTCCGAATTTGAGGCGCTGGTCGCCGAGCGCGGCGCCCTCCCGACCTAGACCAACGGATGCGTCCGCAGCAGGCAGGGGCTCCGCTAGGACGCGACGAGCTTACCGAACCTCGCTGAACAGTTTCGAATGTCCTAAACTGTACCAAGAGGAAAGCGTTGCACCAGTTGAGGCCCTGCCCTACCTCGCGCACGGTCGCGTCCATTGCGCTTGGCCTCGGCGCCGGGCGCGCGCACGCCGAGGGTAATCATGTGCTCGAAGCGGCGGCCGAGATCGGCCGACTGCTCTCCGCGTCGATTCCGCCAGCGGAGCGGACGTGCCTCGGAACAGCTCGATGGGAACAGAGTCTGCGTGACGGCGCGCCGATTGCTGCATTGCTTGCCGAAATGCGGGCCGCCGCGGCACGCGACTTCGCCAGCGGCACCGTGGTCGCGCTCGACGGCTCGCGCCTCGCTCGTGCCGAGGCGGCCTTCGCGCTCGCCTGCTACGAGAGCCTATCGGCCGCTGGACGTGGTTGCGGATGATCGTCGACCTCGCCGAGCAGCCGAGCGACCACCGCATCGAGACCGACCTCTGCGTGATCGGCGGCGGCGCCGCGGGCCTCGCGATCGCCTGGTACTTCCGCAGCCGCAGTGACCGAGAAGTGGTGGTGCTCGAGTCGGGTGGGGTCGACTTCGAACCGGACGTTCAGGACCTCTATGCCGGAGAACTGACTGGGCAGCGCTACTACGATCTCGACGTCGACCGCCTTCGGATGCTCGGCGGCTCGACCAACAATTGGGGCAACCAGGTCGGCCCCTTCGAGCCGATCGACTTCGAGGCGCGCCCTTGGATACCTCATAGCGGCTGGCCGATCGTCCGGGCCGACCTGGACCCCTGGTATCGACAGGCGGTCGAGTACTTCGGCCTTGGCGCTTACGACTTCGACGATCTCGAAGGCTGGCAGCGGCAGGATCCGAGCTTAGAGCCTGTCGCTCTAACCGGCACGCCCGTCTTCTCGAAGACTTGGCGTGTGTGCATGCCGGCCTTTCTTGCCGGAGAGCGCCACCGCGTACTGTTCGAGCAGCTGGCCCATCTCAAGCTCTACCTGCATGCGTGCGTCACCCGCATCAGCCTTTCGGAAAACGGGCGAGCGGTTCAGTCAGTCGAGGCGACGAGCTTAAATGGTCGCCGCGTGACCGTGCATGCTCGGCGCGTCGTTTTGGCGGCCGGCGCCATCGAAAACGCCCGGCTCCTGCTCACCAACGACGACGTGATGCCCGCCGGCATCGGTAACCAGCGTGACTTGGTCGGCCGCTTCTTCATGGACCATATCGCGTTTTGGAGCGGCCACGTGACCCCGAGGGCCGATGTGCGCCTCGACGCCTACGACGATATCGGTCCGTCGACTGGCGGCCGGTTCGGACGTGCCCTCTGTTTCTACATCGACAAGGCAGCGCAGTGCGCGAACGAGATCAGCGTCGTCCGGCTCAAACTCGACGTAGAGGCCGGCGCATATTCCCGCGGCGCCCAGTCGCTCTCCAAGCTGCGACGGGAGCTCGCGCGAGGCGACTTCAGCTCGGTGCATGAACACATTGCCGACGTGTTCCTCGATGCCCCGGGCGTCGCGACGTCGCTCTATGGTCGAGCCGTCGGCCGGCGGCCCTCCCGATGCCTGACAATGGTCGAGCCCTTCCCGAACCCGGACAGCCGAGTGACGCTCACCTCGGACCACGATGCGCTGGGTATGCGTCGCGTCCGCCTGCATTGGGTCGTGACGGACGCCGAGCGGCGAACGTTGCGGCGAGCCCAGGAGGTCTTCGCCGATGCCTTCGCGGCCGCTGGGGTCGCACGGCTGAAGATGGATACCGATTTCTTGGAGGCCGACTGGAGCAGGCTTGCGCCGCGTGAAGTGGTGTTCGAGGGCAGCCACATGGAGGGCGGCCATCATCACGCCGGTACGACGCGGATGGCCTCCTCGCCCGATCAGGGCGTGGTCGACGCCGACTGCAAGGTGTTTGGGCTGGCCAACCTCTACGTCGCCGGCAACTCGGTGTTTCCGACCGCCGGGAGTCTGAACCCGACGTTCACGATCGTGGCGCTGACCTTGCGCCTCGCCGACCACTTGGACGGCAGCGGTTGAAGTCCGCGCCTCGTTCTGCGCATCGCCAGCCCGAGCGTCCGGGCTCGCCGACGGATCACGGCGTTTCGATCCCTCGGCAGTCGGCTGGCCAGCCGCTTGCCGCAGCCGTCGCTCAGCGCCTCGAACGGCAGCGCGCTGAGCGCCCCGTCAGGGCGATGTCGAGCGTCTCCGCCGTGCCCGGATGCGGCAGCAGCGGCGCGATCAGCCGCTCGTGGAGCAGGCCGGCGGCCGCATCGAAGGACGCCCCGGTCCGGTCTACCCCGACCATGCTCCGTTGCAGATCGGCGATCGCGCGGCCTCGCCCAGGTCGACCAGCCTGGGCGGGCCATCGGGGGTGAGCGCGACGGCGAGGAGGTGCGTTGCGCCGAAGCTGACGGTCGCGACGTCGAGCGGTACTCGACCAGCGCGCTCGTCGGCGGCAGGCTGAGGTCTCCCCGCGGCGGCTTCGCGTCGCGGGCCGCCGGGCTCCGGCAACAGGCCACAATTTCAAGAGAATGCCGCTCGGGGCGTCGCATCGCCCCCCACCGGTCGACCTCCACTTGGCCCGAGGCGCAAGGCCCGCTAACTACGGTCCCGAGCAGCGACACGGGATGAGGACGCACGATGCTCGATCAACAGCCTAACGCGGGTAGAGTGGGCCTGGTAACCATCACCGGCGATTCGAACTTCGGCAACCGGCTGCAGAACTACGCGATGCAGCGCATCATCTCCAAACTCGGCTTCTCGTGCAGCACAATCCTAAACACTCCGCGCGCCGCGGCCGAGGCGCGCCCGGCGCCGGTCCGCCTGCGCTCGCTGGTTCGGCGGCTCGGCGGGAGGCTCGCGCGCCGGGTCTTCCGGGGGCGCGCCGAGCGGGAGCGTGTCGCGGCCCTCCGCCTTCGCGGCGAGAAGGACGCACGCGCCCGCGCCTTCAGCCGCGCCCATATCCACGAGACCGACTTCACGATCTATCGCGACACGCCCACCGGCGATCTCGACGCGATGTACGATTACTTCGTCGTCGGCAGCGATCAGGTCTGGAATCCCGAGTTCCGGAAGCTCGCCGAAATCGACTTCCTCACCTTCGCCGGGAAGCGGAAGCGGATCGCCTTCTCGGCTAGCATCGGGATCCCGGAGATTCCCGAAGAGCACCGCGCCTTCTACAGCGAGCGCCTGCGCGATTTCGCGCATATCTCCGTGCGCGAGAATGCGGCCGCCGCGATCGTGCACGACCTGACCGGGCGGACCGTGCCAGTGACGATCGATCCGACGCTCATGCTCGGCGAGGCGGACTGGGCCGCCCTCGCGACGGCGCACCCGGCGCGGCCGGGGACGGACTACCTTCTCACCTACTTCCTCGATCCGCGCTCGGCGGCGTGCGACGAGCTCATCCGGAGCTGTGCCGATCGGCTGAGCCTGAAGGTCGTGCACCTCAACGACTTCTCGGTCGGCACGTTTTATGCCGCCGACCCCGCGGAGTTCCTGGGCTTGGTGCGCAACGCCCGCCTTCACTTCACCGACTCGTTCCACGGCGCCATCTTTTCGGTGATCTTCGGTACGCCGTTCGTGAGCTTCGACCGCGCCTGGCTCAACATGGGCTCGCGCCTCGACACGCTGCTCGCGACCCTGAAGCTCGAGCACCACAAGTTCGGCGAGCGGATGGGCGTGAACCAGGTCGAGCGCCTGCTCGCGCGCGGCATGGCGCACGTTGGCCCGATCCTCGAGCGCAAGCGGGCCGAGGCGCGCGCCTATCTCGCTTCCGCGCTCGAAAGGACGCCGGCCGAGGGGTGCCGAGGCCGAAGCGATCATAGAACGCGTTAGACAACGGGAATTGGCCGTCGCGGAATACTGCTGACCAAACTCCAGTGACCTCTCCGGCGAGCGTGGCCCCGCTATGCTCCTGTCGCTCAGCATGTCCGCAATACCCTCCAAGGCGGACGTGACTACCCACCTACCAGGGGTATTCGCGACTATCGTAGTTGAAGAATTTGCCCGACTGGGCCGGCCCCAGGGTCTCGATTAAGCGTCTCAACTTCGTCACGCTTTCGGCCGGGGTGATTTTGGCGTTTGGTCCACCCATGTCGGTCTGCACCCAGCCAGGATTGACGACCACGCAGGTGATGCTGCGCGGTGCGAGGTCGATGGCCAGACTGCGCATCACCATGTTCACCGCCGCCTTCGAGCTGCGATAGGCGATCGAGCCGCCGGAAGTATTGTCAGCAAGCGATCCCATGCCGCTGGTTAGGGTGACGATGAGCTTTCGGTCGCTTCGGGCAACATTTTCGACGAACGCCTCTGAAACCCGCATCGGGCCCATGGTGTTGGCGTCGAGCACCCTCGCCCAGGCTTCGTAGTCGACGTTACCGATGGTTTGACCACGAGGTCCCATTACGCCGGCGTTGTTGAGAAGAAGGTCAATGGCTTGCCTGTCGAGTTCGGTGGCTGCCGCTTTAATAGTGGCGGAGTCCGTAACATCCAACGCCATGATCTGCAGTTGGTGGTCGCTAGCATCAGCCAATGAGTGCAGCTCGAAAGCAGAATCTGGATCACGACAAGCCGCGTAGACCCGCCAGCCATCGGCCAAATACTGTCTCGCGAACTCGAGTCCAATTCCTCGATTGGCACCGGTGATCAAGGTGTTCGCCATCGCATGTCCCGCGAGCTGCTGCCGGCCGAGGTCAGTCCTTCGTGACCGCCATGCAATCGACCTCGACGTCGAAGGGCCCGGTCCACTCAGGCACGCAGAAGAAGATGCGGGCTGGGGGGTTTTTCGGGAAGTAGCGCTTGTAGACTTCGTTGAAGGCCTTGAACCGGTCCGCCGAGATGCACAGAACATTGCACTTCAGCACATGGTCGAGGTCCGACCCGGCGGCCTCCAGCGCCTTCTTCACCTGCTCCAGGATCAGCTCAACCTGGCGCTCGAACGGGGCGTGGACGAGGATCTCGCCGGTCTCAGGATCGAAGGGCGGCATGCCCGAGACGAACACCATGTTGCCGGCGCGGGTGCAGGTGGACACCGGCGCGCCCCACTTCTCGAAATTGCTGTCAATCGGCTCGACCCGGATGATCTCTCGTTGCATGCGTCCGTTCCTGTTCCATGTGTCGCCAATCTAAGGTCTTAGAGACCGTCGGAGAACCCATTGAACGGCAGGTTCGGGCGTGATTCAAGCTTGGGATGTGGACCCCAGCGACGCGTGGCCGGATGGCCGAATTTGAGAAGAAGACCAAGCGCTACCCGACGGATTTGACCGACGAGGAGTGGGCGCGGATTGAGCCGTTCCTGCCTGGCGCGGCCAAGAACGGGCGGCCGGCCCGGACGGATTTGCGCGAGGTTTTCAACGCGATCCGATATCTGGCCCGCTCGGGCGGCGGCTGGCGGATGTTGCCGAAGGACTTTCCGCCTTGGCCGACGGTCTACTGGTGGTTTCGCCGGTTCGTGCGGCGCTTCCTGTTCCAGACCATCCACGACGTGGCGCTGATGCTTGACCGTGAGCGGGTCGGACGCGAGGCGGGCGCATCCTGGCAGCTAGGCCGTGTACTTATAAATCGAGATTGCTAAGCAGCGGTTGGTCAATGTCCGCTTTGCTCCCAAGAAGCGGACATTCGTCAGCGCATTGAGCATGTCTGCTTTGTGCCATTTCCGGACTCACCGCGAGCCGGGCCTTGCTCCGAAATCAGGGCAGATCACGAATGCCGCGAGCCATGCTCTAATCCATATGATGCTCATGCCCGGGTGGCGGCAGCAGGCCCAGCACGGCGACCACACAGATCACGATCAATCCCAATGCGATTTCAATCGAAACCGAAGCGCAAAGCAGCCGCAGTGATCTGCTACCCTCTTCCGTGGGGACGTTGCCGGGGAGCAATCGCGGCGTGAGCCAATAGCGGTTGGCTGCGCCAAAGCCCAACATCACGATAAACAGCATGATCTTGATGAGCACCAGGTCGCCGTATTCGGTGCCGAGAAAACTTCGCAGTCCATTGGTCATGAACCAGGTGTTGAGCACGCCGCCCGCGGCAAGCACTGCCACGCTCCAGGCAGCAAGCGTGGAAAACCGTTTGAGAACCTGAAAGCAGTCGGCGAGAGGGGGTTCTGACCCCTGGATGCGCGGGCCGAGGAACATGAGCAGCGGTACCAAGCCGCCGACCCAAGCTGCTGCGGCGATGAGATGGAGCGCGTCCCCACCAAGATGCAAGAAGCCGCCAAACCCCGCAGTTCCCGCTGCGTGCCCAGACCAAACAAGCATCCCAACAAAAGCAGCCGCCAGCACCGCTTGCAACAAACTCAGATGCAAGCCTCGAGTCCTCACGCCGGTCCGACAAGCCAGACACAGCAAAGGAAAATCGCGACAAGCAGCCGAGCTTCCCAGACACGGCCGAATTGGGTTTCGGTCAAGACGGACCAGGCGGTTCCATCGCCGATCGCTGCGCCAACTGAGCTCTGTGCGATGTTAGAGGACAGGAAAAGGAGCCAGGTCGCGCCCGAGAGCACAGCAAGCGCAAGAGCGACAAGCATCAGCTGCTCTTGCCGTCTCGCCTGAAAAGGCGTGGCACGGACGGATTGAGCGATAAAGGCTGAGAATATCGCGACCCCTGCAACGACAAGACTGGAAGCAAAATGCACGGCACGGGAGACGACGAGCGGATCGAACATCGCCTCGCCTATCTACCAACGTGGAAGCTGAAGCTCCCTTGCGTGGTGTGGGTATCGACCGAAAGCACGTGCCAGGTCACGCTGTAGCTGCCCGGCGGCAGCGACCCAACGCTGAGACGCATGACGTTGCCGCTGACGCTCTTGCCTTGGTCCACACGTGCGCCGGAGGCATTGCGCACCTCCGCCCCGCTGAACTTCGGTTCGAGCGCTTGCGTAAAATAGAGCGTGACCTGCCCGGGCGAGCTGCCCACGGTGCTGCCGACCGCTGGGCTTGCATGATCGAGCATGGCGTGGGCCTCCGCCGCCGTTGAGAGGCCGACGACGGTCAGGAAAAACGGTGACGAGCGTGAAATTGCGCATGGTCATTGTCCCGATGGCTGCGATGCCGCCGCGAACAGCGGCTTGCCAATTGAGTTGGGAAAGATGTCGTCGAGATAGAGATGCAGCTGGCCGATGACGCCGACACCGTCACCGCTTGCCCGATTGACCGGGACGATCGCTTCGACGCCTAACTGGTACTTGTCAGCAACGTAGATCACTCCGGGGTTGATCGTTCCCGTTGTGCGTTCTCCACCATCGAAATTGGACACTTGTGTCGAGAGGTTCCACTCAACGAGCGGCACCATCCGGTTCAGAAAGGCAGGCAGCCCCAAGTCTTGAACGCTCGATTTGAGGTAGGGCAGGCTGTACTGAAGCGACCCGCCCCAATTCAAAAACCGTGGATTTGGGGTGGTCGTCAGCAGACCGGTTGCGACATCAAATTCAGTTGTTGAGGACTCGGTCGGAATTGAGTAGCCGACCTGAGCCGTGACCGCCAACGGCTTGAAGAACTTCATCGAGTTAGGGAGAAAGCCGAAGCCTTTGCCGACAAATAAATTCGGCGTGAGGGTCGTGAATGAATCCGCGCCAATGGAGCTGCTTCCGGTTCCACCCCAATCCACATCAAGTGACGCGGACATGGCTAGCTCGCCACTTGCGTCCTTGACGAATTGGTACTTGAACGCAGTGGCGAGATTATCGAAGCCAGCGTGAGTACCACCACCAGGGATGTCGAGATGCACCCACGTCTCGCCCAGCGAAACCCCAAAGTTCTCGGTTATTGTCTTTGAGTATTCTCCAGAAATATCCAGTTCGTCGGCCGATGGTTCATCACCGTTCTTGAACGCCGCGATAGTCGGGATGGAAAGCTCGTCATTAACGCAGGGATCATCCACGGTCAGTGTTGCGGGAAAGAAGCGGTTGCCAACAATGCAATGGGCGCTCGCGGGTGACCAGAGAGCAAATGCGAGCAACGTCGCGGCCGTGACCCGTCTTAGGATTAACCGATGCATGGAGTTCCTCCAGAGTTATTGTTGCGCGATGCCGAAGCGATCGCGCGCTGCTAGAGGCCCAAACGGCATTGGCCAGCCCCGCCTAAGGGCGGTCGCTGCCGTCAGTAGAGTCTAGGTGGAGGAACTAGGTGGGCCGCGGCTCTGAGGCGCGCGCGCGATGACACCGACAACGCCATCTTCGGACCGTGTGGGGGATAGCGGCTTGTACCACCGGCCCGACCAACAGGGCGCTCGCTGGCGCTGGGGCGGCAAAGTGAAAGGCCGCAAAGCCATTGCAGATCGGACAATGTGTTCGCGGCTTCGCTGGCTGTGGGGTCTTCGCATTATCCCCTGCCGCCGAGGCCTGATGGCAGGGCGGCTCGAATGATTTTCCAAGACTAAGGGGCGGACCGGTTGCCTGGGATACGGTGTGCCAGGGCAACAGCACCGCGTAGAACGCCATCGCGACGAGTGCTATCGCTCCCGCAAGCGGCGCTGCCGATGCAAGTCCCTCAGGATCATGGATGATGCTAGTGCCTTAGCTGACCTACATTCAAGATCGGTCTTGGCCGCAGCCCTGGGGCAAGTTTGTCCGGTCATTAGCGGACATACTGAAAGGTCCCCGCCATGTCCGCTTTACCCCCAATAACGGACGTTGCCCCCCTAAAGCAGACATTCGTCAGCTCATTGAGCATGTCTGCTTTGTGCCAATAGCGGACATTGCCCGCCATCGACGCACCAGGCTGTGGAGTGACCAGGCCTGCCCAGCATCGCGGCTATCTTCTGGTGGGGTTGAGCATTCACGGGCGCGTTCGCGCTACTGACGCCGACGACGCATAACCACCCGTACCTGACTTCGACCGCAACGCGAGCGCGCCAGGCGAAACTCATCACGCCGCTTGCGCCGCTCCGCGGCAAGCCGTGCTGATACAGTCCACATGGCGGTGGTCCGTTCCGCAGCAGCCGCCAAGCACGTTGATGTGAGGGAAACGGCGGCGGAGGTCAGCATATTGCCCGCCGAGCTCAAGCGGATCGCCGATGTCTAGCTCAGGCGCATTGTCGAGCTCGGCGTGACTCATGCGGGATGAGTTGGCACGTAGCCCGCGTAAGCGCTTGATCCACGTCTCTCCCGCATTGAGCACATGATCGAAATGCGTGGGGTGGGCGCAGTTGATCATGTAATAGGCCGGGCCTTTGTCGGTTGCGTCATCGACGCATTTGATCGCTTCGGCAAGTGACTCTCCGGCCGGCAGACGCCCAGTGGTCTCCACGGTGAAGGAGATGACGCAAGGCATGTTTGCCGCCTTCGCCGCAAGGGCGATGCCTTGCGCCTCACCGATATTGGTCATGGTGAAGGCCGAGACTAGGTCTGCGCCGGCATCGCGAAAAGTGAGGACCTGCGGCCGGTGATAGTCGCACGCCTCGTCCGGGCGCATCAGCGCCCCGGGAGCGTAGCCATCCCCGCGCGGGCCGATACAGCCGCTGACGACCATAGGCGAAGCAGACGTTTCATGCCTGTACCGAATGTCCAGCATCATCTCGATGGCTGCGCGGTTGATGCGCTGGAGCGCCTCAGCCCCGTAGCCGAGCTTCTTGCCCCAGTCAGAATTGGCGCGCCAGGTCGGGCTTTCCAGGATGAAGCCGGCGCCTGCTTCTATCGCCATCAAAACATAGCGGTCGAAATAGGCGCGAAGCACCATGCGTCCGATCAGGTCGTTGAGGAGGACGAAAGCTTCGAAACGAGGAAGCTCCCAGCCTTCGCGAAAGATAAGCGTCGTCTCCAATCCGCCATCGGTGAGGAACAGGCCGCCGCCAAGTTGCGGCAGCCGCTCCCGGTATTTTGCTTGTCTCGCCACGGTGTTTCGCTCCTTCAGGAAGTTGCGAGAGAGCGGGAACATCGTGGAATCTCCTTGGCGTGGCTGCTCAAGGCCATCTTGAGCATGGAAGAGATTCTAGCTGCTCGCCCTGGTTCGCGCGGTGGCAATTGCCACAACCCGGCAAATAAAGTCCAACAAAATCAATGATCCCCATTCGAAAATCCTATCGACCGAATGGAAAATCCTATTGGGCAAAAGGGCTGTCTCGCTCCCGCTGACCTCAACCTTTCTGGCAGCTCCTGGCGACTGAACGAAAACCCGGATGACGACTTCGAGCCCAGGACGGACTCTAATTCCATCTGATGTGACATCGTGATTCAAGCGCGGCAGGAGGACCTGCCGATGTCTGATCAGCTTATGTCATCACGCCGTTGGGATGACGGACACCACCGGCTTCGCACCAAGCGTAGCTCAGCCGTTTTTTGCGTCAGAGAGGTTTGGTTCCGGCTGAAAAGCGGACATGCCTAATCAGTATGTGGAAGTCCGCTAATGACCCTGGCCGTGTGAAAACGCCGTAGGCTCAGAACGTACTATTTCTTCGGATCAATGGAAATTGATCCCACTTGCTTGCACGCAGTCGCTGGGGCGCTTTCTCGGAGCCCACGATGGCTGCAAGAAGAATGAGGACTCACGAGTAGCTTTTCGGTCCTGTCCGCCGTGGGTGATTGCGTGAAAGCGTGGAGATGCAGAGAAACCATAGAAGGAGAAAATTCCTTCGGACCGCGATTGGGGTGATGGTGCAGACTGCTCACCGAGGGAGCAGATGGAACGCAAGCTCGCCGCGATCCTAGCTGCCGATGTCGTCGGCTACAGTCGACATGCAATCGGTCACGACGATTGGTCTCGACATAGCCACGTTGGTTTTTCAGGTCCACGGCATCGACGCGATGGGCAACGTGGTCACGGGTGGTCGTATTGCCCTGAGTTGGCCACAGTGAGTTAGGGCTCCTTATGGATTCTCTGCCCCGACATAAATTCTCCGCCTCGACAGGTGAGACCTCGGCCGACCCCGGCCTTGACCCCAAAGCGCACCTTTGGGCCCAGGCCCGTACATGGCCAGAGGCATCGAAGCCGGCACGACGGAGCACGCCACGTATGCCGACGTTCTGAAGGCCCACCCGCTGGAAATGCCCTGCGCCCCGGTTTGCTTGCCGGACCATCAGCCAACCCCTAGCATCAGAGGGCCTAACCGGGAGGTTGGAGCGATGCGCTGTCCTCAGTGCGATCTGGACAATCGCGAAGAGCGAAAGTTCTGCTCCAAATGCGGCACTGCACTGGGTTGGGGCTGTCCCGACTGCGGCTTCACCAATTCGCCAGGCGAAGGATTTTGCGGTGGCTGCGGCCGCACCGCGGCGGTACCTACGCCGGCCGCTGTCGCTCCGGTGCCCCCACTAGAGGAGACCGATGCCGCCAGTGAGCGCCGGCAGGTGGCCATCCTCTTCGCCGATCTCTGCGGCTTCACTGCGCTCTCGTCCCGGCTCGATGCCGAGGACCTCCGCCGGCTGGTCGAAGGATTCTATGCCCGCGCCGATGCGATCATCGCCCAGTACGGTGGCAATGTGGACAAGCATATCGGCGATGCCGTCATGGCCCTCTTCGGCGCGCCCATCGCCCATGGGGACGATGCGCTGCGTGCGCTCCGCGCGGCACTCGACATCCAGGCGAGTGTGGCCGAACTCAGCGATCCCTGGGGTAATCCCCTGGCGACCCATGTCGGCATCGCCGCCGGCGAAGTCGTCGCTGGAGGAATTGGACGTGACTATTCGGTGCGAGGCTATGCCGTCAATCTAGCGGCGCGGCTGGTGGAGCTAGCGAAACCCGGTGAGACCGTGATTTCCGAACCATTGGCGCGCCTGCTAGAAGGCAAAATCCGCGCAACGGCGCTTCCGCCGGCGGCGCTCAAGGGCATCGCCTCCCCGGTGACAGGTTGGCGGGTCGAAAGCCTGGCCGCCGGGGCGGCGCCGACGACGCCTTTCGTGGGCCGCGAGAGCGACCTGCTGATGCTGAAGGGGCTGCTACAAGCCTGCGGCGAGCGGCGGTCGGGGGCGGGTTGTCGTCCTTCGCGGCGAGGCGGGCATCGGCAAGAGTCGGCTACTCGACGAGATATCACGCGAAGCCCAGGGGCGCGGCTTCGCGACGCATAAGACGCTCGTTCTCGACTTCGGCACCGGCAAAGGCCAGGACGCCATGCGGCTTCTGGCGCGGAGCTTCCTGGGAATTGCCCCCGGGGCCGACAAGCGCCAGCGCAAGGAGGCGGCAGATCGGGCCTTGGAGGAGGACTGGCTGTCCGCGGCAGACCGGCCGTCCCTCGACGATCTGCTTGACCTGCCGACGGAGGGTGAAGGACGGGCCCTCTACCAAGCAATGGAAGAAGCCACCCGGCAAGCGCGCCGGCGGGGTCTGCTCTCCGGCCTGGCCAAGCGACTGGCCCACGACCGGCCGCTCTTCGTTGCGAGTAGAGGATGTCCATTGGGCTGACGCGACGCTGCTGGAAGATCTGGCGGGCTTGGCCAGTGTGACTGCCGAAGCACCCGTCGTGTTAGCCTTAACCACGCGTCCTGAAGGCGACCCGATCGATCGCCGCTGGCGGACAAAACTCGGTTCGGCGGCGATCGGGACCATCGACCTCTCGCCGCTCATGCCCGAAGAGGCCTTGCAACTCGCGGCCGAACTTCTGGGCGCCGGCGACGAACGAATTGCTGCCTGCGTGGCGCGGGCCGGGGGTAACCCGTTCTTCCTCGAACAGTTGCTCCGCCATACCGGCGAAGTAAGTGCCGCTTCTGTGCCTGCGTCGGTGCAAAGTCTTGTGCTCGGACGTGCCGACCGCTTGCCAGCGGTCGAGAAGCGCGCTCTGCAGGCGGCTTCGGTGCTAGGCCAGCGGGTGCCTTTGCCCGTGTTGCGTCATCTTCTGGGCGATCAGAGTTACGAGCCCACGCATCTTATCGAAGAACAGTTCCTGATGCAGGATGGCGGCGGCCTCGCTTTCGTTCACGCCCTAATGCATGACGGCATTTATGGCTCGCTGTTGAAGGCGCGTCGGAGGGAGCTGCATCGGGCAGCTGCCGACTGGTACACCGAACGAGACCTGCCGCTGCACGCGCAGCATCTTGAGGCGGCGGAAGATTCTGGGGCCGCCGTGGCCTATCTCGCAGCTGCGGAAGCCGCCGCCGTTGCTTATCGCACCGAGCAAGCCTTGTCCCTGGCCCAGCGCGGCTTGGTGCTGTCAGGCGCGGATGCCTGTCGTGCATCGTTGGCCAGCCTGTCGGGCGAACTGCAGCAGGGTCTCGGTCGAACCACAGAGGCCATCTCGGACTTCCGCATGGCGGCGGACATTGCCTCGGCCGGGCGGCCGCGGCTGCGTGCCCAATTGGGGCTGGCCCACGGACTTTCGGTGCTGGACCAATTCGACGAGGCAATGGCCCTGCTCGATTGCGCGCAGCGCGAGGCCGAAGAGCAGGGCCTCCTCGTTGAGCAATCGCGTATTCATACGCTGCGCGGAAACGCTTATTTTCCGCGCGGCGACATTCCGCGTTGCCTTGCCGAACACAGCGAGGCGCTACGCTCGGGCGAGGCATCGGGCGCGATGGAGGAACAGGCGCGGGCACTCGGTGGGCTCGCTGATGCATACTATATGCGCGGTCTGTTTCGCACCTCGGAGAAAATGTTCGTGCGTTGCGTGGAGATCAGCGCTGCTCAGGGCTTTCGCCGCATTGAGGCGGCGAACCTGCCAATGCGGGCTTACATGCTGGAGTTGGAGATGCAATTCGCCGCGGCGGTGGAGCATGCCAGGCGCGCCTTCAAATTGGCGGAGCAGATCGGTCATCCTCGGGCGGCAATGATCGCCCATGTAGTACTGGCCGAGCTCTATTGCGAAATGGGGCAGCCTCGGCTCGCCATCGAAGCCAGCTCAGCGACTCTCACGATCGCACGATCGCTGGGCGCGCGGCGATTTATTGCTTATGGCCTGCTGCTTCAAACGCAAAACGAAATTGCAGCCGGCGATCCGCAGGCCAGTAGGACGATCCGCGAAGCCAACGAGATCGCGCGCGAGACGCCGACCTTTGTGCTGCCCTGGGGGCTGGGCCTGGCGGCGGTGATTGCCTGCAATGCCGAGGAACGCGCCGCGGCCCTGGCCGAGGGCGAACGAGTGCTCGCCGCGGGTGCAGTCAGTCACAATTTCATCTATTTCAATCGATATGCTATCGAGGCTTGTCTTGCGGCAAGGGATTGGAAGGGCGTCGAGCGCTACGCGGCAGCACTCGAGAGCAGCACTGCGGAGGAGCCCATGCCCATGACGGATTTCCTAGTGGCGCGCGCCCGAGCCATTGCCGCAGCCAGCTGCGGGCAGAAAGACGAGGCGGAGCTGGGGCGCCTGCTGACGGAGGCCGATCGCATCGGCTGGCGCGCGATAGTGCCGTCACTGGAGGCCGCGCTGGCCGGGGGCTAGTCTGCCCCGCATCCTATGCAGCACGCCGGTGGCAAAAGCGCCAACTGGGCGGGAAACTGTGAAGGCCTCCGAGTCACTGCCAGTGATGATCTAGCGGGGCCCATGAGCCTGCCTCTGGCATTTAGCGGACATCGCGTCATGTCAGCGTCATCTCCGTTATTCCCCTCAAGGCGGACATTCATCAGCACGAATGGCACGTCCGCTATGTGCCAGAGGCAGACTTCGCATGAGGTTAAGAAGAGAGACCCTCTCGCGACGGTCTCTCCTAAGTTGAGCAAGACCGGTCAGGCTTTTTGAATGGCGCTAGCGGCTTCGCGGAGCAAGGCCCGCATGATGGTGGTCAGTCTGCACGATCGCCGGGGCTTCTTCTTGGCAAATTATGGAGGGCTAAAACGCAATGAGCTTGTCGGATCAGTTCCAGCAATTCGGGCTTGACGCCGATTTCCGGCGAGGTCACTTTTTTCAGGCCAAAAGGTCGCCCCAAATCGGATACAATTTGTAACGTTCAGAAACGCAAGCGCCATGATCTCGTGGTTGAAAATTGAGTACGTTGGGGAACCCAGAAGATAAGGGGGCCGTGGAGGGAGTTCTGACCATGATGCGGACGCTTTTGTTTCTGAGCCTTGTGGGCGCTGCGATCTACGGGTTCCTAGTCATCTCAGGCGGGAACACAAACGAAAACCAGACTATCCAAACTCAGAATTATCCAGTCGGCGAGCGACTGAGTTCGTGGGGTTCGTACCTTGCGCAGTCTCCAAGCCAAAATCCGCAATTGGCGACCTCCCAGCGACCCGCTCAAACCCATTCTCAGCTAGTTGATGACACTAGCCAAAATTCGGAGCGAAAGTCCGGCACAGAGTATCAACTTGCTGCATCAGAGAATAAAACACCGGCCGTCGGCGCGAAACCAGAGCCAGCCGAGTGGGCTAAGATAGTCCTTGCCGCGCAGATGCATAGTGAGGCGTCTGTCTCTTCCCCGAAGGTCGAAGACCGTTCGTCAATTGGTAGCTCAACACCCACTAAGGTTGCCACAGAATTTACCACGAGCCTCAATCGGCCAAGCCCGCTCAGCCAAAAGCAAACAAGTTGCACCATCAGTCTGCGGTTGCGACAGAATCTACCACTGAGCCTCAATCGGCCAAGCCCGCTCCACCAAACGCAAGCAAGTTGCATCATCAATCTGCAAAACCCACGGTTCGGGGGCGCGTTGTGGTCGCTAATGCGGATCATCCCTTCGGAAATTGGGCGCAAGGCCGCTGACACCCTTGGGCGTAGGCAAGACCTCGAATTGTCGCGGGCTGAATTTGGCATCGACCCCTGGACAACCTTCGAGAGCTGCAGAACATCATCCTTCTATCCACCCAAGCTCGCGCGCCTTGTCGTTGGCGGCCTGCCAAGCGCGAGCGTGAAACTCTGCTTGCGTCATCGGGGTGCCCTGCTCCCACCGGCCTGAACGGAATGTGGCTATCAGCCCAGGTTTATCGGCAGGCTTGTGATAGACCGCCCGGTAGCTTGTGCCCGGTAAGGTGACGACGATCTCGTCGTCACGGACTTCAACGCGAAGGCCAGTCAGCTTGTGTTCTAGCCGGTTCGCCTTATCGGCTCGGTCTCGTCCTCCTCCGCGTCAAGGATGGCTAAAGTCCGGCCCCGTTCGTAAAGCTCCTTGAAGCGAGACGCATAGCGGCCAACATCGCCAAGCTGCCGAGACTTACTTGGTAAGGGAAGCTAATGCGTCGGCTTCGGTCGGCGCTCTCCGTTTTCACTGCGCCGCGACACCCCGTGCCCAGTGCGCTTAAGAAGAAGCCCCGGGGTTTGGGGCCGGGGCTTCTATGTGCTCGCAGGTAAAGATAGACCCGATGGGGAGCTAGAGGGTGGGGCGTCTATCTGACGCTCCTAACTCGCATTCCCCATTGCCCGTTCCACAGCCGAAAGCAAACTTTCGCTCCCCCTCAGCGGCCCTGTGGCTAATTCACCACGAGTGGCCAAAATCGCGGTACTCCCTCTCGTTCACGCCTCAAAGTTGTCGCTAGCGTTCCACTCATTTCCCGTATTTCTACGGGGGGCGACAGCCTACAGATAGAGTTCACGTGCGTCACCTGGGGGCAATGCAAGGAGGCCCGCGTCAATCTGCACCAAGGGGGTCAGTATGACGACAGTCTTATCTCGGCTTGTCTGCTCGGCCACGTTCGGCCTTGGCATAAGCACAGCCATCGCTGGCCCGTGCGATCATGCTTGGCAATACGCCAAGGACGGATCGAGTTGCGGCGGTAGGGCCGCAGATCAACGTGACGGCGGGAACTAATCCATTAAACATCTTTAGCAAGAAGGCTCCGGCCAATCGCCGGGGCCTTTCTCTTTTTGTGTTGCCGTCACCGTTGGCCGCTACCCTTGATGAACTGCCGCAAGGGGAACGAAGCCCCACTGCTAGGCGCGGGGTTATCGTGACAACATCGCTGAGAGCAGCCAAGCGCGAACCCACGATTCTAGGGACTAGTGCTCCTCACCTCGCAGGGTCTCGTTAGTGGGCATTCTTGCCACAAGCATCCAGTAGCCTCACAACGCCCCGCTGACGGCGCAACTTGCCACCGGATTTGCCACCGGGATAAGGTTAGGGTTTCCGCCCCCTACACTGCTGACGCCTTAGAAATCAAGGATTGCGAGGGACGAGACGAAACGGCCAAGTACTAGAAAAACAATAGCATGCGCATTTCAAGACCGGTGCCTTCAACCACTCGGCCACCCATCCCTGCAAGAAACTCAGTGCTTTACAATCAGCCAATTGTCATAAATTTGCACCGGAATCCAGTCTCGTAAAGCGGTCCTCAACGCCTCGTCAACCAGTCACCACATTCGCCTGCCGGCGCGGTAACAGGCAAGTCAGCTTAGA
>CAVUZR010000004.1:0-258457 GCA_963745855.1 uncultured Alphaproteobacteria bacterium | reverse complement strand
CTTATCGCGGAATAGTTGGGCTTTCCTGTATGAGCGCGCTTAACGCGACAACGGGAGACTAATCCAACCCAAAGCGAGGCCAAGACCCGCCATAAGGCATAAGAAAAGCGATCCAAACAAAACCCACACCATTGCTCGGGGTCGCATAGTGGCTTGCCGAGCCTCGGTAGGAGTGACTTCCCCTTGGTTTTTCATGCTTGATCCTTTAAGAGGTTCGACCCACGCCGCACATGTCAACGTTGTGCAGCATGACATCTCGAAGGCTGGTCATCCTTTTCAACCCACAGACACTGGCTGTCAGCCTGGCACGTTGATTTGTCCAATCGGGCCTTACATAGCTCGGTCCAATTGTCGCCGTCCGACTGAGGAATGTCGCTGCACCCGCGCATAAGAAAGGAAACGAGGACGATAGCTGTGACTATCAGTTTAGCGATATTGAACTCATTTCTTCGATCGCGGCCAGCGTTCAACGGGAAGCCTCTTAAGTTCCACTTGGGTTTCACGGGTCGCATGCTTGGAGCCATCGAGCGAAACGACTGAGTTTTCATCAGCTGCTGAAAAGGCTTCTGCCACCGAATGCTTGAAGTCCAAATCGAATATCCCCGCGGTAGCGGTTTTGCGGCGGGCGTACCGAGGAACCCGGTTGCGCTACCCGTCAGGGATGTCCGGTTTACTCTCAAGAGCGGACGTGATCGGAGTCCGCATCTACCTCAGTCAAGTGCCATTAGGACGTCCCTGGAGAAACTACATGCTTTGCTCAAGGGTTAGGCTGCTCCTCAGCACTCCCCTGTGCTGAACCGGTCCTCCATTCGCTCGACTACCGGATCGAACTGGTCTCGTTCCGCAACCGGATACGCTATGGCTAGGATGTTCACGATGCGCTCCCCGCAAGAGAACATAACCTTTTCATAATAGATCTGGTCGCCGCGATAACCGCTCAGAACAAACCACGAGCGGCCGCGGGGCTGATAGGTGATCTCCTCATAGCCGCCTGCGTTGGCGATCATCCAACGCTTGAAATGCTCGGGGGTGGCGCCGTCGCGATTGTCCCAGGCACCGACAAGAAACTTGGCGTCTGATGCGTTGGCAGCAAGGTAATGAAAACCGGGTTTGCCATCGCCTGCTACCGACGCAAACAATGCCTCAGGATAGGAATAACTGTACCCGAATTGCGGATCGCGCTGTTCGATCCATCGTTCCGTAGCCGATAAAGACAGGCAACTGAAAGCTGATAGCGCGACCAGAGCCAGGAGGAAACGCCTGAGTGGATAGGTCCTCATAACTCACATTTCTCCTAAAACCCTGGTGGAGCGAACATAAAGAGGCCGACGCCTCGGCGCTGGCGCGCACCCTCCCGCCTTTGAGGTACCGATGCTTGAGCCAACACAGGTCCGGCGGTCTCGGGCCGGTGAGACTTCTTCGCCTTTGGGGATGCAGCCGCTGATTTCTTTAACATTGATCGGCTCTCCGTGCCATCAATTGAGGCTTTCTTACTCGGCTCCCCACGGGCTTTGGCGCCAACGTCTGAGGTCTCCTTTTTTGGCGCGGGAGAAGTATCAGGAGTAGATGCTGGGTCAGTTTCGATTTGGCGTGCAGCAACCTTGCGAGTTTGGCGAGTTTGAGATGGTGAGACTGTGGGCTTTTCGTCGGGCAGTGGCGGCCGAACGTTTGGAAGATACGAGCCCCACGAATCAATTCGTCGATCGGTAGAGACCTGCTCGATTGAGGTCGCTACCTTAGCGTCCGTATCTGATGCCGCGCGCACAAACACAGTGTGATTGGCTGTATAGATAAGCGCCCAAGCCAGTCCCAAAGAGATGATCAGTCGTTTCATGTCCTGTTCTCAAATGCGCTTCCTCCCCCCTTGTAGCGCCAACGCAATAACTGGACCTTCGTTCCGGCAAGCCTAGCGGAGGCGATAACGCCGCCACCGTTGTCTTGTGAACGGCGGCGGGTGTGCGAGGTTCCCGCAAGTCTTGGGATTGAGGCGTTCAAGTTCTCCTTAGCAACCTTCTGATGGCTACGATAGCCAGCGCGACCGCGGCTGCCACGTATCCAAGCCAGCCATAACTGCCTTTGATTTTCTCAGACTTGCTCTGCCAACGCCGAGATAGGATTTCTTTGGCGGTGGCTGCCTTACGCTCGTCTAGTTGGCGTTGCGCCAGAGCGGTCTCGAGTTCTTCATCGGTCTGTTCGTCGAGAGGCTTAGCCATGCCATCTGCAACTAGATGACGTTGAGAAGGTATAGGAGCACGATCACTACAATCGGCACTCCTAGAAGCCACAAAAGAATCGGCATCACTTATCTCCTTCAGGTTGGGTGGGATAAACCGCGGCTGGGTCGATGCGTTCCACGCAACCCTGTAATCACCGAGTATGCGACCAGCTCATCGACGTGACGGGTCCTCATCCCCCAAAGCTCGACGGAATTCGGAAGATCGAATCGGCGCGCAAAAAACTCGGCCCGCGGCGACGCAGGCCGAGTTATGTTAGGGAAAGGCGTCTGAGTTCTCTAAAACTCGATCCAAGCACCTTTGGGCCCCCAGTATCCGCGGCCCTCGTGCTCTCGCCACCTATACTTATCGTTGGGTCCCCACTTCCAATCGTCGGAATAGACGCGGACGCCCGCATCTGGGGGATACGTATATCTCTCTTTGGTTCGCCAGCAGTCGCCCTCATCGTTGCAAACCACGGCGGCCGACGCCGTCGTTGCACCAAAAGCCAGCAGCCCAACGGTCACCAAGACCGCACTTCCAAGATGTTTCATCGCTATCTCCTTGAGTTTCTAGGTCGTGCGGTGAAAACGTTTCGTCTGCTATTTGGTTGCCGTCGCCGGGGAAGCGAGACGAGTGGAACTCATTTCATCCTCGGAGGTTGATTAGAGCAAGTAGGCGTCCACCCTCAGCCCATATCTCCGCGAGATGCTTTCGCGAGGACGCGTGAAGCGAATGATGAAGCCCTGGCTTACGCGCAGCCGGGGCTTCTTCCTGTCTAACCCGCACGGCGCATCGGCTTTAGGAGTCAGCATGAGCATTCTATGGACAATTCTTATCGGCTTTATTGCGGGGGTCCTTGCCAAGCTCATCACCCCTGGAAGCAATGAGCCTCAGGGCTTCATCCTCACGACAATTCTGGGCATCGTCGGCGCGTTCGTTGCCACCTACCTGGGACAAGCGCTCGGCTGGTACCGAGCCGATGAGGGTGCGGGTCTCATCGGGGCCGTGATAGTGCTTCTGGTTTGGGCCGCAGTGACTCGTCCGCGCAGCGTTCCCTAAGTAGGGAGTTTTCCGATTCGGATCATTCCCGACAAATCGCGAACTTAGCGTTGAGGAAATGCGTCGGCTTCCTACGTGCATCGATCTTGCGCATTAAAAGCGCAAGGCCACTTTCAGCGCCTCTTCCTCACAGTTCTCGAGAGCAATCTTTTGGCTAATCCGCATCAACGCTCCCGCTCTCAAGGCGTTCCAAATGAAGGCTCGGGGGCCACTTGTAGCGGCGACTGCAAAATCTCCGTCTCAACACGTACCTCAGGCCCAACCCGATTTCGCATGGCCAGGACGCTTAGATAGGCTAGCTCATAATTTGCTGCCATTACGTCTACTGAGAAGCGCCGCTCGAAACTAGCGCGGACGCTGCTGCGATTGATGGTATCCAGTCGCGCTATTGCTTTGACGGCGTCATCGACGGTTTCGACGATAAACCCGGTCACTCCATGTTGGATGACCTCCGGGACCGCGCCTCGAGCAAAAGCGACGACGGGCGTACCACAAGCCATTGCTTCGATCATTACTAGGCCAAAGGGTTCCGGCCAGGAGATTGGAAAAAGCAGGGCAACCGCACCCCCTAGGAATTGAGACTTCTCGCTTTCGCTGATCTCCCCGACGAACTCTACGCCTCGGGTTTTGAGTAGCGGCTCGATGTGCGATGAGAAGTAGTCCTTATCTGCCTGGTCGACCTTAGCGGCAATATGAAGCGGAATGCCCGCGCGATGCGCGATTTCGATTGCGCGGTCGACGCCCTTCTCCGGCGAAATGCGGCCAAGAAAGGCTAGGTAGCCGCCTTTTGCCGTCGGCGAAAAGGTGTACTGCGATTTGGGATAGCCGTGATGGATCGTCTTGACCCAATTCAAATGGGATAACGGCCGCCGCTGACTGCGAGAGATGGATACGAGCGGGAAGTTTGGGTAATGGCGGTGTAACTCCCGCAGATCCTTGATGTCTTGTCGCCCGTGCACCGTTGTGATCGTTTTGTCGGCAATGTTCTCGAAAAACGGCAGGTGGAGGCAGTCGAGATGAAAGTGCAGAATGTCGAAGTCATCCGCACGCTCCTTCACCTCGGCGAGCATCGCCAAATGGGCGGGCACGTCCCAAGACAATTGCTCGTCTAGACGTAGGGCTACATCACGACATGGAATGAGTTGTGCGCGGGTCTCGCTGTCGGCACTGGCAAACAGCACGACCTCATGCCCTCTGCCCACCAACGCATCGGTCAAATGCGCCACGACACGCTCTGTTCCACCATAAAGTTTTGGAGGCACTGCTTCATAGAGCGGTGCAACTTGGGCGATACGCATTCTATTACTTCGAACTTCCTATTACGTCGAACTTCGCTGATCTCACTGGAGCCCGGCGAGTGGCCGGGCTCCTTTCAATCGACCTCCACTAAACTCAGCCCGCGGGGGGAGGCGAGTGCCGCATCAAAGCTGAGATCTGGGCCAACGCGGATTGCATCGATGAGTTCCGCCGCTAGTCGATGCGAAGTGTGATCGACAGATTCGCCAGGGAGGTGCCAGTCCCGGCCTCATCAGCGGGGATCTCTTCCCGGCTCGGTGCCGAGGCGACCACACCCCGACGGGCTCAACACCGGCTGCTGGATTTTTTCTCTGCTAGGCAAGATTCTGCGGAACTGGAACAGTCTCTCGAGCTTTAGCCTGCAACAGGCGACGCCCGCCTTATAGGCCTCCGGCACGCGACGTCCGCCTTATAGGGCCTCCGGCACGCAAAGGAGCATCGGAAATGGGTCTGTTTAGCAAGGACATCAAATCGATGGAGGATCTCTTCCTCCATACGTTGCAGGACGTGTACTACGCAGAGAATCAAATCGTTAAATCGCTGCCCAAGATGATCGAAAAATCGACCAACCGCGCGCTCGCCTCAGGCTTGCGCAATCATTTGGCTGAGACCGAGCAGCAAGTGAGCAGGCTCGACCAAGTGTTCAAGGCGCTCGGTCAAACCCCCACAGGAACAGACTGCCCGGCGATGGACGGGCTGATCAAGGAGGCGGACAACGTCGCGGGAGAGGTCGACGACAAGAAGGTGCTCGATGCCGCCATCATCGGCAGTGCGCAAGCCATCGAGCACTATGAGATTTCGCGCTACGGCACTCTGATTGCCTGGGCCGAAGAGCTCGGCCACGACAATGTCATTCGCTTTCTGAAGGCGAACCTGAAGGAGGAGAAGGCGGCGGACAAGAAGCTCAACATGCTTGCCGAAGCGAAACTCAATCGCAAGGCCACCGGCACGCGCGTGGCTGCCGCCCGGGTCGCTGTCAAGAAGCGGACCGGAAAGGCGACGCGTAAGCCCTCCAAGGCTGCCGCCAGGAGAAAGTAAGGATCCAAGCCGCATCGAGAGGGGCCATCGCTAACCGTTTCGATGCGGCTTGCCGCCCATTCAGGGGTTTCTTTCCAGAAAGCGCATCAGCGCACTCTCGATCCTGGTAAGGCCGTTGCGGATGCGCCCCCGCAGAAGAGAGTCTCTTAGCTTTCCCTGCTCGTATGCCTTGATGATGCTCGCGTGAATGTAGCTCGAGCGGGCGACGGTGCGCGTGTTGGACAGGATTTCACTAGCCTCGTCGGCGGCGGCCACGATCGCCTTGGCGCGCGCATGCTTAGAACTCATGACCGTTTCGTTTGGTCAGGAACACGAGAGCTGCCGCCGATGCTCGAAATGTTCGGAAATCCTTAGCGGAGATGTTTATTCCCGTCGCCTTGGCGATGAAGGAGTTGACCTCTCGCGCGGTGATTGGCCGCTCGGCGCCATTGCCGTCCGGCGCCTTGAACAAGCGACGGCCGCGCAATGCGCCGAGCTTGCGCACCACGCGGGCAAGGGCTGGATCCTCGACTTCCCGCTGAATTTGCTTGCCCCCCTTTCCCTCAAATTCGAGGACCACCTTGTCGCCTTCCACGGCCACGTCGTCTTTCAGCAACGTCGTCGCCCCACGTCCACCCCCAGCCCGCGCGTATTCTTCATGGCCGGGGCGCAACAGCGCCAGATCGATGAGCCGGACGACCGCCGCGATCACCTTCGTCCGCGTGACCTCCGATCCGGCAAACGCAGCCTTTACCGCCCGTCTCAGTCTCGGAAGAGCTGAGCCGAAGCGCAGCAATCGCCGTTCTTTCGCACTCGCCCGGATGACCTCCCAGTTCGGGTGATAGCGATACTGAAGCCGACCCTCGGCGTCCCGTCCGATGGCCTGAATATGGGCATTCTCATCCTCTGCGATGCACACGTCCGCCCATGCGGGCGGGATCGCGAGAGCCTTGATCCGCGCCTTGAGGGCCTTGTCGCGGACCGGTCTGGCCGGACGCATCGAGATAGACGAAGCCTCTACCGCATCGGCGCCGGCGCAGATTGAGCGCCGAGCGCTCTACGTAGGTCAGCCCATGGCGGCGACAGAGAGATTTTGGATTCTGCGACATAGTCGAAGCGAGAACTCACCACCTCGAATTGAGTTGCGTCGACTTCCGCCTAAAAGTTGACCGGTTGGAAACGGTTTCAGCCGCCCGAATAGCCACCGATGATTGGGAGGACCTCGCCGGTGATATAGCTCGAGCAAGACGGCGCGGCGAGAAAGACGAAGGCGGGTGCGATCTCCTCCGGTTGGGCAGGGCGCTTCATCGGCGTATCGCTGCCGAACTTGGCGATTCTATCTGCCGATTTGTCGGCAGGGTTAAGCGGCGTCCACACAGGACCTGGAGCGACAGCATTCACCCTAATGCCGCGATCGACGAGATGCGTTGCAAGCGAGCGCGTGAAGGCGTGGATGGCACCCTTGGTCATGGAATAGTCGAGCAGATCCTTGTTTCCCAGCAGGCCGGTCACCGAGCCGGTCATGACTATGGCGCTGCCATTCTGAAGATGCGGTACAGCGGCCTTGGCCATGTAGAAATAGCCGTACAGATTTGTCTTGATGGTGCGGTCGAACTGCTCGTCCGTCAGCTCTTCGAAGCTGTTCACGTGCTCCTGAAAGGCGGCGTTGTTGACGAGGATGTCAAGCCTGCCGAACTCGTCCACAGTTCTTTCGACGGCATACTTGCAGAACTCGGGATCGGCGACGTCACCTGAAAACAAAGTGCAGCGCCGTCCCTCCTTCTCCACCGCACGCTTCGTCTCTTCGGCATCCTCATGCTCATCGAGATAGGCCACCGCCACATCAGCGCCTTCACGCGCGAACAGTACAGCGACCGCACGGCCAATCCCTGAATCACCTCCGGTGATCAGCGCCACTTTATCCAGCAATTTTTCCGAACCCTTATAGTGGGGGGCGTCGTACATGGGCTTGAGCTCGAGATCAGCCTCCTTGCCTGGCTTTTTGAGATGCTGGTTCGGCAAGGGAGGCACCGGATAGAGGCGCGCGCCTGCCTGCATGGCGCCGCCGTCCTCCTTCTTGCTCTTCCCCTTAGCCTTCTCGTCAGAGCGGTCGATCCGGCGTTGGATTGTTCGTTCCTCAAGAGCCGCCTGCTCAGCTTCCTTGCGGAAGGATGCAGTATCTTTGGCGTGGGTTGTCGATTTGGCCATGGAACTCTCCGGACGAATGATTCGATTCTTCAACAGGAACTTCTCGGGCGGCGATGGAGTTCCTGCCACGCTCGCCCACGGATTCAGTTCAAAGTTCGAGATAGCCGCGATGTCGCGAGCGTCGTTCCGATATCCGACATGGCGTTGTTCGGGACTACTGCCTGGGATGGCGCAGCCAAGTGATCTTATTGTCAGGCGTTATTGCGCAGTACGCTCGCGATGTAGGTTCGGGCACCAATATGATCGAGCGGGGCGGCCAACCAAGCCGACAGCACCATCACGAGGCGCCGTGACAGGTGCCGCAACCAAGCTTCCTGACTTCGGCCAGCACTACTCCTATCCGTCATCGAATTTCTAAGGCGAGGATTTGCTCCTCGATCTCCAGCCGGTCAGCAATAAGTCGGTTTATCGCCGTGTCAGGGTTGCTTGCGGAAGGATGAACTTTCGCCTCCTGCCATTGGTAGATCAATTCATCGACATAGATTCGCAGCCGAGCATATTCGGTGCTCTCCATTGAATTAAGCTCGCCCAAGTTCTGCTCAGCAGCCACAAGCGCCTCGATCTCGCGGGTCCTTGACGTTAATTTGCGTTGAAGCTCCTCCATTTCGTCTTCGACGTCGTTCATCGGCTCATCTCGCCTTTGTGGATCGCCGCCATCATCTTAAGAGCGAGGACCACTAATTCCGCAGTCACTTTAGTTTCACAGTGCTTTTCCGCTTTTCACCGAGGTTCGGCTTTTTACCTGTGGCGCGAGCCTTAGCAAATTCGCAAGCGGCGACTGCCGAACTGGCAGGGCCATCCCAGATTTCAGCTCTCTTGGGGTTAAACCGGATCACCAACACATTTGGATCGTTTGGTCCGCCGGGCCACCAAACCTGTTGTTTTTCATTCCATAGCGACCTTGCGCGTTTAGTGTCTCGGCTGGCCGATGCCTGTCCTGAGATTGATAGGTAGATTTTCTGCTTTGGATACACGAACGTCAGACAAATCTCAGGGAAGGCTTCAATCTCATCATCCTTAGCTGCCCGTCGGTCGGTGAGAAACCAGATTACACTTTTGTCTATGTCAGCCCTCGCTTCAAGCGGTCGTGCCCGCAGCCCCTTGGAGAATCGAGTGGTCATCATACAAACGCCCACCTTTTCAATCACCTCCCACACTCGATTTATTTCATCCTGATTTGACACGGCTCCTCTACATATCGGAGTGATCGCAGTTAGTAGGAAAATTCATCCTGATGCGCGTGGGTTCCTATCTGCCACTGAGCGCCATGAGGGCGGGATCAGGCCAATTACCGCCGGATCAATCCATAAAGAAAGCCGAGACCTAGGGCGATTCCGACCGCTGCGAATGGGTTATCCCGGATCGCCGTCTCCAGGCTTTCCTGCGTGCTTTTGATCTGCTTGCCGGTGACGGACGTGACCGTCGACGTCAGTTTTTGAAGCTGTGACCGTAGCTCGTCGATCTGGTCGCTGATTTCCTCGGTGCTCGCGGGCTTCGTGCCGCCCGCACGCGGTGATGTGTAGCTGGAAGACATGGCCTGCCTCTCCTTGGTTGTTTGTGGCTCAACGTTCGTCGGGTGCGGCCGTTCCCGACAGGAACCTCCAGCTAAATAGAGAGTTGGCTGGAACAGACTTTAGTGCGCGGCCATGGATCGGTTAATTCGCTTCGGCAAGGATGTTGTGAATGGCTGGCTAGACGCAGGAGCCTTCACCCTGGCCGCATCGCTCGCCTACTATGCGATCTTCTCGATCGCACCGCTGGTATTGATTTCTATTCATCTTGCCTCACTCTTTCTTGACCGCAGCGCCGCCGTGGAAGGTCTGACGAAAGAGCTCGTAGGGCTGATCGGACCGACTGGCTCCGATGCCATCAAGCAGATGTTAGACGCCGCCGGCACGGCACAGCCGCACGGCTGGACAGGCCTCGTCGGCATTGCCGTCTTGCTGTTCGCCGCCGCAGGTTTTGTCGGCTCGCTTCAGGATGCGCTCGATAAAATATGGGAGGCGCCGCCGCGTCCTGATGGCGTGTGGTCATTCCTCAGGAATAAGCTGTTCTCCTTTAGCCTTGTTCTCGCGGCCGCTTTCTTGCTGCTGGTCTCGCTGGTTCTATCGACCGCCATGACCGCTCTGGCAGGTCGTTTCACAGTCGCCTTCGGTCTACCTGAAGGTGTTGTGGAGACTGTCATCGCAGCCGCCAACTTTTTATTGTCGGCTCTGATCTTTGCGGCAATCTTCAAATTCGTTCCTTCGGTGTTTGTTACGTGGCGCGCGGCTGCCGCTGGCGGCGTTTTTACCGCCGTGTTGTTCGCGCTCGGCCGCTTCGCGCTTGCCTGGTATCTGGGGCGGGAAGCAGAGGCATCCGCTTACGGAGCGGCGACCTCGCTCGTACTCTTGCTCATATGGATCTACTACTCTGCGCAGATTCTTTTTCTTGGCGCCCAGTTTTCTCAAAGCTTCCAGAGCGCAGGCCTGCGGCCTCGCGGCGCTGGCGTAAAAGTGATTGCCGAAGAGCGCCGGGAAGGCAATTTGACCGAGAAATACTTTTCAAATTTGGTGGCCGCTCTCGGTCTGGGCTTCCTGCTCGGAGCTGCCATGATGCAAAAGCCAGCAGGCCGGCGCCGCCCAGGCGAGCCGGGCTTGCTTGAAAGAGCGACGCGGCTGCTCGCGCAGCTGACCCGCTGAGTTTGCGCGATCTTCTATCGAACAGGTACGGAACCGAAACGATGACGGCAAATGTCTCCGCAGACGAGTTGGATTTCGTTCAGATCGATCGCAAGCTTATTGAGCGGGCCGTAGAAGCGCTTGAACGCGCAAAGTGCGCTGGCCTTAAAGTCGTGACAGCGGAATCCTGTACCGGAGGCCTCATCGCCACGGTGCTAAGTGAAGCGCCCGGCGCCGCAGAATATCTCGACGGCGGTTTTGTCACCTACACGCCTGAGCAAAAATGCACGGCTCTCAAGCTTGACCCAAAACTTATTGAGCAATACGGCGCTGTCAGTGCTCAGGTCGCGGATGCAATGGCGCGCGCGGCGTTGGACTGCTCGCAAGCCGATATCGCCGTAAGCGTGACCGGCGTAGCAGGACCGGAGCCCGACGAGCGCGGCAATCCCGTCGGTCTTGTCTATCTCGCCTGCGCGCGAAAGGCTGGGACATGTGTCGGCGTGAAGAGGGAATTTGGGGATATTGGGCGCTCGCGCATTCGCTACCAGGCAGCTTCGGACGCCCTAGGGCTAATCGCCCGCCTGGCAGAAACTTAGGTCGACCTCGCGTCCACGCCAACACGTGATGAGGAGGAAACGCGAGCGGCCAGGCGATCAAGCTACGAGTGCGTCATCTTTCTCGGCGCCTGGCGAGTGCGCCTGCGCGTTCTGTCTTTGAGAAGTGCGGCGAAGGCGGGCAGGTCCAGACAGTTAATCACCCGCTCCTTAGGCACGCCGCCTTTTCGCGCCATTTCAACGCCCCAATGCGTGAGATCAATCTCATCAGTCGAGTGCGCATCGGGATTGATACTCATGAGGCAGCCGAGTTCGAGCGCCCGCTGGTGCCAGCGCCAGTCGAGATCAAGCCGCCACGGATTGGCATTGATCTCAACCGCGACCCCGTGCTTGGCGCAGGCGCTAAGAATGCGCTCTATATCGACCTCGTAGCCCGGTCTGCGCAGCAACTGCCGCCCCGTCATATGTCCAAGAATTGTCGTGTGGGGGTTGGAAACGGCGCGAAGGATGCGCTCGGTCTGCTCCTTGCGGTCGAGCTTGAACCGGCCATGGACGCTCGCCACCACAAAATCAAACTGCGCCAAAACCTCATCTGGATAATCGAGCGAGCCGTCAGCAAGAATATCCAACTCGATGCCTTTGAAAATGCGAAACCGCTTGCCGTATCGTCGATTGAGCTGGTCGATCTCTGCATGCTGTGCAGCAACCTCTTCGAGCGACAGTCCCCCGGCGTAGTGCGCCGACCGTGAGTGATCGGCAACGCCGAAATAGCTATAGCCTCTCTCGCGCGTGGCCTCTGCCATCGCTTCGAGCGTATCGACGCCATCGGACCGGTCGGTATGGGCGTGTAATATGCCACGTAAGTCGGCATCAGTGACAAGCGTCGGAAGCTTGCCCTTTTGGGCGAGCGTGATCTCGCCCCGCCCCTCGCGCAGCTCCGGCTCAATGAACTGAAGCCCAAGCGCACGGTAGATCTCTTCTTCGCTCTTGCTCGCGATGATCTTGTCGCCTTTGCGGAGTCCGTCCTTGTCCAACGTCATGCCCCGAGCAGCAGCGATTTCGCGCAATTCCTTTAAATGTTCCTGCGACCCGGTTGCCAGCAACAGAGCAGCGCCGTAATGCTGTTTGTCCGTCAGATGCAAGGCAAGCTGGGATTGATCTTCCTGTTTACGGACAGCGCCGTGGGCGTCCGACACTTGCGCGACCAGCGATAGGTCGCCAATGAGCTCGCAACCTCTCCGGAAATCCCCAGCCGGTGTAATCCGCGAAACCCCTGGCCTAGAGCGCATCAACTGGGCTTGAGCCAGTTCGAGCAGGGCAGCAGCACGGTGAAGGTGACGTAGTCCCTCGCTGCGTCGCTTGATCTCAATGCCTTGCAGGATCTTCCTCTGTAAAGCGGAACCAAGTCCCTTCACATTCTTGAGTCGCTCCTGCTTCGCCGCCTGCTCCAAGTCCTCGACTGAGGAAATGCCGAGTTCCTTGTATAGCTTGAGCGCTTTGTCGGGCCTCAGGCCCGGCACGGTAAGCAACTCAAGAGTACCTGCCGGAATTTCCGTGCGCATCGCATCGAGCGCAGGATGACGACCCGTTCTGTGAAGCTTGGTGACTATGTCTGCAATCGCATCACCGACGCCTGGAATTTCCCGCAGGCGATTCTGCGCAACAATGTCTTCAAGAGGCTCCGCGAGGGTAAGAAGGTTCTCCGCGGCGCGCGTGTATGCTCGCGCACGGTAGGGATTGCCGCCACGAAAGGCGGTTCGCTGCCCAAACTCGTGAAGCAGCTTGGCGACCTCTGATGCACCTAGCGTACGCATGGCGACCGGCGACCCTTGAGGCGGTGGAACAAATAACAACGCTCGCGCGGCACTAAAGTGCCGTGCGTTGACGCAAAATAAGCCCCACACCTTAGTTTATTCCGAAGATTGTTCGGCCGCCGTAAGCGTGCGAGCGTTCTCGTTCCTTGGCGATCAGATTTTCGACCGAAGGACCCCTCGCGCGGCGCTCCAAGAATCGTGCCTGTTCGTCCAGCCGCTTGATAGCAGCAAGCTCTTCATCCCGCCCGAGCTTCGCTTTTTGAACGGCGGATTTCAGGACGCGAATGGTCTCGTCGTAGACGCGAAGCGGGACGGGGAAGGGGTGTCCATCCTTGCCACCGTGCGCCAAAGAGAAGCGCGCAGGGTCAGTGAAACGGTAAGGCGAGCCGTGGACGACCTCTGCAACCAGAGCCAAAGCGCGAATTGTTCTCGCGCCTACGCCGGGCGTGAGCAGGAGCTCGACAAAGTCGACCGGACCTCGATTGGCTGCCGCAGCCAAGTTCCCATGAAGGCGCCGCAGCGATACGTCACTCGGACGCACGTCATGGTGCTGTGGTAGGAACAAATTCGGCAGCTGCGGTTCCTGACTTTTCGTGCTGCGGCCTGTGTCGTCGTGGGCCGCAGACGCCTGCAGCTTGCGAACGATGCCATCGGGTCCAAGCGACGAGAGAAGTTCGATCTGACTATTTCGCGATGCTCCGGCCTGCCGGTCAGTGAGATTTATGATTTCGCCCTGCTGCCGGCCTTCGATGGCCGCATGAGGTTGATCCACAAAACTCTCAAGCCCCTCCGAAAGCCAATGGTAGCGTCGAGCCTGCTTGCGCTCCGCGTTCATTCCCTGCTGAACAACGGTCCAGCGGCCATCGTCGGCAACGATAAAGGAATGAAGATAGAGCTCGAAGCCGTCCTGCACCGCGGCGCTGTCGACCTTGGCTACCAGCCGACTTGTTTTTGCGAATTCTGCGCCGTCGAAGCCTACTCTTTCTCCGATCAAGACCAGCTCATGAGGGGTTTGTCGCGAAAATCTTCCGCGGCCACCGCACACATGGATGCCAAGTTCGTCCTGCAGTGGAGCAAGACCGCGTTTCAAGGCACCAATCACACTCGTGGTGATACCGGACGAATGCCAGTCCATGCCCATGACGGCACCGAACGACTGGAACCAAAAGGGATGAGCAAGACGGCGCAGCAGCTCATCGCGCCCGTAATGGTGCACGATCGCTTAACTCATCACGGCACCGAGACGGGTCATGCGATCCGCAAGCCAGCCCGGCACGCGTCCGCCATGAAGCGGAAGGAGGGCACTTCCCGTTCTGCCCGCCATCGAATTAGCCTTTCGACTTATTGAGGGTTCTGAAAGTGACGGAGTACCGCAAACTGTCAACCGGTGGGATGCTGTGCTGCCATTCATGACGCGCAGTGCCTTGCATCAGATAGATCGAACGGGGCTGTGCAATGAGCGAAGCACGCTGCCATTTGGTGGGCGCTATCTTGCGGCGCAGTCTGAAGTGACAGGGTGCCACCAGCGAGACGCCGATGATGATGCCGAACTCCGGGCGGTCGCTATGCCAGCCGATGCCAGCACCTGGCGCATATTCGGTGACAAGGACGTGTTGCAGCGCCTCGGGGGACACCTCCGCAAAGCCGGCAGCCTTCTCCCGTAAGGCCATCATAAATTCGGGAATTGCTTCAGCAGAACCGAGACCACGGGTATTGAAATCGTAGTGCAATCCGAACGACACCACCCGCCGTTTGCCCTGAAAACCTTGGAACTCGAACGCTTTCAAGGGCAGGCCGGCGAAGGCGCGAACGAGCGTCCGCTCCTCTTCTAGAGAAAGAATGTTCTCTTCGTAGCTGAAGCCCTCAGGAAATCCTTCGAGCGAACCGAAAAGGCCCAGCTGGGCCACCGACCTATCCATCAGCCGGCAAAGTCGCCAGGTCGCCGGTGAACGCAGCGACATTTCGATTGCAACACGGGTCGATCGCAGGAGGAGCAGAATTCATGCGGAAATGGCTAGTTGCGGCCCTTCAGCGGGCCTTGTTACGTTCACTGACAGATAGGTCGTTTAACCCCGGATTCAATGAACGGCGAACCAACTGCTCGCTGAGCCGTGTCAGTTTTGGGTCATTTTCAGACCTCGATGCGGCGCTCGTGAAAGTCGGGTTCATGCCACTTAACGGACGAGGCCGAAGGGAAGCCAAGACGCACGCGTGGCTTCTTTGGGCCTACTGCCGGTTGGTCGATCTGATGGGTGAGCGCCTCAGGGTTGAGCGCTGGACGAGCGCGCTTGAGCCGTCATCTCAAGCCTGCGGAAGCGGAGTCATGGGCTGGTAGCTAAGGCAGTACGCCGGCGAGCGGCGTTCGGGAATATCTCGCTGGAAAGAAATACGCAGCGAGAATGCATAGGGGGCATAGGGCGCATCGGGTCGTTCACTGCATTCGGGTTATCCTATGCCCCCTATGCCCCCTATGCCTCTAGACCTCATTGGGCGAGCGCTTAGACGCACCGCTTGCCAGCGCCTTTCGAACATCCGCATGAGAAATTCCAAACTGTCTGGCAATACGGGATGGAGACACACCTGCCTTGAAGGCAGCCCGTACAGCGTTGACTTTTGCAGGAGCCAAAGTAGGGCCGGATTCTTGGACTGGCGGTTTGCGAGAGGCCTTACGTGATACGGGAAGCTTTTTCCCGCGTCGCTTCTGCTCAGTAAGCACCGCTGCGAGCAATCGATCAAACTCTTGATCAGTTAGCTGCTTTATTCCGTTCGATAGATCCTTCGGCAGCAAATAGTGCGGTGACGAGGCCGCGGCAGGAAACTCCTTGTTCGACGGTGCTTGTCGGGGAGGCTTAGCCCCAGGCGAAGGACCCTCTCTCAGCGACGCCGACGAGAAGAGATCTGGTCCTAGCGGTCTAATGCGACCCCTCACCATGCGGCAATGATGGCGTCAGGTCAGCGATGAATCAATAGGATTGGTCAGGGAGGAGATTTTTGGGCTCGAGGCGGCTTCACTGTTTGCAAAGCCGCTTAACGTCGGCTTCGGCCTCTTCGCGGGTGAGGTAAACCTGCTTACCAATCCTTGTGATGCTCTTGTCGTTGCCTGTGGGCTCGATGTCAACGACAAGACACTTCTTATCGGATGCACGAACGATCCACCAATTGGCGAGAGCCGGATTGGGAAAGGCGAGTAAGAGAGCGCCTGTCAATGCGAGCCCGCATACGTGAATGGTTCGGTTCATAGACTGATATCTTCACAATGTCACTTTTAGCTTGTCGTTGGTTCTCAGAAAGGGATCGACGAACCTAGCTTTTTTTGGATGTCACAACGTGAACGCGACCCGGTACTTGGGTTACCTTTTTGCTGTTACATTTCGGGCACCTAACCGTCGCTGCTTCGTGCTCTGTGATAGTTTCGGTTCGCTCAAATGACTTGCCGCATTCGTTACAACGATACTGGTAGGTCGGCACGTCCCTCCTCCACACTCTCGATCATATGGTTCGAATGAAATCACGCTTCCCTAATTCAACACCGCAATGCCCCAGCGAAGCAAGCGTGCGTCGTTAGCGCCCAAGAGTATGACGACGATTGCTGCTGAGACGGCTGCTGCCGCTGCCACGCTCGCGATTGTGATGGCGAGGTTTGCTCTCCAGTTCGCCTCTTTTTCAGGTACGGGAGCGAAGCGTCGCGTCGGAGGCGTTTGGCACCGCAAGGATGCCAGCACAACCTTGCGTCGTCGGATAGTTGCGGTTGCTGGACTGTAGTGTTGAACCGACACAAGCAGATTGTCACAACGTCCTCACATGCCCTGCTGACATGCTGGCATCAAACTCTTGACTTCGACCAAGGGGTCACGACCGAGAACGCGAACGCAATCGTTGTACGCCGACAAGACTTGTTCGACGGCACTGTCTGCCGTCTCGGGATCGACGCCGCTCATATAGACGTACAGCGCGAGCTTTATGCCGACGCCCTCGATGTCATCAGCGGGTGTTTCGGCAATTAGGTCTTCCATGCTCGTGACCGCGCGTGAGCGCGGTGGCGGGCGGCCCGGGTCGTTTGCTTGGCCTGATCAACAAGTGCGCCTTTCCACCGGTCAAACGCCATGGCTATGGCTACCACCGACCCTATTACGGTTATGGCTACCGACGTTATGGCTGGCGCTACTAGAACACTGGCAATCAGCTCCTAGGCTGGCAGAAGCCCGGCGGTCATGTGAACGTGAGGCCGGGCTTCTTTGCATAGGCTCAGTGCGACTGCACAAACCTCAGCCTACCCGACACCATGGTCAAGACCGCCGCACCACGAACCTTGAGGGACTGGCTACTCCACCAGCGAACCGTGCCTCTGCGCTTCGTTTGCGGTCACAGGCGAAGTGACCGGCAATTGCAGCACGGTGGCGTGCTGACCTTTGCACAACTGCGTCAGTAGCACGATCTTCCCATCAGGGAACTCAAGGGCGTCATGATGGGCGTTTGACCGGCCTTTGTTGACCTGTCGGAACCTCGCCACCTTGTGCCCGAGCCTCCAGGCGAAGAGCACGCCCGTCTCGCATCGGACCTCCTGCTCGAAGGCAAGCTCGGTGCCCGGAAGCACGCAGACGGCCACGTTAGGGTCATCCACCGATACGAAGCCGCGCGTTATGGTGTGAGGGAAGCTCGTCGATACCAGCTTGTCACCGACTTTCGCGGGTCGGGATGCCACAAGCTCTAGACTGTAGTCACACATCGAAGGTACTCCACTCTCTGAGCTATAACGGTACCCCCGTCTGAATGTTACGGTAGCCGATCAAAGTGGCGATCTTTTGTTTCATGCTGCGACTGAGACACGCAGCCTCAAGCTCTCCCCTGAGAGAAGCTGCGGCACCGATCATCGCCGACTGTTTCAGCGTGGCCTGCAAGCGTGCGGCCCAGACAATAAGCTAAGTTACTTCTCGCATCGCCCTGAAGCCTGGTGCGCCGTCTGGGCACCCGCCATGAAGAAGCGCATCATCTGCGTGGAGGCTTCTGCAACTCATTCATTTGCACGGCAAATGACTTCTGCCACTGCTCCACCAGTGCGGCCGAGGATCGCAAAGTCTTTTGCCACTCAGTCCGCCCACTCTGGGCAGAGCAGACTGCGGATCGGCCTCGATCTTGGCGGGTCGAAGATTGAGGGTATCCTCCTGAGCCCGGAGGCGACGGAGATGGCGCGCAATTTTGCATCAGGCCAGTCCGGGGTGTTGTCGGGCTACTCCGGCTCTTCCACGGTAGCCGCGAACTTCGCTCCCTGAATACAGCATCGGGCAAATGTGGGGCGGAGCGTCAAGAGCGGCAGGTCTTGCGGCAGCGGCTCATAAGTGAGCTTCGATGCAGAAATGACGGGGATAAGCCATAAGGGCAAGTTTTTGGCAATCATCAAAACTCATCTTCTGGGCCTATGGAACCGGCGATGCGGCAGAAGTCGGCAACCAGCAATTCCTCAGCGCGTGCCGTCGGCTCGATGCCGAGCTTGCCTTTCAGCTCCTCAGCCACTGCCGCGCAGGTGAGCGCCCCAGCGGGTCGCATAGGACTGGTGGCCGGCGATATCCGCGGCATGGAAGACGCCGCGCATGATCGCCCGCGCCACCACGTCAGCCGCAATCGTCCCGAGCCGCAGCAAGGTGACCGGCTCCTGCGCCACGGGCACAGCCTCGGTCGAGATGGCGAACAGCGTATCACCGTCGAACGGGGTGTGGACGGGCCGGATGGCGCGAGCGTAGCCGTCTTGGCTCATCATCGCGAGGCGCTGCAGGTCCTCGTGGTTCAGCACGGCGTCGGTGGCCACCACCCCGATCGTGGTGTTGGACGCCATCCCGGTCTTCACCTCGAATGCGTGTCCGGTGACGGCGGTGGGGAAGGTCTGACCGCCCAGTTCGCCGGCTTGCTCCAGATACCAGGCCCACATGGTGGGACTGCCCGGCATTGTCACCGAGCCGTAAGGATTGACCACGACCAGAGCCGCGACCGTGGCGCCGGTGACGGAATCAAATGCCGAGGCGGTACCGAGGCCGCCCTTGAGCGTCGCGGCAATTGCGCCAAGGCCGGCACCGGCGTTGCCAAGCGCGAAGTCCGCCGCCGCCAACTCGGCCGCCGCGTCCGCCAGGGCCCGGTATGGCGAGACCTCGCCCCAAAGCTTGTTGCCGCCATTGGTCAGGTCAAAGATCACCGCACCGCAGACGAGCGGGATGACGGCGCCCCAGCCGGCAAAGCCTCTGCCCCTGGCACCCAGCCACGACGTCAGCCCGGCAACAGCGTCGATCCCGTAGGCAGCACCACCGGTCAGGACGAGGGCGCTGATGTGCCGCATCAGCCCACCGCTGCCGAGGGCATCAGTGTGATAGGTGCCAGGAATGCCGCCACGCACATCGACGGCGGCGAGCAATGGTCGATCCGGTAGCACCACCGTGACGCCGGTAAGAGCGTTGAGGTCCACGGCGTTGCCAACAAACAGCCCGACCACATCGGCCAGGCTGTTGCGTGGCCCCGGCTGGATCAGGACTGGTAGCGGTGCCTTCGATTTGGATTCCGTCATGTCGATGACGAGCTCGGCCAGTTCTTTGATCGTGAATTCTTTTGGATTGCCCACTCAACTCCATCAGACTCAAACAGTAAAGTGAAGAAGGGTTTTCAGAGAAGTGGGTCCGATCCGGGGCTCACAGCGGCGCTCGGGCGGCTCAAATTCAGCGTAGGACGGCGATCTGAAGCCTAGACCATACCGAGGTAGCCAAGGAAAAAACCCCAGTCATGGGCGCTCTATGAGTCAACGCGACCAATGTATTGCCAACTATCTTTTTCAGCGCCTTGCGCCCTGCCGACGCCGAGCGGGCCGAATGGGGTGACGTGTGCGCAGCCTATCTCGAATGGTGCGAGCACACAGGCCATGGCGAGCTCGGCGGCGGCGGCATCCGGTGGGCGCAGCAGGCCGCCGTAGCATTTGCAGAAGCTGCGGCACGCGAGTTCAACAGTTCGGCGTTCGCGGGCGTGCCGGCGAGTTCCGATCTCGGCTGTGGAGTGACCAGGCCTGCCCAGCATCGCGGCTATCTTCTGGTGGGGTTGAGCATTCACGGGCGCGTTCGCGCCACTGACGCCGACGACGCATAACCACCCGTACCTGACTTCGACCGCAACGCGAGCGCGCCAGGCGAAACTCATCACGCCGCTTGCGCCGCTCCGCGGCAAGCCGTGCTGATACAGTCCACATGGCGGTGGTCCGTTCCGCAGCAGCCGCCAAGCACGTTGATGTGAGGGAAACGGCGGCGGAGGTCAGCATATTGCCCGCCGAGCTCAAGCGGATCGCCGATGTCTAGCTCAGGCGCATTGTCGAGCTCGGCGTGACTCATGCGGGATGAGTTGGCACGTAGCCCGCGTAAGCGCTTGATCCACGTCTCTCCCGCATTGAGCACATGATCGAAATGCGTGGGGTGGGCGCAGTTGATCATGTAATAGGCCGGGCCTTTGTCGGTTGCGTCATCGACGCATTTGATCGCTTCGGCAAGTGACTCTCCGGCCGGCAGACGCCCAGTGGTCTCCACGGTGAAGGAGATGACGCAAGGCATGTTTGCCGCCTTCGCCGCAAGGGCGATGCCTTGCGCCTCACCGATATTGGTCATGGTGAAGGCCGAGACTAGGTCTGCGCCGGCATCGCGAAAAGTGAGGACCTGCGGCCGGTGATAGTCGCACGCCTCGTCCGGGCGCATCAGCGCCCCGGGAGCGTAGCCATCCCCGCGCGGGCCGATACAGCCGCTGACGACCATAGGCGAAGCAGACGTTTCATGCCTGTACCGAATGTCCAGCATCATCTCGATGGCTGCGCGGTTGATGCGCTGGAGCGCCTCAGCCCCGTAGCCGAGCTTCTTGCCCCAGTCAGAATTGGCGCGCCAGGTCGGGCTTTCCAGGATGAAGCCGGCGCCTGCTTCTATCGCCATCAAAACATAGCGGTCGAAATAGGCGCGAAGCACCATGCGTCCGATCAGGTCGTTGAGGAGGACAAAAGCTTCGAAACGAGGAAGCTCCCAGCCTTCGCGAAAGATAAGCGTCGTCTCCAATCCGCCATCGGTGAGGAACAGGCCGCCGCCAAGTTGCGGCAGCCGCTCCCGGTATTTTGCTTGTCTCGCCACGGTGTTTCGCTCCTTGAGTTGGGGTGTCGGCACGAGTGCCGTTGGTGGAGAAAATGCGGGATTTGCGTGCGACGATCCAGTAGACTTGCGGTACAGGGTATCGGGCGCCGAGGCTGCCGAATTTTCAGGACGTTTCTGGCCCCTAGGTTGGGAGGCCATTCAAGGGGTTCGGCCAAGGACGTTTTCAAGTGTACCCGTGGTAGAGTCCTCCTTGCCGGGCAGGAGAGCGAGAGAGATGCAGGAGACACCTCGCAAGGGCGCAGATACCAGAGAGCGTATCCTCGACGTGGCGGAAGCTTCCGTGCTCGATAAGGGCTTCGCCGCCACCTCGATCGAGGAGGTGATTGCCGCGGTCGGCATCACCAAGAGCGGCTTCTTCTATCATCTCAAAGACAAGAACGAGCTCGCCAAGGCTTTGCTCGTCCGTTACGTCGAGCGCGAGGATGCCCTGTTTGACGAACTGTTCGCCCGCGCCGACGAGCTGAACGATGATCCGCTGCACGGCTTTCTCGTCGGCCTTAGGATGATGTCCGAACTGATGGCCGACCTGCCAAACGGGCACCCCGGCTGTCTCGTCGCCTCCTATTGCTATCAGGATCGCCTCTTCGACAAAGAGGTGCGCGCGATCAACGCGTCCGCGGTGCTCAATTGGCGAAAAAGGTTTCGGCAGCGCCTGGACCTGATCGCGGAGCGCTATCCTCCCCGTGTCGAGGTCGACCTCGACGACCTTGCCGACATGCTCTCCGTCATCGCCGATGGTGGGATCATCATTTCCAAGGCGATCAAGGACAAGCAGGTGCTCGCCAGACAGATGCTGCTCTACCGCGATTTCATCAAGGCGGTCTTCCTCGGCGTTCCCTCATCCTAGGCAGCTCATGATCTCATCGCCCATGTGATCGACCGCCATCAGGTCGATATCCGCCCCGCGCCCGTCGAGCCCGACTGAAGGCGAAGCCACGCATTAAGCAGACAAAGTCGACGTCCGCTTTGGGTCATTAGCGGACATACTGACAAGTCCCCGCCATGTCCGCTTTACCCCCAAAAGCGGACATTCGTGAGCGCATTTGAGCATGGCCCGATTCGGGACGCCCGCGACGTCGGCCTCAGCGGCAGTTGGAACAACGGCCTTGTAGTTGCTGGACCAGTCTCTTTACGCTCCGGTAACGACCGCCAGAACCGTGAGATCACGCTGGCACGTGCCTCTCTGTCACAGCATAGTCAAGGACGGTGTTGGACGGAAAAGCTTTGATGCACAAGGGGTGCATGGACGGTGCGGGAAGGTGTTGGACGTAAAAAGGCGGACACCCTCTCCGCCAATTTCAACATCCAAAGCAGCAACTTAGGTACCTAGTCCCACGACGATTGCTGGAGAATAGACAACTCGATTTGGCTACTCTGCGAACGATCTGCAAACGAGATACTTCTTCAATTGTTCTAACAGTGCTCATCAAGTCGGTACTAGCTTCGCGCATTGATAGGTGAGGATGATCCCTCTAATCTCCCGCGTGCCGGCGTGATGTAGGATCGGCACCCGGGTATGAGTGCGAAGCGTAAAGACAGGCGAATACGCGATCCTATTCATGACCTAATCACCCGACGCGAAGGACGATGTGACCAGTTAGTATGGCGTCTGATTAATACCAGAGAATTTCAGCGGCTGAGACGAATACGTCAGCTCGGATTTTCAGAGCTGACGTTTCCAGGCGCCACACACAGTCGGTTGGCTCACAGCATTGGGGTATTCAATACCGCTCGCGAGTTGCTGAGCGTTATTGAGAAAGTCGATCCTTCCAAAATTCCTGCCGAAAGACGAACCGCGTGTCTGTGCGCGGCACTCCTGCACGATGTGGGGCACGGTCCGTTCAGTCACGTGTTTGAGGGCGTACTCAAAGAACTCGCTACCAAGAGCAAACCTTAGGTCGCAACCAAAAAGCACGAGAGGTGGACATCGGAGATCATCACTGGCGACACGGAGGTCAACAAGATCCTGGCTGAGCAGTCGCGATACGCTCGGCGTAGATGCCATTGTGTGCCTTGTTAGTGATGAGCATGAAGGTGTATCCTCGCTTCCCCGCAAAGGCTATCTAGTTCTTCTTGGGTCGAGTGGCTGTATATCCAATCGAACGCTTCCGCAAAGCCTTCCTCGAATTGCAGTGTAAACGCGATTGAGCGCCATCCTTTGAACGTGCCCGACAAGGCTAGCTCACGCGCCTTCGCTTGGATTTGCTGAAGCTTCCCGCTCATTAATCACCTCGCGCTCATGTTGAGGTGGCATATGGGAGCGAAAGCGACAAAGACGAGATAGATTGCTAAGTTTTAAGGTGAGCACCCTACCCTCAGTTTTTCGAGAACCTCGATTTGCATCGACAGAGCAGGTTCTGTTCAAGTCAGCGCTCCTTCGAATGTCAGACCAACAAACGGGTTGGCGCTATCGGATCCCGACCGCGGCTGTAGGCCGCGAGTGCCGGCTGCCGGTCTGTGGCACCTCCAACAACCCAGCACAACCTCAGACACTCAATCGCAGGCGTCGCTCACCAACCGATGACCGAAATTTAATTCCCCCGAAATGACGGCGTAATTGCCGAAGGCCTATATTTTCTTCCTAGAAGCCTCGCTTATCGATCACGTGAGGGCCGGATTAACACAGATTTCCTTCTATCCTTGGAGAGAGGCACCTTATGAATCAACCTGATCAGAGCTCCGTGACCAAGCAGGGCTCGCGGAAGTTTACGCGTGGGCCGCTTGCGGTAACGACGGCCGCGCTGATTGCCGTAGGCGCTTTGGGGCTCGCGCTCGGCCAAGACATGCGCTTTGCTTCCGCCGAGCCGGCGCAAACCACGCCGCCGGCGCAGACCGTCCAGACACCTATGGGGGCGGCGCCGCTGAGCTTTGCCGATCTCGTGCAGAGGGTGAGCCCCGCGGTGGTCAGCATCAACGTCAAGGGCGACTCTAAGGTCGCCGACAACGACACGCAGATCCCGGGACTGCCCGATTTGCCCGAGGACAACCCCCTCTACGACTTCTTCAAGCAGTTCCGCCAGGGCCAGCCCGGCCAGAGCAACCGGATGCCACACCCGCATCCGACCATGGCGCAGGGCTCGGGCTTCTTTATTTCGCCTGACGGATACCTTGTCACCAACAACCACGTGGTTGAGGACGCCGAGGACATTTCGGTGACGCTCGAGAACGGCGATAAATTTCCCGCGACCCTGATCGGGGCCGATGCGCGCACCGATGTGGCCCTGCTCAAGGTCAAGGCTTCGCAGCAGTTCCCATACGTGAAATTCTCGGAGAAGGACCCCCGCGTCGGTGATTGGGTGCTCGCAGTCGGCAATCCGTTTGGCCTCGGCGGGACGGTAACTCGCGGAATCATCTCGGCCCACCACCGCGATATCGGATCGGGCCCCTATGACTATCTGCAGATCGATGCAGCGGTGAACCGCGGCAACTCCGGTGGTCCGTCCTTCAATCTGGACGGCGAGGTCATCGGCATGAACACCACGATCTTCTCGCCCTCCGGCGGCAGTGTCGGCATCGCGTTTGCCGTGCCGGCGGCCCTCGTCAAGGAGGTGGTAGGTCAGCTGCAAGAGCATGGCAGCGTCGATCGCGGCTGGCTCGGTGTCGTTATCCAGAATGTGACCGACGAGATTGCCGATTCGATCGGCCTCTCAGAGGCCAAGGGCGCCATGGTCACCAAGGTGGCCGAGGATGGTCCTGCCGCCAAAGAGGACATCAAGGCCGGCGACGTGATCGTCGAGGTGAATGGCGACAAGATCGACGACTCTCGCGACCTCGCCCGCAAGATCGCCGAGCTGCATCCCAACACCGATGTCAAGCTCTCCATCGTTCGCTATGGGGACAAGCATCAGGTCGACATGAAGCTTGGCACCTTCCCAAGCGGCAAGAAGCTTGCCGCGCTCGAGGAGGACAAGCCAGAGGCCGGCATGCAGCTCGACAACCTCGGTCTCTCTTTGGCCCCGGCCGTCAAGGTTCCTGGTGCCGGCGAAGACGGCGTGGTGATCACCGAGGTCGATCCCAACAGCGACGCTGCGGACAAAGGCCTCAAAGCCGGTGACGTCATTCTCCAAGTCGCCGGTGAGACCGTGTCCCAGCCCGGAGACGTCGCCAAGGGCGTCAAGAAGGCAATGGACAAGGCGAAGGACAAAGACAAAGTCAACGTCCTCATGCAGGTGAAAACCGGCGACCAGACGCGCTTCGTTGCGCTTTCCCTGAAGAAGGCTAAAGTTTAAGGGGCAAAGCGGACAGTGACCAACCGCTGCTCACCAATCTCGATTTATGAGTACACGGCCTAGCTAGCCATGCCGCCTAGGGTCGTGAGCAGACTTCGCACGATCTGCCCCAGGGCCGTAAACCGCACCCGCGGAGACTGAGGCGAAATTTTGCAATGATCTCAGGCGCGAAGCTTTCTCGGAAGCCCCAACCGGACCTCGGAGACTGAGTTGAACCCTCGCACCCAACACCTTGGGGGGGAAAATTTCTCTGAAGGCCAATTTGGCGAGTGGAGCGGGAAATTCTGTCGGAATTTCAATGCCAAATTTTGCTAGCCGGACGGCGAGTTTGAATCCTACCCGGTCCGCCAGCTAGTTTGCTGTTTTTACAGAGAAAATAGGCTTGCGGGAATTATCGCGAAGTGTCCGCAGGTTAGCTCGCCGGAACTCGCTGCAAGGGACCGAAGAGAGCGAAGTTGGCTTTGCACCCCGCGCTCTTCAGGCCCAGGATTCTCCGTTCGGCAATTTTGCGGTCCGGTTAGGTCGGCACCGAGCATGCCAATAGTTGCTAGTGTGAGCCTCGGCTCCATGGCGACAAGCGTCGCTTGTTCGAAACGCACGGACAATGATTGAGTAAAGTGAACTACAGTCCCTCTAAGCGACGTACCGCAATGGAGATTGGCAATGCCTAGTACGCTAATCACCGGTGCAAATCGAGGGCTCGGGTTCGAGTTCGCTCGACAGTATCTGGCTCATGGATGGCAGGTCTACGCAGCTTGTCGTGATCCAGCATCTGCTTCCGAACTAAGCCGTCTCGCCGAGGACAGCGACGACAAATTACGGATACTAGCGATAGATGTCACTGATCGCACCGGCATCCGTGAGGCAACAACTGAACTCGACAGACAACCCATCGACCTCCTGCTCAACAATGCTGGCATTATCGGACCGCGGGGCCAGACCATCGGCAACATTGACTACGAGGCCTGGGCAGAGGTGCTCGCCGTCAACACCATGGGCCCCATGCGGGTGTCAGAGGCGTTTGTCGAGCACGTGGCGAGTAGCGATCGCAAGCTGATCGTTACTCTCACCAGCGGCATGGGATCAATTGCCGACAATACCTCTGGGGGCTCGATCGTCTATCGCAGCTCAAAAGCGGCAGTGAACATGGTCATGCGCAGCCTGGCGATCGATCTCGCGCCACGCGGCATCACTTGCGTCGTCGTCAATCCCGGCTGGGTTCGGACTGATATGGGTGGACCGAACGCCTCCTTAGAGCCATCCGAAAGCATCAGCGCGCTGAGGCGCCTCATCGCGACCTTTGGGCCCGAACAGTCCGGCAAGTTCTTCAATCACACTGGTCGCGAATATCCCTGGTAGCATGCTTGCAGGCTCAGCCTAGGGAGGCTGGAGCCAAAACGGAGAAAATTGAACTCTTTCCCCAAGGCACCCATGACGATTTGTTCGAACAGGGCGCGTGGGAGAAGACACAAGCCTTTGTGGATCGTTGGTCGGAGCAAGGATGGCTCAAGTAAAGCGACGCTACTGACCACTGCCGACGGAGCCAAGCAGGCTGCGCGGCCTTTAGGCGCGGCGACTACGTAGTTCTTTTTTCTGAGGGATGCGAGTGCGTCGGCGAGTTCCTCGCGTAACCATTGCCGCAACGGACCAGCGTTGCCGACTCGACGCGCAAATCGAAGCGGGAGCATACGACGGGGTCAGTCCGCTTGTAGGGGTAGACCGGACGCATGGACATGGCGTGCTCCTTCGGACCTATACCTGTTCAAAACTAATCAGGGCAGGCAGCGCGCCACGAAACGACCCATAGCCGACATTTTTTGGACGCGGCTTTTCGCCCCTTGGTGAAGCATCTCTTCTCGTCGGCGAGCCCCCGTGTTCCACCCACTGTCTCTTGGCTACCAGCCCTTTTGTGAATTGCGGGTGTACGACCGTGCATAAGGTTGTCGGCGCGCGAAGGGACCATTAGGAAGACCCTGAACACGTAGATGGAATTGGGGCAGGCGGCATGGCCTTCTTCCGCGACAGGGCGGTTAATCTCCTCAACCTGCATTACGGCATCCACTCCATCGCGCTTAGCGGGGGTGGCGCCTTTTTTGCCGTCTATCTGCTCAAGGCGGGCGTGTCGCTGCCCTGGGTGCTCGCGTCGCTTTCCCTCATCCTTGCTGGTCGGCTCCTGATCCGGCCGGTCGTCGTGCCGATCGCAGTGCATTCCGGGTTGCGTGCGCTTGTCATCGCCGGCACCTGCCTCACCGCGCTGCAATACCCGTTGCTTGCGGCGGTGCACGGGGTGGGCGTGGGCCTGTTCGCTTTATGCGTGGTGACCTCGCTCGGGGACACTTTCTACTGGTCGAGCTATCACGCAGGCGCCATTCCGGGCATGCAGCTCTGCGGAGTGCCGTCGTTTACGCGCTTGGCGTGCTCGTCCTCACCACGATCATGCGCGCCGCAGCGCCGGGCCACGCCCTACTCGCCATCACTGCCAACGCGCTCGGCGCTTTGGTGGTCTGCCTCTACATCCCGACGCTGATGACGGCAGTGTACAACCAGGCGAAGCGTTCCGCCTGCACGCTCAGGTTCCACGTTGCGACGGAAGGTGCCTGGGATGTTGGCGGGGCAAGCGGATGCCTGGTTGCGGCGCTTCTTGCTGCGGCCGGCGTTTCCTTGTCGGTCGCCATTCTCCTCTCGCTGCTCGGCGCGGCGGGGCTATTCTTCCTCCTGCGGCGCTATTACGCGAGCCACCCGGCGGTGACGGTCGCCGCGCCCGATCCGCTCGCGCAAAACGCTATCGTCAATCTCGGCGAGGCAGCGGGTAGCTGACGCGATAGGTTCGGTAATTTGGCAATCAAGACAGATTGGATATAACTGCAACGCGAAATATCCGCAGGTTAACCTCCAGAAACTCGCCGCAACGGCTCCAGAGAGACCGTTTGGGGTCTCTCTGAGTCTTCTCCACCCATTTTTCCAGGTGGCGACGTGCCGGCTCGATTCGTTTCAGGAGGAATCGCGGACCGCAGTTGGGGGATCCAGTCCAAAGCGAGAGGGTGGGTCGAAGGACGTTCTCCGACCCAGCAGGAGATTTCGCGAACGATCTTGGGGTCCGTTCATTCGCTCAATCATGATATGGAGATGGACCTCGGCCCACTCACATACACACTACCGTACTCGAAAAACCGACGTTTGGGGTTGACTTCCCGTGTCAGGCCGATGCGTCGACTGCTGCCGATGGTCCCCATCGGCCGCACTGCCGTGCCGAGCCAGAGAGGCCCAGCGGCACATAGATCGACGCCGTCATAACGTATGTCGATGTGCATGGCTTTGGCCAGGCGGCCGGGACCGCGGGCAATGTCCCGGATGCGAGTCGTCTTGCGAAAACGTTTCATCGTCTCGATCCCCTCGATAGGCTCTAAGGCGCGTAGAAGTACGCCGGCACCGACGTCCGGTTCTTCGCTAGTGACATTCACCATGAACGACGAGCCGTAGGTGAAATAGACGTGGCAATAACCACGGCCGAGAAACAAGGACTGATTGCCTCGCGTCTTGCCTCGGAACGAATGGCCAGCGGCATCACCAGGCGGATAGCCTTCAGTTTCGACTATGCGGCCGCTTAATCTGCCTACTGGCAGATCGTGGACGAGCGTCTTCCCCAAGAGATACCGTGCGAGCTCAATAGTATCCACGGGTAGATGTTCCCGCCGGAGCCGCTTGATGCCGCATCGAGAAAGTTTCACTGGCGTCATCACACACTTAAGAAGGTAGGAGGCGTCAAAGCGGTCAAACACCAAACGAGGGCTGATTTATTTCAGCGCCGAGAAGGGCGTTGGCGTGAGGATCTGATTGTTGATGCTTGCGACGATGGGTCCATCGCGCTCGCTTTCGTCGCGGACCTTGTGCCAAGCAGGATCATTCTGGAATGCCGTCCATCTCGTCTCGCGATCTGCAAGCGACTCCCACTGGAGTATGTAGGTGAGCTCATTGCTGGATTCCCCGACAAAAGTCGTCCAGAAGCCAATGCGACGGATGCCGTGCCTTTCCCAGATGGGAAGAAGCTTGTCTCTAAAGCGGGCTAGCAGCTTGGGCATTTGCCCCGGAACAAGCTGATACACACGCAACTCGTAAATCATCGCTGACCACCTCCACGCGAGCAAAGCCGGGATCTGCCCCTCGATGATCTGCGCTAACGAGGACGGCTAGAGCTGTGTGATGAAGACAATCTTGTTCGTAAACGACGCATATGGCCCAGGTCGCTTCGGTGACGAAGATGATTTGCTCGTTAGCGATTTTGCTCGCGTGGATCGTCGGGCTACAGTCATTCCTGCCGCCATGGAGTTCCTTCGCCCGTTTCAATGAATAGATCGCCGTCTGAAGCGACAGACCATCGTTCTTATCGTCGCCGCTATCGGAAATGTAGATCGTTGTCATTGACGCATCAGCAACTGACAACACAGCCATCTGCATCCTCCTTCATGCACGATAGAGCAAATGCGATCCACGCTTGCATGTTCGATAGAGCCATCGAAACGTGACAACGCAGCCCAGAAATAGGACGCTACTCGCCCTCGGTGTAGGTAATGGTCGCGATCCATTTGCGACCCCGCTCGACCACAACGATCCGCTTAATGCGTAGCGGGCCATGTTGATTTAAGTCATCTATCCATTTCATTGCTGCCCACGTGCAGCGTCCCGATCGAGACCTTCGAACGATTTCGTTTGGTCCGTGATGGCCGTGGGCTCCTTTGCTACGGCTCCAGGAACTTCAAGCGTCACAACGAAACCAAACAGCGGCAACCTTCCAGAGGCATGAGCTCATTTGGGTGCCTCCTTCAAAAAAGCCGACTGAGTTAATTCATGGCCTCGCCATATGTAGAGCCATCGAAGCGTAACAAATTCCCATTATTGTTGCCGAGTCACCTGCTGAATCTGTTGTGGCCGCGGTAGAACACTACCGTCTCTCTATTGAGCCCATCGTTTTGTCGGTGTGAGGTCAGATCGAGTTTGCAAACGGAATTGCAAACGAACCACGCGGCACAGCACCCCACATGTCACCTCATATCAGCGTTGGTGGCGACATGACGAGCGTAGATCCAACCCTTCTCCGAGGTTGCGAGGTCAGTCACCTGCACCCAACGATTTTTGCGCGCGATGACGCGGAGTTTGGCGTCCTTAGCAACCACGCCGATAGCTCGCGCTGACCGTGTCGGTCTTACCCGAAGGTTGACGGAGGTCAATGCGATCGAGTTCGCATCATCGCTCGAGGTTTGCGCGGGACGCCTGGTTGGTAAGAGCACAGAATCGCCAGACGCTGCCATGGGAGCGTCTAGGTTCGCGAGACGCTCCTCAGCGCCGGTGGTTCCGCGCGTTTCAGCAGGCTCGTCTACGACTTGCGCCTCGTCGAGCTCGGCGTCGATATTAGAAACGCCAACATTTGCCGTGGAATTGGCCATCACGTTGAGGGCTGTCGTGGTGTCTGCGATGATCGCGCCATCGGTCGCTACGAGCTGGATCAAGAGCTTTGCCTCGCCACTGGCCGTGTTGGGCACAACGAGATGCAAATCGCCGATTTCGTCAGGTTTCAAGTTCCATTCTGTTTCGTCGTAGGCCCGTCCAGACGACAACTTGCTGCCTTGTGGCAGTCCCTTTATGGCGATGATACTACGGGCAGGCACTCCATCCGTACCGTCAAGCGCAATTGGGAAAGTTATGTCCCCGCCCGCGGACGCTTCGAGCGTTGGCGGCGATGAGAGCACCGGGGTCGGAACTACGGACGGGGGCGCGACAGTCATGTCGTTGGCGGTGATCGTGGGGGACCTTGACCAGGGGATATTGACCGCGCCCAGCCAGAAAATTGCTCCAAGCGTTAGGTATGGAATCAGCGCGATGAGGACGAGACCGGCAACCCCTGCGCGGATCAGCGAAAGCGTAAGTGAGGATAACGGAGTCGCCTGGTCCGCGAGACCGGGCTTCACGTTGACCCACGAAATCCCTTGCGTTCGCTTTTCAACGGCTGTGTTGAAATTGCGTTGCAATCGCCTTCTGGGTCGTGATCTTACCGTTGGAACGAGCTGTCGCCGAAGGTGAGGCATAGAGCCGATTGCTCGGGCGATGCGCATCCCTCGCCATCTCCCACGCAACTCTGCCAACAAATACTCGGCGCAGAAAATAACTCCAAGGATTAGGTTTGGAATCAGCGCGATGATGACGAAACCCGCGATTAACGCGCGAATCACCCAAAGCGTGAGTGAGGATGCTAGTGGCATCTGGCCAGCGAGAGTGGTCTTTACGTTGACCGATGACACTCCCTGCGCTGGTTGTTCCCGAACAACTCGTGACCTTACCGTTGGAACGAGCTGTCGCCGAAGGTGAGGCATAGAGCCGATTGCTCGGGCGATGCGCATCCCTCGCCTTCTCCTATCAGGGGTCCTGATGACCGGAAGAAGTCGCCTGCCTAAGAAGGCAGTGCGGCAATACCCACGCAACTCGGCAAACAAATAGCCAGTGGTGTGCCCGACGATCGCAATTGACCGCGGACCATGCGCTAAACGCCCGGTAGTTCCGTTGTCCAACTACGCACACATTGGATCAACGAACGTCGGCTATGCGCTGTTAAAGCGTGTTTACTAGCCACTTCTCAGACAGCACTTGCAATTCGGCAAGGCGTCAGACTGCGATGCAATCACATGCGGGTCCGCAATTGGTGGCAGAACTGCCACAGTGCCTGAAAAAGCAGCAGGCTACCAGGTCCGTCGCGACGATTGGCGTGGCGACTCAAGGAGCGCAAGCCGGTCTCGGTTACGAGCGCCATCCCGCCAACCCCCGGACCTCGCTTAGCGTCTGATGTGAGTCAACCGGACTTAGTGAATTGCGGAGCGCATCTCATCCCACACTGGCTCGCGCTCCTCAACAAAGGCCCGCTGGACTTCTTTTGGATTTATGGTGGATAGGCCGTAGAGAGCAGTAACCCCCGCACCGTTCCGCAGCAACGCCTTTCTGCGGTTAATTCCATCGCATAGGGCCGCGTACAGTGGCCATACCAGGTTCGAATAGCGTCGTTCGACTCTGGCATTGACCCGACTAGCAGCCGCAAAGCGACAGCAATTCAGGAACTGAGCAATCATGGGCTGATCGCCCCCGATGACGCTGTCGATCATCGCCGTCCTGATTGTAGGGGCATCAGTTGCGTCGTTAAGCGCCTGGAATCGCCTTTCGGCGTCCTGTCGAGTTTCATGGCTGAGGGCAACGGGGACGGCCTCGTATTTCTGCATCACTTCTAGGATCGCAACCGCATACTCATTCAGCGCTCGCTCGGCTTCATCGACCCGCGCTGTCTCAGTTTGATGTCGGATAGCATTTACGGTGATCCAGGCCGCCAAAAGCGCAGCAAGCCCCGCGAGTAATGTCTGATAACGATTAAGCCAAAATTCCACACAAGAAGAACTGGAGGCTTGTCCGAGAAGTTGTTTCCAGGAACCCGCTTGGCAACTCTGCCACAGCGCATCTCCCACCGTAATCACCAGAACTCCGGTGGCAATAAACACCAACGCCCTTATGACTGCCATCCTAGATACTCCCAACATATTCCGAACCGGCGATCAAACTAGCCCCGCGAGCGCATCAGTCCGCATCATACCGTCACTCTGTATCGCATTAAAGCGGCGCGAGAACTTTCAGCAACCGTTCCCTTTGGCTCATGAGCAGTCACGAAGGCGACGATAGGATCGCCTGCTTGGTGTCATTCGAGGATCTTCGTCCGCAGTCTTGGGCAGCCCTATATTTGTCGCTTGCCAGCCGCCATACCGCCGAAACGGTCAGATACGTGAAGAGCGGATGAACCTTGCGGTGGTGATGGGGGAGGGATCATGAAAGCGAAATCGCCTTGGTGTTCCTCTCATAATACACCCCCTAACGATCACTAGTGTTCCTGGCGGCAATTGCCGAGTGCGCCACCTGACACTTGGAACAATTCTCCCTTCCGTAAGTTGGACGGTTGGTGGATAGGCCTTCCCCCCCCATCCCCAGCGCGGCCTATTCATAGACGCGAATTCCCTACACCAGCCAATGTCCGTTTACACCCCCCAAGCGGACCAACTCGACAATAGATGCCATTGTCAGTCTCCTAGCCAAAAAAACGGAAAGCCCTGGCGAAGCGATGGGCACCGAGGTTCTCCCTTTGCGGACTCTCTCTGCGGAAGCGATGACCCCCGCCGTTCTGACAGTGTTCGCTGACGGCACGGGGGATGCTAGGAGCCGCGCCTCTTCTGCGGCTTGTTCTCATTCGCGGGCTCGCGCCTCGGACTTTGTTTCAGCGCGTCCTTAAGCGTATGAGGCCGATGGTGCTTAATCAGCAGGTCGGCGAATGCCTCGTCGGCAAGCTCCTAGAAGCTCTTTCCGCTGGCGCGAGAAAACAAATCGATTGCCTGCCAGGTCTCGGCGTCGAAGCCGATCAGTTTGCGCTTGGACGCCACTCCACGGTCCATTGAAACGAAGCCCTGAAATGAAGCCCCGGCTGTGAGCGACCGGGGCTTCGGAAATCGCGAACGGCATTGCAAACGAACTCGGCATTTGTGCGCGATGAGGCGGAATTTGGCGTCCTTAGCGACCACGCCGATAGCTCGCGCTGACCGCGTCGGTCTTTCCCGAAGGTTGACGGAGGTCAACGTGATCCAGTTCGCATCATCGTTCGAGGTTTGCGCGGGACGCCTAGTTGGTAAGAACTTGATCTCCACGCGTTGCTATTGCGGCGTCTAGGTTCGCGAGAGTTCTTTCCTCAGGTACGCTGCTCTGAGACTTGCGCCTGTGTTGGCTCAACGATGTTTGCCGTGGGCTGGGGGGCGCGTGCGTACATAACCCGACAGACGGACCGTACCGATCCGTACTGGACGCCGTGCGACTACTCGCTTGGCCCGCAAATTCCCGAGGGCTGTGGCGAATAGCAACGGCGTACCAGGGACTTGTATCCTGCGACGAAGCAGCGGCGGCCGTATGCCGACCGCCGCTGCCTAGGTGCGCTTCAGCCTACATACCCTTAGAGCACTTCTTAGCAGTCGCATCCCATTGCATGCCTGCCTTCTTACAGGCGGCTTCATTCTTTGGCGTTCCGGCCGCGAATGCGGGTGCAGTGAAGGCCACGACAAGGCTCAAGGCGAGAATCGACGCTAATGCTTTCATGATAGGGTCTCCTCCGATTGCAGAGATCGGCATCAAGACACCACAAAACGGCACCAACGGGGTCATTGTGTGCTACCGAACGACGCGACCGGAGTGCCCAATCGCCGCACCTGTGCAAGCCGACTTTGCACAAAGCAAGGTTGGGAATTGGTAACCGCACGGCCCCTTAGCGGCCTGAATGATGCTGTAGCCAAATTTTGTGCTGGCTCCTCCGATGAACAAGGCGGCTACGCACAGAAGGGTGGCAGCCTTCCACGGTCGCCGCCCTTCTTAGCCTTCCCTACCTTGGCTAGTCGCTCCACCATCACCCGCTCATCAAGCAACCTGATTTGGCACCACCTCCTCCGGCGGGGAATTCTGCTGCGGCGATTGCAAGCCATTCGCGCAGCGGCTGTTCACCACCGCTAGGTGGCTCGTTCCAGAGGCCTAACGCTTTCTTCTACGCCGTACAGGCTTACACAATCGCAATTGGCAGAGATTCAGGCTTTCTCAGCCGCATGCCGCCCCGCGTCGTGGGCGGTTTCTTGACCCCGCCATGCGGACCACCGCAACAGACACTCAGCCCTGGTAGGAAATTCTGCGTTTTGGCATGGGCCGCAAATCCCGTCAGAAAGCAAGATCGTCAGCGTCAGCAAATCTTCGGAACCGATGCAGGAATTTGTTCTAGAACTGCTTCCCTCCCAGGAGCGCAAATTGCAGCAGTTCCCTTACCGCTGAGAAAACCTGAAATGGTCTACAAACGGAAAAGGAGCGAAGGCAAACCCGACCACTCAAAAAAGAATAGCTCAGCGAAAAAATGCGCGGCCGAAGCAGACGCGCTAAGTCGCCATACCATTTAGCAAGCAGATTCTCACAAAATTTGGCACGGTTAGTAGCAAAGCTACTTAGTTCAGCGAGGCAAGAGGCCCAGCCTTACGCAGTTCTGTCCTCAGTCTTGATGGCGAGAGATACCAGATGACTGCCTTGCGTACGCCAGCATGCGTGTAGTGAAACGTGAAAATCACCCCACCGCATTTTTCGACGAAGATATCTGACGGCCCAGTTAGATAGTTCGAGAGCGTGTAGGCTAAGCTAAATTGAGCGCCGGGAGGAATGGTCCGCAAGGGTTCGTCCGTCGAGTGGCTATTCAGGCTAAGAGCAAGTTCAAGATTCCCAGCGTTCCGGTCGGGTATGAGAACCGCCTTCACATCATTCAGAGGCTGGCCCGATGTGTTTTCACCCTCGATACGGAAGCCCGTCACAGTAGCGCCCCGGTCAGACAACGCGAACAGCGACGGGCCTTCTTGTTGATCGAAAAGCCACGCAACGTCGCTTCGCGATACGTCCTTCGCGGGAGACTTCGTATGGGGGGCGAGGAGAGTGCTTGCGCTAGAGCGCGCGTCGAGCGCCAAGGGCGGAATGACAGCGGCAGCAATCGTTCCAGTCCATAATGTGTTATTCAAGTTCGCCAGGTCACGAAGCTCTGCAGATCGGAAATTTTGAGAAGGGGCTTGCCGGAGAAAGGACGCGAAGTCCTTACTTGTACTCTGGTCGAGCAACATTGATAGCCGATAGGCAAACAAGCGCGTCGTACGCGCGGCGCCAGGATTGACAAAAGCTCCAAATAGCGAGCCAGCGAGAAGGAGGGTGATCGACACTGCCGTCGAGCAGCAGGCAACCAACTTTTGGCAACGACGCATGGCGATTGATCTCTTATGCGTCCGGCCACTGCCAATTGATTGAGTGAGCCAGGACGAGAATGATGACGACCGCATTCACCCCGAGCATCGCAAAGAGCCAAATGTAAAGAACGTCGGCCACTCGTTCCCCCTCAAGCCAACAGTGAATAATCACGGTGGATTAGTTAATTGGAAGTTAGCGCGGGAGGGCAACGGGCCGCTTGTCACTAGGAAACCAACGCGCGCGGGCGAAGCTTGTGAAGCAGAGTCGGCGACAAGTTTAGGCATTTGTGGGCCGGAAATGCACTTTGCACCGTGGTACCGGCGCGAAGACTACGCGCTTATCAGAGAAATCATGGAGGATGGGGAGGATACCCTCCCTCTCACTTTCGATGAGTGGGAGCGAAATGCCGAGTACGAACGGGCAGCAGCAAAACGTGAGGGAACGATCGTAATTCCGGTTTTCATCGACCCCGACGAATTCTTCTCGTTCTGTATGCGGTGGAAAATCCCACTCAACAAAACGACGCGCGCGGAATTTGCCAACAGCCGAGGGGCGGCAAGTTACTCCATGGGGATGTGAGCCTCACGATGGGGCCCCTCGTGCGGCGCCGTCGGTCCGCTTTTAGTGGCATTCGCGGAAGATCGATTGTACGGGGTAACCGTACCGTGGGTTCGAATCCCACCCTCTCCGTTCCATGTCCTTGCTAGGCAAGGGTTACAGGGGGATTTCTGGTTTCAATATACACCCTGGCTGACACCCAGAAGGCGCTAACGGCCCTTGCCCTTCGGCATGGGGATGATGCTGCCATTCTCGCCCAGGTAGTGGCAAATATCACATGCGCCACCACACATAAGTGTAAGGATCAAATCGCGGCCAAGCTGCATTCGGGTTGTGGACCCCGCATCGGTCAAAGCCGTGGGGAAGCCTCGGTGACACCTCCGGGGCTTCCACCGTTATTGGAGTCAAATGCAAGAAGCCCGGTCGCGGTGGACCTTGACCGGACTTCTCTCAGCCTGGGAGGCTGATACCGGCGACGATCAGGAGAGGCGTTCCCAGCCACCGGCGTCGATTCAACCCGCGATAGGATCGGGTGTTCCAAGAGACGTCGGCTTCGGTCGGCGGCGTTTTCGCCGAGGCGTACTGGTTTGTCCCGATCCTCGATTCGAGGTTTCGGGAGGTTGGCTCCGAAGTTACTTCGTCCCAACCTTCATGCTTCGCGACTTACCGGCGGGGAAGAAACAACATAGGTGAGATGTTTCACGGATGACCGTCGCGTCACTCTCTCCCCCCAACCCGCGACGCGCATGGTGGTCGTCCCATAAGGAGAATCATTATGCTAAGCAAAACAGCAATCGCACTTGCCGCTGCGTCATTGGCGGTCGGTGCTGCCGCGCTCACACCCGCCATGGCCAACTACGCTCCCTGCCTTGAGAACCCCGCTGCAAAGGGATGTCCGGGCGAAATCAAACAGGAGCGTAGCAGTCAGGGCGCGGAACACCCGACAGTCCGCGCGACCCGTCATCATCACGGCTAGTTCAGCGATAAGTGCGGTAGAGCTTCGGTCGGCGCCCTCAAGGGCCGACAGCGGTCAACGTGGTGGTTCAACGTGCCTCGTTGACTGGGCGCCGGTCGTCGTGCTGCGTTTCCCTCGCGGGGGTTCGGTCTACCAAGGAGTAAACACATGTCAAAAAAAGCAGCGGAGCACCACAGAAAGGCAGCGGAACATAGTTCGCTCATCACTCACCATCATAACGAAGCAGCAAAACATCACGAGGCTGGACATCACGAAACGGCCGCGCACCACGCGCATTCTGCGAGGGGACACGCGGCTCATGCGAGATACCACGCCGACGAAGCCGCAAAAGCTCACATTGAGGAACACGCTAAGAAATAGATTTGAGAACAGCGCGACGCCATGAACACAATAGCGAAGCTGACGCTGCTCGTGTTCGTCGCGTTCTTCCTCGCGCTGGCAGTGGCCGGATTGTGGATGCAATAAAATGCTGACCGGGTCTTGCGGCCGGTCGGTTCGCCGTCAGCGGGCGTTCACAGCGTCGGGTTCGGTCGGCGCCCCTCTGCCTAGCTTAGACTCCATCAAGCACGTTCCCCGCAACGAGTACCAGGTAGCCTATGAGTAGGATCACGAAGCCGCTATGGACATGCGGAATGTCGATTTTGGCGTAGTGAATTATCAAGGCGATGATGGCCACGGCGATAGAGATGAAGAAGGTCACGTGTTTAGGCGGTGAGAGACGAAGCATTGTGTTGTTCCCCCCTGTAAGGCCCGTAAGTAGACGGGGGCGACTTTAGCCTCTACCGAATTCGATAGCGACAGGCTTCTAAAGGTTCGGCTTCGGTCCGCGGCCGGTTGCCGCACTGCCGGTGCGCCGCTTAGACGCCTCGCATCTCCCTCAGTAACGCTTCTGCGTTCTGTAGCCGCACAAGGTGATCGTCGCGGCTGGGGGCTGCATTGGGATGAAGATATTTAGTCATCACCCCGACGGCCTCATTGATGGTCGGATTTGCATCAAGCTTCGCACCAAGGCCAGCGTAGCCATTGCGAAGCTCTTGCATGATGAAATCGAGTTGCGTTTCGAGATCATCCGCATCTCGGTTGTCATGGCTCGACGCAGCCACTGCAACTGAACAGCCCGGGCAATACACCGACAATGGCAATTCTCCCTACCAGTCCTGCGGTCAACAAGGCCTACTAACGAGCACGAGCAGCACCAACCAGGCCACGGTCCCCAAAGGGAGGCGACTGATAATCGAGTACGTGTCGGGGTATATATTCCGGCCTCCATCATCGGCCTTGAATTGGTCGACGACGATGGCGGTCACCGATCCGGCCCTTGGCCTCAACGGCGCTGGGTTTCACACATTCCCCGCCATCAAGGTGAACACGACACCACAGAACGACGTATTCAACTTCTCGGCTCCGCTGAAAATGATGCTGCATCCGGGGGCCAGTTTCTATTTCTCCGAAGTTGCCGGCCTCGCCGTGTCTGGATATCTGGTGAAGTTCAAGGGCGCATAGCACTGGAACGCCTCGTGCTCTCTCTTATGATGGAGAGCCTCCCCGATAGACGCTATTTAGCACCATCCCGCTCCTTCAGTCTCTCCAGGCTTCGTCGTGGTCCCGTCGCTACTTTGACGGCATGGACGGAAATTTCACCCGTACCCGAACCCACCACCCTCGGCTTGATTGGCCTCGGCCTTCTTGGTCTTGGTGCGATGACGCGTCGGCGGCGTATGAGGCCGCCGGCCTTTTAGTCAGGCGCAACCGTTGGCTCCCACGGTGCCGGCCCGTCACTAGGTTCGTTCCGTGCAATCGTCTTCGGGTCATAGCGTGATTGCGGGGTGATGCGCAGTTTCGTTGCCAGCGAGATTTGCAACCGCACCGCTGCTTCCCAGTTCTTGAACGCTGTTTCCGTCTCGCCAATCTGGTCCGCATAGAAGCGGCTCAGGTGCGTGGCCGTCGCGAACGCGGTTATGTCAGCCTTGCGGAAGTGATTCACCGCACACGATGCCACCACCTCACGGAAGATTCTTGCCTCCGGAGCCTTCAAAGTAGCGGGCGGCTCGATTGGTTTCCATGCCGTCGCGAGATGGATAAGTGATAGTTCCTCTGAGGACTTTCTGCCCCTCTTTTTGGTCATTTCCTGCCCTTTGTATTGTTGGTTATTAAAAAAGTGGACGTTTATGGTGCTCCCACCTGTTAGGCGGTCCTTTGGCAGCGAGCCTAGCGATTTGCATGGCCCTCCCCAGGGGACTATTATTTGGCTGTCTGGAGCCATCGGACACTCCTGATGCGACGCGCAGCAGTGGAGGTCCGCTTGTGGCACCTAACGGACATCGATGCCGCCGCTGAGCGCGTCCGCTTTTAAGGGGTAAAGCGGACTCAGTGTTTTGACACTGACGTATAGAATCTTGCGCCATCCACTCGACCCGGCGTTGGGGGCACGCAGTCATCTGCGTTGCCGCTATTGGAGTAGAAGGAGCTGCAACATTCTCCTTTGATGTTTGTGACGCCAGGCTCCTTCACTCCACCCGGACGAGTGATGCTGCAATCCTCGTCGGCGCGGACCAGACTGGCAGCAAGCCACAAAGTCGCCGGCAGCACTAGCAAAGTTGGGAAGCGGATCGTTGCCATCGCGGACTCCTCCAAAAGGGTGGGCCACAATCGGCTTTTATTTTAGCCCAATTGTTTGGAAGTTTTTGGGCCGAACCGAGGAGTTGCCTCGCAACCGCTGCAAATTTCTCGCCTCCTGGAGGCCCCCTTTGGCTCAGCGCGACTGCCATTCATCGCTAACCCTGCGGTCAGCCCGACGCCGGTGTACCCGGCGCGGCTCCTAGAGAAGCGTAACCCGGGAGGGTCTCGCACCTAAGTGTTCAGTGAGAGGACGGACCCGGAGCGTTGTCGGGCTTAAGTTCCGCCGCGATGAGACCATTGGGTCTCCTGCCGTGACGCACAAGCAAGGTCTGGCCAGGCCTGAGCTCAGTGAAACCGCAACGCCGGAGTGTTTCCATATGCACAAAAATATCGGGTGTCTCGGGACCGCGGGTTAGAAAGCCAAACCCGCGTAATCGGTTGAACCACTTCACCACCGTTGTTTCCCAGTCGCTCTCGGGGACGACGACCACGTGGGTGCGCTGCGGCAACTCTGATGGACGGATCGCCGTCGAATCGTCCATGCTGCAGATGCGGACGGCCTGCAGACCCTTTGGACTCCTCACGACTTCGCAGACCGTGCGGGCGCCCTCGAGGGCGGTCTGGAAGCCGCCGCGTCGGAGGCAGGTCACATGCAGGAGAACGTCGGGAAAATCCTCATCCGGAACGATAAATCCGTAGCCTTTTGACGGATCGAACCACTTGACCGATCCTGATACTTCGAAGACATCAGGTGCGGTTTCCTCGTCGCGTTGAGTATAGCCCTCCAGACGCGGCGGTTCTTTCGCCCCCATGATGACTTACGCCCCCGCACGTTCCGCCCAGCCGATGACGCCAACACGAATTACCTAGCGTTACGTCAGTGCCAATCACCCACTACCAAAAAGGCACCAGGCACATCCCCGCAATACGTCTCCGAACGATTTTCAGGCACCGTGGCAATTTCGCCACCCTTGCCGATCGCTATGTGAACTCCTGCGAGCATGGCAAGGGACGGCTGCTAGACTGGGAGAGCTAGCAATGTCTCGCCGTCTCTAATGCGGCATCGCGCATCATTTGCACTGGCAAGCTGTTTTTCGCCACCGAGGCGTATCAAACTTCATCGCGGTGTGTGAGACGCACATGACGAATTGTTCTGGTGGCTCAAGCCTGTTTGAATTGGGCTGCAGAAAAAGGGGAAGACGAGGGCGGCTTACTCCCGAGCTATCGCTTTTCGCCAACTATTTCGCTGTCCACCCACTTCAAATCGGACTTGGCAGGGTTCGTGTCGGGGAGAGTGTCCCTTAGTCGCGAGTTCTCTTTGAATAGTGCGAGGATAACGTTCTCCGAGTGGCCTTTCCCTTCAAAAAAGGCCTTCCCCCTGATGCCGTCGGGACGGCATTTCACCTCATTTCCGCTTATTATCGCCAAGCCCCCCATGGGGGTCGGGAACTTTCCTTCCGGGAGGCCGTCCTCCCGTTAATGTATCGCGTAAAGGAGGACGGTCTCCAAACAACTGCGAACGCGTCCGCAACAACTCCAGAATATAGCCCTCTTGAATAGAAGGCCTATCCTCCCCAACTGGTCTACTGGTTGCGTAAGCGTCCCAAGGCTAGTTTTTCCAGTTTGAGTTGAGTTAGGAGGCCCCTGAAAGGAGACTTTCGGGGCTTTCTTTTTGGGAGACAAAGAGGGTTGGTGCCTGCAAGGGAAAGGGCCGTCAGCGACGAACCTCGTGGACGCACCAATGAGGAGCAGGGCAATGCCTCTAGAGCGGCACATTGATGACTTAACGGTCTGCCACGGTATCAAGTTCTGGATGTCGGATGGGGAGCGCCCAGTTCTTTGCAGGGTGAGCCACGAGGCGCTGCGAGATCTTGCCGAACGCGTTCACTTCGAGGGCACTGACGAAAAGGTCTTCGAGGCATATCGCGAGCTTATTGAGCAGGTCGCAAGCGATGCTTACGACGCTGGTACGAGCTTTGATGACGCTGGCCTCGTTCTCGTCACTTCGGAGGCGCTCGCCCGAGTAGGCCGCAGCGCATGAGGACGAACCAAACAGCCTAGGCACCCCGCGCGCGGTCTGAGAGCTAAACAATCCACCCCTGGGTTTTTCCTCGAAACAAACTCTTCGAGGTCTGCCCCTTTTTAATGGGGGCGGCCGCTGATCTCAGCTCGCCAGTGCCCCGGGAGAAGACTCTCTACAGTGAGCCGCCGAATTCAAGTTCAACAAGCGCAAGGGCGGCGTCATTCCAAGCGCGAGCTTCGATTAACTGATCGATGCGAGCAGCGTGGGCGGCGGCGTAAGCCGACGTTGGTTTGTCAGTAGATCGAAGCGACCCTCATCGAGCCACATGACGGACTCTCATTGGATGGGATCAATAAACCGCCGGGCTAAGATGGGGCCGAACGCCATAAAGAAGCTAGAGGGGAGGGAATGCCACGAAATAGAAATCTCATAAAGAGCACCGGACCGAAGCCGACCGTGGCCCGCTCCGAAGGCCATTGTGAGTTAGTTTGTGGGTCACTTCTCAACGGCCTTAGATTTTATTCAGGTTATTTGGCCTTCTGGCGGAGAGGGTAATTCGAACCCACGGTACGGTACCCGTATACTTTCGCGCGCACCGCCCCGTCGATAATTGCAGCGAAATGCGAAAATCGGGCAGCTGCAAGTCGGGCCTTGAATGCGATAATAGTCAGCTAGGTGCTGTCATTTGCAGCTGGGAGGCGCAGTTCCGTGGCCTAGACCCAGCCCAAGTCACCGCAATGAAAGATCGAGAGCCGTGGCACTAGCGAGCCGTCGTGAAGCGGAAGCTCGATCTCGCTGCGTGATGGAAACGAGGCAGCATCGATGAGCGCAGGCAATCTCCACGTCGAAGCACGGGATCGAGACATCATCGTCACCATGCCGGACACTAGCTCCGGGTGGTGTATCGAAGGCCTGATCGGGGTACCCATCTCGTGGCGAGGCTCGACTATTTTCAATATGAGGCAGAAGGGTCCAATTACGCGGGCACAATTCCTCGCTCGCGCCCGGGAGCTCGCCAACGACAAGGCGCGCGAGCTGGGTGGATTGTGTAAAAAGAGGCGACGGGCCCAAGCCGTTCAGTTTGAATTCTCCGACCCTTGACACGCTATCGAATTCACGCCTCGCCTCCTATAAGCTTTAGCGGAAAGCAGGAGGCTTCATGGACGAGGTCGAGGTTATCCGCAATGCCCGGACCAATCAGTTCTCGATCACGCTGGTTCGGGGTGGCGATACAATACGATGCATGGTTTCGGTAGCCTTGGGCAACATTCCGGACGAGCGTTCTGACGCCGAAAAGCACAGGGCTGCTCTTTCCAAGGCTAAGGTCCTCGCCAAGGCTCTCGATGCAGCCATTAAGAGTTCGTGATGCCTAAAGGCCCCCAAGCCGAACCGAAGCCGACGCTAGCCTTAATTAAATACATCGTTGCCTCGACGTGCTAGCCTCCTGACATCACCGGAGAGTTGCCACAGGCACCGGTGGCTGAGAGAGTTAGATCGCGCTCCCGCCTGCAAGATGCGGAGGGAGTCCCGATGGCCTCTCGAAACCTATCCATGCAACGGAACTACCAAAGACGCTGGCCGCCCGCGCGGCCTCACACCATCCCCGTGCTTCGGGTGGCGGTGCAAGGTAGCGAGATTGTGGTCACGGCGTCGGATACCGACTACGTGATGACCTATCACAAGCCGGTAAACTCGCCTCAGCTTCTCGCTAGGAGCTTTCCGAGGAAAGAGGACAGGCGCGTCTCAATGAGCCTAGCAGACTTCCTAACGCTGCTTCAAGCTGGCCAACGACAAGGCGAGGGAGTTGGATCGCATGACCGAACAGCCTGATCCCAACACCGTCAAAGAGTGGTCCAAAAAGGAGCTGTTCTCTCTTCAAAACAGGATCGAGCACGGGCGCAGTGTCGCCCACATTGCCACCTTCCTCAGGCGCACCGAAACAGAGGTCCGCGAGAAGGCAACCGAGCTTGAGCTCAAGCTTCCTGACTAGGAATCCGATCGCTCAAGGCGCTGCGCAACTCGGAAATAGCTTAACATGACGGGCAGAAAAGGCCGCTCAGGGCGATCCAGAGCGCACCCTTAGTGGGGGTAAGGACGGCACCTCATGCTTGGTGGCCAGAGTTGGCCAGACCAAAATCTCTGAAATTCTCCTATCGGAATCGTGCAATTAGGACGGGGGTATCCATAGTGTCGCCCATAGGCTCCTTCGGAGTGGGTCTGGTAATATAAGCGAGACCCTGCATTGGCCTCGCTAAGCCCGCCGCAAGCAATAAGCGCAAGCATGACGGCGCAGGAGAGGATGACGGGATGGCGCATTTTTTGTCTCCTTCACTAAACCTCCCCGCTCGGCAATCCTAAAAGCGATCTTGAGCGGCCGGTTTTCTAGGGAATTCCGATGGTAAGCAATTGAATTGCCAGTACAAAGGCGGGGACCATTGTCGTCTCTAGGCCTGAAATCGGCGAATTTCGCTGTATTTTACCGCAAAACAGGGAACAAGCGTGCTGAGACGAGTTCGCTGATGACTGCCTCCACCGCCAAATCAGTATTCCGTTCAGGACCTTATGAGTGAGGCCCCCTCCCCAGCGCCCACCGTTATCTCGGGTTGAAGGTGCTCGATTTCAACCCGACTTTCGCGGAGATTGACCTATACCTAGGTTTAGATCGCTCTATAGAAGCTCGAAGGTCCGTCAGCCGGCCACATTATGTTGCGCGTAGTATGCCTTGATGCGCGGGTCGTTCTTGAGGCGCTCATAGTGTTCAACCAACTTGGGCGCGAAGCGATCAGGAAGGTCCGCAGGTATATGATCGAGCGCACCGGATTTTAGGTGGCGGATCCATACGAAGACTTTTAGATCCGCAACTGTCAGGCGGTCGGCGGAGAAGTAGCGGCCTCCATGTGCTTCGAGCCTTTGCTGTAGCCGGGTCAGATAAAATGGAATGGGACCTTCGGCCAGTTCTTTGCGCTGGGCCTTCTTCTGTTCTTCGGGGAGGAATAAAGTAGCTCCAATTTTGTTTGTGATGTCTTCTACTGCTTCCATGGCCTCGTCGCACAAAGCGGCCTGCCACGGGTCGGACGGGTAGAGGTCCCCGAGTTTGCCCACATAGCGATTGATTGCATTGGACTGCGAGACGACCTGCCCATCCACTTCGAGCACCGGCAAAGCGCCGAACGGCGTCTGCGCTTTGCGACTCCCCCACTTCGATGGCAGGACGCGATCGTCCTGAAACGGAATTCCGCTCATCGAAAGGGCGAGCCTTGCGGGCTCTCCTCGTCCTCCATGAAAGTCGAAGTAAGTGAGCGTCAGCTTGGCCATGGTTGGCTCCTCGTTACGCCATTAGTGGGTTAATCGCCGTGTAAAATGCTCAGGTTCGGCGCCGGACCTTCACCCGGGGACCTTCATATGGCAACGTGGGCGACAAAAATGTCTGCTTTGGGTCAAAAACTGACGCATGGCTCAGTTCGCGTTGGTCCTCTCTGGTCCCGCACGTATTGCAAACGTACGGCAACCCTGTGCCCGCCCCCATCCCGCCAAAAAGGGGGAGATACAATTAGACTGTGGAGGGAACCCCCAGGTGTTGCCTGTTGGGGCGTTGTTTCCGCTCCACGCAATCGCACACGCTCAGAAACTGGGCGCGAATAAAAATCACGAAGGGGAGGGATCATGAAAGCGAAATCTCTTCTGCTAACCGCACTATAGTAGCTAGCGGATTAACGTTTCTGTCGTCACCAGCCGGGGCCGAGTGTTGGATGACATGTCCTCCTGGATCAACGGCAACTCCGAGCCCGACGGGAGTGCAGGGTGCAACCGCTACGGCGGAACCAACCCTCTCGCCTGAGGAACCGACACAGGGAAAAAAACCCGAAGCAATGGCCAAGGCCGCGCCTACTCCAGTACCTGCTAAGCCGAAGGCCGTCCCGGCCACCGCCGGGGCGACGACGGCACCAGCCGCCCTACCTGAGGAACGGACACCAGCCAAAAGGTCCGAAGCGACGGCCAAGGCCTCGCCTACTCCAGTACCGGAGAAGCCGAAGGCAGTTCCGACCCCCGCTGCGGCAGGTCCCGCTACGGAACCTCAACCAGTCCAGTCCACGACGACAGCACCAGCGCCGGCGGCAACTCAGGATGCAGTGGCACCATCGACACCTGCGCCACCCCCTCAGGGAAACGCAGCGTTCCAGCCGGGACCGGCTCCCTCAACGGTGCCAGCGCCTGTGCCAATCCCAGGCCTGGTGCCCGGCACTGACACGATGCATGTGATACCCGAGTAGCGGACTCCAGGCCTCCGGCAGCAGGGACGTAGCTGCGGGGTCGGCGACACGTTTAGGCATTTGTGGGGCCGAAAATGCACTTTGCACCGTGGTACCGGCGCGAAGACTACGCGCTTATTCGAGAAATCATGGAGGACGAGGAGGATACCCTCCCTCTCACTTTCGATGAGTGGGAGCGAAATGCCGAGTACGAACGGGCAGCAGCAAAACGTGAGGGAACCATCGTAATTCCGGTTTTCATCGACCCCGACGAATTCTTCTCGTTCTGTATGCGGTGGAAAATCCCACTCAACAAAACGACGCGCGCGGAATTTGCCAACAGCCGAGGGGCGGCAAGTTACTCCATGGGGATGTGAGCCTCACGATGGGGCCCCTCGTGCGGCGCCGTCGGTCCGCTTTAGTGGCATTCGCGGAAGATCGATTTGCAAACGGAATTGCAAACGAACCACCTGGCACAGCGCGGTATCGGCATCACGAGCTAGGATTGTCAGAGGAAAAAAAAACCAGAGCGCACGTTTGGCTACATGGCGACACGCGGCGGCATGAGAATCTTAGAACTCGAAAACCGTTGTACGGGGTAACCGTACCGTGGGTTCGAATCCCACCCTCTCCGCCAGCTAGTCTGCTGTTTTCGCAGAGAAAACAGGATTACGGAAATTATCGCGAAATGTCCGCAGGTTAGCTCGGGGGAACTCGCTACAAGGGACCGAAGAGAACGAAGTTTGGTCTCCACCCGCCCCTTTAGCGCGGAATTCTCCGTTCGCCTATTCGGCGGTCCGGTTAGGTCGGCGTTCGCGCCTGCCCACGAGATCTAACCTGTCGGACTCGGCGCGAACCAAGTTCTTACGCGTGACGACGGCCCCCGGCCGCTCATCCCGCCGAAGCGCCTCGGCCTACCCTGCTGCACGCGGCGGCCGGCGCCGCTCGTGGAACCAGGCGCGGTACTCTGCCATTTTCGCGCGCTGCGCCGACGGCGCTTGCCGCTTGCACGTGGATGCCTCCTCGCTCTTGTCGGGCGCGCCCCATCTCAGCTCGACGCAGTCGTTCGGGTTGTACGCCATCTCGAGATCGGACGCGCGGTCGAGCACGTCTTTGAGCGCGAGCGTCCACTGAGAGCCGTCGCTGCGCGTATAAGAGAATTTCCGCGCCGCAAGCTCGGACGCGAGCACGCTCTCCAATTCGGCCTTAACGTCCGCTACGCTCTTTCCCTTCGGCATCGCGTACCGCTCGGGGCGCCGCGCGACGCGATCCGGAAACCCGCGCACCACATCCATCGCGATCAGCAGACGCAAATCGCGCGACGGCGTCGCGAAATCCTCCCATGCGCCGCTAGTCTCGAAGATCGCGGCACCATCCGGCATGTCCGCCTCACGGCCTCCGCCGTCCTGGAACTTTCGCCCGTTTTCAACCGAGATCACGCGCGTCTTCACTTGCTCTTCGAATGATGTGATTGCCTCCTTCATCGCGCGCAAAGGATCGAGCGGCCTGGGCGACATCACGTCATCCATTCGATCGTAAAAGTCTTCGACCCCGAGCTGCGACTGCTCGAGCGAAAAATCGCCATACTGCGGATTTTTCGCGATCTCGCCGTTGGTGAGCCGCCACAAGCCGCGGCTACCCTCGCGCACGATCGGCCGGAAGCGCTTGAACCCTGGGCTCCCAAGAGTGGGATCCTGCGCGAACAAGAAATTGCCGCGCCAAAAACGCTTGCGCGCGACGGTCCCGTCGGGTTGCGCGTCGACAGCAAGCAGGACGCCCGCCGCATCGTTCGACTGCGGCACGCGCCGCGCCAGCACCAAGACGTGCCCGTACGGATCGGCGTATATGGTGCCCGGGCGCAGGGTCTCCTCTTTCAGCGCCACGGGATAATAATCGGTGTTGTTGTCGTTCGCCGCCGTTCGCCCGTTTCCGGACTGAACGCCATCAGCGACGGTCCTCCCCAAATAATATCCGAACCCCGGCACAAGCCCTTGCGGCCTCGGCGGAAGTCTGACCGCTGGAGGCGCGATTGGCTCGTCAAAGATCCCGAACATGCCGGCTGACGCGGTATTTTGTTCGGGCGGAGCGGGAGGGGGCTCCTCGTTCTGAATGTTCCACCACTGCGGGCACTTCGGCGGCTCGCCGCCACCGCCGCGCGTGCACTTCGAGTACCCGAACGGTAGGCCCATCTTGAACGCGAAATACGCGCGCAAAAAGTATGGAAGGTCGGCGCAGTCGGGGCGATAGATGATTCCCTTCTCGTCTTCGCGCAGACCCAAATGGTTGAAGAGGAAATTGCGCGATTTATCGCGCAGCACTTCATGGAGCGCCGGCCACGACAGCTCTTCGTCGAGCGGCGCATCGAAGAGCTTCTCGACCCATGCAGAATACAAGTTTTCCGTCCCGCGATTCCATGCATCGCGCACGGGCCAGACGCTCCCTGGCGTCGCACGCGGCGGTCCCGCTTGGATACGGCTCACGGCGATTTTGCGCGTGACCGTGTCGCACCCTGCCGGCGCGCCCTCACGCACGAGCCTTGCTTGCCACATTCCAACGGCCGGCGAGGCGACCTCGGCGAACCAGAAATACGGCGGACCGCCATGCAACTCACGCGATTTGGCCGCGGCCTTTCCATCGGGCGCGATCAGCGAAAGCTCGCCCTCGAGCGACTCCTCGGCGGCGAAGACGACCCGCAAAGGCGCGCCCCTCCACGGCGCGATAGGCGAGGACAAGACGGCGACCTCGGCCGCGCCCGCGCAGCTGCTGCCTGGATCTTTGGCGTGTAAATCCGATACAGTGAAGAGGAAGACGAAAAATGCACCTGCGGCCAGCAAACAATGCCGTCACAGCAGCAGCAAACTGGCGCGCGAGAAACAATTCGCCCCTCCCCTTCTTGGCCGCCTTGCCGCAACCCAGATCGGGGCGAGTCGTCGTGCGCCTAACGCCCGCATGCGCACTTCCTTCGCGAATAACTAACCATGCCCGAAACGACAGCTTCATCCGTGAAAAAGAAGGGCCGCGATTCTGAAGCGCCCGCGAATCGCCCGTGTCCCTTGGACGCGGGAAGGGTAGCGCCAGACGGCAATTCTGGCCACCACCATCTCACAGCTGGAGCCTTTTGGTGGTCCCTGATTATCCGGTTGCGCCATTATTGGACTTCACACGGCGCCCGCTAAGGTCAGTTCATCGCTTAAAAGCAGACAAGAAAGAGAATCGCACCGCGGAGACAGAGGCGAAAAATTTGCAAGCAGCGTCCCAGGCGCGGGGGTCCGGTTATGTTCACCTCGACATCTGCGGCTCAGACGGTGAGATCTGACAGCCCGGCGCTCAGGTCTGCCTTGGGTCGGAGGCAGACATCACTGAGCGGTCATGGCGCGGATGATGGCGAATTTTGGCAGAGCCTGGAGGATACTGGAAGAGAATAGAACCGCGCCCGTTCAGCACGCGAGCCGAAGCGACTGCCCTGGGCATCTGAGTCGATTTCCGCGTGCCCACGCTTGGCATTTACCGGCAATCGACATTCCTACTGAATGCATCGGCATCTCAGCCGAAATGTAGTGTATCGCTCGTTAAACTTCTCTAGTGCCGAGCAGCCACGGCATAATCCGGAAGTACGTCCGCTTCCGCTTGCAACTCTCCGAGCCGGTGCTTGAGAACATCGCCGATGCTGATGATTCCCACGAGTTGATCGCCGTCCTTGACAGGCACATGGCGAATGCGCCGCTGGGTCATCAGCTTCATCACATCGGTGACGCTGTTCTCAGGTGCACAGACAATGACTGCCTTAGTCATCAGTTCAGAGACAGTAACGGTTGGCAACCTATCTCCGTACGTAGCGAGGCCATAGGCGAGATCACGCTCGTACGATGCCATCGATGGAGGTCCCGTCGGTACTCACCACTAAGGCACCAATTTGCTCAGCGCGCAGCTGCCCTGAGAGTAAAAGCGCCGTCCCGTGCGACGTCACTGTCTTCACGATAGAACCCTTGATTCGCAAGATGTCAGCTACCCTCATGATTGGCTCCATCTGACGAGAGAAGCGCTCAAGCGCGGAAACCTCCATTCTCTTCCGCCAAATGGCCCTCATCATGACCAGCAAAGCGCGTGATCATACCGACCCCGCGAATTTCGCTTGCGGCTTGGCCTTCCGAATCATTGCGAACAGGCCTATAAGAGATCCGGGGGGCATAATGAATTGACTCGCGACTCGGGAGCTCAACTTATTCAGGTTAGGCGTGGTTGCAGTCATTCTGGTGCTGTCTACGTTCGCGCGAGCGGACTCAACCGGCTGAAGAAAAATCCACCGCCGGTGTTGCGACCGTGGACGACATGCCCGCCGTTCTTGATCCGCGCAATCTTTATAGTGAGGCTGGAGCGGGCATCTCAGTCCTGCCGTCAACGGCGCTTTGTAGAGGGTGTACGTGCCCGAGGTCCGGGCTAATAGGGTCGATGTAATTGACCCCGCCACCTTCAACGTCGTTGATCAATTCAGAGCTGGTCCTAAGCCACAGCACGTCATTCCCTCTTGGGATCTCAAAACGCTGTGGGTGGCGGGCAGCGGTCGCCGGCACTCGCCCGGGAGTCTTACCCCTATAGACCCACTTACCGGCAAACCCGGTGCCACGATCCGCGTCCCGGACGCCTACAATATGTATTTCAGCCCCAACGGTAAGTCGGCCATCGTCGTCGCCGAAGGTTTCAAGCGACTCGAGTTCCGCGACTCCCAAACCATGGCGCTAAAGTCGGTGTTGCCAGTGCCGCAGTGCCGCGGGATCAATCATGCTGACTTTTCGATTGATGGCCGCTACGCGATCTTCACCTGCGAATTCGGAGGCTCTCTTGTGAAGATCGACACCGAAATGCCGAGTCTTGGGAGTCTTAAATCTCTCCACACGAAGCATGCCTCAAGACATCCGCATCGAGCTGGTGAGAGCCAGACTTTGATGATTGCTGACGAGCAGCTTTGTCCCTTTCTCTACCATGAATAGCCTCATTGGTGATAAGTATGTCAGTACTTGTTCCGTCATTTCCAATTAACCGCACCCATCGCGCGAGGCAAATGCGCTAATGGGTCTCGACTGTATTTGTCCTTCTTTGGTCCGAATTTGTGTTTGACTCACGGGAGTGACGCACTATGTCCCTCTAAGGAACTTCTAGAGCAGCCTCCCGAGTTGACAATCGGTCCAAGTACACGGCGCTGATCATTACCTTTCGGAACGTTGTCATCCCAAATGCGAACTATTGGCCAGCGCGCACCTCGATAAGAGCTGCTTTTTCGCACGCATCGCTGGATGCAATGAATTGCGTGAACTCCATTTCGTCCAGCCGATGCATCGCATGAAGAATTCCGAGTGCGCTAATCACCGGTGCCAATCGAGACTCGGACTGAATTGGCTCGTCAGTATCTTGCTGATGGATGGCGGATCTACGCAGCTTGTCGTGACCCAGCATCTGCTTCCGAACTGCACCGACTTGCCGAGCAAGCCGACGACAAATTGCGGATACTCGCTATGGATGTCACTGACCCGGACAGCATCCACGCAGGAGCAACTGAACTCGACGGACAAGCCGTTGACCTCCTGCTCAACAACGCCGGCATTATCGGCCCGCGGGGCCAGACCCGTCGGAAACATTGATTACCAGGCCTTGGGTGGAGGTGCTCGCCGTCAACACCATGGGTCCTACGCGGGTGTCAGAAGCTTTTGTCGAGCATGTGGCCCGGAGCGATCGCAAGCTGATCGTGACTCTTACCAGCGGCATGGGGTCCATTGCCGACAAAACCTCTGGAGGCTCCATCGTCTATCGCAGCTCCAAGGCCGCAGTGAACATGGTCATGCGCAGTCTGGCGATTGATCTCGCTCTCCGCGGCATCACCTGCGTCGTCATCAATCCAGGCTGGGTGCACACGGATATGGGTGGGCCGAATGCCACCCTGGAACCATCCGAGAGTGCCAGATGAGGCGTCTCATCGCGACGCTCGGCCCCAAGCAGTCCGGCAAGTTTTTCAATTACACCGGTCGCGAATATCCCTGGTAGCCTGCTCACGGTGCGTGGCGAGTAAACGTCAGGCGGTTGGGCCGTTCGCATAGACAGGCGGTTCGATCTCGCCGACAAGACGCGAGGTGCGAAGATAACTGCACCGCTCCTTTTCATTTGGTCGAAATTGGCGTTCCCACGCATCTGCGCCGAACCTGCGAGCGTATGCTCGCTATCATCACCACTACGTCCGGGTGTAGGTTTTCGGTACACACAAGATCATCGGAGCGCCGGAAACCGGCACAACTTTGCCGCCACAAATGCAAAATCAAGCCAATGGACGAGGGCTTCGAGATCGGATTTCTGCACGGTGGCGCCCGTCCAAATCCGAAGTCCCGGCGGTGCGTCCCGGTACGATCCGATGTCGTGGGCCACTCCCTCCTCATCGAGCAACGCGGTCATGGCGTTGACGAACTCCGCCTGTGCCTCCGGCGATAGCAACAGGATCTCCGGGGCGACGATCTTGAGACACACTGACGTGTTCGATCGGGTGGCGGGATCAATCGCGAGATTGGCAATCCAAGGCTTCCGCTCGGTCCAATCGTAGAGCACCTTTGCGTTGGCGTCGGCACGCTCCATGAGTCCTCTTAACCCGCCGATGCGTGAAGCCCAGTCGAGCGCATCGAGGTAGTCCTCGACGCACAGCATGGAGGGCGTATTGATCGTCATACCTTCGAATATGTCGCGGTCGAGCTTACCTTTTTTCGTCATGCGGAAGAGCTTTGGCAGCGGCCGGGGAGGCGTGTAGCTCTCGAGTCGCTCGACCGCTCGGGGGCTCAGAATCAGCATCCCGTGCGCCGCCTCTCCACCGAGCACTTTCTGCCAAGAGAAGGTGACGACGTCCGCTTTGCTCCAATCTATGGGCTGGGCGAAGACCGCTGACGTCGCGTCGATCAGAGTGAGACCCTGACGTTCCGCTTTGATCCAATCGCCGTTGGGCACGCGTACGCCGGATGTGGTGCCATTCCAGGTGAAGACGACGTCCCGCGCGAAGTCGACAGTCGCAAGGTCGGGCAGCGCGCCGTAATCGGCTTCAAGAACGCGCACATCCTTAAGCTTCAGGTGTTTGACAATGTCCGTGACCCAGCCCTTGCCGAAGCTCTCCCAGGCGAGAACATCGACGCCGCGCGCGCCAAGTAGCGACCACATCGCCATTTCGAACGCACCGGTATCGGAGCCCGGGACAATGCCGACATGAAACCCGGGCGGGAGATCGAGCAACTTTTTCGTTTTGTCGATCGCGAGCTTCAGCCGCGTCTTGCCGTCCTTGGCTCGATGCGACCGGCCGAGAAACGCTTGCGCAAGCACGAGAGGCCTCCAGCCTGGTCTCTTGGCGCAGGGCCCAGAAGAAAAACGCGGGTTTACGGGGCGTACGAGAGGCTCTTTGGGGCCCGCCATTGTTGCCGCTTCCTTGTGTAAGGTGGTTCTGTTCGTCCTGAGTGCGCCCGAATGGCTTCATTCCGTGGTTAGACCAAGTGCGGACCTAGAATATTAGGCCATGCGCATAGCAGAAATCCTGCCGGGCCTTCCGGCGACGTGGCCCCTGTTTGGCCGCTTCGGGCTCCTCCATGTCAGGCGCGATTCGCGCCATGCGCGTGCAGCGGCGCTGATAAGCGTAGCGAGTAGAGTTGTTTCCGGCGGAGCCAAAGGGGCCCAGCCGGGCTAGAAATCCGGCGAGCTCGCAGGGGTGGTCTGACGTCGTGTTCAGTTCGGCAGTGGGTTCGTTCGCCGCGTTCGGGTTCTCAAGGCCCGCTCTGTTCTTCCTCGGTCAGCAAGGCCGCGAGCGTAGCTGTCAGCAAGGGAGCCGAGATGTAACAGTCCGCCTCTTGCAGCATTACGTCTCGATGGATGATACCGCCATAACCAACAACATAGGCTCCGCCCTCGCGGGCGGCCAAATCGGTCACACCATCACCAACCATAACGACGCTGCCATGCTTCGCGGCGAGTTTTCGGCAGATAAGGGCTTTGCCGTCGCCGCGACAGAGTGGCGAGCTAATCTCAAAACTTTGGTAAGCGCCCGCCGCGTCAAAATGCACGTTTACTCCATGAACCTCGCTTGGCGCGAAGCCCAGGGTGCTGGCGAATTTGGCGACCGGCTGGAACAACCCACTAGTGACAACGTAGACGGCTTTGCCATGCCGCCTCAAGGTCGCGATCGTCTCGACCGCTCCGCTGACCATTTCCTCGACGTAACGTTCGGCGAGCCACGCGAGCGCCGCTTTATCGGGACGGACAATGTCGAGGCGTTTGCCGTAGATTTCTTCGAGCGGAGTGTCGCCGTTCATCGCAGCCTCCGTCAGCGATGCGATCTCGGCCTCGCAGCCGGCACGGCGCGCCAATTCGTTTATGCCCTCGATGCGGCTGAGCGTGCTGTCGCAGTCGAAACAGACCGCATCGAATTTCGGGGGTTGAATCATCACAGAGCGATCTGCACGACTCGTCGAATGACTGGTAGCGCCAGAATCTCTGCTAGCGCTCTCTCAGACAACGGCGCGGAGATGCCGATCAGCGCGATTGCCTCTCCGTTTCCTTCGGCATTCCCGACCTGCATGCGCGAAATATTGATATTCTCCCGGCCAAGAATGCCCCCGAGTGCACCAACGACACCCGGGCGGTCGTCGTGGCGGGTGAACAGCATGTGCCCCTCGGGCACCGCTTCTACCTCGTAATTGTCGATGCGAACAAGACGCGGGTGCCGCTCCCCCAGCAATGTTCCTGCCACGCTCGTCGTTCCTGAGGCGCTGACAGATCGCACCTCGACCAGAGCAATGTAATCGTGAGTGGCCTCGGACTGCACTTCGCGCACCGCAATTCCTTGTCGCTGCGCGAGCTGAATGGCATTCACTTGGTTGACGACAGCCGTCAGTCGCTTGTCGAGCAGACCAACAAGGGCTTGTGACGTAATTGGGCGAGGATGGAGTTCGGCCGCGCGTCCGAATAAGCCTACTTCGATTTCTGTGATAGGGTCCGGTGCCATTGCTGCAATGACACGTCCCAGCGCATGCGCGAGGTGCTGATAGGGCCGCGTGCGGACGAGTTGCTCGGCAGAGATGCGTGGCAAGTTGACCGCACTTGGCGCCTCGCCGGTCGTGAGAAAGGCAGCCATATCTTCGGCGATCTTCACGCTCACCGCTTGCTGTGCCTCTTTAGTCGAGGCCCCGAGGTGTGGCGTTAGCACGACCGTGTCGAGTGCCAACAAGGGCGAACCCTTCGGTGGCTCGTGCGCATAGACGTCAAGCGCCGCGCCTGCCAGATGATCATTTTGCAAAGCGTCGCAAAGTGCCGCCTCATCGACCAACGCGCCACGCGCGCAATTGATCAAGCAGGCGCCCGGCTTCATTTGCGCAAGACGCACAGCGTCAATCAGATTGCGCGTCTGATCCGTCAAAGGGCAGTGGAGACTCACGTAATCCGCTCGCCCCAACAACGCATCAAGCGTGACCAGTTCAGCGCCCGCCTCTTCGATAATTTCCGGGGTCACGAACGGATCGTAAGCCAGTACTCGCATTTTGAGCGCGAGGCATCGCCGGGCGAAGATGCGGCCGATCGTGCCGAAACCGATTACACCAACGCTTTTGCCCGAAAGTTCCGTCCCGACGAACTTGGCTGGCCGCCACTCGCCGGCGCGCACCGAACGATCGGCCTGAGGAAGGTGGCGGCTTAGCGAAAGCATGTGCGCAAGGGCGAGTTCGGCGGTCGTCGTTGCATTGGCATCGGGCGTGTTCAGAACCACGATCCCACATTCGGTGGCGGCGGCCACGTCGATATTGTCGACCCCGATGCCGGCGCGGCCGATGACCTTTAGCCGCTGATGACCCGCCGAAACGACGGCGGCGGTGACGCGGGTTTTGGACCGCACGATGATCCCATCATAATCCCCGATGCGCTCAACTAACTCCGTTTCGTTCAGGCCAGTTGCCACGGCCACCTCAAATCCGGGCTGCGAGGCTAAGAAGCTCCGTGCTTGTTCATGAATAGGATCTGCAACAAGAATGCGATGCACGGCGGGCATCAGGGCAGCTCCATCCCCTGAGGGGATACGCACTCAGAAGAAAAGAAGATGACTCGAATTGAACCAATCAGCTGCGCGCCAGGACGCGAGACGAGGCTTTGCCAAGTTGTCTCGACATTAACAGCGTTGATCGGCCTATCGCCGTTCTGCACGCTCAAATGACAATTCCTCCGTGACCTTTGTACTCGAGCCTTGGGGTTACTAGCCGACCGTGAGCCGAGCGTCTATCTCGTAGCTTGCGGCCGGTCACCAGGAATTTCGGCTCCATCAGGGAAGGCAAGCGCGAGCGCACAGGCGATCTTCGTGGCACTCGCGATCAGGGACGCCACGCGTTTAGGCTGAGCATTGGTCATCTTGCCCCACGCGTCACATCGGGCGGGAAGTCGCATTCATGGGAACGGCCCACAAGGAGGTCGCGGGGGCCCCGCGTCGTCGAAAGTCTGGAAATCCTGGCCGAGATCTTTCACCCTGAGTTATTCCCTTCCCGCTATGAAGGTAAAGGTTGGATGCGATATGCAGCTGAGCCAAGAGAAGGGTAGAAGTGCAGCCCAATGGGCTGGTTTGGCGTAGCGCCAAGCCTCGTTTATGTTGCGTCGCAACAAGACAGACGAGGAGCTTTACAATGCAAGGCCGACCACGCCGCAGTGTGCTCTATATGCCGGGCTCGAACGAACGAGCCCTCGAAAAGGCCAAGACCATCCCCGCAGATGCCGTGATCTTGGATCTTGAAGACGCCGTCGCGCCTGACGCAAAGCCGCTCGCCCGCGATCGGGTGTGTGCCGCTGTGGAGAGCGGTGGCTATGGCGGGCGTGAGATCGTCATCCGGATCAATGCGCTCGAGACGCCATGGGGAACGGACGACCTGCTCGCAGCCTGTGATGCGGCGCCAGACGCGATCCTGGTGCCGAAAGTTGTGCACCCCGGCGAGGTCATCAGCGTTGCCAAGATCTTGCAAGGCTTACAGGCCCCCGAAAAGATTCGGCTCTGGGCCATGATGGAAACACCCATGGCCATCCTGAACGCGCGCACTATCGCGGCGACGGCCGTCTACCCGGAGAACCGGCTCTGCTGCCTGGTTATGGGAACGAACGACTTGTTGAAAGAGTCACGGGCTCGCGCGCTGCACAACCGCTTCGCCGTGGTGCCTTGGCTCGCCATGACTATCGCCGCGGCGCGCGCCTATCGCCTCGACATTCTCGACGGGGTCTACAATGACTTCAAAGACGAGAAAGGCCTGCGCGAGGAATGCCAACACGGCCGCACCCTTGGCATGGACGGCAAGACACTAATCCATCCGAGCCAGGTTGCGCCCTGCAACGAGATTTTCTCGCCGACCGAGGAGGAGGTTGATTGGTCCCGTAAGATCATTGCCGCCTTCGCCCGGCCCGAGAATGCCAAGAAGGGCGTGATCGTCGTCGAAGGGCACATGGTCGAGCGGCTGCACCTCGGGATGGCAGAGCGTACGGTCGGAATCGCAGAATCGATCCGCGAGATGGAGGCCGCTTGTTGTTAGGGCCAAATAGGCTCATGACGTGAGCGCGTTTGCCACTTCCAAAACCTCCATGTGAAGTCTGCCCCCCGCGTCAGTCATCGCTTCCTAAGTTTGACACCTGGCGCATCGCCGTTGGTGAACTCGACGCCAGCATATTCGAGGGTACGCCGGATCGCTTCCAGCGTCGCGGGGGCGCCAGCATACGCACCGGTTTCGATCTTGTTGACCATGTCTCGGTGGACGCCAGATATCGTGATGGGAACGCGAGGCCTCGGTAGTATTCAAGGCCTGCTTATGGGCTCGGTCGCCATGAAGGTCATCCATCTAGCCGAAGTTCCGATCACATTGTTAAATAGTCGGCGGATCGCGTCTGCAGGTGCTGCTATCAGTTGGAAGAATTCCAATGGTCCTTAGCAACGCATGCGATATGAAGATTGCGATCGGTCCCTCGTTGCGTTTTCAGGAAAATCACGAAGGCCGCCATCAATCGTTGTCTTCGGGCTGAATTCCGCGAATTTCCCTGCATTTTCCCGTAAAAAGGGGGAAAAGACGGCTGAGACGAGTTCGCTGATGACTGCCTGCACCGCCATTTTGAGACGTATTTCAGTGGGTTGCAAGTAGCCGGGCGACGCACACCCGATGTTTTCCAACCTTCAATTTCGTTTGACGCCTAGCGGAATTGGTAAAACTGATCGTTCAGGTACCTGATGATGTTCTGCGTCTCAATCGCGGAGAATTCTTTTTTGGCCATGTGACTGCAGTCGCCCAATCGCTTTTGCAGCGCATCCAAAGACCCAACGAGTCGGTCCTTGCGGGTATAGATGCCAGTGTCGTGGCATCCCGTGCAGTTAGCGTCATGCAAGCGCTTCCCGTCGGCGCTGTCGCCCTGCAATGCGGCGGCGCAAGCGACGCTCGGCATCAGCAGGATCAATAGCGATACGCACAGAATGCCTTTCATGGTTTGCCCCCCACGCTGTGGGGCAGGTCGCACGATGTTTTTATTACTTCTTCATGATCCTCGTCGTCATCAGGCATAAAACCAAGGCCACCGCACGTCGGGCATTGACGTTCATCGTCCGTATCTTTGTCAACGACTCCATCGCCATTGCAGTCCGGACAAGTTTTCATGTGTGTGGAGGAGGCGAAGATGAAACATCTAAAACTCCCCCGCGCCTGTTCCCCTCGCGCCCAACCGGCGAAACGATCACTGTCGCTGATGCCTACGCCTATGCGGTCCGAAACTCGGGCCACAGCTCAGAACATCCATCTGTGCCGTTTGCGTAGGCCAGCTTGCGAATCCAACAGCTTGCCGTTGATCACCTTTCCCAGCACAAGCACGTGGTCACCGGCGGGGTGTTCGTGCACGACCTCACACTCGAACCAGGCCAACGCCTCGCGTAGCAAGGGTAGGCCGAAGCGGCCCGTCGTCCACTCCGTCGAAGTCAATTTTTTGTCGGCGTTGGCGGGACGCCCATAGTTCTCGGCCAGATCTAACTGACCCTTCTTCAGCACGTTGATGCCGAATGCCGAACCCTCCTTCAGCAAGGCATAGGACGAATGGCGCGGATTGATGCTCAAGGCCAGCAGCAATGGATCGAAAGACACCTGCATCACCCAAGCGGCGGTGAAGGCATTACGCCTGTCCTCGTGGGACACGCCTACCAAGTAAACGCCTTGCGTCAGGCGTTGAAACAAGGACGCGACCGAACCGCTCATGAGCCTCTCCCTAGCTGTCGGACTTCAAGGAAGTTTGCAAACCAAATTGCAAACCAACTACACGGCACAGCATGGCACTGAGCATCACAAACCAGGATCATCGGCTTAGGAATGGCGAACCAGACCACACGCTTAGGTACAGGGTGGGACAGGTCAGCATGAGAATCATAGAACTCGAAAGCCGTTGTGCGGTTATCCGCACCGTGGGTTCGAATCCTACCCTCTCCACCAATACTTTTGGCTGTAGGCATGTCCAGGCAGCGGCGCAATGCAAACGCGCTGCATGGGTCAATAGCGGGGCTTGGTGGGAGCGCCAGGCTGAGATCTAAAACAGTGGCTATAATTAGAGCAGCGAACATGCAGCTACCCTCTAAACGAAGGCAGGAAGCACGCAGATGTACGTAGTGGACCCCCGATTGATCATGCCCATGATAGGCGGGATGGGGATGGTAGCCCAAGCTCTCGCCGCCTGGTGGTGGTTTAAAGTCTCATCTCACGACTTAGGGGATGATATGACGAACCCCTCCAAAGAACTACGTGAGATAGGGCGGTTGAATGCGCGTGCTGCCATTGCGCAAAGCGTCGCCTCCACTTCCGCCATCGTGCTTTGGCTTACCGGAGCGTACGTCTTTTCAGGCTAAGCGCAGATGTGCGGCTGGTTGTCGCTGCTTCTGTAGTCTGAGGGTTCCTTGGTAGGCGCAGTCCTCTCTTTTTGGACGAGTGGGGCTTCAGGCTCACATGACAGATTTCGGAACATTGCTCCTTTCAATAGGGACGGCCCTGTTCTCATTGGCCGTACTCTCACTTGTCCTTTGGCCAGCCTTGGTAGCCCTTCTCGAAATTTCCAAGGCGATTCGGAGCGTAGTCCCCGCAAACAAGGAACCGACCCCCTTCGTCCTCACAAATACCGGTGAAACAATTTGGTTTGCAGCATCGCGGAACGCGGTGAGCAAATCGCCTTCTATTGGCGAAAAAAGGCTTCGCTTCAGCGTGCTCTTTGCCTGCGGAATGGAAGCTGCGTTCATTGTGTTCCTAACGGTTTTCTTGTTTCAGCACGCGGATCCACGGGGAGATGGGATGGAGATGGCGGGGGTGGGCTTCGCCTTCATGCTGATCTTTTTGCCGTTCACGCTGCCTGCCTTCGTTCTGGCGCGAAATGGGCGGTGGCTCGTGCTGGCCGCTTTCCTCGCGGCCCTCGGTGCGTTCGCATATTTCGGTTTGTGGCTTGAAATGGTTAGTGAGTTGGGACTCCCAAAGGCATAGGGAGCTGATGATGGCTTTGCCGCATCAAGGCCGCCTCTGGCGTTCCAGAATCCATAGATCATGATTGCGATGAAAAATGCAGCGAATGGTGCGACGTACATGACCCGCCGCCAGGATCGCCAGAATCGCTGCAAGAAGTAGGCGCTGGTTCATAACCGATAAGGACGCGGTTCGGTTCTTTCCAAGGAGGAATCCTGGACACAGCTGGCACATCGTTCCTGTGTCGATCTCATAACCACCGACGACGATGCTGCCGTCACCATCGCGGCGAGCGGCGGGAAGTCTCGGAAATGCTGAGAACTCGCCTAAGCTACTCCCCTGCGAGGTCTTCCAAGCGGTAGCGTTCATTGCCCCGGCGAGTCCCCTGGTTCGTCTCCCGCGCCACTCCAGGCCGTGCACTCTTAAATCGAGATTGGTAAGCAGCGGTTGGCCACTGTCCGCTTTGCGCCCGAAAGCGGACACTCGTCAGTGCATTGAGCATGTCTAAAGGCCACAGCAATGCTGGGTGCCCGCAGGTATCTCTCTGCGGTCTGCATTCAGGCCCAAGACGCGACACCAACGACGTGGTTTAGCCACAAAGGTGCCAAGGTCCGGTTGATTCCTATAGTCCTCAGGCCGCCTTCGCGCCTGAAAATTGGGGGACTAACAATGCGCACATTTGCGGTGGTTGCTGCCCTAAGCATCGCGCTCTCGTCATGCCTAGCGAGTGCGGCACCATCAGAAGAACGACTTGTTATGCCCTTTGACTGCCGGGCCATTGGAGGAGATGTCGAACTCGTTCCGGGGCCGAGCCAATCGTATCGGATTTATGGAACTCCCGAACGTCAGTTGTTTACTGCTTGCTCGCCAGAAAGGCCTGAGCTTTGTCGGAGCTGGATGCTCCACCGGTTTTACATCGACTGCAGCGGTGTCAGGGTCTCGTGGCTCTCGGTGTCGATGTCCTTACGAAGTGGAGGCCCAACCGTGTTTGGGTCAGCGATGGTCGGCTTCACGTGAGGATGGGGCCCTGGTGGAAAGGGGCGCCGGCCGGGCCGTGTAACATGAGACGGTCTTTAGGTTATCCCCCCTGGCGATATAGCCGCCCCGGCGTCTTTGAGCCGTGCGCGGGTAGCCCATCCGGGAGGCCTCAGCAAGTAATTGACCTGCCCCCAGGGTTTGCCCCGGCACTTGGGATGTTCGCCCATTTTGTGTCTACACAAAACGTTCGAACGAAGGACGTCGCCCTGAACCCCGAAATTGGCCTACTCAAACCGGAAAAGCCTACGTCTCCAATTGTTGATCGGGCCGCGGAGGAAGAACGTTTACACCCGAATATAGAGGCTTCGAAGAGGGAGCTCCCAAAAAATGGTCCGGCGCTTGGAAACACGGAGGCGAGGCCTTCGATGTCAGAAGGGTTGATGGCCGATCCGGCTCAGAAGCACCTGCCGAAAGAAATAGCAGCCAATGAGATTGACCCCGCAACTCAAGCTCCGATTGCGCCCATGGGAGTTTACAAAATTTCAGCCGATAAGATCTGGTTCGGCTAGTTGCGATGCTTCTCATTTCCGCGATGTGGTTTGCATTAACACACCGCGATGAGCGCATAGACGGGTCAGCCCTAGCCCGTCGAAAAGCCACGTCAAGGTCATCGACGCGTTTCCCCTCCGATCCTCGGCGACCACGGCCATCAGTATCGGGCGTACGGACTACGGAAGACAGTGGCTGGCTGCCCTCTACCCGAAAAGAAGCGCTGCAAGTGCTCGGAGCAAGTCCAGAAGACGGGGAGGAGATGCTCAAGAAGATCGTCAAAACGCTTCGCCAGACCTGGCACCCAGACCGAACGAACCGAGAGGAAGAGCGTCTGATCAGGGAACGCAAACTCAAACAGATAAACGTCGCGTGGGACATCATCCGCGGTAAGCGAGCCTCAGCGAGGGGTTCAAGGGCGTGAGAGGTTAAGCCGTGGCTTCCGCCCTCCAATCCTAGTCAGACATGGGATCGAGGAATGTCGGCTATGCGCTCCTCTTGGACCGACTAGCTTGATTTGACCACCGGCGGAAGCGCCTATGTGCCCCTCATTCGAGCATCTCGTCGGCTGCACCTTCTCGACGGCGGGCATGGCCCAAGTGCCGTCGACTGCGGCCGGACGTGGCGAGTAGAGCCGTGGAGGGAGAACGGCTGGGCTGGCGTCGGTAGCCAGTTCACTCTTGTCCGCGCCCGGGCTCTCATTATGGGCGCGCGAAGGAGCAGTCCAAAAAGTCCGATCTTGCGTTTCTAAACGCGGGCCGTGTCACCCGCGAGTGAAGCGACTCACGTCCTCAACGATGACCGTTCGAATGCTCTCAATCCGATCAAGCAAAAGGAGGCGTACTCTCATTTCTTATGTGATGCGTTTCATTTTTAGCCGCACGCATGTCCGCTTTGGGTCGTTATCCGACATCGTGCGTCGGTCAGCGGGCGATTTCGCGGGCTCGCCAAGGATCATGCAGCTTCCTTCAGGCGCGGCTCGCCCCGAGACTGCAAATTGCCGTTTGGCTTCTTCTTCGTAGTGAAGCAACATCAACCGTCAGGATATCTCGCCCCTGCTCTCAAAGTTCTTCAACTGGGCCGAAAAGTCACAAGTACCAGCGTATCGCTAAGCTCTACGTCGCGCCGCTCGGGTCCAACTTTCCTTGATCATCCCTGACGTCTCGACCGGCGTGCCCCCAGCTGGCTCTCGCGAGCAAACCGTATCAGGCCAATCGGCCTCCAGCGGATCGCGACCCCTGCTGCGCCCACCGGCTAATATCCGCTTCGGGTCATTAGCAGACACAACGGCCCGTTCGCCTCATGTTCGCTTTACGCCCGATAGCGGACATTCGTCAGCGAAGTTCGCGCGCCCGCTCAGTGCCAACGCGCTGGTCGAAACCCTAAAGGTATCGGGGTGGAAAGCTGCAAATGCGCTAATTAATTTAGGGGCATGAAATCGGAATATCGAAGGAAGCAAGAGGCTAAAAAGCGAGCGTCGAAGGACTTGCAACTGACCAAAAAACGGCTGGGCGTTGGTCCGCCGAAGCCTCTGCGCGGCGCGACCCCCGATCCACTGGTTGCAAGCACATGGGAGAGAAAGCCCACGCCGGCGCCCACATCTGACCGAATACCAGGACCCGCGCCCGCCGGCGATTTTATGCATGCGCATAAGTGGAAACGGCACGCGCGAGAGACCGAGGCGACGGTGAAGGAAATTCGCCGGAAGGCGTCAAAGATCGCTCCCGCCTACAACAAGGGAGCGCTGCAATACCTGCCGGACGAGAAAGACCGCTGAGGGATACGAGATCCTCAAGAGTTGGGGAGCAGAACCCTCAAACCTAGCTTTGTCATGTGGCGGGAAATGCCAAGTTCATCCGGGCTAATCGACATGCATCCCACCCCATCAGAAAGCGGGCGTTAGTCACGATTAGATGTTCGCTTCGACGTGCCGCTCGCAAGCGCCTTTCTAACGTCCGACTGAGAAACCCCAAACTGTCTGGCAATACGTGATGGCGCGACGCCGGCCTTGAAGGCAGCGCGAATAGCGTTGAGCTTTGCAAGGGTCAAAGGAAGCGCGACCTCATTGACCAGTGGTATGCGGGAGGTCTTACTTGATGAGGGAGGCTTTCTCCCTCGCCGTTGCTGCTCGGCGAGCACCGCTGCAAGCAATCGGGCAAACTCTTGGTCCGTAAGCTGCTTTATTCCACCCTGTAGATCCGTCGGCAGCAAATAGCGCAATGGCAAGGCGGCAGTAGTCACGTCTTTTGTCGATGGCGCGGGTCGAGGTGGGTTAGCCGACGAAGAGGGCTCTGGCAACGACGCCTTCGAGAACAGATCAGCTTCTTCCATTGGCCGAGTGCGACCGCTCCCCATGAGGTAATAATGCCGCCGCCAATGTAATGGAGCAATAGGATTGCAGCGCAATTTCGCAACATATCCTGAATTGTCAACGTAATACTTGTCGAATTGCTGTGGGCGCCTTGCCGGTCCAACGCCTGAAGGCATGCGTGAAGGCGCTGACGTCTTGGTAGCCCAGTAACCAAGCTATCTCAGATATCGACAAGGTCTCGTCGGCTAGATGACGCTTAGCGAGATCAGCCTTCAGCTGCTGCAAAACGCCGCCGAAGGTCAGCCCTTCTGAGGAAAGCCGTCGCGCCAGAGTTCTTCGACTCACGCCTAACATGCTAGCAATTTCGCCTGCTCGTGCTTTGCCATGGGGCAGGTGAAGAGCGACAATGTTTTCGACCTTTAATCCGAATGGAGTTCGATTGGTCGACCGCGTGGATAGTGCTTCATCGCAATATTTAATCAAGACGTCGTTCAGGTAGGGATCCGCATCGACCACCACCATTTGTTTTATCGATGTCGGAAATATCACCTCATCCACCGCTGCGCCGAATGTCACTTCGCACCCAAAGAAGGTCCTGAGTTCCGTGGTATCATTTCTCCGTCGATGAGTGAAACTTACCCGGCTGGCCTGCAGGTGACGATTTGTCAATTGTCGGCATATACGAGTGAGCGCCACAATCGAAAACTCGATCTGATGGCGGTCGGAATGCCGCGGAACCCCGGCATATTCGAAATTGATCCTTATCTCCTTTGCCTCACGTAACCTCAGAGCAACACCTTCGTTGACGATCGTGCTGTAGCGCGCTCCCCGCTGCAACGCCTCGCCAAGAGTGTCAGACGAAGCCAATACGTAATAAAACAACCCTCCCATACGAAGATCGAATTTCTGGGCGAGGTGAAATCCGAGATATTCGTCGTCGAGGGCCTTCGCGGCAAGTTCGACAAATCGGATCTGACTTCTGACGGGGAGACGAGCACTAGGGTCGTCGATCTGCTGACGCGTTAGGCCCGCTTTACGCAACAGTAAATCGACTTCGACCCCTTGCTGCTTCGCGCGCTCGCAGGCGAGCCGAGTGATGACACCCATGGCACTGGGAAATGTGTCGAGATCCTTGCCGTTTGAATCGCGCACGTGTCAGCAATCCCTTATCGAAACCCACATCTGACTCCTCCCGGCCGGAGGAACAAATCTTTGGCACATTGTAACAAGTTTCACGCGAAGATTTGCCTGTATGCGCCCGCCGGAGCGACTGCACCAATGGTGCGGCCTTTTGCTGGCCCCCGTTGGCATTCAGATGGTTTGCGCAGTACGACAGGGAAACCCAAGGGCTTATGTCGAACTGCCCGACACCGATCGTGATGGTGTCGGGATGCTTGGCAAGCGCCATCTTCATAGTCCGACGTCTGGCCACGAGTTTTCATGACGCTCACTTGGCGCTCTCCAGGCCGGCAGGCCCCATTTCACTGTAGCGTGCAAGGCAAGCGCGAACTCGAACAGTCGACGCCCGCGCGGCGAACCAAGCCCGGAGGATGAGCGGATCTCCCGTCTTACCGCGCCATTGGCGGACCCACATCTCATGATGGATGTCCGCTTGTGGCACTAAGCAATCGGCGCTCCCCAGAGGTTGAACACCCAGACCAAGGCTATTCCCAACCTGCTCTTCAGCATTGCCAGCGCCAGCAAAGGTAGCACCACGGCAATGAGATCGCCGTAGGCAGCGGGAATTGCCCAGGCAGGCGACAAGTCCGGCGAGACCCCGCCGGGTACCAGGTCCACGTTGTAGTCATGCGCTTCAGCAGACCGGGATACAGTATCGCAACCGGAGTCTCGTAACGAGTTGGATGCCCTCCGCCGACCCTATACTTGGGGACAAGAGATCGTGTGACACGCTTGAACTGGTCGTCATTCCGCGCGTGCGCGATTTAGGCGGCGGCTTTGCCGTGCGCCACGCCATGCCCGACGCGAAAAGACAGTTGGTCGGGCCTTTCATCTTCTTCGATCAGATGGGGCCGGTGCAATTTCTTGCGGGACAGGGCATGAACACTCGCCCACACTCCCACATTGGCCTATCTCGGTCTTGGCCTTCAGCCTGTCGCAATCGATGGCAGCGACGGATCGGGCACGATGGTCATGAGCGTCGACCCACATGGACCAGGGGCGCAGGCGGGCATCCATCAGGGGGACATTCTCGTCTCTTGGAACGGCGAGCCGATCCCCCATGTGCAATCGCTGCTGCGCGCCCTTGGGCCAGAAAGCGTCGGCCAGACCGTTGCGCTCGCCCTGAGCCGGACCGGCCAGACGCAGCAGGTCTCACTCACGATTGCCGAGAGGGCGACCTCTTGAGCGAGCACGCCGCTCCAGACCCCATCCGGCTAGCGTTGGGTATCGCGAACGCGGCACGCGTCGCCCGGAGTGGACGCCTCATTGATGACGTTATCCAGACTGATGCGGCGCTCAACCCTGGTAACTCGGGGGGCCACTCGTTTCGACGACAGAGGAGGTAGTCGGTATTAACACCGCAATGATTAGCTCGGCACAGGGCATATGCTTTGCGGTTGCGACCAACACCGTTGTATTCGTTGTCAGCGAGATCATCCGCCATGGCCGCGTACGCCGCGCGCACATTGGCGTCGCGGCGCGGACTGTACAGCTGCCCCGGCGCCTGGCGCTGGTGCTCGGCTCGGGCCCGCTGGCTGTGCGTATTGGCGGCGTCGATGCTGGAGGCCCAGCGGCATCGGCCGGCCTTCAAGAGGGCGACATACTTCTGTCGCTCGACGGAGCCGCGGTCACCGGGACCGATGATCTCACTAAGTTGCTCGGCGCCGAACGGATCGGACGCGAAACGTCGGTTAGCTTCCTACGCGGTGGCGAGCTCCAACGAACTTCGCTTCAGGCCGTTGATCGCGGCCGCTAGGGAACGTTTTCCGTTCTTCGCACATCTGCGACAGGGGGCTCGGATACCACGTCCGACTCAACGTCCAAAGCGGATTGATGGCTTTCTCAAGCGGCCAGCCTCCGATCCTGTGGCCAAAATTTGGTCCAATTCCTTCCCGCTCTAGGGCCGATTTCCACCAACCTCGTGTTTACCAATAGCAAGCAAATCACCTGCACCCTTCTTGCAGATGCAGGGGCGAAAAGTCAGCTCGGCCGTCAGCTCCGAATAGCTGACCGGGCACCCACCAATCGGTCCGTTGGCTTGTTAATCGAGTTGCCGTGCGTCTCTGAATGATTATGCCTGTGGTGGTGGTGAGCGCAGAGGCTTTGAGTGTTCTCGTATTTGAAAAAGAGCAACCACTGACCTAGGTGGGGTTCGATGTGATCGACGTGGCTTGCAGCTACTATCCGACCTTCAATGGCACACTGTCGGCACCGTGGTTCTTCGGCAAGCCTGTGCCTTCTGATCGACTTCCATGTTGGTGACTTACACCAAGAGCGCCATGGCGGTTCTACTCTGCGCCTGGTGTCATGCCACCGGTCAAGATCAATGGTGAGTCCAATGTTGTAATGCGGCATGGCGAGTGCCCTCGGTATGCCGATGAGCCCTGTGCCTGACTCGACTGGCAGTGCACCCCTGCACTGCGGTCGTTCCGGCGGTCTCTGGGCTATCCCTCTTTATTACCTACGGATTCTAGGCGTTTAGAGTGGCAATTTTCGGACCCACTCTCAACCCACCAAAATAAAGTTCGCCACGTGACCAAAGGGTCACAGGGTATGGATCTCGCGTGGGGCACCTCACCCAAGTTCGAGGGATTGAGTGACTGGCTGCTTCTGGCACATCTGCGACCTACGCCGCCTTAGCCAACTCTTCCGATAAGCCCCCTAAAGCGGACATTTCATGTTTCGTCGGCCTTGCTTTTCTTTATTGCCGTGGCCAGGGCAACATCCACCAACCGAACGGCGTCTTGCTGCATGCCTGGCAACACATGAGAGTACGTGTGAGCGTGATGCCGACTGCGGAATGACCCATTCGCTCGCTGACTATCTTTGGGTGCACGCCAGCGCGCAGCAGATGCGTCGCGTGGGAATGAAGTCGTGAAAGCGAAATCGTCGTATGCCCGACCGTTGGAAGAAGGCCGCGAACGAGTTGGATAACATATCGGGTGCCGAGGGCGCTCCTCCCGGTCGGGGGCACACTAGGTCATGGTCCTCATAGGCGGGACCGAGGGCTAACCTTTCCTCCGCCTGTTTCACGCGGTGCCCGCGCAATGCTTCGAGGGTTATGCCTGAAAGCCGATGGATCGTCTGCTCTGATGAGTCTTGGGATTCTTAAATCGCAACCTGCCTCAGTCTGCCCAAGCGACTGCGCCACGATAATTTGCTCAGCGTTGAAATCGACATTGGCCCACCGCAGACCGAGGTTCGCAAGTGCATCGCGGTATCCGCACCTTTACAGGCTCAAGCTCTGACCGTGTATGGAACATCCTACCCCTATTCCGCATGTCTAGATCACGACAGAGAGTATGCCTCCAAGGCGGATTGAAGCCTGATCTAAATAGGCTTCGCCGTTGGGGACTCGTCCGGCAGGGAACAGGGCTGGGCCTAACTTGATCCGATGGAGCTGCACATACACTGGAGAAGAAATTGCGAGAGGACTCATCACTACCCATATGGAAGTTGGTTTTGAGGCGTGGCTCCGGATCAAGCTGGGGGAACTGGACCAATAGATAGCCCTCGTGCCACGAGCGCGTCATTTCGGTGGGCATCAATGGTATTCCGTCTGCCCCACAACGAGCCGTAATGCGTCGGTATTCTGGATGCCCCCAGGCGCGACGCGTTTTGCAGCCGACAAGCATGACGACGGCAAGTCGCTTACGCCTCCCAACCGTCAAGCCAAAATCAAATCCCGATTGATTGCCGATCTCGATCCCGATGATGGGACCTGCCGCCTAAACCAAAATGGATGCGTTGGCGCACATGATCGTTACGTAAAGCGTTATGATGTTTATGAGGCGACACTTGATTATGGGCTTTGCGAGCTAGCCGCCAAATTTCTCTCGAATTAATTTGGTTTGAAATCAAATGGCTCGTTCAAGTTAGCCAAAGATTTCGATTCGATGCTATGTCCGCTTATTGGCTGACTTCAGACATGAGACCGCACTCGGCTTAAGTCCGCTACCTGGAGCGGACATCTGACCACATATCAGAATCAAAGACGCTAGGCATATGGTTGCTGGGCCAGGCGACCGGGGTCAGCACTCATGTCACGCCCGAACAATGAGGCCTCCAAAAAGAAGCCGCGGAACATCATTTTCCGTCTTCTGGGGCCAGGCCTCGTCACAGGTGCCGCAGATGACGATCCGTCTGGGATCGCGACTTACTCGCAGGCTGGTGCCCAATTTGGCTATGGCTTGCTATGGACGGTGTTTCTCACGACGCCGTTCATGATCGCGATCCAGCTTGTCAGCGCGCATATCGGGCGTGTCACAGGCAAGGGCATCGCCGCCAATGCCAAGCAATTCTATCCTTTGCCACTCGTGTTGGTTCCGGTTGCACTTCTGATTGTTGCGAACACCATCAACATCGCGGCTGACCTCGCCGCCATGGGCGAGGCGCTCTATCTAGTTATCGGCGGTCTCAAGCACGAGCACGGGCTGATCTTCGCCGCCTCCTCGGTGTTGCTGCAGGTGTTTGTGCCATACCACCGCTACGCGCCAATTATGAAATGTCTTACGCTCGTGCTGTTTCTTTATGTCGCTGTTGCCTTCACGATAGAGATTCCATGGCGGGAGGTGCTTGTCGGAACAGTTTTGCCAACTATCTCGCTGAACCATGACTACCTGCTACTCGTCGTTGCGGTACTGGGCACCACGATCAGCCCTTATCTGTTCTTCTGGCAGGCCTCTCAGGAAGTCGAGGAAATGCAGAGTGAACGGTCACGGCCTCGGCTGCCTTTGAAGATTCTCACGCGAGGTGGCAGATCAGAGCTGACGCGCATGACCATCGACACGACTGTCGGCATGCTCTTTTCAAACATCATCGCCTACTTCATCATTGTTGCCACGGCGAGCACGCTGCACGCGCATGGCATCACTCAGATTCAGACCGCAGCCGAGGCGGCCGAGGCGCTGCGACCCATCGCCGGTAGCCTCGCCTTCGTGCTTTTTGCACTAGGAATCATTGGCACGGGCCTGCTGGCAATTCCTGTGCTTGCAGGATCAGCCGCCTATGCCGTGGCCGAGCTATTCGGATGGCCTTCGACCTTGGAGGCCAAGTTTCCGGAAGCGGTTGGCTTTTACGCGATCATCCTCGCCGCTACGATTATCGGATTCGCGATGGGGTTCTTGCCGATCAATCCGATTCAGTTGCTCGTCTGGACCGCGGTCATCAACGGAATCGTTGCCGTTCCCATAATGGCCGTGATGATGCTGATCGTGACCAATCGCAAGGCGATGGGCCGATTTCAGGCGCGTCCAACGCTCGCTTGGGCCGGTTGGGGTGCAACGGCTCTTATGGGCGTCACTGTCGTCGCATTATTGTGGTCGCTACTGCCTTAACGTCCGCCACAACTAGCTCGACGGCTCAACGCCAATCGCGAATGTACGTTGCGAGCCTACTCAGCCCTTTCCAAAACCCACAATCGCACCGAACTAATTGGACGGCAAGGCGCATTTTGCGGCCATTAGGCGAGGTGTTCGCGCAGACCCGGCACTGTATCGCCAATCTCTTTCGCGAGCGCAGGATCGACATCCTTGATATAGGACAGAAGGCCGCCGCCTATGTTTTTGATCTGTTCCAACGTCAGCCCAGTTTGTTCGATTTGAGCGACTGCAGCAACCATGACCCCCGCCTCTGCGCCGATCACCTTACCTGCTAAACTGCTCAAGGCCCCGCCCATACCAGTTCCAGATCCCGCCACTACCGCATGTTTCTGCGCGAGATCTGCGGCACCCGGTAAGTGATCGAAGACTTGCGTCACACTTGAAGGATTCGCCTCCTGCTGAATGACAGACAGGATAGTGCCAACCGCGGTTTCGGCGGCTGCGGGATCAATATTTGATCGTCTAGCTACGTCGTCCACAAAGCTATCAATTGTAAGGTCTGGCATCGCTGTGGATCCTTCTTGATTTTCGACAAGGCTATGAGCTTGTCACCGCCTTCAAAAACGCGAGTTTCGAGACCTCGCCGCGACGGTGCATCAAAGTTGGGATCAAATGCACTTGGACATAAATTGGAAATAATCGTGCCATCCATGGGCGCCAGTTTTTGCCTTGTTCGCATCCCAACGGGCGTCACAATCCTTTTTCTGTTGGGCCGAGCTAGCGTTGTCGTCCTCGTTCCGAACGCTTGTAACTGCCTTCTTCGGCGCCGCTTTTTCGGCCTTGGCAGGTTTCTCAGGTGCAGCGGTTTCGGTGCCGTTCTTAGCGGCAAAGTCCTTACTGCAATCGCTCCAAAAGTTCGGCCACGTCTTGCCGTCGGTCTTGCCAGCGGCTTTCATGTCATCCCACTGCTTGCTGCACGCTTCCATTGCAGGTGACTTCGCCGCCGAGACGGGAAGAGCTACGAAGCCAACAATCGAAAACGTGGCAAAGACTAAAATCGGAGCGGTCCCGGTTTTCATTGGATTTCCTCCTGGATGGCTGTTGGCGCCGTTAAGATGGCTGCGCGGTTAGGGGCGCGATTCCTGCAGCCAAGCGGTGGGCCCACGACCACAACGCAGACCCTCCCATAGTATATGCCCATAGGAACGGGCCGACCTCGCCTTCATTGTCGCAGCTTCCTTGGGGCCCAGCCAACCCCAATGGGGATGGCCAGAAGACCAGGTCCCTTATTGGCAGGCCACCGCGCAGCTTTCGAACGTCCGCTATGGGTCAGAAGCGCGCGTAGCGCCTCATATCGCGTTGGTCCGCTTTGGAGGTGTAAACGGACATGTGCTGGCGAAAAGAGTTTGCAAACGAAATCAAAGAACCACGCCGCACAAGGCGGTATCGGGCACCACAAGCTAGGATCATCGAAGCAAAAATGTCGAACCAGAGCCCACACTTGGCTACGGGACGGCACGCACCAGCATGAGAAATCTTAGAACTCGAAAACCATTCTACGGTAACCGTACCGTGGGTTCGAATCCCCCGGAGCCCCGGACAGGCGACGATGCACGGGGCCTGTTGCGAATAACGGTCGCTGATCGCGATTAGCCAATCCACCGGTTGCGAGAAACGCATCAAGAGCCCCATGGACGTCTCGGTCTCTCGCCTTCATTCTGTTTTCTCGGGCTCGTAAAAGGTCTTACCGTGCATCTCTCTCTGCCGGAGGACACTCTCACAGGCCGCCGCGGCGATGGCCGAAACCTGAATCATTCGGTCGTAAAACTCACCGGTATCGTCTCGGGTAAAGTGAAGGGGGTCCTTCATCCACTTGGTGGCGTAATTGCAAATATAAGCCGACCACATCCATGGTGTCGTTTGGGTATCGTCAATCTTTGGGCCCCACTTTCTGTCTTGATAAAAACGTTCTTTCAGCACCTCCTCAAACACTCTGGCCTGTATTTTCCGATGCGGGGGTAATTTTCCGATGTTGCCCATGTGACTCTCTCGTCCTTTATAGTTGCGGTGCAGGCCGCCGTTCCCTGTCATCACCACAGAAATGTAGATCAACCTTATAGTCTCAACTCGCGACGGGTAGGTTCGCCTCAAGCCGATTTACTCAACGCGGGTGGTGCCGTAAGGGGCGGCATCACGTCTCTTCTCTACCCGGCTCGCGATCCCATATACGGGCGAAAGCGAACGCGAGAGGCAGATTATGAGTAAACTTGACTCGTTCAAAGCTAGGGCGCGCGCTTTGGCGCGATCCGGCTATTTTTATGGACTAACGCCGCTCGAATTTGAGCTCAGTTTCGAAGAGGGCTTCGACGAAGCGCGCGAGTGGCTAGTCCTGCTTTCGACTAAGGAAGAATTGGAACGTCTTTGCCAAGCCTCGAGAGCAAAGCGTAAGGCCGCCTAGCCATCGTCAGTATCTGCCGTTTGGAAATGGGCGGAACATAAACAACCCAAACCCACGCCGCCGCTCAACACCTCGAGACCATGGGCTGGGGGCTTCGTCATAAGTCGCCGCCTCGCCGTCGTTGTCGGCCCCCTTTCCAAACGCCCGTTACTATGATGTTGCCGAGAAACAGAACAACACCAAAAACATGGATCAGTTTGAACTCCAGACCGATGACCTATCTCGAGCGGACATTCATGAGGGCCGTTCGCATGTCCGTTAAGTGCAAGGAGCGGACATCCCAGGCACACGGACACCATCCGATAAGCAAACTATCGCGGCCCTTTCTGCATGCTAAGGGACGCGATAGCCAGGGGCGCATGGAGACTAATGCGCCCCGCACCGCTGGTCAGAGGAAACTCAGCAAATGCCACCATGCGGGGACCGTGAGGAATGAAAGCGGAATGCCAATGCCAACCATCAGCGTGACGAGCGGCGGGTCGAGCTCATGATCCATTGCGACGATGCTTGCCCCGATCATCGGCCCCATCGCTGCCTCAAATACGGTCACGCTTAGCGTCTGCCCTTGCGCGCGCAGCACGACCATGAAGAGGAGCAGCATCAGCGCAGGGCCGACCACGAGCTTGAACGCAAGTCCGACGATCAGCGGCTGCATCTTGCCCCGGACGTGGCTCAGTTGCAGCTGGTAACCGACCGACACGAGAGCAAGCGGGACCAGGGTAGCGCCCAAGCGCTTTAGCAAATCGTCGAGCCAGACGGGGTATTCGAAGGGCATTAGCAGGAAAGCCAAAACGAACGCCTGAAATGGCACGAACAGGGCAATTTTTCGGATCACCGCCTTCGCATTGATGCCGTGGCCGGAGGAGTAAAGCGAGGCAACCAGGATACCGAGTGTACTGAGCACGAAATACGAGCCCAACTGGTCGATCAATATTCCAAGGCCGAGAAACTGCGGGCCATAAAACGCCTCGATCATCGGTAGTCCAATGAATGACGTGTTGGCCAGTCCGCCGGTCAGCATCAGCCCACCGGTCGTTGGACGTGAAAAACCAAACGCCCGGCCGGCGAGCCAGAAGAAACCGCAGCCAATCCCGAACATCAACCAGGGCATCAAGGCGGGCAGGATCAGGCTGGTTTGAAGTTTCAGGCCGTGCACGTAGGTCAGGGTCAGGGCGGGAAGGGAAATGTGAACGATAAACCCATTCAGCACCGCGGCCGCGTTGTCTGGCAACCGCCCCGAACGGCGCAAGAGGATGCCAAGAAGAAAGCAGGCCACGAGAAGCAGGTAGTTGTTCATCGACCCTCGCCACCCCAGGGCCCGTAACGTCAGTTACGAAGTAAGACTACTTGCGGTACCCTAGCATCCTCGCAGAATGGCCTTTGAGCATGCCGACAGACAACATCTCTTCCACCGACCTTGAATTGGCCATTGCACATTTTCGCGCTGTCGGTTCGGTTGAAACGTCGGCCGAGGCGCTGCTCCTGCCAAACTGGGGCGATGACGATTGGAAACAGCTATTCCGGTTCACGAGCCCCCGCAAGGTCCCGGCCGGCCAAGCGCTAATCCGGCGTGGTGAGTCCGACCGAACCCTCTATTTCGTGCTTGGTGGCGAGCTTGAGGTCATTGCGCATTCAGGCGATGGGTTGAGCCTAGGTCAGATGGCTGTGGTTAGCGCAGGTTCGGTCCTGGGAGAGCAAGCATTCTTCGACGCCAAGCCACGCTCCGCCGGTGCGTGGGCCGTGGATGACTGCGAAGTCGCGGCAATGAGCCCAGATCAGTACGCCGCATTCGAAGAGAGCAGTCCCGCGCGGGCACGCGACCTTCTCTTTGCCCTTGGCCGCATACTCGCGATGCGACTGCGCAGGACTACAGCCAAGGTCATCGGGTGAAATTGTTGGCTTGGCACAGGAAACAAAAGGAAGCGAATGTCAGCTTTGGGTCAAAAGCAGACATCGCGTCACGTCCGCGTCACGTCCGTTAGTACCCTCACAGCGGACATTCATAAGCGCGGTTTGCACGTCCGCTTGTGCAAGCGGACATTAAAATGTTCCCTGCGAACACTCTCCGATTTAGGTGCCTGCATAGCCCAAGAGGTCGCGCTATGCTCTAAAAAATGATGGCTCAACCACAGCGAGAGTCAGGAGCCACGGGAAGCGAGATGAGGGGACCGCTGCCGGTCAAAGTTGACGCGACATCCAATAGCGAGTTTCGCCCGGTGCCATTGACCGAGCATGTGGCGTGCGCCAACAGCGAAGCCGAACTGCGGATCGGCGAACATGCCAAGCCGAGGGTGCTTACGATCCAGCGAACGCCATCCGCGGCGTGGATACTCTGATCAAGTCGGTGGAGACCGACGGCATCGCCCGGAACGCAAACGTCTATGCCGAGCTCGGTTCGACCTGGCGCTTCGTGATGCGGGACCCAACCACCGCCGCGCACCTTCTTGGTAAGCTCTTGAAGCACATCGGCGAGGACAATGTGCTCTGGGGCACGGACTCAATCTGGTACGGCTCACCTCAGGACCAGATCCAAGCCTTCCGAAGCTTTCCAATCGCACCGGCGCTGATCGAAGCGCATGGCTACTCTGAGCTTACGCCATCGCTCAAACAAAAGGTGTTCGGCCTCAATGGTGCTCGCGTCTATGGTGTCGATGTACCCGAGCGGCGCCGAAAAACTGAGGCCGATCCGATCGGGACGCGCAAGCAGGCTTATCGGAAGATGGCGGATCCAACTTTCGAGACCTATGGACCTAAGATCGACGCCGAGTATGATGCGCTGATCGCCGAGCGCGGCGGCCTCCCGGCCTGAAGCACTTACCCCGGAGACGCGTTCAAGTCTCGCCGCGCGGCCACAAAGCGAACGCCGGCCAAAAAGTTGCAACCGCCGCATACCAGGCGCATAGCAGGCGGGCCCAGCCAAGAATTTCCATGCTGCGTGAGCTGGAGAACGGACGTTCGAGAAGGCCGATGGTCGACTACTTGCCGTCGATGATGCACACCAGAAATTGCTGCGGTGTGCCAAATGCCACCGCGTTACTTCGAGCGACGGGTTAGAATTTCTGTCTAGCTCAAGATGGTCTTGAGCAACCGAAGCTCTAAAGGAGACTCCACCATGTTCCCGCTTACTCGCAGTCTAAGTTTGGCTGCGGCGGGCGCCGTTCTCGCTCTCACCGCTGCTAGCCTACCCGCTCGTGCCGATGAGCTGGCCCAAAACCTCGGACCAGTCGGGCCTCGCGAGCCCATCCTCACCTGGGTTGGCAGTAAACGCGTCATAGCGTTCTATCAGCCAGACAGTGGCAATTGCGCTGTCCACGTGGTGGTGTGGGACCCCACAGACGTCAATGCTGAGTCAACAGCGGGCTTTCAGGCTACCCTAAACCCGCGACAGATGGCGCATATCAACACCGCCGAGAACAAGTCGCTTTATCTCCAGTGCGGTGACAATGCCGAGCGCCTTGCCATCATCGATACCGCCGAGTTCGTTGTCGCTGGCGCTACAAATTAGTCGCGAGCCCGATTTTGAAAGGTCCCATACTATGTCATTACCTCGGTCATAACCGACCGAAAGGGACTCAAGGCTAGCGCCAACGGTACCTAATCACGAGCTCGAAGAACCGGGCTAGTGTGCCAGGGAGAGAGGCAGCCAGGGCAAGTCTCCGAAGCTGAGCCGGATCAGTCACACCATCAGCGGCAAGCTCGACGAGCTTCCGACTGATCTCGACACTCAGCTCCGTGGCTCTATCCGCATCAAGGGGCGGCTCATGCGCTTGCATCGCTAACCAAGTGGATTCAAAAGCCTGCGCTAACGCAGTGGGCAGTTTCGGATCATCGAAAGGATTTTGAGGGCTCATCGCTTCCCTCCGCGCGGTCACGGGCGGGAACACGGCTTACTCTCTCAACCACCGGATGCCTGTATTCGCGCCGCTCGGTGATGGTTAATCCTGCGACCTGCGCCCACGGATTTCGAGTCGAAATAAGGTACCCTTTCAGACAAAGGTGATTGGCAACGCCCAGACACAACACCAAAAAAGGCGCCGGCCGAAGTCAACACCTTTAGATTGATCTTGAGTGCGGCTGCGGCGCAAATGTCGGCTAAGTGCCAACAGCGGACGTAATCACGAATTAAGCGATCCAACCGAGCTCCCGCGCCTTTACGTTTGCGGCCAGCCACGCCTTTGCGAGGAATTCCGCATGCGTCATGGAAGCTCCGGCATCAATCTTTGGCACGCAATTCTTGGCGACAAGGTTCGGTGAATTGCCTGGCTTGAAGTAGGTCACACCGTAACTCGTGGCCGGTAGTATGACGATGATCTCGTTTCCCAGCATTTCGACGCGAAGTTCGCTCGGAACGGACATAGTTGGACGCTTTGGCAAAAAGGCCCGCCGACCGACCTCTGAGCCGGTCGATTTGATAACGCGCCCTCGACCCTTCTTTTTGGTTGATGCACGCCGCATTAATGGGTGCGGCCGCGAGCACTGATGGGTTCCACTCGATGATTTGTGGGGCCGCGCTTCTTTCGTGCCTCGAGCCGCCGTGCAATCTGAGACAAGCCGTCTATTTCCTCTAATGCCTTTCCTGCAATTCCTTGAAGATCACCATACATGCCAACCGTCGACTCAATCACCCCTCTGATCTGCCCCTCGCGTCTGGCGCGAAGACGCGTCATCGTCTTCCGCTCCCTTTCGAGGTCGGTTTGCATGCTGGAAAACTTCTCGACAATGGCTTCAAGGCGCTGACGAAAGTGCGGGCCTGTCAGGTACTGATATATCAGATCCAGATCCTCTAACTGGCGCTGCATGGAGGCAATCTGCTCCTCCTTGTCCACTATTTTGAGCTTCAGCGCATCCTCGGCTTCTTGCTTGGCTTCGGAGAGCGACGCCTGAACCCTATTTTCGATCTGCAGGTCTAGCTGATGCTTTGCATCCTCGAGTTCTCGTTGCTTTCGGCTGGATTCGGCTTGAGCCTTTTGCGCCTCAGCAAGTTTGTTGTCGCGCTCGTGGAGCTCCTGCTGGAGGTGAGCGACTTGGTCTATCTTACTTTCAAGCTCTGAAAGTTGCGCCTTCTTCGCCTCCTCTGCGGCAATCTCTCGCTCAATCTTGAGTCTGGAAGTGACTTGCTGCTCGATTGCCTCAACCGCCCTGGCGAGTTCAGCGCGCTGTGCTGCGATCGCACTTTCGCGTCTAGCGACATCAGCCTCCTTCTGGGCAATCCTCTTTTCATATTGCTCGCGAGCTGTGCGGATCAATTGAGCAGCCAGGGACTCGGGAAGCCTTATCTCAGCGCTGCAGTGCGGACACGTGATGGTTGGGTTGTTCATGCCGAAAATCCCCCACAAATAGCTTCGGCTTTCTGGATTACGGCCGCGCCTGGAACACGCGTGGCCGCAATTCTTCCACAACCTGAACTATCCAGGCCTGAGGGAGGTTCCCCTGCCAGCTCGACATGCCCCTTCCCTTCACGCCGACCTATTGTGGACAACCTGATTTCTACACAAAGCAGAACGACTTTTGCCATTAAGCGCGCCTAATTTGAAAAGCTGGGGCTGAGGGAATGCAAGACGTCAAGCTGATCTGGCTTTGGGAGAAATGGAAGCAGTCCATCGCCGACGAATTGGCGTGTGATGCAGATGCGGCGGATCGAGTACATGCGCGAACCCAAGCAATTGAACGCGAGATCGCCGAGACACGAGCGGAAGGGTTGGTTGGTATCGGCATACAATTCGGCTTGTGGCGGTTTATCAACGGACATTTCAATGTTAGCAGCGACCAGGCCGACGCCGCCTATGAAGCTCTCGTCCGTTTGACGGGTAAGGATTGTACTGCAGAAGCGCTCGCGATTGTAAAAGATGCCGGGATCCAACCGCGATGAACCTTGGCGTTGAACTCAATGCGGCTGAAAGCCCTGGCAGTCGCGGTGTCCAAGGAACCCGCGGCGGGGACTGCGCCCGGGCTATACGGGCGCATATTCGGCACGCATCCTTAGCGCGAGTCAGGGTTCTGAATTGAATGTCTGTTCAGGGTCACTAGCCGACATAACGGCCCGCTCGTACCCCCAAGAGCGGGCCTTCGTCGGTGCAGGTGGGATTTCCGAAAAGTGCCAACAGCGGACGTCCGTGCACGCGCGACTACGACGCTCGGGGTCAACATCGAGGCTCGCTCGGCTACGTCCAAATATCGGACTAGCACTCTTCCTTCTTGAGTGCTAAACGTCGCTCCACCCCGTGCCCATCAGCCCAAGAGAGACCCCCATGAAATTCAGACCTCTACATGACCGCGTCGTCCTCCGTCGTCTTGAGGGCGAAGAGAAGACGAAGGGCGGGATCATCATTCCCGATACCGCCAAGGAAAAGCCCCAGGAGGGCGAGGTTGTCGCCGTTGGTCCCGGTGGCCGGGACGAAGCCGGCAAGCTCATCCCCATCGATCTAAAGGCAGGGGATCGAGTCTTATTCGGCAAATGGTCGGGCACAGAAGTGAAGATCGATGGCGAAGAACTCCTCATCATGAAGGAATCCGACGTCATGGGGGTGCTCGAAGGTGCCAAGGCCAGCAGGAAGGCCGCATAGGGCTTGCCGTAGCCTTCCATCAGTTCAACTTAGGAGAACCAAAATGGCTGCCAAGGACGTCAAATTTTCCACCGACGCGCGCGACAAGATGCTGCACGGCGTCGATGTCCTCGCTAACGCTGTCCGGGTGACCCTCGGGCCCAAAGGCCGCAATGTCGTCCTCGACAAGAGCTACGGCGCCCCGCGCGTCACCAAGGACGGAGTCACGGTCGCCAAGGAGATCGAGCTCGAAGACAAGTTCGAGAACATGGGCGCGCAGATGCTGCGCGAAGTGGCGTCGAAGACCAGCGACATCGCTGGCGATGGCACCACCACCGCGACAGTGCTGGCTCAGGCGATTGTTAAGGAAGGGATCAAGCTGGTCGCAGCCGGCATGAATCCGATGGACCTCAAGCGCGGCATCGATCTGGCAGTAGGCGAGGTCGTGAAGGACATTGCACGGCAAGCCAAGAAGGTGAAGTCGTCGGAGGAGATCGCCCAGGTTGGCACGGTCGCCGCGAACGGCGAAAAGGAAATCGGCCAGATGATCGCCAAAGCCATGCAGAAAGTCGGCAATGAAGGCGTGATCACCGTCGAGGAAGCCAAGAGCCTCGAAAGCGAACTGGAAGTGGTCGAGGGCATGCAATTCGACCGCGGCTATATCTCGCCTTACTTCATCACCAATGCGGAGAAGATGGTGGCCGAACTCGAGAGCCCGTACATCCTCATCTACGAGAAGAAACTCTCCGGGCTTCAGGCGCTTCTGCCCCTGCTCGAATTGGTGGTGCAATCGGGCAAGCCGTTGCTCATCATCGCGGAGGACGTCGAGGGCGAGGCACTCGCCACCCTAGTCGTCAACAAGCTGCGCGGCGGCCTGAAGGTTGCCGCAGTCAAGGCGCCAGGCTTCGGCGATCGCCGCAAGGCCATGCTGCAGGACATCGCCGTACTCACGGGCGGCGAGCTCATTTCCGAAGATCTCGGCATCAAGCTCGAGAACGTCACCGTGCAAATGCTCGGCAAGGCCAAGCGGGTCACCATAACCAAGGACGACACGACCATCGTCAGCGGTGCCGGCAAGAAGCCGGAGATCGAAGGCCGCATTGCCCAGATCAAGCAGCAGATCGAGGATACCACCTCAGACTACGACAAAGAGAAGCTGCAGGAGCGCTTGGCCAAGCTCGCCGGCGGCGTCGCCGTGATCAAGGTCGGGGGCTCAAGTGAAATCGAGGTGAAGGAGAGGAAAGACCGTGTCGACGATGCGCTGAACGCGACGCGCGCTGCGGTCGAGGAGGGCATCGTGCCCGGTGGCGGCGTTGCGCTGCTTTGGGCGGCGAAGTCTCTGAAGGTCAAAGGCGACAATGAAGACCAGGAGGCCGGGATCAGCATCATCCGCAGGGCGCTGCAAGCACCGATCCGCCAGATCGCCGAGAATGCTGGCGTCGAAGGTTCCATCGTAGTCGGCAAGCTCACCGACCATAAGTCGCCGTCATTCGGTTTTGATGCCCAAACCGGTGAGTATGGCGACCTGATCGCCAAGGGCATCATCGACCCGGCCAAGGTCGTGAGGGTCGCCTTACAGGACGCGAGTTCGGTCGCGGGCCTCCTTGTGACAACGGAAGCGATGGTTGCTGAACGACCGAAGAAGGATTCTGGCTCTTCGGCCATGCCGGGCGGTGGAATGGGCGGTATGGGTGGGATGGATTACTAAGTTCTGGAAACGAAGCCATGAGTCTTCGAATGCAGTAGCCTTAGGATAGAGGCCCGCGCGATTGTAAAACACACAGGGTCTGACCCCGATGGACCTTGACGTTGACTGAATGCGGCAGAAAGCCCCCGGCAGTCGCGATGTCCAAGGGAACCCGCGGCGGAAAGTGCGCCCGGGCTGTGCGGGGCGTATATTCGGCACGCATCTTTAGCGCGAGTCAGGTTTCTGAGTTGAATGTCTGTTCAGGGTCAAAGCTGACATAACGGCGGATCGCGCCACATCTGCTTTTTATGAGCCAACGATGCGACGTCGGTCGCCAGCAATGGATCGGCAGGCAGGTGCCAAGTGGCGTGATCGCCGAGACATTCAGCAGCGGCGTAAAAACACGACCGGCGCCTGCGCTTACGGCGGTGGCAACTAATGCTTCGGCACCACGTGCCGGAAAAGCAAAACTGGGGCTCGGTTTGGGATGGCCGACAAATTCCGGACGTTGCTCGCGACCAAAGAGGGTGCCCGGCAAAGTGTTGGAGTTTAACAGATGCCGATCTGATGGACGGAGAGGTCACCGTGGCAGTGGAGCACTCTACGGTGAACTATAAGACAAACCACCGGCCCGCGGTCTGTATGCGCTAATCTTGAAGCCCCGTAGTCCGGACGCATTATGATGGGCGAGTTGTGATTGTGGGTGGCATTGATGAAGGCACGCATCAAATGGGTTGAAGACCGCACGTTCATCGGCGAGTCCGGGAGTGGGCACAAGATCGTGCTTGGAACGGCTTTCGGGCCGGAGGGACGCAGTCCGGGACCAAGTCCCATGGAGTTGGTGCTGATCGGACTGGGGGGCTGTTCGGTTTACGATGTAGTTCATATCCTTGAGAAGGGCCGCGAGGCGATCGAGGATGTCACCGTCGAGCTTGAAGCGGAGCGCGCGCAACAGAATCCGAAGGTATTTAGCCGCATTCACATGCATTTCGTGGTGAAGGGACGAAGGCTTGCAGCGGAGAAAGTTGAGCGCGCCATCGCGCTTTCAGTCGAGAAATATTGCTCGGCATCCGCAATGATCGCCAAGACGGCCATGATCACCCACGACTTCGAGGTCGTCGATACCACCGCAACAGAGGCGGGATCGCGCTGAAGCGTCCACTGCAAGCGAAGAGATGAGCGCTCTCGTCCAGGCGCCCCATGGGAGGAAATCCAATGCAACCACTGCCGCCCCAGCTTGAACTACCCAAGGGGGATCGCTTCGCGCTGCCAACCGTTTCAGCAGTTCGAGAATTGGTGCCTCCGGGGGGCCAATTGCCGGCTCACATGGTCCTAATGATGATATGCGGAAAAGAACTCTGGGTCCCTCTGGATCGAGAGATAGCGCGGCAGATGGCGAACATTCTTGCTCCCTTCCGTGAATGATTCGAGGAGCGTTTTAAACTTCCGTCTTGGAAGGTGAACCAGACAGGCTGGCTAGACCCCCTGTATGTCGCTGATGTGCCATTCGCGGACACTAGGGCAGTAACCGTGGAGGCGCTCTTGAGACGAAGCGAACCACTGCCTACAGACGTCAAGCTATTCGGCAGCCTTCACATACACCTCCATGGGCGGGCAGGAACACACGAGATTGCGATCGCCATAAGTGTTGTCGATACGGTTTACCGGCGGCCAGTATTTGTCGACGCGAAAAGCGCCGGCTGGGAAGCAGGCGTTTTCACGCGAATAGGGCCGGTCCCATTCGCCCACCAGGTCTTCCACCGTGTGTGGCGCGTTCTTCAGGGGATTGTCGCTGCGATCCATGCGGCCTTCTTCGATCGCAGAGACTTCCTCGCGGATGCCGAGCATGGCCTCGCAAAAGCGGTCTAGTTCAGCCTTGGTCTCCGACTCCGTCGGCTCGATCATTAGGGTTCCGGGAACCGGCCAGCTCATGGTTGGAGGATGGAAGCCGCAATCGATGAGCCGCTTGGCGATGTCGTCGACCGTTACTCCGGCGCGTTCGTTCAGCGGCCGCGTATCGATGATGCATTCGTGCGCGACGCGCCCATGCCTGCCTGCGTAGACCACGGCGTAGGCGCCCGTGAGGCGCTTCGCTATGTAATTGGCGCTGAGGATCGCGACGCGCGTCGCCTGGGCGAGTCCAGCCCCACCCATCATGAGACAATAGCTCCACGAGATTGGCAGGATCGATGCCGAGCCAAAAGGTGCGGCCGATACCGTCAGCGCACCGCCGCCCGTTTCGGGATGTCCGGGAAGGAAGGAGGCGAGATGCTCCTTGACGCCGATTGGCCCCATGCCAGGGCCACCGCCCCCATGGGGGATGCAGAACGTCTTATGCAGATTGACGTGGCCCACGTCGGCGCCAACATCGCCCGGCCTTGCGAGCCCAACGAGCGCATTCATGTTGGCGCCGTCGAGATACACCTGGCCGCCGTTAGCGTGGGTAATCTCGCAGATCTCGCGCACCGTCTCCTCGAACACGCCGTGGGTCGATGGATAGGTGATCATGCACGCCGAGAGGTTTTGCGAGTTCGCCTCGGCCTTGGCGCGGAAGTCGGCGACGTCGACGTTGCCATTGGGATCCGTTGCAACCACGACCACCCTCATGCCGCACATGGATGCCGACGCGGGATTGGTGCCGTGCGCCGAGCTCGGGATGAGGCAGACATTGCGATGCGCTTCCCCGCGGCTCTTATGGTAGGCGCGGATCGCAAGCAGGCCCGCGAGCTCGCCTTGCGCGCCTGAGTTTGGCTGCATCGAGAGCGCGTCGTAGCCGGTGATCTGGCATAGCTTCTCAGAAAGGTCGCTGATCAACTCGGCATAGCCGATCGCCTGATCGGGTGGGACGAACGGGTGAATCTCGGCGAACTCAGGCCACGTAATGGGAAGCATCTCGGCCGTCGCATTGAGCTTCATCGTGCACGAGCCGAGCGGGATCATCGCGCGGTCGAGCGCTAGATCCCGGTCGGCGAGGCGGCGCATGTAGCGCGTCATCTCGCTTTCCGCCCGGTTCATGTGGAAAACCGGATGGGTCAAATAGGCTGACTGGCGAATGAGAGTCTCGGGAAGGCGGATTTTGGGATGCTCATCGCGGTAGACGAGATCGTAGCCGCCGAAGGCATGCCAGACGGCTTCGAGCGTGGCTGGCCGGGTCCGCTCGTCGACCGTAATACCGATGCGGTCATGCCCGACATTGCGTAGGTTGACGCCGTTATCCACCGCGTTCTTCATGATCAGACCCTGATAGGGGCCGACGTCGACCGTAATCGTATCGAAGAAGGAGTCGGGGCGGATCTTGAAGCCCAACGTGGCCAGCCCGTCGGCGAGGCGTGCCGCCTTGCGATGCACGCGCTCGGCGATCGCCTTCAGCCCCTTTGGTCCATGGAACACGGCGTACATCGACGAGATGACCGCCGGAAGCACTTGTGCCGTGCAGATGTTCGACGTCGCGCTCTCGCGACGGATGTGCTGCTCGCGGGTCTGCAGCGCAAGGCGGTAGGCGCGGTTCCCGCGCGCATCGATCGAGACGCCGACAATACGGCCAGGCAGAGCGCGCTTATAGGCGGCTTTCACGGCGATACAGGCTGCGTGCGGTCCACCATAGCCAACGGGCATTCCGAACCGCTGCATGGAGCCGACTACGATATCAGCTCCCATTTCGCCAGGCGGCTTTAGCAGCGTGAGCGCCAGAGGGTCGGCGGCAATGATTGCGAGCGCCTTGGCGGCATGCAGCTTTGTGATGAGCCCGGAGAAGTCGTGGAAGGCGCCGCATACCCCCGGATATTGAAAAAAGGCGCCGAAAACCGTCTCGGCGTCCAAATCCTTGAACGGGTCGCCGATGATGATCTGCCAGCCGAGCGGCTCTGCGCGCGTCTTGAGCACGGCTATCGTTTGTGGCAGGGCCTCCTCGTCGACGAAGAAGGCGGTGGCCTTCGACTTCGTTATGCGATGCGCAAGCGCCATCGCCTCGGCTGCGGCGGTTGCCTCATCGAGTAGCGAGGCATTGGCGACGTCGAGCGCGGTAAGATCCGAGACAAGCGTCTGGAAGTTCAGAAGCGCTTCGAGACGGCCCTGACTGATCTCCGCTTGGTAGGGTGTGTAGGCGGTATACCAGGCCGGATTCTCGAGGATGTTGCGTTGAATGGCAGGCGGCGTGATCGTGCCGTGGTAGCCCTGGCCGATTAACGATGTCAGCACGCGGTTCTTATTGGCGGTGGCTCGCATCCGATCGAGCACCCCGCGTTCGGACAGCGGAGGGCCGAAATCGAGCGGCGTCTTCTGGCGGATCGCCTCCGGCACGGTCTCCGCGATCAGCTGATCGAGATTCTTTACGCCAACAACGCGCAACATCTCCGCCATCTCATCGGGCGAAGGCCCAATGTGACGACGATTGGCGAAGTCGTAAGGCTCGTATCTTTTGGCGGAGGTCATGGAAACACAGCTTATTGGGTCAGCGTCTTGTAGGCAGCCTCGTCCATGAGATCATCCATCGACTTGGCGTCCTCGAGCCTCAGCTTGAAGAACCAGCCTGCGCCTTGCGGATCCGCATTGACGACCGCGGGATCGTCAACGATGGCCTTATTTACCTCGACCACCTCGCCAGCGAGCGGCGAGAAGACATCGGACGCCGCCTTCACGGATTCGACGACTGCCGCGCCATCACCTTTCGCCAGCTTGGCGCCCACCTCGGGCAGCTGGACAAAAACGATGTCGCCGAGCAGTTCCGTCGCGTGCGCTGTAATGCCCACGGTCGCGATATCTCCTTCGAGCTTAAGCCATTCGTGCTCTTCAGTGTATCTCAGCAATGCATCCTCCAGGTATCGGGCGGCTCAGCCGCGCTTGTATTTCGATTCGATGAATGGGAGTGGCGCGACACCTACAGGCAAGCGCTTGCCGCGCAGCTCGGCGAAGACTGTTGTGCCGGGCACCGCGAGCGCGGTTGGCAGATAGCCCATTGCAATCGGGGCGTTGAAACTCGGACCGAAGCAACCTGAGGTTACCTTACCTATTTGTACGCCCGCGTCCTCTGCCGCAAAAAGCGGTGCGCCAGCGCGCACAGGCGCCCGTCCCTCTGGCCGCAAGCCCACGCGATGTCGAAGCGCACCGTGCTCAAGCTGCCCGAGTATGATCTCAGCACCCGGGAAATTGCCCTCGCGCGCGCCGCGGCGGCGGCGGACTTTCTGCATAGCCCATGACAATCCCGCTTCGACCGGCGTCGTGCTCTCGTCGATGTCTGAGCCATAAAGGCATAGTCCGGCCTCCAGGCGAAGCGAATCCCGAGCGCCGAGTCCGATCGGTGCAACGCATGGATTTGCGATCAACTCCTCCGCTATCTCGCCAGCGAAATCGGCGGGAATTGAAATTTCGAATCCGTCTTCCCCTGTGTAACCTGATCGCATAACGATGCATTCGGCGCCCATTAGGGTCAGCGTTCGCGCATCCATGAACCGCATGCTCGTGCACTCTGGTGCGAGCAACGCGAGCGCCGCTTCCGCTTTCGGCCCCTGGAGCGCGATCAGAGCTCGATCGAGTTGTTCGACGTCGCACTCGTCCCCAAGTTGGGCTCGCAGATGCGCTTCGTCCGCTTCCTTGCGGGCTGCATTAACAACAAGCACCAAATGGTCCCCCCAGTTTCCGACCATCAGGTCATCATGAATGCCGCCAAGCACGTTCGTGAAGAAGGCATAACGCAGGCGTCCGGGGGCTAGACCAATCATATCGACTGCAACGAGCCGCTCCAGAGCCCGGCTCGCATCCCGGCCATCACCGGATTTAGCGCGCAGGGCGATCTGCCCCATATGTGAGATGTCGAACAGACCAGCGGCCGCGCGTGCATGAAGATGCTCCTTGAGCACGCCAAGCGAATATTGGACCGGCATGTCATAACCGGCAAACGCCGTCATGCGCGCGCCAAGTTCGACGTGCAGCGCGTGCAATGGGGTTGTCTTCAGGTTCGGCCGATCCAAAGCGGGCTTCCCACTGGGCGGAGACCTTTCGGGTTGTCGGCGGCGCTGCGGTGGCTGCCGGGGCGACGGCTTTCGCGGAACCGCGGTGTGTGAATTCTGTTAGCATGAGTAACTGTCTGCGTCCCAGGTGCCGAAGGGGTGCCGACCCTCAGTCTGCTGCTTTGGGTCATGATTGCTGTGGCGATGGGCCTTTGCTCGTACTTTTGGCATCCCGCGCTATATCTGATCGCGGTGATGTTCATCGGCTCGCGCCAACACGCGCTGATAATCCTGGGACATGACGCCTCGCATTATCAGTGCGTCTTTCCATCGGTCAAAGGCATCGCGTAAGGTGCGTTTCATATCACCCCTCCGTTTGGAGCGAGAGGCGCCGCATCCCGCGTTAATTTACAGCTATGTCGAAGGTGAAATCCATGACTCGGTCATCCACAGCCTCTGTCCCAGGACGCATCCCTTTTAATATTGGCGTGGTTGCCGTCTTGGCCTTGTTTTCCGTGTTGCCTGCGCGAGCAGATGTGCGGATCGTGTCCAGCCCGGGTGGTGCGGTTGACGCCTATCTTGCCGTCTTTGCACGCGTGCGACAGTCCGGCGAACGGGTCATCATCGACGGGCCCTGTCTATCCGCTTGCACGCTGGTGCTGAGCACGATCCCCCGCAATCGCATATGCGTCACGCGGCGGGCGGTGCTCGGCTTCCACGCCCCGCGATGGTTCGACCCCCGCACCGGGTATACGACGCGAGCGCCGGAAGCCACCCGGACGGTCACCTCTTCCTATCCCCCAGGGGTACGCGCCTGGATCAAAAAGCGGGGCGGACTAACGCAAAAGGTCATTTATCTTCGCGGTAACGAACTCGCGGCGCTTTATCCGCGCTGTTAGCAGCCTCCACTGGCGTGCATCTCACGGGCTTCGCCGCTAGCGCCGCTTCTAACCGATGTTATTGAGCGACTCGGGATAGCCAAGCTGGATAGCTTAGAAAGGCACCGGTGGGTTGCGGGAAAGACGTAGACCTAGCGTAACTTGTTCCGGCTCGAAGATTCTTCGGCGCCAACTTAAGGGTGCCAAAGGCTTCAAAGCAAAAGGTCCACCATTGGTCTGCTACACCGCCTATTTGCACTTCGGTGAGTGTTAAATTGCATCCTTCTTGTACCCATTTACCGTCGAGGGGTGCTTCATCGGTGCCGAGCGGGACCTCAAAAACAGAGGCGCGAGTTGTGTCGAGTTTGCGAGCCCACCTCACCTTTTTGGTCACAAACAGATTTGTCCCATTCAAAGGCAACTCGTTGGACGTCCATTTGCACCACAGCTCGTAATGCGACGCCAAGGATATAAGTCCTGGGCAACGAGAAGTTCCTATTAGCCCTTTCACTTCTACGCCAGCTTTAGATCCCCTTTTCTTGATGCCAAGTTCCGCCCCATTCGAGGGCCGCACGTATTCATCGCACCGTGGGTGTCCTCCTCCGGCTTCGGGCGACGATTTGAAGAACCAGCTTTCCAAGTCAGGAGGACATTGACCTGGCCAAAACCAACGCATTTCTGCAGTGACGCGCATTAAAGCCTCCTAGCATAGGCGGTTCACCACCACTACTTCACCAACGAAGAGCGCGCGAGCATGGCCAGCGAACTCAGCGATTTTGAATTGTTGTTAGCGGACTCGTCGAACAGTCACCAGAGCCTCTCCAGGCAGGCGCGCCAAGGGTGCTGTCTAATCACTATTGTCGTCTGGCATATATTGCAGAGCGCCCTTGTTAAAGGCGGGGGCAATCTTAGAAGCCTTCCGACGAATTTCCTTCACGGTTGCCTTGGTCTCGCGATCGCTTCCATTCGTGGGCATGCATGAAGTCGCTCGCAGGAGCCGCGTCGGGTATTCGATCTGATGTCGGCGCTGGGTTAGCTCCCCGCTGCCATGAGTTGGAGACAAGTGGACTTGGTTTCGCCCCCCGAAGAGGCCGAGCAGGACCGATGCCTAGCCGCTCCTTTGTCTGTTTTAGGGCGTGTGACACTCGTTCTTCCGCGTCTTTTTTCTTTCGATACTCAGACTTCATACCCTCAAATTAGCGAGCGCCAGTGAATCTTTAAAGGTTGCTCCGCTGGCCCCATATGAAACTCAGTGGGTGGTAGGCCGATTGGTCAAATCGCCCTCCAAGGGCGGAAGTACGGCGTCGGGCTGCTCGTTGTTACGCAGCGCTTGTCAGCAAGACGCTCCTAGTGCAACACCTTTACTAACGCATAGCCTTATCAACCAGGCCAGTCTCAATTTCTTAGAGAGCGTCTACAGCAGCCAGCACACGCGCCTAATTCCCAATCTCGGCCGATTTGAATTTCTGGCGTTCGGCAAGGCACTCCGTGCCGAATGGCCGGTCTTGCTCAAGCGTCCTTTCGATCCCGCAAAGAAGGCCGCTAGCGATGCGTTGCGACGACCGCTAGAGCCTCAACAAGCGATGCCCCCATCATGCAAGACGCCGGCACCCCGACCCAACAGGCCTAGGCAGACCGCCCTGACCCTCCGCTCCCTCGAAAGTTCCAGCGCGGCGAGCTGATAAAGACGCGCTTACCGTTCGCGGCGTGGGCTCTCGCCGGACTTGTAACACTGTCCTCGCTGGTAAACTCACTGACGCATGTCAGCAGTTCAATGATACAGGCAGCCAAGCCAGCCACGGCTCTGTATGCCTCTATGACCGACATACTCAATTCGTTCGGTGCACTCTAGGTCGCGGATCGACAGTCCCGGTCTAACTGGTCGTGACCGAAGGTGGCCGCGTGGATGGCTAAGCCGCGCCGCGATGGCGACAATGTTCGTGACGAACCACGCTCGAAAAGCGTCAATCGGGGGCGTCATCAAATTGTTTGATTTCCTCTATAATTGCTCGGCTGGGTGTACCCCCGTTGTTATGCGTTATTCAGGGGAAGTCCAATGACGCTCAATATTGTCGGTATCGACGAAGATTCCACCAATCCAGTTGACCAGTTTTGGACAGCTGCCGAGCACGTGTTAATTCAAATCGCCAGGGTCCAACCCAAGATTGGGCAAGCGGTCGACTCTGTGATCGACGACGGCGGCGACATCGAGATCACCGCACATAATCAAGCAGGGAGGATCACGGTGACCTTGGTGGAGGCATCTGGCCCGCGGCATGTCTTGTTCGACAACAGGCAAACCAGCGACCATAAGGAACGAGGTCATGCCGTCTCGCGGACCCGTCCATCGAGCACGACCGCGACCGCATAGAGGCAGTCCGCGATCCCGTCGTCAGATACTGGAATCGAGACGAGCGCTGATGCTGTCGATCGCGGCGGCGGTCGCTACGCTGACGCCGCCGCCGCCGCCGGGGAAGAAAGCTGTTTCGAGAGGCTAGGCATAGTGGTCATCCTTTCAGCCGAATCAAATCGAGTTCGCGTTGCAGGTTTGCTTTCCGCGTATTGGCTGCGGACATTCCCATCAGCGCTTCGCTATTCGCGGGCACCGTGACGATTGAAAACTCCAGAAGCTCTTGTTCGAGGAAGTCCGCCGCGCCGGTGCGGGCGGGGATCATCTTTGGCGGGAGTCGGGTTGAGGAGGCCGCAGGCTGCTGGCCGGCGACGAGTCGCCGCCAACGAGCTGGCGCAGCTTTGCCACCTGGTCTTTAAGCGTCTCGGTTTGTGCGTCGAGCTCTTCCACAGCGCCGGCGCTAGGGTGCTCTCCGACCCACGATCAAACCTACAAAGCTAGGTTCAGTGCTTGAAAGACGAGAGCGAGTCTGGTCGCTAATCGTCAAGTCGCTCCATTTCGCGAATATGCCGCCGAAAGAAGATTCCATAGGCAAACGCAACGACCACTGCACCAGCTCCAATAAGGTCGAATAAGAGCAAGCTCCATTGTCCGTTTTGCATGCTTTCACCCCCTAAGACAGTACCCGCTTAGGGTGAGACTGAAGGTTTAAGGAAGCCTTGAGACGAGGCGCGGTCGAGGCCGTTGATAAGACGATTCCCAGCACCATAGACCGTTGACGAAGATACCGGGCGGGTTGGGAAGGTGGGGCGGGTTGCCGCGCGTTTCACGTGGCATCTGTCGGCAAAGACCTGCTGCTTCAGCTCGTCGATCAGGCAGCATCCGAACCGAAATCGCGAATGAGATCCAATGCCCCGCGAAGTTGCCCTCCGGAGCGATTGAGCAATTTAGTTGCCGACTCGAGATCACAGCCGTGGAGAAGTAAAGTAGCAATCTTTACGTTTCCATCGGCACGCTTTAACGCACCATGCGCATCGCTGCGACTGCTCCCGGTCAGCTGGACCAACATCTCCTCGCTCCGTCGCGCGAGCTTTTCATTCAAGACTTGGACGTCGACCATTAGACCTCGGTAGACTTTGCCAAGGCGGATCATGAGAAGGGACGATAACGCGTTCAGTGTGATCTTCTGCGCAGTACCGGCTTTCAAACGTGTGGAACCCGCTATCGGTTCACCGCCGGTGTCGAGCCAAATCGCATGATGTGATTCTTCCAGAATCGGTGTGGCAGCGTTATTTGCAATTCCTACTGTTAGGGCACCTCGCCGCTTTCCTTCAGTTAAGCACGCCAAGGTAAACGGAGTCGTTCCACTCGCTGCTACCGCTATGAGAACATCGTCGGCACCAATGTTATGGCGGTCGACCAGTTGCACCGCCTGATCTACCGCGTCCTCGGAACCTTCGATAGATTGCAAAAGGGCGTCTCGCCCTCCTGCAATAAGTAATAATAGCCGGTCATCAGGCCACCCAAATGTCGGCATGAGTTCAGCGCCATCCTGAACGGCGAGGCGCCCTGAGGTGCCGGCACCGACGTACACAAGCCGGCCCCGATTTCGCAGCCGCTCCTCCATGGCCACCGCGGCGGATTCGATGGCTGGGCGGGCGGCATGTACAGCTGCTACAGCGGCAAATTGCCCCTCAATAATAGAATCCAGGATGTCCGCGGGATCCCAGACATCAATACTCGAATAACGGGGGTTGAAGCGTTCGGTATTCAACTGAAGGCCTGTGGTTTGTTGCTTATGCACGATCGCGAACGCCTAACGTAACGCCTAACGTTATGACGCCTACGCCATTATGACGCCAACACCGTTATAACGAGTTCGAGGCCTTAGTGTCCCGTTGGCAATGCGGCGACGGCCGATCCGGACTTCCAATGGGCACACGCTCACTTTGAACTGCAGGAATTACATGGAGCGCGTATCGGCGCAAGATCAGGTAAAGCTAACCACGGTTGCCGCTACAACCACGGGACGAGAGTGGAGAATGTGGTGAGAAATGGGGGTGTGCTGATGGCGGCGGAGTTGCGGGAGGCACCCGACGTGGTGGCCCGTCAATCGGAGTTGCTCGTACGTCCCTTGGGTGAACTCGCAGCTATACTGAAACGCAAGCCACCCCGTGTCGTGGTGACTTGCGCACGTGGCAGCTCTGGGCACGCCGCAAACTTCGGAAAGCATTTAATTGAGCGACATCTCGGCATTCCGGTCGCCGCGGTCGCCCCAAGTATCATGACGATATACCGGCAGGGCTTGCGTCTCAAACGCCAACTCTTCCTCGCTATCTCTCAATCCGGGCGCAGTGATGATCTCGTTGAGGCTGCCTCATCGGCGAGGGCTTTCGGAGCACTTACGGTAGCGATCGTTAATGACACGGACAGCCCCCTCGCATCAACCTGCGACATAGTTCTTCCCATGGCAGCGGGACCAGAGTTGAGTGTGGCGGCAACGAAGACCTTTGTTGCATCAGTCGCCATTTTGCTAAACTTGATCGCCCATTGGGCGGCAGAGCGCGCGATCAAAGCCGCTCTCGATCGCCTGCCAGAGCGTCTCGCCGTAGCTGGCGAGCTCGATTGGGCGGCGAAAGCTGTTTGTTCACTCTCCACAACCAACAATCTCGCAATCTTAGGCCGCGGACCAACGCTTGCCATCGCCCAGGAGGCATCCTTGAAGCTGAAGGAGGTCTGCAACGTTCAAGCTGAAGCATTTAGTGGTGCTGAATTCCAGCACGGTCCCATTGCTTTGGTTTCGCGGAGCTATCCGGTTCTCGTCTTCATGCCAACCGACGAGGCCGCGGCCAACTTAGCAGATCTTGCAGCGGACGTTTCCCGCAGAAGCGACTCAGTGTTCGTGACAGGAGCTGGTGCCGGTCATCTGCCGGTGCTCCCTCCTGACCAATCAGAAACGGACGCCGTGTGTCTGATCCAGAGCTTCTACGGGCTCGCAGTTCGCGTAGCCGAGTATCGTGGCATAGACGTCGATCAACCAAGACACTTACAAAAAATCACTCGGACCAGATGAACGGATCGACCCGATATGCAGTCGCCGCAGACCATATTTTTGATGGTTGGACAAAACACAAAGATGCAGCTGTTGTTATGGATGGCTCCCAGATTGCGTGCATCGTTCCGCAATCAGAGCTGCCGGTGGGCCTGAGCGTTCGCAACCTTCCCTTAGGAGCCTGGCTGGCTCCAGGTTTTGTTGACGTTCAAGTCAATGGGGGCGGGGACGTCCTGTTCAACAATTCGCCGACTCCTGAGGCGATCGTCACGATGGCAGCGGCCCATCGGAGGTTTGGAACGACCGCGCTACTGCCAACCCTAATTACCGATACGTTGGAGAAAACGAGAGGTGCCATCGCTGCCGCTGAAAGCTTGGTGGGGCAAGAACCCAGCGTGCTGGGTATTCATCTAGAAGGCCCATATCTGGCGCCCGAAAAAGCGGGTGTGCACGACCCCAACCTAATGCGAATGCCCGGCCCGCCGGACTTGGAGATGCTTTGCGCTAACCGCAGGGGCACGCTGTTGGTTACTCTCGCGCCCGAACGGGTCCCGAAAGGGTTTATTGGGTGCCTAATAGAGTTTGGCGTTCGCGTTTCGCTGGGCCACTCGATGGCGACGTATGAGGAAGCATGTGCAGCCATGGCGGAGGGGCTCAGCGGCTTCACGCATTTGTTCAATGCTATGCGACCTCTCACTAGCCGTGAGCCAGGACCGGTGGCCGCAGCTCTCGAGGCGCCTGATGCGTGGTTTGGAATCATTGTCGACGGGTTTCATGTAAATCCCGCCATACTTCGCCTCGCCTTGCGCGGCCTCGGCCGTCCGATGCTTGTGACGGATGCAATGCCCCCGGTGGGCGGAAGCCAATCCCGGTTTAATCTCTACGACTTCGAAGTGGAAGTTTTAGGTGGACGTTGTCTTAGACCAGATGGCACGTTGGCTGGGGCGGCTCTCGACATGGCCACGGCAGTTCGCAATTGTGTCAACCTCCTCCACGTTCCATTGGAAAATGCCTTGCGCTTTGCTTCAAGGAATCCCGCAGAATTTATTGGTGTAGGGCACATGCTTGGCAAACTCGCCCCAGGCTACCGCGCCGACATGGTGGCAATTGATCCAGAGACTATTACGGTATTTGCAACTTGGGTTGCGGGGTCTGATCAAACTCCGGTTCTCCTGGTGGACAGCACTACATCCCCCAGGTCTTAGCGTTAACGAAGTTTTAAGAACGATCGTGTATCAGTTTCAGCGCCGCACGACTTATTCTGGCCATCTTTCATTAGTTCTTGTCCGCCGTTTGTGCGGCAAATCTACTGACGACGCCACCTAGGTATCAGCATGTATAAGCACCTCTTCATCGGCATCGACGGAGGCGCCAGTTTTTGCCGAGCGCGAATACGCGATATGCAGGGGAATTTGCTTGGCGAGGGGTGGGGCGGCCCAGCGAATATCCATTTGGATTTGGTCCTTGCGGCGCAGTCCATTCGAGCCGCAAGCAAGGCGGCTGCCCGAGTTGCTGGCCTAGACGAGCGAAGTCTCCAACGTACACACGCCGGCTTAGGCTTAGCAGGCGCGGGAATTAAAAGCGCATGCGACGATCTACGTTCTAAACTCGGCCCGTTTGCCTCAGTTGTGCTTGAGACTGATGCTTATATCGCCTGGCTTGGCGCTCACCGAGCCGCCGACGGCGGCATCGTGATACTGGGCACCGGTTCCTGTGGTCTGGCTGTGGTTAACGGACAGCGCATCACTGTTGGCGGATATGGTCCCGAGGTGTCCGATGAGGCAGGCGGCCAGAGGATTGGTCGAGAAGCGCTACGCCGCGCGCTTTGGGCCTTTGATGGTCGAGTTCGACCGAACAGAGCTTTCGGCAGCCGTACTCGAACGTTTCGAGTGGGATCCGGCAAGAATCGTTTGTTTTGCTTCGAGGGCAACTCCGGCCGACTATGCCGAACTGGCGCCACTGGTCCTCGAGTATGCATCGGCGAAGGATCCGATAGCCGTCGGTATAATCCAAGAGGCGGTAGACGCCGCCGCACGAATCATCGAACGTCTTAAGGATGCCGGGTCGCCTGTCATTACTCTAATAGGGGGACTTGCGGAGCCCTTGACGGCATGGCTGCCTTCTCACGTTCGCGGCCTTCTATCTGCGGCACAAAGCGATCCTTTGGATGGAGCGATCCTCATGGCACATCGTGCCTTTTTTGGACTCCAGTCTGTGAGCTTGCGTGCTGGCTAGGTAAAGAGCCGCTCGAAATGCGCGCCGCACTTGCGGAGCTTCTCCTCGATACGCTCGAAGCCTCGGTCGAGGTGATACGGAGTCGATCATGGTTTCGCCCTGCGCGGCCATGACTTGAGCGCCGGTTAACCCCTTGACGCCGGTGACCATGGCAGTATCGCCCTTGAGGTCGATGCGGGCGCCAAGCCGCGCGAGTTTCGCACGCGTGCGCGAGACCATTTCGTAAGGCGCGGTGGTGTTTACGATCTCCGCCGCCTTGAGCTTGAAGGTCTGGCCATCGATCGTGCTCTGGCCCACCTTCTTGCCGACCGCGGTGATGTCCACCCCGTGATTGCCGAGGATGCGGCCGAGCAGCGTGACGTCGGCGAGCCGCGGCACGTTCTTTAAGACCAGAGTCTCGCGGGTGAGCAGGCTCGCGATCATCAGCAAGGCGGCATTCTTGGCCATGCGGATGCGGTCCATGGCGTCCTCGACGGCCGTGAAGGCCCAGGCACCGTAGCCCACCACCTGTCGCTTATCGCCGCTCGTATCGCCAGAATTACGTAAATCGAGGCGCGTCACCGTCCAGTTGCACCTCGAAGCGGCGCAAAGTGCGCCATTCAGCGCGCTGAAACCGCAAGCATCATTCGGGCCAAGTGTGGTGTAGTCGAGCCGCTCAATTGTCCCTGCCGTGGCAAGGTCGCGCCGCTCCGCAGTTGCGTAGTCGAGGTAGTGGGACAGGTCGGTGCTCACGACGAGCAGCGTTCCCTTGCCAAGCACCTTCTCGATGACCAGCGCCACCTGTTCCGGAGAAGCTGCGTCAACGAGCAATGGGACAATGGTGAAGTCCTCAAGCACGCTCTGAAGAAATGGCAGTTCGACCTCGAGCGCATGCTCGGGCGTATGCGGGGTATCGTCGATAGTGACGAGTCCGGCATCTCGCAAAGACTCCACCGCGTCGACATCGACCACGACATCGCCCAAGGGCGTGGCGAAGGCGGGCGTAGAGGGCGCAACGATACCGCGCACCGGCACGTAGTGTGGAGGGCCGATCAGCAGAATGCGGTTGGGAGCATCATTCGCGTGAGCGAGAAGCGAAAACGCCTTCCCCGCTATTGGCCCTGAATATGGGTAGCCCGCATGCGGCACCACCACTCCGCAGAGGCGACGTGGCTTCCTTTCTGTCGTTTGTGAGAGCATCGTCTCGACGGTGCTCTCAAGCTCTTGGGCTCCGCTAGGGTAGAAGTCTCCGGCAACTGCCGGGCGGCGAACCTCGTTCCGTAGCTTGGCGAACATGAGAAGTGTTGACTCCTTTCAAGACCAGCGCATCTTCATCCAATGGAGAGCGTCTACACAAGTGATGGAGTGCCCGGCCGCTATTGGCATGCCCTCGCCGATGGCCGCATCCAATGCGATCTTTGCCCGCGAGAGTGCAAACTGCACGAAGGCCAGCGCGGGCTGTGCTTCGTGCGGGCGCGTGCCGGTGACGAGATGGTCCTTACGACCTACGGCCGTTCGTCAGGCTTCTGCCTCGATCCAATCGAAAAGAAGCCTTTAAACCATTTCCTGCCCGGCACGGCCGTTCTGTCCTTCGGCACTGCCGGCTGCAATCTCACCTGCAAGTTCTGTCAGAACTGGGATATCTCTAAGGCCCGCGACTTGGATCGGCTGCAGCAGCAGGCTTCACCGCGAGCTATCGCCCAGGCGGCTTGGGCGAAGGGCGCCCGCACGGTGGCGTTCACCTACAACGATCCGGTGATCTTTCTCGAATATGCGGTCGATGTTGCGGCTGCCTGCCGGGAAGCCGGGCTGCAGACTGTCGCGGTGACCGCGGGCTACATCGGCAAGCTTGCGCGACCAGAGTTCTTCGCCGCGATGGACGCCGCCAATATCGATCTCAAGGCGTTCACCGAAAGCTTCTACAAGCAACTTTGCACCGGTTCGCTTGACGCCGTGCTCGACACGCTCATCTACGTCAAACACGAGACCAAGACCTGGCTCGAGATCGCCACTTTACTTATTCCAGGCAAGAACGATTCGTCCGTGGAGGTAGCTGCACTTTGCGAATGGGTGGCGAGGCGGCTTGGACCCGACGTGCCACTGCATTTCACGGCCTTTCATCCCGATTGGAAGATGCGCGATGTTCCATCGACTCCGCGTTCCACTCTCAAACGTGCCCGTGAGATCGCGCTAAGGACGGGGTTACGCTACGTTTATACAGGGAACGTGCATGACGAGACGGGCCAGAGTACCTATTGTCATGGTTGTGGGGCGCGGCTGATCGGCCGCGACTGGTACACCATCACGGCGTGGGGCCTTGATCTCGGCGGTCGCTGTGCCGCCTGCGGCGAAATCTGTCCCGGCCAGTTCGAGGCGCTGCCCGGAAGCTGGGGAGCAAGGCGGGAGCCCATGGTTATCGCCGCGGCATGACGGAACATTCTTTCCGTCAATCCGGTGCCCGGTATGGATGAAGGCACTCAAGTCTTCGATTTCTGCTCAATCTTTTGCTGAACGTGGGCGGACATTTGGGCGGGCATATTGGTTCCCCAATCCGGAGTTTGACGAGACCTCGGTGGTGCTGACGTTACGTTCACCATGCCTTAAATAGGCCGAACCAATGTTGGCCGTGGCGGGTTACATTCGTTCGTCCGAGCACCCGAACCGTGCCAGGAAGATTAGTTATGCGCCGTCTATTATTCAGTGCCGTCATTGCAGGTGCGGGCTGGATTGCGGTCACGCCCGCCACGGCGGCCTCGTTAGATCTGCTAGGCTTCAATGCCTCCAACGTTAACGCAACGCCGGTCGAGAAAGTGGGCTATTGGAAACGCCTGTACCGGCGTTATGGCTACCCTCCACCTTATGCCTACTATCTGCCGGCGTACCGCTACTATCCGCCTCCGCCCGTGTACGCCTATCCGCCACACGTTTATGGCTACCAACTGCCCCCGCCGGCGTCCGCCTATTCTCCACCCGTGTATGGCAATGAGGCTCCTCCACCTGCCGCCGATGGAAACTACCCATCCGCAGAAGGCGACTACGGCGACTCTCCGCCCGCAGAGGGAGACTATCCGCCGGCCGACGGCGAATACGGCGATTATCCGGCGAATGGCTCTTAGAGCTTTGAGCCAGAACTCATGTCACCTCGGTCTTTATTGATCACGGTTCTTTTTGTTGCCGTTGCCAATCCGGCTTTCGCGAATTGGTGGATTGTTCGCGCATCCGATGGGAAGTGCATCGTCGTCGACATAGAACCGACGGGATTCTCGTAGCGTAAGAATGATTCTCGAGCACCACCTTCTGGATTCAAATGTTGCACTGGGGACGCCCGCGTCGGAGTTTTTCAACGGTACGGGTCACAAGCGGACTCCACCAGATGTCCGTGTACTATCGACCTGCCCGGCAGAGTTCCCGCGGCGTCGCTGCTCGAGTATAACGGCCCATGATCGGTCAGGATGGATTACGGATCGGCATCGATCTTGGAGGGTCCAAGATTGAAGGTATCCTCATAAGTCTGGAGGCGAAGGAGTCGGCGCGCTATCGCGTAGCAACGCCTCGCAATAATTACGCGGCTACTATCGCGGCCATTGTTGATCTCAGAACCAGGCTCATGCAGGGCATTCCGAGTGGTGCCAGGATCGGTATCGCCGTCCCAGGGTCCATCTCGCCCGCCACTGGACTGATGCAAAATGCCAATTCAACTTGGCTCAACGGCCGCCCCTTCGACCGCGACCTAGCAGTTGCGCTTGCGACGCCGGTGCGACTCGCCAACGACGCCAACTGCTTCGCCTTGTCCGAGGCCATCGATGGTGCGGCGGAGAACGCGCGAATTGTGTTCGGGGTTATCCTGGGAACTGGATGCGGCGGTGGTCTAGTCGTAAATGGCAGGCTACTCGACGGACCGCGTGGCATTGGCGGAGAATGGGGTCACAATCCGCTTCCCTGGCCCACATCCCAGGAACACCCCGGACCCCACTGTTGGTGCGGACGCAAAGGGTGCCTGGAAACATGGGTTTCGGGCCCCGGCTTGGCTGCCGATCATGCCAGGGTAACGGGCGAGACACATACGGCTGAAGAAATTGCTGTACGCGCCGGGTGTGGAAATGGTGCTGCGAGGGCCACTCTCTCCCGGCACGCCGACCGGTTGGCGCGAGGGCTGGCGCACGTCGTCAACATAGTCGATCCTGATGTTTTGGTGCTAGGCGGAGGCTTGTCACAGCTGCCCCATCTCTACGAGCTGCTACCTCAGCTGATGGGCCCGCATATCTTCGCTGACCGAGCCTCGGTCGTTGTCAAGGCGCCCAGATGGGGTGATGCCAGTGGTAGTCGGGGCGCCGCCCGCTTGTGGGATTTGCCAGTCAGCTAATGATCAGCGAGTGAGCGACCATGCCGAGGACTCTTCTTGGGCGATCGTGAATTAGAGATTCTTCAGGACGGCTTACGCGAGCATGTCAACGCTCTCGCCGTCGACATTGGTCCTCGCACTCCCTCGATTCCCGACAGCCTAGTGCGAGCCGCCAATTACATTCACTCGGTCTTTGAGGACGCTGGTCTCACTGTAAGTGAACAGGACTATGACTACTATAACCAGCGCGTGACGAATTTACTTGGTACGGTTCCGGCAAGCGCGGGGGCTTCTGCCTTTTATGTTGTCGGCGCTCATTACGACACCGTCCCGAGCACGCCGGGCGCAGATGACAATGCCAGTGCGGTGGCGGTCCTGCTGGAGCTCGCCCGACGCCTGCGGCAAGCCAAACTGAAGGCGCCTGTTCTCTTCGCGGCCTTCACACTTGAGGAACCGCCAGCCTATTTGACGGGCCATCGAGGCAGCCGTATCTTCGTTCGCAACTGCCAGAGCGACGGAGACCGCGTCCTCGGGGCGATTATCTTAGAGATGGTCGGCTATACGGCACCGCGCCAGCATTATCCGTTTCTCCCCCGTTGGCCCGGCTATCCTGGCCAAGGCAATTTCATTGGCATAATCGGAAATTGGCGCTCGCTCCAATTAGGGCGTGCGGTTCTGAGAGGGTTCCGCAAGAACAAGGGTTTGCCAGCTGAGTCGCTTTTCCTGCCTTTCGATGGACGTATCTTGCCGGAGACGCGCCTAAGTGACCACGCCTCGTTCTGGGATGCAGGATTGCCGGCGCTGATGATCACGGACACCGCCTTCTTCCGGAATCCGAACTACCACCTTCCCAGCGACACAATGGATACTCTTGATTTCACGTTCATGGCTGAACTCGTCAAAAGCCTAGAACTCGCACTCCTTGAGCTACCGCCTACCCCGACCAAATCATAAATATGTCGCCAGGCTTTCGGCCTAGTCAGTCAGCGCTCTCAGCACGTGTCCTGCTTGTTCAACACTGGGCCGAAAACATATATGAATTGATCATGGCTAATGTTCTCATCATAGGTGCCAGCCACGGGATCGGACTTGAAACGGTGAGGGCCGCACTTCGCGCCGGCTACAACGTTTGGGCCTTCGCGCGTTTTGCCGCAGGAATACCAATCCAAGATGCAAACCTCACTAAGGTGTCGGGCAACGCGCTTGATCCCGACACGATCCGGAAGGTACTCCGGGACATCGATGTGGTGATCCAAACCCTCGGTGTGGATTTATCGCCTAGGTTGGTCTTCGAAGGCACAAGACTCTTCTCAGATTCCACACGCATCCTAGTTGATGCCATGAAGGCCGCAGGTGTGAAGCGGCTCATCACTGTGACAGGTCTTGGTGCTGGCGATAGTCGCGGTCATGGCGGTCTCCTCTACGATGCAGTCGTCTTTCCCTTGCTCTTGAAGCGTGTCTATGACGACAAGGACGTGCAGGAGTGGATTGTTAGGTCCTCAGGGCTCGACTGGACCATTGTGCGGCCAGGCCTTCTGAAAGACAGGCCCGCGACTGGAAGCTACCGCGTCCTGGCCGCGCCAAGGGACTGGCGATTCGGCGCCATCAGCCGTGCCGATGTCGCGGACTTCCTCGTGCGGCAGGTCGATGACCGTACCCTGATCGGCACCACGCCGCTCCTCATTAGCTAAATCCAGGTAGGTCCATCTGCAAGTAGCCAACCAAATATCTCGCGTCCTACAATTCGCTATAGACTTAATAGGAAGCAGAGGGAGGATGCTATGGGAATGATGATTGTCCGGCACAAAGTCAGAGATTACGGCCAGTGGCGTCCGCTCTTCGATCAGCATGCCGAGATGCAGAGGGCGGCGGGCCTTATCAATCCACGGGTCTACCATTCTGCCGATAGCAACAAGAGCGAGATTGTAGTCGTCTTCGATACCGAAGACACGAAGAAGGCTAAGGACTTCGCAGCATCGACCGACCTCAAAAAAGCAATGGACGAGGCTGGGGTTTTGGACGCACCGACAATCTATTTCCTTGAATCAATCGATTAAGCGTGCCGCTAGATAGTTGGCACCGTTGTCCTGCGGGAGCATCTCCGAAAGTGGCGCCGTAAGCGGAATGAAGCAGGAAGTTGTGACGCTCATTCTCTGGCTCGTCGCAGCATATGCCGCAATTTGCGCGGCAGCCTATTTTGGCAACCGCTCGTTCATGTATTTTCCCAATCCAGCACGAGTCGCGCCGGTGGAGGCCGGCCTGAATGACTTCAGGGAAATTGACATCGTGGTCGCCGATGGCACCACACTGATTGCATGGCACGCCCCGGCGAAGGACGACAAGCCGACCATCCTCTATTTCCACGGGAACGGAGCAAACGCCGCCAGTCGCGCACCCAAAATTCAAAAGATTCGGGAGCAAGGCTTCGGCGTTTTCTATCTCAACAACCGTGGCTATGGCGGATCAGGCGGACGGCCTACGGAGAAAGACAGTGTCGCCGACGCAATCGCGGCCTACCATCACCTGATCGGACTCGGTGTGCCGGCCGGCAAGATCGTGGCTTACGGCGAGTCGCTAGGCTCCGGCCAGGCGGTGCGGCTTGGGGCGGCAAGACCGGTTGCCGCGGTCGTGCTGGAAGCTCCGCTCACTTCGACGATTGATGTGGCAAGGAGCACCTATTTTTGGCTACCGCTCGGCTTGCTGATTACGGACAAATACAACAACGAACGCAACATTCGCCTCGTCAAGGCGCCGGTTCTCGTCCTACACGGCGAGCAGGATGGGGTGATCCCGGTAGAAATGGGCCGGCGGGTCTACGGTGCCGCCAACCAGCCAAAGCGGATTGAACTCTTTCCTCAAGGCACCCATGACGATTTGTTCGATCAGGGCGCGTGGGAGAAAACACAAGCCTTTGTGGATTCGTTGGTCAGCGCCAGATAATCCGCGAACGTTGGTCTAAACTCTTGCGATGATTCGCTCAGAGAGGGTTTGGCCGAGGATTGTCGCTCACGCCGATATGGATGCGTTCTATGCGGCGATTGAGCAGCTCGATGATGCTTCGCTGCGAGGTCGGCCGTTGCTTGTCGGGCCTCCAAGTGCACGCGGGGTCGTGCTGACTGCCAGCTACGAAGCCCGTCCGTATGGCGTAGGCAGCGCGATGCCGATGGCTAAGGCACGACGCATGTGCCCAAACGCGGTGATTATCCCGCCCCGTTTTGATCGGTATCAGGAAGTCTCCGCGACAATCATGAGGGTATTTTCTGATTTTTCGCCTGACGTCGAGGCGTTAAGCCTCGACGAGGCCTTCCTCGATATGACTGGCTCCGAGCAGCTCTTTGGCGACCCAGAATCCATCGGACGTCGCCTGAAAGCTGCTATTCGTGATGCGACTGGTGGCCTGACAGCATCCCTAGGCCTTTCGGTAACCAAATACGTGGCCAAAGTCGCAAGCGCTTTCCAAAAACCGGATGGGTTGACCGTCGTTCGGCCGGAGGAAGCCAAAGCCTGGCTTGCTCCACTTCCCGTGTCATGGCTATGGGGCGCCGGCCCAAAGACCCAAGCACGCCTTCACCAGCTCGGTCTGCATACGATTGGGGACGTGGCTCATGCCGATCCGCGATTCCTTTCCACGAAGCTCGGAAGTGCCGGCGTTCACTTCCATACCCTGGCCCAAGCGGAAGATCCACGAGCGGTCATTGGGCGGCGAGCATCAAAGAGCATTGGATCAGAACATACGCTCGACGTGGATGTACTCGATAAGGCCGATATCAAATTTCACCTGCGTCGATCAGCCGACACGATCGGAAGGCGCCTCAGAAAAAAGAACTCGGCAGCCTTCGGGGTCGGGATAAAGCTCAAGACCTCGGAGTTTCAGATATTAATCCGTCAGCACCGGCTCAGCGAACCGACCGACATTGCGGAGAGACTTTATTCGGTCGGAGTCGATCTTCTTAAGCCACATTGATCATCCTGGTCCGTTTCGCTTGATCGGTTTAGTCGCGTACGACCTGGTGGACATTGACGATGTGGTGCAGCTCGACCTTTTCAGCACTCTTGCTCGGCAACGCAAGTTGGAGGTGGCAATTGACGGCCTCGCCGATCGCTTTGGCACCAACGTCGTGTACCGTGCCGATGACCTCAACAAGCCGCCAGGAACGCGCTTTGGCGCCGACCCTTGATGTCGTCGACGACCGTGCACTCGACTAGCTGTTAGCCATGCCCCTAGGATCCTAAGCGGACTTGACCTGATCCCCCTTACGTCAGGGCCACAACAACCGAACCGCGGAGTGACACAGATTCCACGACCGGACCACGAGTGATGCCAACAGCACGCTTTATCAGCCGTCGGTCCCTGATCAAGCATTTAGGCGCAAGTGGGAGCTTGCTGGCGGCTTCATGCGGTTCGCGCTTTCGGGCATTCGCTCAAAATCCCGGATCTCGAACATTCGGTATCGACGTCTCACTTTGGGGCGGAGAGATCGATTGGCATCGTGTAGCCGCAACGCTGAATCCCCGCTTCGTGTTTGTGCAGGCTTATCACGTGGGTAAGGACGAAGCGTCCTCCTACGCAAATCCCAGGTTTGCCAACTATCGGCAAGCCTTGCAGCGGCTGGGGTTGTTACACGGCGCATATCTCCGTTGTAATCCAAATGCGAATGCAGAGATCTTGATAAAAAAATTTTGGACAATGTACACCCCGCAAGCTGGCGACATTCTGCCAACTCTCGACATTGAAGATGACTATGACAACAGGTGCCGCCTTCCGGTGCAGAAGCGGATCAATCAAATTGAAAAAATGATTCAGCTTGTCTCAACGAGGATTAGTGGTCACAAGCCGATGATTTACACGAAGGCGCGCGTATGGAGTGAACTTGGAAATCCGGCGCAATTTGCCGATTGTCCCTTGTGGGTTGTCGATTACCACTCAACCAGCGAGCCGACCCTTCCACAGACGTGGTCGACATTTAGTTTTTGGCAGTATGCAGAAAACCTTCACGGCAATGGCGTTCAGGGGACGTACGACAGGGACTATTTCAATGGCACTGAGGCGGATCTGCGAGCCTATCTCTTACAGAAGTAGAACCTGCACCCGCCGGCAGAAGCCCGAAGGCGGGGGTACGCAATACGGGACCGAGTTCGGGAAGTTCAGGCACTGCCACCCAAGCCCGAACGCCAATGACCGTACCCAGTTCCAATCTTCTGTGGGTACGCCACCTCGAGACGAAAACGGAGGTCGGTCGTAGGCGACTGGCTCAGCGCTTCAGGTCCGGTATAGGCACAAAGCTGACGCCATTCGACACCACGATGTCCGCTTTTGACCCAAACGGACTTACCGCAACTCCAACTATTGGTGGCCGACGGGCCACACACGCATCCGGTTCAACAACAAGAAGGCCTTAGGATGAAGCAATCATCGGTGCCTGTGTATATCGGGGACAATTCCGAAATTCTTCTGGGAACCAACCGAACCGAGGCGCCGACTTTAGGCTTCCGATGTGATCTCGATGAGCTGCATGACGCGAAATGATCATTCACGCACGCCGCCCGAAAGCCGCAGCGCAGCGCCTTAGCCTGTTAAAGGCGCATACGAAGAGTCACTTGGTTAGCAACGAAAACTCGGCCCTGACACGGATACATCGCCGGCTTCCTCCCGGTGCAGCAGCGAGTACAACACCCATTGATCAGCAGCCCGATAAAATTGATCAGCCCGATCAAACCCTGGCGAGCCGGTTGCTCGCTTTGTCGTCGGGGACTCGTGCTCTCGTTGCAGTTCTCGTCCTGATCGCGGTGGTTCTCAATCTGGGCCTGGGAGCCATTCTCATTCTTGGTGCTATCAACATATTTTGGTCAACGCCGGTGATGTCACCGCCAAACGCAATCAGCGCGCGGGCGCTTCCTCCCCCAGTCCTCTCAGCGCCCGCCACGCTCGAAGCCACAGCTGGCGAGGACGTGATCTTCCCGATTGCGCTCGATGGCACGGACGGAGTGCCTGTCCGTAGCATCATTGCCATAAGTGGTTTGCCACAAGGCAGCACGTTGTCGTCGGGACGCCCCTATGGCGAGACCGAGTGGAACTTGAAAACCGACGAGATTGGGGATTTGCATCTTACTTTGCCCATTAACGCGAGCGGCAACGCCAAACTGACCATTAGGCTCGTCGGACCCGATGGCAGTGTCATCGCGGACACTGGATTAGTCCTAAAAATGGATTTCGCGGCAAGAACCGAACCCCCAGAGACGCAAGTCAGTGTCGAGCTGGTCGAAGGACTTGGGACAATCGGTAAAAAGGAGAGGTCAGCGAATTTGGGTGTCCCGATGACTGGAGATCCTGTCCCACTACCATCTAGGCGTCCCATGCCAACCGCGAGTCATGTTGATGCGGGTTGGCTTAGGCCTTTGACCTTCGTCAACCTGCGTGAAGGGCCGTCACCATCGGCGCCAGTTGTTAGCGTGGTTGCAAAGGGTGCCAAACTCCAGGTGATCGGGCGGAAAGGGCGCTGGGTACAGGTGACCCACTCCTCTACCTCGAAGAGCGGTTGGGTCTACACTGGTAATGTTGCCACTGCGCGCTGATTGGCGAGCGACATGCCATGGACTATCCGGGGGACTGTCAACCTTCGAGGAAGTCCTTTCGGAAACGCCGGACAGACATGAAGCTGTTTTCGTTGGCGAGATCGAAAATTGCCGTCGAGGTCTTGGACGACGAGATTCTCGTAACGATGCCGGGCACCAGCTTCAGCATTGTTTATGTAAGAACGAAGGACGATCAGCTCGTTGCCAGCTACTTTTCTGGAAGAAAGATCCGGGACGAAAGAAACAGGGTGAGTTTCGCACATTTTCTTTCACTTGCTTGGGCAGCGGCAAACGAGAAGGCAAAAGAGATCGGCTGGATAGTCTCTCGACGAACTAACTGAGGACTCACTGGGGGAGCTGAGGCGACGACACTCGCTCGGGATGTCACCCCCGTCCTCTGGATTTTAGACTACACTCCAGTTCGGAAAAGTTCCGAAACCGCTGCTTCACGCCAGCTATCTCGACCTCAATTGAGCCGTGATCAAAAGCAAAGAAAGAACCCCAGTCACACTCAGATATTTTTGCAGCGTCTCGGACATGGCCTCCCACCTTGGGTCTCCCCCGAGCAAAACTTCGGGGCTCATGCCTCCAGGCGAGGCTTGGGCCCCTGCTTCGCAGCCATTTGATCAAGTTCCCTGGCGAGCTCGAGTCCCATAAACAAGGTTCCTGGGCCAAAGCGCCTTCCCTGGTCGATAACAACCAGGCCATTGGGACCATTAACGTTGATAGGTTTTGTGCAGGCCCAGACGCCATTGGGGCTGCGCCGAAACCTGTTCAGAAACTCCAACTCAGTCATCATAGCCGTGCCTCCTATTGCCTCGAAGAGCCGACGGCATGCATAAACAGGAGAGGCGGCTGGTAACTGCAGGTTCGGGTGCTTGGGAGTGTCAATAGGGATTAAGGCATCGGTTAGGCTGTGGCGTAACTTGTTCACCTGTTTTGGCACCGGCTTATCAATCCCCTCACTTGCTAACCCCGATGACCTAGCCGATTGAGTCTGCTTTTGGCAGTTCGGCGACATTGACGCGGGCAGTTCGATGTCCGGTTACGTGCCCTTTTCGGACGTCAAAGCATGGCCCCTTATGTCGCAAAATGACCCATTGCGGACATCACCCGACTTAGGCCGAACGGACCTTCCACGGTCTTGCGACTGGCACTTTAACGTGCCCCTTCTGACACAGGCGAAGGCGCGACGTGGCATTGAGCTTACGACCCTGGCTTGACCGGCGGCATTGTCGCCAAGAGGATGTCCCGCAGAGTTTCGGGGTCGCTTACGCCATTGAAGCGAGCAATCTCGATCAGCTCACGGCGCAGCGCAGCCTCCAGTGCTTCATCGCTTTCAAAGTCGAAGGACTGACCACTCGCTTTGATCGTCGCCCATGTAGCCTCAAAAGCCCTATGCAAAATCTCCACGTCGAGGGGGTCCAATTCATGTCGAGGTGATTTGAAAAAAACCATTACTTTCTCTTAGTACCCGTCTTTTGGTTGCCGAAGCTTCGTGTAGACCGGAAATGATGACGGTCTTGCGACTCCCGCTGCGACGTGATCTCGCAGTTGCGACACGTATTTGTGATCAAAGAGGGGAGTGATTCTTGGAAGCACAATGACGGTCGAAATTTAGCCTCACTTAGGCTGCGCAGGACGTGCCTTGTCGTGCACTGGACGCGCGATCCGTTGCATACTTAAGAGGGAGGGGATCAAGATCCGCAGGTTGCCGTGATCAACAAGAGCAAGCGGATGGTCGACATCGTCAGCCTGGGCGACCTAAGCCATTCAGCGCCCGGTGATGTGCTGTCCAAATACGTGAAAAGCGTTTCAGAGCATCACCACTGAACTTACCGTTCGGATAGCTTTCCGCCTGGCTCCCGCCTCAATTAACATTGAGGTTCGGAAATGCCGCAAGCAGTGAAAGTCACGAGGGGCGAGCCATCGACCTTAGTGATCCTACGCGGAGAACTCTGTGTCCGAGGTGTGTCAGTCGGACCGGTTTTGCTGTTCGCCTCGAAGCCAGTGCAATTCTGCAGATCCGGTAGATCGAGCCTCCTCTCTCTCGAGGCGCTCGAAGAGCTGTAATTGAGTAACTAGCTCGTTCGCCAGCTTTTGATAGCTCTCGCGAACTAAAGTAAGGCGCTCGCGGAGACGCGCTAACTCCCGCTCCTTAGCAGCCAGCCCGCCACGCAGCGCATGTCGTTCAGTGATAACACGCTTAATTGCTTCCACCGCGGCGAGGGCCAATTTTTCAGTCTCGTCGTCGGAATGAAGTTGATCGAGTTCAATGTTCGCGTTGCCCATGGAATTCAACCGGTTCCTGGCACCGACTGATTGGCACCGTTTCAGGGTGAGCAACATAGCCCTTGGGTGCCGGCCACTCCGCGAGATTTGGTTCTCATAATGAATTCAAAAACAAAGCGCCCGCGAAGCCAAGCTACTTCTCTTTAAGCCTTTTAACGTTGTCGCGCCTTGGTGGAGGGGTGTCCCGCATGCCCCTTGTTTTGCAAAAGGTTTCTTGGCTTTTTATATTTTCAACCTACAAATCGGCCAGCAGTCGGGCGTCAGAAAAACTGTCGTGAAGAAGGCGACTGGTGGAGCGCAACAACCGTGGGTATCGAGATCACCTATCGAGGGCGATTTCTATTTCGCGGGAAATGAGCGCCAAGGGCGCGATTTCAGTCTGTGCTTCCTTTCCTAAATAATGTTGGTTGCATGTACCATTTCCCCAAACCCGTCCAGAATTGAGCTAGCCCCCGTCATCGCTGCCCACACCGCGGCGGGCCGCGACTAAGGTCTAGGGACCGGTCAAGAGTTGACGGATTACGGTCGAGTCCGACGGCAAGCCGCTCCGTAGTTTGATTGTGAGAGGTCTGGCGCGGATCGATGAATGCCAAGGGAGAAAACGATGGGGGGTGAGGCCGCGCTTCCTCACGAGGAACTGTTATGCCGGCTGCGGAACCTAGCGGAGCGGGCTGTCAGGCGCTACGCGCTGCCGGCCGCTGTCACACTGCAGCTGATCAACCTTTCCGAGAACGCGACCTACCGTGTCGACGATTCCGCGACCGGGTCCAAGTGGGCGCTGCGCGTGCACCGCGACGGCTATCATTCGCGGACCGCGATCGCCTCCGAGCTTCAGTGGCAGATGGCGCTTAAGGCAGCGGGCGCCGCGACCACGCCGACCCCGATCCGGGGCAATGACGGGGAGTTCATTCAGACCGTCGCCCACGAGGGCCTGCCGAGGCCGCGCAACGTCGTTCTCTTCGTCTGGGAGGAGGGACAGGAACCGGCCGCGACAGACGCTGCCGGCTTCGAGACTTTGGGAGAGATCGCCGCCCGCATGCACGCCCACGTGCGCACGTGGCAGCGGCCGCCCTGGTTTGAGCGCCACACCTGGGACTTCGAGACGAGTCTCGGCGAGCGACCGCATTGGGGCAGGTGGCACGACGGAATGGGAATTACCCGCGATGCCCTCGAAACGATCGGCGAGACGGTTCGGCTCGTCGAACGGCGTCTTGGCCGGTTCGGCAAGACACCCGACCGGTTCAACCTCATCCACGGTGACATGCGTCTCGCCAACCTGCTCATGGACCGCGGCACGATCAAGGTCATCGACTTCGACGATTGCGGCTTTTCCTGGTTCCTCTATGACTGCGCAACGACGGTGTCGTTTTTCGAGGACAATCCCGAAGTCCCGGAACTTCTCGAAGCGTGGGTGCGGGGCTATCGCCGGGTCGGCACACTCTCCGCCGAGGAAGAGGCCGAAATCGATACCTTCGTGATGCTGCGCCGTCTTCTGCTCGTCGCTTGGATCGGCTCGCATTCGGAGACGGAGCTCGCTCAATCCATGGGTGTCGCATATACGCAAGGGACTCTTCCCTTGTGCGAGCGCTATCTGTCGCGTTTCGGCGAAGCGCGCCGGCATCGGTGGGACCCGGAACGGTCGGCTTCTGAGGGCGGCTAAGCCTGGGCGAGCGCGTCCAAGCTTTCCGGGAGAATTTGGCCGCCGTCGATGATGATGGTCTGGCCAGTGATGTAGGCGGCCTCTTTAGACGCCAGGAACAGGGCGGCATAGCCGATATCCTCGACCGTCCCGAGCTTCTTCAACGGAATTGAAGCCGCCATCGAGCGCTCGTATTCCGGCCCGAGCGCGATCAGGCCTTCGGTCAAGATATTGCCGGGTAGCACCGCATTGACGGTAATGGCGTACTTGGCGAGTTCGATGGCGACCGTGCGCATGAAGCCGAGCTGACCCGCTTTGGTCGCGCCGTAGTGGGCCCATCCCGGAAAGCCAGTGACGGGGCCTGTTATCGACGACGTGATCACGACGCGGCCCTGGTCCGATTTCTTGAGGTGCGGCAGGCAGGCCTTGATAGGAAGAAAGGTACCCTTGAGGTTGGTTGCCACGACGTGGTCCCAATCTTGCGAGGAGAGGTCCTCAATCTTGGCCTGCGGGAAAATGCCGACATTGGCGCATAATATGTCGATGCCTCCGTGTGCCGTGACGGCCGCATCCACCATGATTTGCATGTCTCCCATCTTCGTCACGTCTGCGGCGTGGCCCTTCGCCGTCCCACCGCCGCGGCGCAACTCCTCGGCGCAGGCTTCCGCCTCATCGAGATGGCGGGACACGACAAGCACCTTGCCGCCGCTGCGGGCAAAAACCTGCGCGATACCCTTGCCGATACCCTTGCTCGCCCCAGTTACGATGACGGACCGGCCTGCGATCGATGTCAACATGGCGTTTCTCCAGAATTCGCCTCGAAAAAAAGCACCATTCGAAGCAAGGGCGGGCGCCGCCTGCGCAACGCCCGCCCGAATTTACATCTTTCGCGGAAATGGTGCCGCGAACATTAGAAGTTCTAGCCGTTACTCGTTGAACACGAGGCGGCCGATCTTGGCATGAACCTCAGGCGCCGCGGTCCTTAGCACCACGCCCCAGACGAAGCCCCAGATGATCACGGCGAGCGCGATATAGGGGATGTTGCTGCCGAAGCTGCCGCTGCCGCCGAACGTCTCAAGATTACCGACCAGGAGGTACACGAGGTAGACCTGAGCGACGAATGCAATCAACGGAGCAATCAAGCCGGGAATGACTCCGACTTCGCCCGGATGGTTTTGGCGGAAGTAGACGATGATCGCGATCGACACGATAGCCTGCAGAATGAGCAGCAGCATGGTGCCGAGAATGGCGAGCATCGTGTAGATGGCGACATAGGCCTGCGCGTTGGGATCGTCAGTTCCGAGGAAGTAGGCGAAGAGTCCAACCCAAATAAGCGCCAGCACCGACTGCACCGTGGAGGCGATGTGCGGGCTTTTGAACTTGGGGTGCGTCTTGCCTAGGACGCGCAGGAACACACCCTCGCGACCGAGCGAGTAGGCATAACGAGCCGCCGTGTTGTGGAATGCCATGCCGCAGGCAAAGGAGCTCGTTAGGATCAGAATGCTCATCAACTCGTACGCCCAATGGCCGACGTTTTGCTCTATTGGCGCCAGGAAGAAGTTGCCCGAATCCTTCACGGCCTTGACGAGCATGTCGCCTTCGGTCGGGTAGGAGGAGATCACGCACCAGCTCGTGAAGATGTAGAACAGCCCGAGCCCGATTACTGAGTAATAGAGTGAGAGCGGAATGATGCGCTTGGGATCGCGCGATTCCTCAGCGTAGTTGGGCGCCATCTCGAAGCCGACCCAAGACCAGAACGCCATGAAGATGCCGACCGCCGCCGCGCCGGCCGCGATGTCCACATCCCCCACCTTCTGCGCGGCAACCGGTGTGTTGACGTTGAGGACGTTGAGAGCCTCGACATTGAACTTCGACGTGCCCGACATGATGGCGCCAGCATCGAAAATCAGCAGCATGATCACCTCGAGAATAAGCGCAACACCGAGGATCCTGACCGAGAGCTGCACGTCCCGGTAGCTTAGGATCGAGATCAGCACGATCATGAACACTGCAAACCAGATCCAGGAAATATTGATTCCAAGATGGGTCTGGATCCATGCGTTGGCAAAGTAGGCGAAAAGACCGCACAGCGATGCCTCGAAGACGCTGTAGGAGACGAACGACGCCATTCCCGCCGCCATTCCCATGTCGCGTCCGAGCCCCAGGCTGATGTAGGAGTAGAAACCGCCGACGCTCGACACCTTCTGCGCCATAGCCGCAAAGCCTACTGAGAAGATGGTGAGCACGATTGTGGCGAGCAGGAAGGCGGCGGGGACGTAGATCCCATTGCCGAAGCCCGCGGCGAAGGGAACGTTGCCGAGCATCGCTGACATCGGCGCTGCGCCTGTCACGGTCAGGAATAGAACGCCCAAAAGCCCGACTGCTTTGCTTTCGAGCAGGTCAATATTCTTCTCTTTGTGGACTTCGAAACTCTCCTGCGCCTCAAGTGCAGCCGCTGAGCGTTGTGTCATGTTGGCTTGTCCCCCATTTAGGCTGGTCCGATAAAACGGTTGGCGTTCCGGCTGACCCCTCGTTACCGGCACGGTTCTAGGCATGATGAACTTGATCTTTCACCGAAACAAGCTCGGGCGCAGCTGCCCGACCTCATCCACAAGCGGCAAGCCTGACCCCGATTGTTCGATGCGGAGCTGACCTTCCGACTGAGCCGCCTCACTCATTTAAGCCCTAAGCCCATGATCGCCTTGAGTTCCGCGCTCGACATGACGTGGCAGTAGATCATGTTGATAATTTCGAGCTCCTTGTAATGCAGCTCGTCCGATCCGGCAGCGCAGCAATCCTCGACCACGACGACGCCGAAGCTCTCGTCGGCCAGGCTGCGGACCGTCGAGGATACGCACTGGTCAGTGAAAATACCGCAGCACACAACGGTCTTGATACCGAGATTGGTGAGGATCAGCCTCAGGTTGGTCCCGGTCAGGGCGCTATCCGTCGTTTTTGTTACCACGATCTCGTCGCCCTGGGGCTGGAGCTCCGCGACGAGTTGAGACGGCAGCTCGTCCTTTGGCAGAAGCAGATTGTTCCAGCCCGGCATCTTCTGCGACAGGGATCGGTCGCGGCCGTTCTTGGTATGGGACGCGATGCGCGCGAAAAGGCATTCGTACCCGTTCTCGCGAAAGAGCCCCAGGAGTTCCCGCGTGCGGGGGATGACGATGTCGCGCATCCGTTCGTGGAAGGGGATCCAGGCATCATAGCGGCGCTGTTCTTCGGCAGACAGCGAGGCTCTCTCCGGCCGTGTGAAATAGGTGTTCTGGACGTCGATGATGAGGAGCGCCGTGCTCTCCTTAGCGAGGCTCGGATCGGCGGGCTCGGGCGCTCCGTCGTAGTAAATCGACCGATAGGCCGTCTTCCAGGTCATTCCCTCGTGCTCAGAACCGCTTTTTGAACAAGCCGCGCCGCTCGTAAACCGCGGCGGCCTCTTCCACGAACGCAGCCATGCTCTTGGCTCCATATTGGTCGCGCAGCTCCCGGGCCGCCGCGAGAAGCTCCTGCTGCGATTGAACGCGGCCAGGACGCAACAGCTCGTAAATGCGCATGATCGTGTCTTGCGGTACTTCCACGAGCTCGGCGCCGCGCTCGAAATTCGCGGCTAACGTGCCTCGCCCGGCCGCGCGGGCGATTTCCGCCTGCTGGCGCAACGCCGCGTCGGTGATGCGCAGGTCCTCGATCGTGACGCGATCCTGGAGCAGGGCATCGAGCGTGATCTCATCGAGGCCCTTGCCGCGCTTTCCGCGCACGATCTCGCGGCGCTTCTCCGCCAACGGATAGTCTGCGATCGACAGCCGTTCCTCGCTCATGCGGCGCTCCCCAGGAAGGCGACCTCTACATCCTCGGGCACGGCGCCCTCCGAGGTCAATTCAGTCTCGATGGCATAGACCAGCGACACACGCGCATGATAGCGCGAACCCATGGCCTCGCCCCGTGTCGGCACCACGACCGGCTCCGGCATTTCGCCCAGCGCGTAGGAGGCAGCGTTGGCCCCCATGCGCCGATAGTGCTCGAGCCTGGTGATCGGGGAGTTGGAGAAGAGCTCGAGATTGTTGTGCGGTAGGCGGTCCTTCTGGTGAATGACCGCAGTGCCTTTCGCCTGGATGCCAATGCCGACGCCCGACCCCGCAAGGCGGGCGGCGCTGAGGCCCAGAAACGACGTGTCGGCCGTATGCTTCATCCGCACGACACGAGCCCTCGCGCCCCCTTCTGTGATGCCACCGATCAGCTCGCGCAGGATTGCGGACAGGGGATGACCCGCAATGGTTTGGAAGAGCTTGATGCCGAACGCGGGGCTCACCCCGATCACGACCTCATGGCGATCGATGCCCACGGCGGAAGGGCCCATCGTCCGGTAGCTGACGCGTTTGCTCTCGGCGGCCTTGTGCACTGTCTCGGCTCTCAGCACCTCCTCGCGCGTGAGGACGTCGCGGATCGCTACGATCTGCTCGCGGCGCGCCTCGCTCACGCGGTATCCGGTGCCGGGCCCGAGGTAGTCATTGGGATCGTTGATCGCGCTGAGGATACGGCCGTCACGGACCACCGCAGACGTCTGCAGATAGTCGCCGGAAACACGCAATCTCAAAAGATTTAGAAGATTCTCCGCCTCCTCCGTGAAGCCGCGCGCGGCCAAGGCCTTGATCACGTCGACGACGGTGATCGCGCGCTCCTTGATGCTCTCGCTAATGGGCACCACGTCGCGAGGCAAATAGCTTCGCGTCTCATCCGATCCCGATGCGGCGACGACGCTGCTCTTCATCTCCGCTGTCGGTTGCCCGAGGTCAAGCTCCTCGAGCACGGCGCTGATTGCCTCGACGGCGCGCGTTCGCAGCGCAAGGACACGGGTCTCCTCGACGGGGGTCAGACCGCCATCGGCCTCGAAATCGCGCTGGAGCACGAGATAGTCCTCGAGCTCCTCGCCGTTAAGAAGGGACGCATTGAAAGAATTGTCGTATTTCAGGATCGACCCGAACCCCGAGCATATGAGGTCGGAGCCGGCGATGAGAAAGGGCATAATCTTGGCGCCGACGCGGATCTCGGATTCGGTCGCACGCGCGTCATTGCCGGAGGCACATTCTAGATCCAGCCAGACGGCGATCAGGTTCTCCGCCATCAACTCGCGCATTCCACCCGGGACAGTGCAGGTGATGGGCGCCCCGTCGATGCCGCCATTCTGTGTGCCCTGCACGCCCATGGCGCGCTGAAGACAGAGGCACCGCGCCTCGAGATAGAGCAGCGACTTCTTCTCGTGGAACCCCATGAGCAGCTCCGACCCGGCACCCGAGGTGCAGCGCATTTTGATGCCGCGCGAGGCATAAGCCGCAGCGAGAAAGGCTTTCGACCACGGCGTGTCGTCGCCATCGATGAAGCTCTTCTCGGTGCCGTAGACGGAGACCGTCTCGGCATAGGACGTAAAACCGGCCATGCCGATCCTGAGCTCCTCTGCCTCCTCGCTGGAGCACTGAAATAGCGTCCCCCAGCGTCCGACAGAGGCCCCGACCGCGCATGCAACTGCATTCGACCAAGCATTTCGCGCGACTCTCATAGTCGTCTCGACCTCGTCGAATCCGAATGCGACCGCGGTCGCGGCATCGGCAGCCATCTGCAGCGGGTCGTCCTTGGCATTGGTCACGTGCGCCTGGTTACCGGGCGTCTTGCGGGCGCGCATCTTGCTGTAGGCGAAGGCGATCTCGAGAGATGAGAGCTGGGTAACGACCTCGGCGAGCTTGGATGGCGTCATGCCATGGGCGAGCCGCACTAGCTCGCTGCGCGGCACGTGCATGTCGACCAGCATCCGCGCGACCTCGTGCGATGGCAGGCCCATGGCTTCCGGCGCGATCTCCGGATCGATGTGATAGCGGGCGATAAACGTGTCGATCATGTCGAAGTCGCGGACGCCGACACCGTCCATCACGTCGATGCCGCCCGAACCCAATGTTAGTCCCGGCTTTGGATCGTGACGGCTCGTAAAAGACGCAAATCCGTTCTCCGCGTCCTCGATCGCGAATTTGTCAAGCCGAAGCGGGCGCTCGTCCCAGTCGGAGAAGCGCTTCCAGCGATTGGCGAACGTGCGCGGCTCTCCTGCCATGGTGGCTCTCCCAATCGGAGATCGACGTCACTGTGAGCAGAATATAGAGCATACTCTAGCGGCGGCACTCCGGTAGGTCGGAAAAAATTGAACGATGGAGACGGGCCGATCTAGGCTAGAGGCGAGCGGAACCCGGGGCGCTTCCAGAAATGCGTCGTGTGGCTCGAAGGATGTCATGACAGCGACACGCAAAATTCTCGAACTCAACGCGTTCGACGTGCGAGCGGCAGCCGCGCTCGATCCTGACGTGACGAATCTCGTTGCCCGCCGCAGGCGCGTGTTCGGTCCGACATCGATGCTATTCTATGCACGCCCCCTCAATCTAGTCCGAGGGGAAGGCGTCTGGCTCGTTGGTGCCGACGGCACGCGCTATCTCGACGCCTACAACAACGTGGCGTCCGTGGGCCACTGCCATCCACGCGTCGTCGCTGCTGTGTCGCGGCAAATGGCGATCCTCAACACACACAGCCGCTACCTCTATGAGATCGTCTACACCTATGCGGAAAGGCTCTTGGCGACGCTACCGCGCGAGCTGTCGAATATCGTCCTGACGTGTACGGGGAGCGAAAGCGTCGACTTGGCGCTCCGCATCGCACGCGCGGTCACGGGCGGCACCGGCTTCATCGTGACGGAAAACGCCTATCACGGCAATACGCTGGCCGTGACCGAAATCTCCCCCTCGTCGGCGACCGCCGAGCCGCGCAATCCCCACGTCCTTCTGGTTCCAGCCCCCGACACGTATCGAACACCGTCCAAGGACGTGGGGCCGCTTTTCGCGGCCAACATCAGGAAGGCGATTTTGGCCATGAAGAGAAAGAAAATTCGCTTCGCCGGGCTGGTTGCCGACAGCATCTTCTCCAGCGACGGCATCTACCCGGGCGAGCCTGGATTCATGGCCGAAGCCATCGCGAGTGTGCGCAAAGCCGGTGGCGTGTTCATTGCCGACGAGGTGCAGCCGGGCTTCGCCCGCACCGGCGAAAAGATGTGGGGTTTTGAGCGTCACGGCCTCGTCCCTGACATGGTCGTCATGGGTAAGCCCATGGGCAACGGCTATCCCATCGGCGGGGTCGCGGTGAAACCGGATCTGCTCGAGACCTTCGGGGCCACGGCCGGCTACTTCAACACGTTCGGAGGAAATCCGGTCGCCGCCGCGGCCGGACTCGCCGTCTTGGAGACGCTCGAGGCCGAGAATCTGCAACGGAACGCGCTCGAGATCGGCGCCTACCTCTTGGCGGAGCTAGATGTTTTCGCCCAGCGCTTCAAGCGCGTAGGCGACGTTCGGGGAAAGGGACTTTACATCGGCGTCGAACTCGTGCGCGACCGCAAGTCGAAGACGCCGGACAGGGCCGCCGCAACCCGCGTCGTTGACGTGCTCCGTGACCGCAATATCCTGGTCGGCATTGCCGGCCCCCACGGCAACATCCTCAAGATCCGCCCGCCGCTCTGCTTTGAGCGAGACCATGCCGACCTTCTCGTCAAGACGCTTTATGACACCCTCGCGACTCTATCCTAATCACCTATTTCCCTTACCCTCACCTCGGCGCGTCGAATGGCTGACTCATGAGGGGGCACGGTCTGGACACCGAAGGCTGTCACGTTGTTGACACAACGCCCCTGCGGGCCATGAGCGCTGCGCCGATCTCGTCTAATATGGTCGGATCGTCGATGGTGGCCGGCATGTTGAAGCTCGCGCCGTCGACGATCTTCTTCATGGTGCCGCGCAGGATTTTCCCCGAGCGGGTCTTGGGCAGCCGCGCCACTGTCACCGCGGCTTTGAAAGCGGCGACTGGGCCGATCCTTTCGCGCACGAGGTCGACCACCTCCTTCTCGATCGCGGCCCCGTCGCGGTTGACGCCAGTCTTGAGCACGAGAAAGCCGATGGGCACTTCGCCTTTCAGCGCGTCGGCAGCACCGACCACGGCGCACTCGGCCACATCTTTGTGAGACGCCAGCACCTCCTCCATCGCGCCCGTTGACAAGCGGTGACCGGCAACGTTGATGATGTCGTCGGTGCGGCCCATGATGAAAAGGTAGCCGTCCGCGTCGCGATAACCGGCATCGGCGGTCTTGTAGTAACCCGGGAAATCCGCGAGATAGCTCGGGCCGAAGCGGGCGTCGGCGTTCCACAGATGTGGCAAACAGCCCGGCGGAAGCGGTAGCTTGATTACGATATTGCCGAGTTGACCTTCCGCGACGGGATGACCCCCATCGTCGAGGACGCTCACCTCATAGCCGGGCATTGGCAGCGTCGGCGAGCCGCGCTTGACCGGGAGCCGGCCGAGACCGATCGGATTGCCGGCGATGGCCCAGCCTGTCTCCGTCTGCCACCAGTGGTCTATCACGGGCACCTTAAGGTGCTCCTCGGCCCAGAGCACGGTATCGGGATCGGCGCGCTCTCCGGCCAGGAACAGCGTGCGCAGGCTAGAAAGGTCGTAGTTGCGGATGTGGGCGCCGTGCGAATCCTCCTTTTTGATCGCACGCAGCGCTGTCGGCGCTGCAAAGAGGGCGGCAACCCTGTGCTCGCTTGCAACGCGCCAAAATGCGCCCGCGTCCGGGGTTCCGACGGGCTTGCCTTCGTAGAGGACGGTGGTATTGCCGGCCAAGAGCGGCCCGTAGACGATATAGGAATGTCCCACGACCCAGCCGATGTCGGATGCCGCCCAGAACACCTCGCCCGGCTCGACCCCGTAAAGGTTCTCCATCGACCACAGCAGAGCCACCATGTGACCGCCATTGTCGCGCACGATGCCCTTGGGCGCGCCGGTGCTGCCGGACGTGTAGAGGATGTAGAGCGGGTCGGTAGCCTGCACTGCAACGCACTGGGCCATGAGACCCCGCGATTTAGCGTCCACGACGAGCCGCGCCCAATCGTGGTCGCGACCCGCGTGCAATTGAGCGGTCGCAATCGGGCGCTGGAGGATGATGCAGTTCTCGGGCTTGTGGGCCGCAATCTCGATGGCCTTGTCGAGAAGCGGCTTGTAAGCGACGATGCGACCCGGCTCCACGCCGCACGAGCAGGACACCACCACCTTGGGCTTGGCATCGTCGAGGCGTTTGGCGAGCTCGTTGCTGGCGAAGCCGCCGAATACGACCGAGTGGATCGCACCGAGACGAGCCGTGGCCAGCATGGCGATCACTGCCTCCGGCACCGCCGGCATGTAAATGACAACGCGATCGCCTTTCTCGATGCCGAGCCCCACCAGAACGGCCGCGAACGCCGCCACCTCGTCGCGAAGCGCACGATAGGTGAGCGTCCGCTTGGTCTTCGTTACCGGGCTATCGTAGATGAGCGCCTCTACAGCGCCGCGTCCCGCATCGACGTGCCGGTCGAGGCAATTGTAAGCCGTATTGCAAAGGGCCCCAGGAAACCAGCGGCCATATTGTCCGGCAGTCGCGTCGAACACTTTGTCGTAGGGCTTTGCCCAGTGGACGGCGTCGGCGGCATTGGCCCAGAATGCTTCGGGATCGGCCTTCCAGCTCTCGTAAACCCCACGGTATCGGCTCATCGGTGAACCCGCCTGATTGCCCGGAGACGAGAGCGCTCCGCAGCTTGCCACTTTCTGTCGCGCCCGATGCCGTTCTAGAATAGCCGACCGTCTCTGGGAAGAAGGACGAACGCACCATGCCCGGCAGACTAGCAGGCAAGACCGCATTGATCTCGGGCGGCGCAACCGGCATGGGAGGCGCCTCGTCGAAGCTGTTCGCGGCCGAGGGCGCCAAGGTCGGCGTCGTCGACCGCAACGAGGAGGCGGGGCATGCCGTCGTAGCCGAGATCGAAGCAGCGGGCGGCACGGCCATGTTTGCGTTGGCGGACGTCGCGAAGGAACCCCAGGTCAACGCGGCGGTCGCGGCCATCACCGCGGCGCTCGGCGCGCCGAATGTGCTCTTCAATCACGCCGGCTCCATCATCATCAAGCCCTTCCTCGAGACCACGCTCGCGGACTGGGAATGGCTGATGGCCGTGAACGTCACGAGCATGTTCCTCGTGACCAAAGCCGTGCTGCCGGGGATGATCGCGGCCGGGGGAGGGTCGATCGTTTGCACATCGTCGATCTCGGCCATCGCGGCGACGCCGAGGGAGGTCGTCTACAATACGTCGAAGGGCGCCTGTCACATGTTCGCTCGCTCGATCGCCGTCGAGTATCGCGACCAGAACATCCGCTGCAACGCCGTCTGCCCGGGGTTCGTGCGCACGCCGCACGGCCTGCGCGAGGTTGCCGAGCTCAACAAGCTTGGTGTCGACATGTCGGATGCGGCCCTTGCCGTTCAGCAGGGCCGCATTTGCGAGCCAGAGGAGGTGGCACGCGCTGCGCTGTTTCTCGCGAGCGACGAGGCGAGTTTCATCAACGGCGCGCATCTCTTCGTCGACAACTGCTTTACCGCGGTGTGAGCCCGGCGAGCCATTCCTATGGCGATGTTGAAGGTGCCACAGACTCCGCAACTTAGCCGGAGGATCATGCATTTCATGGCGTATCGCCAGTGACCCTAGGGGTCGGGCGCGCGCCATGATCGGTGACGCCGCCGCGGAGTAACGCGCAGAAGGCAATTGATGCCACCACGCGTCGATCCAGTGCTTACGACCTCCGAACTTCCGGCGAAGGCGGATGTCGTCGTCATCGGCGGCGGCATCGTCGGCGCGAGCATCGCGCTTTTCCTCGCCGAGAGAGGCGTGTCGGTCGTGCTCTGCGAGAAAGGCGAGATCGCCGGCGAGCAGTCGAGCCGCAATTGGGGCTGGTGCCGCAAGGCGGGCCGCGATCATGCCGAGATCCCGCTCGCCGTCGAGTCCTTGCGTCTGTGGGAGGGAATGAATGCGCGGACCAATGCGGAGACGGGGTTTCGCCAGACCGGCATCGTCTATCTCTGCGACACGTCCAAGGAGGCGGCGCAACGCGAGGGCTGGCTGGCGCAGGCCCGGTTCTATCAGATCGACTCACGGCTGATCGGAGCCGACGAGATCGACCGGCTCCTGCCCGGCTCTTCGCGCCGCTGGCCCGCAGCGCTCTACACGCCGGGCGACGGGTGCGCCGAGCCCGAGAAGGCCACCTCGGCAATCGCCAATGCCGCGTTCCGGGAGGGCGCCGCGATCCTCGAGCGCTGCGCCGTGCGTGGCCTCGAGACATCAGCCGGCGCGGTCAGCGGCGTCGTCACGGAAAAGGGGCCGATCCGATGCCGCCAGGTGGTGCTCGCCGGAGGCGCCTGGTCGCGGCTCTTCTGCGGCAATCTCGGGGTGGAGTTGCCGCAGCTCAAGCTCCTTGGCTCGGTGCTGCGGGCCGGTCCCGTCGAGGGCGCGCCGGATCGCGTCGTGGGCGCCGACGACTTCGCGTTTCGCAAGCGCCTTGACGGCGGCTACACCATCGCCCGGCGCAATGCCAACGTCGCCGAGCTGGCGCCCGACAGCTTCAGGCTATTCTTCGATTTTATTCCGGCCCTTGTCGCCCAGTGGCACGAATTGCGCCTCCGTGTCGGCCGGCGTTTCCTGGAGGAGTGGCGGATCCCGCGGCGTTGGGCGCTCGACGCCGTCTCGCCGTTCGAGACGGTCCGCACGCTCGACCCGGCTCCCTCACTCTCCCTTCTCGACGAGGCGAGCAGGAACCTCGATCGCAGCTTCCCGGCATTCCGGGACATGAACGTCGCGGAGCGTTGGGCCGGCCTCATCGATGTGACGCCGGACGGCGTTCCCGTCATCTCCGAGGTCCCTGCCCTCCCCGGCTTCTTCATCGCGAGCGGCTTCTCGGGACACGGCTTCGGTATCGGGCCAGGCGCTGGACATCTCATGGCGGACCTGGTGATGGGCAAGACGCCAATCGTCGACCCCGCGCCGTATCGCTACCAGCGTTTCGCCAACGCGTCAGGCCGCGGGCTCCTTGCGCGTTGAGAACTCTAGGCGCCGTTTACAAACTGGTCGACGTGTGACTCCAGGCTTGGATTCAAGAATGCCTCATGGAGGGAGGCAGGATTGAGTCGCGGGGCCGCGCCAAGGCGCTTATGGACGAGGCCGGTTTCACCGCGCTCCTCAAGCGCTCTTCGGTCTCTTCTGAGCGCGGATGGGACGAGCGGTCGTTCGTGCCGAAGTGTTCAGTGCCACGGCGGCGCGAATGAGCGCCTTCAACGCCCTTTTATTGATCCTGTCGCCCTCATGGAAATCGATGGCACGCCTGGTGTTGCCTTCGAGGCTGGAGTTGAAGAGGCCTGAAGGGTCCTTGAGTGAGGCGCCCTTGGCGAAGGTCAGCTTAACCACAGTCTTGTAAGTCTCGCCGGTGCAGATGATTCCGGCATGCTCCCACACCGGAACCCCTCTCCACTTCCACTCCTCGACCACTTCGGGGTCGGCCTCCTTGATGAGACTTCGGACTCGAGCGAGCGTCTCGCCCCGCCAATCACCCAGCGCCGCGATTCTCGCATCGATCAGCCGAGAGGAAGAGTCTCCTCCTTTTCCTTCCTTCGAGGCGGTCTTGCTCTTCATGGGCTTGCTTGGCTTATGAACACTTGATCCGGAGCTAACAAACGGCGTCCCCTAGCGAATTCGGCTGTAGACCCCGTAGCCTAACACGCTGCTCTTTCCGTCCCGCGGACAGATCTGCGTTGGGTTAGATACGACCGTTGCATGCGCCGGCTTCGGCTGAAAGACCCCGTAACCGGACGTAAACGACTCGGTCAAACCGTAGGTGGGGCAAACCTGCTTAGTCACCACTTGGTACCCTTGCATCTCGTTGGCGTCCGCTCACGCCACGCGCGCACCTCGCAACTTCCCGCTCACATGCGTTCGCCACGCAGTTGGCTGGCTTGCTTCACCCAAGCGGCGAGCTGACTTTCGTCGAGCTGGTCGTCCTCATGGATGTCGAGGTAGCGCGTGTCCTTGCTCTTGGACTCGACGGGGGGGACAGGACGCAGCGACGTGCCGCGGAAGAAAGCCACCTTGACGTACTTCGTGAAGCAATGGACGCCGAGGAACCAGCCCTGGCCCTCTATCCCGTACAGCGGCGAGTTCCACTTTACGGCCTTGCGCACGCCGGGGACGGTGCGCGCGATGAGCGCGTCGAGGCGGCGCCCGACGTCCCGTTTCCAGCCCGGCATGGCCGCGATGTAGGCCTGCACGGGGGCGTCGCCGTCGGCCTTCGCGATCTGAGGGTTGCCGCCTGCGAGGAGGGGCGGCCTTGCGACCTTGCGGGACTGCGACTCCCGTGCCGTCTTGCGCGGTTTGGCCGTTTTCGCAGCGACCCGCTTGACGGCCGCCTTCTTTGCGACCTTCGTTGACTTGATGGACGTCTTGTTGGCCATTGCGTTCACCCACAGATGCCCACGCTGCGCAACTCTGTAAAGAGTGCCTGGCTTTGAAGTGTGCCGGCAGACTTCAATCTGCCCGCGCCAGGACCTGCTCCAGCTTCGCGAAGAACTGCTGCCACCCCGCCTTGGCGCCCCCGAAGGCCTGCTTCTGATCCGGCCGGAAACCCGACTGCTCCACGCGCAGGTGGGTCCCCGTGCTCGTTGGAGTAAGCGTGAAGTTCACCACACTCTTCAGGTTGTAGGCCGCATCGTCGTGCGCAAAGTTCCATGTGTAAGACAGCGTTCTGTTCGGCTCGACGGCGAGGACCTCGCAGTCCAACACGCCACCCCAGCCTCCACGAAGATTGAACCGGTGACCCACAGCTGGCTTGAAGTCGTTCTTCATGAGCCACTCCTCGATCAGGTGTGGTTGCGTGAGCGCGCGCCAGATCTTTTCCGGCGGATAAGAGATCTCAGGTTCGACAACGACGGAGAGCACTTCTGTCGCAGTATTGGTCATTGGTCCATCCTTTTCAGCAAGTCTTCGAGCTGGTCGAACCGGCTCTGCCAGAACCCGGCCATCTGGCTTGTCCAGTCGATCAGGGGGGCAAGCGCGCCGAGCTGCGCGCTATAATGGGTCTGTCGTCCTTCATGGCGGTTGCGTACCAACCCGGCCCGCCTCAGAACGCCGAGATGCTTTGACACGGCCGGTTGTGAGACCCCGGACTGAGCTGTCAGGGCCCCCACTGTCTGTTCTCCTTCGCGGCACAGTCGTTCGAAGAGAGACCGCCGAGTTGGATCGGCTAGCATTCTGAAGAGCACATCGTGAGCGTTCGACATTGGGGATCCATAACCTAATGGCTATTGATTAACGTATAACCGCTGAGATATGTGTGCGTCAAGCAGGGGACGTGGAGCGGCTTATGATCCTCGTCACAGGAGCCACCGGCCATGTGGGACGCGCCGTCGTCTGCAGGTCGGCGTCACTCGGCCACGACCTGGTCGCAATGGTGCGGGACGCCTAAGCCACAAACAGGCGCCTGCCATCTGGAATCGCGCTGCGCTACGCTATGCAACTTTGTAAACAGGGCCTAGAATCGCCGCAGATCGAAAGCGGAGATATCGTGTCTGGGCTGACGGCTGGCCACCAGATCGGAAATCAGTTCCCCAGTCACGGGCGCCAGTGTCAAGCCAATGTGTTGGTGCCCTACCGCATAGAAGATAGAGGTGTGTTCGAGACGACCGATGCCCGGAAGATAGTCGGGAAGCACCGGTCGTGGTCCGACCCAGCTCGGGCCATCGTCAGGGCAACCGTAGCCCAGGTCCCTAAGGCGTGTACGCAATCGCGCCCATTTTCGCGGGTCTGGTGCGGCGTGGCGGCCAGCAAACTCCATGAAGCTGGAAGCGCGTAGTCGTCCTTCCATCGGAGTGAGCAAGATGCGCGAGTCGGCATAAAGGATTGGCGCGTCGGTGAGCGCTGGATGGCCTGCCATCTCCACGTGATACCCGCGTGCGCTTTCCATCGGCACGCGCAAGCCGAGCGGCTCCAACAAGCAACCCCCAGGAAGGCAGTCACGAGAACGGTAAGGCGGACACCGCCTTTAGGCGCTTCGAGATTTTGCCACTCGCCTGCTTGTCGTCGCCTCCCCGGCTAAGTGATCCCACCCTCTCCTCCGACAACCAGGCGATACCCTATTAGTCACAGGGACCAAGGAAGCTTGGTCACGCCCTACTTCCGTGACCTTCTAGTAATGGTTTGACCTTAAACTTTCGTCTGAGGGACTGGGCGCCACGCGGCCATCGTCGGCAGCCCTGGTGGAGATCTCCAATGCACAAGGTCTTTAGAGTTACCGCCGCGACGGCAACAATCGGAATGGCTGCGCTTTTGCACATCGCTCCAGCGCATGCGGGAAATGGCTCCGCTCTTGGTGCAGGGCTCGTCGGATTTGGGATCGGGGCTATCCTGGGCAGCGCGCTCGCGCCGCCAGAGGTTTATTTCGTTCCGCCTCCGCCACCTGAATATTACGGACCTGAAGAATATTACGGGCCAGAGGCCTATGGGCCGCCTCCGGGGACACCGAATTGGTATGGCCGCCGGGCGTATTCACGGCCAAGGACGCCGCCGCCGGCCGCTGCCCATGGGGTGCGCTCCGAGCCAACGCGTTCGGCAACGGCAAAAACGGGAGCCCTAACCAGCACGGTCGCGCAAAAATCGGAGACCAAGTTCAAGGCCGCCCAAGCTAAAGCAAAGCGCCTTGGCGTCGCCGCTCTCACCCAAGAGGACATTGCCGGTCTAAGCCAGGAACAGATCAAGCAAATCAGGGGGTATTAGTCGGGGCCTCCTGTTTCGCTCCACGGGGGGATGGCGCCACTCTGTGAACCAAGCGGCAAGGCCTCTCAAGGTGACGAACTCCGCCTTTCGAGCGATCTTATAGGGTCGCCGGGCGGCGACGCGAAACCTCAAACTGCAATTGAATACCCCGCCAGTCCGCCAGCAGTTGGCGCGCGTAGACCTCTTAGAAGCCTCCCAGGAGATTTTGCATCAGTGGTTTTGGTGCCGGCTGTGCGGGAGCGACCGCGACCGGTTGAGCAGCGGTGCTCGCCACCGGCTTAGCCGGAGCTGGCGCCTTGGCCTGCTTCTTCTTGACGGTCTTCTTCGCAGGCGCTTCGGTCTGTGGCGCGGTGGGCACGGCCACAGCAGGCCGAGCAGCGTTCGGCTGACCGGCACCGAGCAGTTGTCCCAATCCCTTCGCCAGACCGGTTTGCTGAGTTCCCTGGTCCGCCTGGATCAAATCCTCGATCGATCCGCCAGCTTTTCCCTTTACCAGGCCGGCAATGCCGCCGGTATTGCCGAGCGTTGCACCAAGAGCGTCTGCGCTCGGCAGCTTGACCAACCCACCGCCGAGCTTGCTTAGGCGCTCATAGGCAGCCTGCGGATTCTCCAAGATGCCGGCGATGTCGGGATAGATCAAAGGCTGCGTCCAAAGCCCGTTGATCGCGACCGGCACGCCGAGGCCCTGCAGGTCCTTGTCGCCGCCTTGGCCCTCGATGCTCGCCACCACGCGCGGATCGACGCGGAAGTTCAGCGTCTGCGCCGGCAGGTCGATGGCGCCAGTGCCCACCACGCGCACGAGCGGGCCGCTCAAATGAAGATCGTTCGTCTGCGCCTTGCCTTGCGCGACCTTGAAACTTGCTCCGAGCGAAGCGAAGTCCGTCTTCTCGGCGTCGCCCGCCTGCCATCCCGATAGAGTCGCCGACCCCAGATTACGCACCATCTTGGCGACGTTGATGCCGCGAATGGCGCCGTCGATGAACTCGAAATTCGCAGTCCCGTTCAGTGCGGACACGATCGCCCGCTGGCTCGCGCCGGTCGCGGTCAGGTCGATGGCGATGGCCGCCTTACCCTCGATGCGCTGAAAGCCCGCAACACTATCCAGCAACGGATAGGCGTCGAGATTGGAGAGCGAGAAGCGAAACGACTGTACCGGGGTCTTACCCGTCGCATCGACGCTCATCACCCCAGTGCCGACGCCGTCATAGAGCTGGAAATTCGGTAGCTCGAGTTTGAGCTTGCCCCCCGCGACTGCCGCGCGGACGCCGATCGGGCCAGCCTTGATCGCGCCGTAGCTCAAATGCTCCACGTTGAGATTGACCTGCGCGTTAACAGTCTTTAGGCCGGAGAAATCGATCTTCGCGTCGCTCCATCCGGCAGCTCCCGCGTCGCCGCCGGAGCCGGCAGGTGCCTTGGCGCTACTCCCCAAGAACTCATCGAGGTTGAGGCTGTCGCCAGTGAGTGATGCCTTGAACTGGGGCAGAGCGCCAGAGAGGTCGGCGGACAGCACGCCGCGCACCATCGTGTCGCCAGCCTTTGCCGTCAGTGCGTCGAGTGCAAACATATCGCCCGTGTATGTGGCGCTGCCCGTAAGCGCTAACCTCTTCGGAAACTGGGCGGGAGCGTCCACGTCGAGCAGGACCTGCGCGGCCGTCCCGTCGAGGAACGGTCCGAACGTGGCGATGGCACCGGTCACATGTACCGGCTGACCGTTGAACGTCGCCTTGAGGTCAAGCGACAGCGGATCATCGAAGGCGGGAAGCGAAGCTTCGAGGCTCAACGCTTCAATGCGTTTGCCCGGCAGACCACCCGCACCTCGCAGAATGACGGTGCCGTTCTCGATGCTGAGGCTGTCGAGACCGAAGCTCCTGAGCAGAGTTGCAAGCGAGGTTCCACTCGTTCGCGCTCCACCATTGGCACCGGTCGCGCCGGTCTTCGCGGCTGGTTCCGGCACCCTGACCACCGGCTGGATCAGCGCAATCTCGGTCACCTGCACCCGTCCGCTGAAGAGCGGAGCCAAAGCAAGGCCAAAGTGCAGCTCTTTCGCCGTGGCCAGATCGACCGCGTCGTCGGCGCCAGTGTTCTGCGCCACGCCGACATCCTCGGCGACCAGTTTCAGCATTGGGAACGCCGAGATGTGCAAGGGGCCGTTGACCGTCAGTCGATAGCCGGTCGCGGACTCGATCTCGGCGAACAGCTTGTTCCGCACATCATCGGCGGAAATGAGCAGGGGGACGACGAAGACAAGGTTCACGCCAATGACGACAACAGCCACAAGGCTCCACAACGCGAGACGCACTTTTCCCTCCGAGGGCAAACGTCCACTGTCGGACCCCGAAGATTGCACCAAGAAAATCAATGAGTTGTTAACTACCGGGTTCGCCCTCGTTCCCGCCAATGGTGCGGAATGAGTGCGTAATCTGTTCGGGAGGCGTTCATGCTATCCCGAATAGAAACCGCCGCCCCGAAGGTGGTCCGGGGCGGCGGCAGAGAAGACAACTACAGGTGCGCCTCTTCTACTCCTCGTCGTAGAGGTTCGCAAGTGCAATCTAGACGCTACCGGGCGATAGCAGCCTTCGATAAGATCTTCGCTGCGCCTCCGGGCAGCTACCCCTTCCATGCCAATGCTGAACCTCGCCGCATCAAGAGGGTGCGCGAGCTACGCGATAGCCATGAATGGTTCGAGCTGGCCGATCGCCTCCATCGCCGCAGCAACACTAGGAGGTGCCTGACTGATGCTTTGAGCGATGCTATCAGGCGGGTAAGATGCCGAGGGCATCATCGATTGGGCTACTCGGGGATATGCGATCAAGCCCACACCGCAGAAAGGTGAGGGGATGGCAGCAGTGTTCTGGTGCTGTTGGGCGATGCATTCGCGTTATCATGAAGGAAATCAAGCACTTAACGGGCCCATCCCTCCGAGGGCAAGAGTCCAATTGGTTAACCCAACCCCGGGATCCCTAAAAACAGGTACCGTCACATCATCGGCTGCCCAACAACGAGCCGAGCCATGACGACCCCGAGGACGACCCCGAGCCTTCCGCGGTCTTGGACTGGCTTCCCCGCTTTGCGCCACCCCGCGGCTTGGAGGAGCCAACGATATTGCCGGCGTAGATCCAGCCACTCTCCGACGTCGTTGGGTTGGTGACCTTCACCCAGCCGCGCTTGCGACCCATCACGGAGAGCCTGATGCCCTTGGGAACGATGCTGATCACCGAAGCCGACGCGGTAGGCCCATCGCGAAGGTTCACATAGGCCGAAGGCTCGATCCATTTTGCCCTGAGAGGATTGTTCGTGGCTTGAGCAGGACTGGCGGCTGGCAGCCGCAGGATCTCCCCAGGCGGTGGCGCCGGTGTGTCGGGGGTCGTCAGTCTTTCTTCCACACCTGTGGTCGCAAGGCGCTGCCGGCTTTGCTCGTCCCAGGCGCCGATGCCAATCAGGTCTTCGTCATAGATGACCCCTGGTGCCAGCGTGTTTCCAAACTGAAAGAGAGTGTCGCTATCCTTGGGCCTCATGACAGGCTCAGCATCTGGATCGGCGATAACCTTCAGGAGAGTTTCGGTGCCGGCGACGATTTCGCCATCTGGCGCGACGAGCTTGACTCTGAGCGTGGTCTCGCCGCTGGCGGCCTTGGGCAGAACCAATCGCAGGTCGCCGATTTCGTCGGGCCTCAGATTCCATTCCGTCTCGTCGTAGGGACGCCCCGAGGACAATGTGGCGCCCTCTGGCAGTCCGGCGATGGCAATGGTGCTGCGAGCGGGCAAGTCTCCGGTATGATCGAGCGCGATGATAAAGGGGACGTCTTGTCCGGCCTTTGCTTCGAGGGTGTCTGGCGTGGTGAGGGCTAGCGCCCCAATTGCGGCAGCTTGCTTCGACCGGGCTTGGTCAGGTGCCGGCCCGGTTGCGGCGAGCGATCGCCGCCGGCAATACGTTGCTCTCAGTGCCTCCGGACGACCACGGCGTCTTGATCGGACCGAGCCACAACATCGCCCCGAAAACAAGAGTGGGAAGCAACGCTACGCCGATGAGCACCGCGATGAGTGCTCGCATCCCCGACAGAGTAGCGACCGCGGCCGGGGATTGCGGGGCTTCGAACTCGGAATGCTGGTTCCTGGTAGCTTCTGGAGCCTTGGGGGCTTCCACGACCTTGGGTGCTTCGGGAACCTTGGATACTTCGGGCAGATCTGAAGCCGGGGCCTGTTGGGCGCCGGGAGCGAAGCGCTCGGCTATCCGCGACAGGGCAAGCTGATCCGCGCCAGACAAAAGCTGCGTCGGCTGTGGCTGTTGTGGCCGATGGCGCGCAAATCGCCGCGCCGTCAGGCTGATTGGGTCGGCGCCGGGCCGAGGGACCCTCGCCGGAGGGGCACCGTCAGAAGGAGTTAGCCTTGGGTAGCCCATGGGGACCTCCCATTTCGGAAGCATTGGGCGCGCAAATCGGGGCCCGACAGCGAGGCCAAAGAGGGTTTTCTCCCTCCATCTCGACCGCCGGTGACGCTAAGTACCGGAAAGCGCGCAGAAGGCAGCGCATTCACTCGCCATACGCAGAAACCGCCTGCCATGAGGCACGGCTGCTGCTCATGTTCGTCACTGATGCTGCATTCCCTCTAATGTCGCCCCAACGCCCAACGGGCGTCCGCGGTTCCCGCTGCATGGCAAATTTCTACGAGAGGCTCGCCTGGCAGAGGGAGGCGCCGCCAGCCGCCACAATTCGCCTCAGTTTCAAAGGTAGGCGTAACAGCGGGCGACGCAGCCAGCGTCTTTCAACTTTTTGGCAGAATTTCAGCGGAAATTGGATTAGGAGGCTGCTTGGCAGTCGGCTAGTTCTCCTAGGATCTCCATCGAGCAACGGGTAAGGAGATCCGAGGATGCCGACTTTGGACGGTTGAATCCATCGAGGGTAGGAATGGCGACAGGGCCCCGCAAAGACGAAGAGATCCACCGCGAGCACAGCTACATTAACGGGCACCAGGACCAGATTGTCGGGCGCGGGCTTGGCTACCTGATCCTGCTCAATGGGCTTGCGGCGATCGTCATGGTGGGGGCCTTTGTGTACGGCTTCCAGATAAGCGCCGAGCCAAAGCTTGCCGCCGCCATGGTGGTCTTCGGCGTCGGCGCGGTCGCCGGCCTGCTCAGCGCGTTCATCGCCTATCTCAACCGCATCGTGCGGGCAGAACTGCCCGAAAAGCCAAAGCTCCCAAGTGTGCTGCGGCTCGTGGCCATCGCTGCGGTGATCGTCAGCGGGGCCGCCTTCCTATCCGGGCTTAGCATGGTCGGAACGACATCGACCGCCAGATCAAGCTCACAGCCAAAGACAAGACTTCAGGACAAGGCCTTGGCCCCAGAGAAGTCCTCGGCCAACAAGGATGCCTCGCGCATATCTCCAACTGGGGATGAACCGCACCAATCGCCATAGGCGATTCGACTTCCGGCCTCGGACGTGATTAACTATTAGGCGCCTTGGGAGGGAACGTGCCCGAAGAAGCGCGAAAGGCCGTGGCTACCGGTGAGACCGGAGAAGCAACGCGTGCCCAGGACGGTGGTAATCTTTCCGATTTGCTGTAGGCCCGCTGACGCCGAGCCTTTTGGTCGTTCGCGCGTCATCGACCCTTCCTGCCCCGCGCTTGCACCGGCCCCAACATGCTGCACCCCCCGGGGGCATCACGCCCCCACATCCTGGCGGGGACCAAGAGGGTAGATACATGACCATGACCTTCAATTCCGATGCTGCCGCCAACAACAAGAAGACCGACACCTTCAATTCCCTTGCGCAATTCGAGAGCATGACATTCGACACCGCCATCCCAGAGGCCATGCGTGCCTTCGCCGGCACGGCGGTGACGCAGACGCGCGAGGCTTACGAGAATGCCAAGGCCACGCTCGATGCGGGCATCGAGGCTGTCGAGCGCTCTTACGATGCCGCGGGACAAGCCGCCACGGCGCTCAATCGGAAGATCATAGACATCGCCCAGCGTAACGTGAATTCCGGCTTCGATCTCGCGAAGAACCTGGCGAGCGCCAAGAACTTCGCCGAGATCGTCGAGTTGCAGGGCGCCTATTGGCGCAAGCAGCTCGAGGCGCTCATGGCGCAGGCCGAGGAGGTCCGCGAGCTCTCGGTCACCGCGAGCGCTGACGTGGCCGAGCCGATCAAACGCCATGCGAGCCATCAGGCAGAGCAAGTTCGCGCCCTGTCGAAGAAGGTGACGGCGGAGGCTGCCGAAGCGATCAAGCGTGCGTCGCATGTGGAGCAAGAGTTGCGCCGTGCGAGCTGAGCGCCCTGGCAGGTATCCTACTACCCTACAAGTGCCGCCATCTGACCGATCCTGCGAGCGCCGTCGGCGAGACTGGGGTCAATATTGGGCTTGCCTTCGTCACCGGCGGCGCTGCATCGCCATCAGCGTCGGCGGCACGACCAGCACGGTGCGCGAGGTGTTGCGCGACAAGACCGCTGCGGAGCTCGAGATGCTCGGCCGCGAGAAATTGGCCGCGATGGGTGTTTCCCCAGGAACTGTCAACGCCTTCTACGCCACAACCGGACTCTCGCCGACCGACAAGGCCGGGATTGTGGCCTCGCTCATGAGCCTCGGCGGTGCCGCTGACCGGGAGATCTTCGTTGCCCGCACCGCGCAGGCGCAAAGCTATGCGAAAGGATTCGCCTACCGGCGCAAGGCCGAATTGACCCGGCCTATTACAAACGCGTTTCACCTGTCAGGTCGTTCTCAAGCGTTGGCGGCACTCCGCTGATGCAGACCGGGGCAGGCGTCGTTGCCATCGTTCCCATGGACTACGTCCATTGGAGCCCGCAGCTTGAGAAGCTTATCTCCGGCGCCGGACCACACGGAGAGATCTGGATCACTCACAGCGCGAGCAAGCTCGCCACTGACGCCTTGGCGAGCCGTGGTTGGACTGTCGTGCCCAAGGCCGGCGCGCGGCTGGAAAAATAGCACCCCTCCGGTTCACTGCGGTGAGATGGCGACGCCCCAGGGTGCGCTTCCCACCGGCATCGATTTGATCACCTTCAGCGTCGGCACGTCGATGACCGAGACGTCGTTGCTATTGCCATTCGTGGTGAATAGCAATTTTTCGTCCGGCGTGAAAGCGAGTTGCCAGACTCGCTGCCCCACGAGCAAATATTGCTCCACCTCGAGCTTCTTTGTGTCGATGACGGCGACATGATTTGCCGGACCCAAGGCCACGAAGGCTTTCGAGCCGTCCTTCAGGATACGCACGCCGACTGGCTGCATGTTCTCGGGCCTGACACCCGGAATTTCGAAGCCGATCGTCTTGATGATCTGCCGTGTCTTGGTGTCGATCACCGAGACCGTGCCTGCCACCTCCGACGTTACCCAGAGTTGCGATCCGTCGGCACTAAATTCGGCATAACGCGGCCGCGAGCCGACCAGGATATTGTCTACGATCTCATAGCGTTCGGTGTCGATGAAGTGGGCCATGTTCGAGGTCTCGGACGTGGCAATTAGGGTCTTGCCGTCTGGGCTGACGCCGACGCCCTCAGGCTCGACCCCGACGGGAACCTCCGCAATCACCTTGCGCTGAGCCAAGTCGATGGCGGTCATGAGCGCATCGTCCTCATTGGCAATGTAGACCGGACTGCCCGAGGGATGAATGTTCAGCTGCTCCGGATCTGGACCTGATGGCAAGGTGCCGACGATTTCGTCGCTGGCGAGGTCGAGGATCTGCACCGTGTCGTCATCGCTCGCACAGATGAGCAGCGACTTGCCGTCCTTGGTCAGAATGATGCCGCGGGGACGCTGGCCGACAGGAATGGTTTTCTTGATCTCAAGCGTGGCGCCGTCGATCACGGAGATCGAGTTGTCCTTCTCGTTCGAGACATAGACCGTATAGGCGAGCGCATCGACGGCAAAGCAGCTCACGCTGCCTGCGACGGCGATGGCGATGGCAAGGTTCTCAGTCCGCGGCATTCATGTCCTCCCTTGGCCGAGTGTGTCTTATTTGAACTTGCACTTGGTCTCCGGCTCATCGACGCCGAGCGTATCCACCTCGGCCTTCTCATGCAGGAAGCCTTCTTGCGGTGAGATCGAGACCGGAAGATCGGGACCCGTCACAATGATCGGCTGTCTCAGTTGTCCATCCCAGGAGCGGAACGTAACCTTCTGCCCCTTGAACGCCGCGAGGTTCAAATCCTTGCTTCGGATCAGCGCGTTGACCGGGGCGAAGTCGGCTGTGCCCGCCCGCGTCGTCCCCTCGCCGATGGCGCGGACCGCGATCCAAGCCTGGTAGTCCACGGGCCACATGAAGCGATTGGCCAGGCGCTGGAAGCGGTTCTGCATTTGCGTCGCGCCCCATTGCTCATGCGCCGGATGCCAGCTCATGGCTTTAAGCCCGGCGGTTCCGGCGACAGGGCGTGGGTCCCAGGTGCGAAAGGGTAGGTATGGGCCGAACACTTCCTTCTCGTCGGCGACCACCACCACGTCGTACGCAGGCGCGCCTTGGGTAAAGACCGGCATCTGCTGCTGGATTTGCTGCTCGCCGCTGTCTGAGCGCCGCGCGCCGGAGGTCTCCTTGTACTCGCGCTCCTCCACGATGGTGCCGCCGAAGCGCTTCGCAGCCCTTTCGATGGCCTCAAGATAGGCAAGATCCTCGGGGAACACGCCCTTCACCACGAACCAACGTTGCCACCTCTTCCATACGAGATATTGGGCGAGCGCGTCGGCGAGCATGTACCGGTCAGGCGCGGTATGCAGCACATTGGCGCGGCACTCTTCCTGCCGCAGCTCCTCGTCCTCGGCGCGCACGTTGAACAGCAGCACGTCCTGCCCGTTGACGGAGTCGGAAAGCTCGAGGAGCGTCTCCGCCGGCGCATCGACAAGGATGAAGTGGTGGCCGCTCGCCACGAGCTTTTGCAGAGCCGCAACCGCGTCGCCGCCGATCGCCACGCGCTCGACGTCGAGCGTGAAGTCCTGCTTGGTGAAACGGCCGGTCGTGTTGTTGTCCTTGAGCGCCAATTGCGCACCGGCAATGCCGTAGTCCGTGGGCTCTACATAGAGCCGCGACAGTGGGATGGGGTGCTTGACCTCCTGTTTTAGGTAGCCGATCGGGACCTCGGTTATCTCTGCCGCGGGCGCGCTCGGCGCGCTCGGCGCGGATGGGGCGGGCGTGCTGTCAGCTGGTGCTGTGTGCCACCCTTGGTCATCGGCTGCTCTGAGCGGTGTGGCCGCGAGCAGGCAGGCGCACATCCACGTCAACGACAAAAGGAAATTGGCGACAGGAATCTTTCCTATCCACTCGTGCCCAAAGTGGGCCGGCAGAGGGGAGACCTTACTCTTGCGAGGCTGCATACCGGAACGGAACTTTCAGGCGCCGATGCGCCAACCACATAAAACTCAAGCAATTCTCGCCGGAATGTAGCCGCTGCTTAGTTGGCAGACTACCAGCCAGCACATGCGTGCGTGGCAAATTTCATTGCTAGGCGGCAGCCTCGACGCCCAAAAAACCCAGCGGTTGATTGACAAATTGCAAGGCCGCGAGCAGTCTCAGCCGCGTGGAATCCGAATGGAGCGACCGGAAAATCGGTCGAAGCGGGACCACGTCAAGGGAGGATCACATGTCGAGTTGGAAAATGGCTGGCGTGCTTACGGGCGCGCTGGTGCTGGGCTTCGCCGGATCGCATCTGGCCTGGGCTCAGTCAAAAGGCGCACCTGCCACCCCCGTGTCGCAAGATCAGCTCAACGCAGCGGCTGGCGACGATAGCAACTTTCTTCATACCAACGGCAATTACAATCAGACCCGATATTTCCCAGGCAAACAGATCAACACATCGAATGTCGGCAAGCTTCATCCTGCCTGGATCTTCCAGACGGAAGTAAAGGAATCGCTGGAGACGACGCCGATCGTCGTCAACGGCGTCATGTATATCACCACCTCATTCGACCATGTCTATGCGCTGAACGCCAAGACTGGCGAGGAGTACTGGCACTACAAGCACGCCATGGGTCCGGTCACGACCTATTGCTGCGGACCGAACAACCGCGGCGTCGCCGTCTATGATGACAAGGTCTATCTCGCCACGCTCGATTCCCAGCTGGTCGCGCTCGACGCCAAGACCGGCAGCATCGTGTGGCAGACTCAGATTGCCGATCCGACACTCGGCTACAGCGAGACCATGGCGCCGACCGCCGTCAACGGCAAGATCCTGATCGGCACCAATGGTGGCGAGTATGGTATCCGTGGCTTCGTCCGTGCCTATGACGCCAAGACCGGCAAGCTCATCTGGAATTTCGATACGACGGCCGAGAGCTCCGTTGGCGTGTGGGCGACACACGACGCTACCGGCCACGACATGCATCGCGATATCGCGGCCGAGAAGGCGCAGCTCGCCAAGACCGGGGACCCCTACAAGACGGTCGGCGGCGGCGTGTGGCAGAATCCCTCCGTCGACCTCAAGACTAATCGTATCTATTTCGTGGTCGGCAATCCTTCGCCCGATCTCGACGGCGGCATCCGGCCAGGCGACAATCTCTACACGGAGTCGCTGGTATCGGTCGATCTCGACACCGGCAAATATGTCTGCCACTTCCAGTTCATTCCGCACGACGTGTGGGATCTCGATGCGGTGAGCCCCACGGTTTTGGTCGATGCGAAAGACAAAGATGGAAACGTTGTTCCGGCCGTTATTCACGGCAACAAGATCGGAAACGTGTTCGTCAACAACCGCAAGGATTGCAGCCTCATCCGATTCTCCGAGCCGATGGTGTCGCAAGAAGGCATGTGGACCTTGCCCACCGCTGAAGGTGCACGGATGCTGCCAGGCGCCAATGGCGGCGTCGAATGGTCGCCGATGGCGGTCAACCCTGAGCTCGGGCTGACCTACGCGGTCAACCTGCATCAGCCGATGACCTATCAGGTCACGAGCTCGCCCTATCCGGGCGGCAAGCTCTGGCTCGGCGGCGCCTTCAAGGTGATTGCGACAGAAGAGTTGTTCGGCAATGTCACCGCCGTCGACTACAACACCGGCAAGATCGCCTGGCAGAAAAAGACGCCGCTACCGATGATGGGCGGCCCGCTCACCACTGCCGGCGGTCTCATGTTTACTGGTGAAGGCGATGGCTGGTTCCGCGCCTACGATGCCAAGACCGGCGACGTGTTGTGGTCGTTCTTTGCAGGCGCCGGCGTCAATGCACCACCGGCCTCCTACTCTGTCGACGGCAAGCAATACATCGTCGTCGGGGCTGGCGGGAACACCCAGATCGACTTCAAGCGCGGTAACAACATCATCGCGTTCACCGTCGACTGATCGCATCGACGCGTCCACGACCAGCGGACGCCTCTAAACTCAAAGACGAGGACGGGGCATGACCAATGCCCCGTCCTTCTCACGCCAAGCGAACATCCGGCCAATGTCGCAGGTTTCCGGTACCATGCGTTGCAAATTTGCTCTGCCTCTAGTTTCCCTCCTCCTCATGAGTTCGAACGCTTTGGCCGCCGACGCTATTGAGGAGAAGGCCAAGGTCTGCACTGCTTGCCACGGCGAGACTGGCGTTCCTCAACTTAAGACGACGCCGGTGATCTGGGGCCAGAACGCCGGATATCTGTTTCTCCAGTTGCGTGACTTCCAAAGCGGCGCGCGCAAGAACGATTTGATGTCGCCGATCGCCGCGACGCTCGCGAGAGAGGACCTACTCCCGCTCGCTGAATATTTTTCGAAACTCAAATGGCCCGCCCTACAGCAACCGCCGGCGTCTCAGGACGTCGCCACCAAAGCTCAGGCGGCGATTTCCTCGGTTGGTTGCATCGGCTGCCACCTCGATCACTTCCAGGGCGACGGCTCCACCGCTCGCCTCGCCGGTCAGCAGCACGACTATCTGCTGAAGACGATGACGGACTTTCGCGACGGCACGCGCGGCAACAATCCCGGCATGTCCGACCTAATGAAGGCGACGTCACCCGACGCCATAACCGCCCTTGCCGAGTATCTCGCCGGATTGCAAATCAACCAATATCTCGGCGGCCAAGGCCACTAACCGCTATTGCGTCGCCGTCAGTTTCTCGCGCAGCGCGGTGAGCGAGGTGAGGTCGGCTGCGCTCTTGCCTTGCTTGTCGCGCAAACTCTTGTCTGCGCCGCGCGCGAGCAGGAGGTCAGCCGCGGCCTGATGGTTGAGCTCGGCGGCAATCATCAACGCGGTGCGGCCGCGATTGTCCTCATCGTCGATATGCGCGCCGCGATCGAGGAGAAGAGTGATGACCTTGGAAATGTCTTCAACGCCTGCTTCCTCGGAATAACCAGCTGCCCACATCAATGCCGTGAGGTCATTGCCGTAGTGGGCGTTGATGTCGACGCCATGGTCGAGAAGCAGGCTGACAATTTCTGGAAAACCGCGGCCTGCAGCATAGGTGATGGCAGTCTTCTCGGTACTGTCGGTCGCGTTGGGGTCGGCCCCCTTCTCGATCAGCAGTTCCGCGATCGGCTCGTTTCCCATGTAGGCGCCGGCGGCGAGCGGAGAAATGCCGCTACGCCCGGGAAGGCGCACGTCCGCGCCGTGCTGGACCAATTGACGAACGATAGGCAGCCGCCCTGCCTCGGCCGCTTGATAGAGCGCAGTAGAACCGTCGATGGCGCGTGCGTTGATTGGTGCGCCACGCGCAAGGAACAGAGCAACCATCTCGCCTTGCCCGGCCGTCGCCGCCCGGCCCAAGGGCTGAATGCCAAGGCGGTCTCTGGCCTCGAGCGAGGCGCCGGCATCAAGCAGGTGCTGCGCCAGCTCCTTGCAGCCCTTGTCGGCGGCCGAGAACAGGGTGGCATTGATCTCGATGGAGCTCGCGCCCTTTTCGATCTGCTCGTAACGTTGCTCGAGCAAACGGCACACCTTCTCATTGGCAAACGAGGTACCGCTCGCGAGCATCAGGCACGACGAAACCGCGGCGAGCAACGTAAGCTGACGGCGGCGCGCAAACAGGAGTGAACTCAAGACGTGCTTCCTTGCGTGATCGGAGTGTTGCGTATTCGCGGGGCCAGACTTTAGCGCATCAGCCTGCGATCCGACAGCTTGAAGCTGGCCGAGCCGGGGCAACGGGCGATTGGAACTAGCTCCAGTTTTCGCACGCTGCGCTCCTGTCAACGTTGAACTCACCACCTATCGCCGACCCCATTGGCAGCAGAATGAAGCCGAGCCTTGCACGGCAATCTTCCAAGCGCTGCAACACTTCGGTCCGGCTGCTGCCGCCAAGATTGACGACGCCGTAGCGGAAGCTCGCTCCATCCTGCAGCTCATCGGAAAGCTTTCGCCCCGCCGTGGCATGCAGCTCTACCCTGAGGTCAGGGTAGCAGCGTTCGAGCTCTTCGATTTGCTCCACCGACGGTAGCGCGGCGACGAGGCAATCTTGAAAAGTCCGCAGCACCCAGCTTGCCGCGTATTGGTACGGACCGCGGCGACGCTTTGGCGTAGGCCGAACGCCGGTGCCGATATCCACCAGGATCTCGTAGGCGTTAGTGCCGTCGACCTTCTCATAGAGGTCGGCGAATTGCGAGGCCATGCGCGGATTGATCTCGATGATGGCGATCCGATCGCTACGTGCATCGTATATCATCTCGATGTTGAACAACCCATTGTCGAAGCCAATGCCGCGCATGACGCGTCGCGCGATATCGGCCATGCGCTCTTGGACGCCGTCCGGCAATGTAGACGGGTATTCAAACCGTGAAAACGCGAGGGTGCCAGGAAAGAAGATGGAATCGACCACACCGAGGGTGTTGACCTCACCACCGACGACATAACCCTCGATCGTGACCTGGTCGCCTTCAAGCAGGCCCTCGGCGATGAGCCGCCCCCCGCCAACCTCGATCCGCGCCTCGCGTTCGAGCAACCGCTCGAGCGGCAAGAAGAAGTCGTCAAGCTCGCCCCAGCGATGCTTGAGCTCGGTGAGCTCCGCGGCGGAGTCGATCCTCTGCGCGCCAATGGAGAAGAATGATTTCACCGGCTTGACGAACACCGGAAGGGCGATCCCGCCGGGGAGATCAGCGTTATCCGCAACATCGATGGGCCAGAAAGGGGGAACCGCTTCCGGAGCGAAGCGCGCTTGCGCCACCCGCGACCAATATTTGTGCTGGCAAATGAGGTTGACCTTTGGGTCTGGTCCCGGCAGGCCAAGCTCCTTGGCGAGGACCGCGGCAAGCGCGCTTCCCGGATAGTCGTCGGTGCTGACCACGGCGGCGATGGCGCGGTCCCTGATCTCGGCGCAGATGCGCGCGACCTCGGTGATTGGGTCGGCGGCGCCATCCAATCCCTCCGCCCGGCCGCCGATCAGCTCCTCGAGGCTCGTGCTCGCATAATCATGGAACAAATAGTCAAGGCCGGGACGGCGAAGCCGCGGGAGCTCGCGATGGTCGCGGAAGGTCGAGCAGACCACGAGGACCGTTCGAGTTCTGGTGGGCGCCGCGCCCAGATTCGGCGCCGGCCCCAAAGCTTTGCTCCGCGAGATCCTTCACTTGGACGCGTCTGAACCCGAGAGACCTGGTTAGGAAGGGAGCTTCCATCTAGCAAGCGAATTTGTGACGGCGTTGACCTGCAGGTCATTGGCACACCGGCTCATATAAATAGACGCCCAGGTCATACTCGACCTGGGATTGAAGTCGTGTTGCTTCGTTGTGAGTGCTGGTGGCTCAATGGTGTCACGCCGTTGATTCAACCACGCTTTTGGACGCGCACAGGTATGGACTTCGCTGCAGGCACGTGGCTGCCTTCGGCGTGGTGCCATAGTGGCAGCAGGGGGTTGCACTCCGGATAGTAGCCGGCACATGAGCCCTGTGGCACGTCATAGGTGACGACGCGCAGGCCGCGTACAGCGCGAGGAACCGCGTCCCCCGCTGCCCCAAGGAGATCGATCTCGTCGCCGTCTTTGAGGCCACGCTCTTCGATGTCGGCCTTGTTCATTAACACGACCATGCGTGTGCCATTGATGCCGCGCAAACGGTCATCCAAGCCGTAGACGGTCGTGTTGAACTGGTCGTTGCTTCGCAAGGTAATAAGCATGAGCACCCCCACCCGCGTGTGCGGAATGTCTGGGTCCTCCGATAGGCTGCGCGGCGCGATGAAGTTGGCCTTGCCAGTTGGTGTCGTCCACTTACGCTCGCGGGCGGGCAAGGGGCGATCGAAACCACTGGCATTCTTGATGCGCTCGTTGAAGTTCTCGAAGATCTTTGGGTAAGTCTGGGCGATTGCGTCGCGGACAAGCGCATAGTTACTGCTCCAGGCGTCCCAATCCACTTTCGGATTTGGCGCTAAAGTTGCCTTAGCCAGCTCGGCTACGATTTTGGGCTCCGATAAGATGTGCTCGCCCGCGGGCTCGGCCCGCCCGTGCGAGGCGTGAAAGCGCCCTGTCGTGTCCTCAACTGTGACGAATTGCACGCCCGATGTCTGACGGTCGATTTCGATGCGACCGAGGCAGGGCAGCAAGTAGGCCGCCCGGCCATGGATGAGCGCCCCCCGATTGAGCTTGGTGGCGATCTGAACCGTCATCTCGAGCTGCCGCCACACACGTTCCATGATGTCGGTCTCGGGAATGGCTCGGATGAAATTGCCGCCGAGCGAAATGAACGCCTTCACGCTGCCGTCGCGCACGGCTTCGCAGGTTCCGACCGTGTCGAGGCCACGTTCGCGCGGGGGGTTAAAGCCGTACTGCTCAGCGAGACGATCGAGTGGGACGAGCTCGGGCTTTTCCGTGATCCCGACCGTGCGCTGGCCCTGGACATTCGAATGGCCTCGCACCGGAAAAATGCCGGCCCCGGGCTTACCGATATTGCCGCGCATAAGCAGCAAATTGCTCAGCATCTGGATCGCGAGCACCCCCGAACGGTGCTGCGTCAGACCCATGCCATAACAGATGATAACGGCCCTGGCGTTGCCATAGACCCTCGCCGCCGATTCGATGGCGGCGCGAACTCAAACCAGAGCACGCTTCGATCTCCGGCCATTGGAAGTGGTTCATACTGGCCACGAAGGCGTCGAAGCCGCTCGTATGCTGCTCGATGAAGTCGACATCGATGACGCGCCCGGTGCCCGCGGCCTTGGCCTTATCGTCCATGGCGAGCAGCGCCTTCGACATGCCGACGAGGACGGCGAGATCGCTACCCGGTTGGAGCTGATGATACTGCGTACTTATCTTTGTCTCCGAAAGAGTCAGCATCTCAATCGGGGATTGCGGATTGGTGAAACTCTCGAGGCCGCGTTCTCGCAGCGGATTGAACGTGATAATCGGCACGCCACGTTCGCGCACCTCCTGCAACTGGTGCAGCATGCGCGGGCTGTTGACCCCCACATTCTGGCCGAAGAACATCACGCAGTCAGTGTGCTCGAAATCTTCGATTTTCACCGTGCCGACCGGCACTCCAATCGTCTGCGGCAGAGCGACCGACGTGCTCTCGTGGCACATGTTTGAGCTGTCGGGCAGGTTGTTGTTACCGTACATCCGCGCCAGAAGCTGATACATGTAAGAGGCTTCCAGCGAAGCGCGGCCGGAGGTGTAGAACACCACAGATTTCGGGGCGAGTGCCTTCAGATGCGCACCGATGGCGGCAAAGGCATCAGCCCAGGAGATCGGCACGTATCTGTCGCTTACCGAGTCCCAGCGCATCGGCTCGGTCAGGCGGCCGACTTCCTCCAATTGGAGATCAGACCAACTCTCAAGCTCGGTTACGGTGTGCTCGGCGAAGAACGCTGGAGGGCATCGTCTGTCCGTTATTTCCCACGCGGTGGCTTTCGCACCGTTTTCGCAGAATTCGAAGTGCACTGAGATGCGGAGGACGTCCGTAAGAGCAGCTGACACAAGCGAAGCCTCCGGGCTTGTTCTGATGCCAAAGAGCGAGCGAGCCCTTTAGCGGAATGGCTTCGCGCAGCAAGATCTCCGTGACACCTTTCACGGATCCCCAGCCGCCAACCGGCCCCTTGTAGGGTTTGATGCGGACTTGCATCGTGTTCTTTCTCGACACTAACTCACTCCGGGACGCCATTGCTCTTGCGCGCTTACGCGCTGTTCACCTCCGATGATTTACCACCAACCACACGCTGTTTCCCCATAAGGCGGTTGAGCCAGCCGTCAACCGAAACCGGCCCCGGTCCTCCAAAGCACAGCGCAAGAAGGCTAGCCAGATAAAGCAGGTCAGTTTCATATCCTGGCTGGCCGAAGTGAGCCCCAGCGGCGTCAAACGATTGAAGTTTGATTGAACTAAATCCGTTTGGCAGGTGCACCGTAATGATCGCGACGAACAGGACGATCATCATGGGAAGCGTCGCTAGGGGAATCAGAGCCCCTACAAGGATCATAAGTCCGCCCACGAGTTCAATAACGATCGTCAGCCAGCCCAGCAAAAAGGGCGAGGGCAGTCCCATTGCGTGAAGCACGCCGATGAAGTCTTCCGGACCGCGCGCTAACTTCGCATATCCATGTTGGATGAAACCAAATCCAACGATAAGCCGGAGCGGAATTGCGTACCAGGATGCAGGTACGGGAATCGGCGAAGTTAACAGGCGGAGAAGGTTCATCGCGTGGGCATTCCCATTTCAAGTTCGGACTTATTCCTCACATGGACGGTCGAGCCTAACCTAAGTCGCACGTACGAGCCCGGGCTTGCTGTCCCAATGCGGCGAAATGACAGCCCAGACTTCGGCGCGTCGCGAGGAGCAACTACGCGGTCTTTTTTGGGGCACAGTTTGCTAGATAGCATTACTCCGAAAGGGGATCGGCAATGCCTGAAGCATATCGGCCTAAGGGGCTTTCAAGCGCTGTTTGTTATCAAGATGCCAAGGCTGCATTTCGGTGGCTTGAAGAGGCTTTCGGTTTCGAACCGCTATTCGTCCTACTGGACGCCGAAGGTAATCTCGGCCACTCGGAGATGACTTACGGGAACTCGGTTGTCATGGTTGGCAATGAGTGGAGTGACGCCCACAAGAGCCCAAAATCGATCGGGGGGAAAAACTCCCAGTCAATTCATGTCCAGCTGGCTGAGGGCGAAGATTTGGACGCTCACTGCGAGCACGCACGCGCTGCCGGGGCAGAAGTCCTTATGGAACCTGAGATGCAGTTCTACGGTGACCGCACCTATCGTGCCAGGGATCCAGAGGGCCACATTTGGACTTTCAGCGTCACGGTCAAAAAGATGACGCCTGCCGAGTGGGATAAGGTGAGCGGCTTCACGACGAAGCAGCGGCTGGATTGAACGGCCCTAGCGGGCGTCGAGCTAGCCATTGGTTCCGAGAGCGAGCGCTTGCCCTGCTCATCACACAGCGCCGATCAGAAGAGGAGCCAGAGTCCAGGAGGCGGACCGGTTAACCGGTCACACCCCCGGCACTGTGGTATCGCCACCATGTCCGCTTTGGGTCATTAGCGGACATTGGTGAGGGGTATCAGGGATGTCCGCTTTACCCCCAGAAGCGGACATGCTCATCATGCCAAAAGAATCAGCGGGGCCGGCTGCCTGAGCACGCTAGGGGGAATAGCTCGCCGAGCACAACGCATTCAGACCTACTCGTTCCCAGCTCGCCTGCATGCAATCTGTCGCGCTTCTGACGGATGCCATCGTCCGGGGCGCGGCTCGAAGCACTGGTCAAAAGAAATCAGGGCCGGCGTTGCCTACCAAGATTAGTCGGAATGTCCGTGATTGGCACAAAGCAGACATGCTCAATGCCCCGACGAATGTCCGCTTTTGGGGGTAAAGCGGACAGTGACCAACCGCTGCTTACCACTCTCGATTTATGCCGCGCCATGCCGCGAACGAGATTAAACAGGCCGGTATCGGGAAGCGACTCGGATCAGGAGGCTTCGTCAGCAAATAGCATGAGAAGTGCCACGCACAATGTCAGCGCGAGTGCACCAACGCTCACGATCAACACCGCTAACAGTTGACGTTGGGATGTTCCGTCGTACGCGTGTTCGCCCCAACCCTCAAAGGCGTCGGAGCGACGAATAGCTGAAACATCGAAATAACCGTGTTCGAAGGCCAATAGGCGGGAACGTCATTAGCGCCATCAAGTTCCGGCGGGAGATGGCGCGGCGGTATGCTCGCTCCGCCCAAGCTTGGGCAGGCCGCGCCACGGGCCTTTGGCGGCAAAGGCCGATGGCTTACTATGAGCGGATAGATCCAGCTTCTCGGGGGAACACGACATGATGAAGCTCTTTCTATTCGTCGCAGGGGTGTTCCTCTTTCCGGTCGCGCTGAGCCGGGGGAAGCCGGCGCCCAACGCTTGTGTCGACGGCCCTTCGCCCTTGCTATAGTCCCCGCATCCCCGATCCCACGTTGAAGTCGCCATGTGGTCTCGTCTGCTCGCCTGCGCCCTGCTCTTGCTGCCCGCCCCGGCCCTGGCTGGCGCCAAGGAGAAGGTCGCGGCGCTCGCTCCGTCGGGGCTCGTGCTCGTGATGGACGCCGAGGGGAAAGAGCTGATCGCTCAGAACGCCGACCAGCCCTTCGCTCCGGCCTCGGTCACCAAGATCGTGACAGCGTGGCTGGCGATGGAAGTCTTGGGCGGCGACTACCGCTTCGAGACCCGCTTCTACCTGGACAAGGACCGCGTGCTGTACGTGCGGGGCGGCGGCGATCCCTTCCTGGTCTCCGAGGAGCTGGCCAAGCTCGCGCCGGAGCTGGTCGCAGCGGTCGGCAAGGAGCCGATCACCGGCATCGTGCTCGACGCGAGCTACTACCCCTCAGACCTCCGCATCCCGGGCATCGAGAACACTGGCGAGGCCTATGACGCGCTGAACTCCGCGCTCGCGGTGAACTTCAACACGATCGCCGCCGTGCGCAAGGGCAAGACGGTCGGCTCAGCCGAGAGCCAGACCCCGATCACCCCGATCGCGATCAGCCAGTTCCGGGCGCGGGGGCCCAACGGACGCGGCCGCATCAGTTTGGCCCAGGACCCCGCGGTAAGCCTGCAATACGCCGGCGAGCTGATCGCCGCGTTCATCGTGCGGGCGGGCGGCAGCGTGAAGGGCAAGATCACGACCGGATCGGTCCCTGTGGGCCTGGAGCCGGTCTACGTTCACAAGTCGCGTCCCCTTTCGGAGATCCTCGTCCAGCTACTCATCGCCTCGAATAACTACATCGCCAACCAGGTCTTCCTGGAGATCGGCGGCACCCTCGGCGGGCCCGTCAGCCTGAAAAAGTCGCTGAAAGTGGCGAACATGATGCTTACCGCGAACGGCCTCGCCGAGGACATCCATCTCGAGGAGGGCTCTGGCATCAGCCGCAATAACCGCTTCACGGCCCGCGGCCTTGCCAAAGTGCTCGAACTCTTCGCGCCCCACGCCGACCTGCTTCACGGCCACGACGGCGGCTTGAACAAGACCGGCACGATGTCCGGCGTCAGCACGCTCGCGGGCTACGCTGACACCTCAAGCCACGGGCGGGTGCGCTTCGTGATCTCGCTCAAGAGCAACGGCCCGATGCGCTTTCAGCTGCTCAAGGCCATCGAGACGGGGCTTTAGCAGGAGAGACGCTTGCCGCGCCGATGTCCGCTTTGGGTCATTAGCGGACAATTGGAGGCAATGCTGGTCCAATTCGCGGCGAAGGTTAGGCGCGAGGCAGAAGGAGGGATCATGCCGCTGCATTACGGTAAAATTTTCGCGATTATTGCGATCCTGACGATCGTGGCGTTCGTATTGTGGCAGTTGTGGATCGGGTTGTTTGCCGGCGAAACCTTCGACGAGCGAATCGCGCCACCCCACGCCGAGCTTCCTCTTGTGCAGGCAGCACCCGCGTAGCGAGAGCCCGAGCCGCTGGGGTCCAGGATCATGGTCTTCGGTGCCGGCGGCCAGGTCGGGCGTCACCTGATCGAGGTGGCCACGGCAGCCGGACGCGACATGGTGGGACTGAGCCATAGTGAAGCTGATATTTGCGACGTCGATGCGGTCGCCGCAGTGATCGCCAAGCATGTGCCCTCGTTGAGGAGTTGCGAATGCCGAGGCTGTTTTCTGGGATCGAGATACCAGCTGCCGTCGCAAGGAGGCTCACCCTCGTTCGCGCCGGCCTTAACGGCGCGCGCTGGATCGATCCAGAGAACTACCATGTGACTCTCCGCTTTCTCGGCGATGTCGACGGCACCACCGCACGAGACTTCGCGCACAGCCTTGGAGATATCGTCGCTTCGTCTTTTGAGCTCAGGCTCAGCACGCTTGGCAGCTTTGGCGGACGCAAGCCGCGGGCGATCTTTGCCGCCATCTCGCCGAGCACTGCGCTCGAGTTCGCTGCAGCGCGCCCATGAACGCGCGGCACGCGCCGTCGGCATGCCGCCAGAGCCTCGGAACTACACGCCGCACGTCACCGTTGCGCGCCTGAGAGGCACAAGCTCGGACTCCGTCGCCACCTATCTCGAGCGCCTGGGCGACTTTACGAGCGAGCCCTTCGAGGTGACACGCTTCGTGCTGTTCTCCTCGCGCGCCTCCGTCGGCGGCGGGCCCTACGTGGTGGAGGCGGCCTATCCGCTGGAGCACTAGGCGTTGCGCTTCGCCGGTGTTGTCTCCTCGGCGATGAGCGAGGCGAACAGGCCGCGGGCCGCGGCCTCGATCAGGTCGAGCGCGTGATCGAACCCTTCAGTGCCTCCGAAGAAGGGGTCCGGCACATCCTTGGTCCCGACATGGGGCGCAAACTCCAAGAAGGAATGGATTTTCGCGCGTGCGCTCGCAGGCGCTCTCGCCTTGAGCTCCGCGTAGTTGGAGCGGTCCATGACGAGCAGGAGATCGAACCGCTCGAAATCCTCGTCCTCCACCTGCCGTGCCGATTGACCCGAAATGTCGATGCCGCGGGATCGCGCCGCCCTTTGCGCGCGATGGTCCGGCGGCTGCCCGATATGCCAATCGCCAAGACCGGCCGAGTCGATCTCGAAGCGGTCCATCAGCCCCTCTTCCTCGGCGACGCGGCGGAAGACGCCTTCGGCCATGGGCGAGCGGCAGATATTGCCGAGGCAGACGAAGAGGATGTGGTGGGTGGCCATGGCCGTGCTTGACATGGGGAAGGGACCGTGACAAGGCGCCAATGGCCTCAAGATGCGGCCCCGAATTTAGGCTTCTTGCGAAGAGCCTGCGCCCATCCTATCTCTTTTTCGGACTTTGGCTTCTTCAGCCTTGGTGAGGACGACACCATGAGAGCCTTCGACAACGCGAGCGACCTCCGCAATGCGGCGCTTGGCAGGGAAATTTCCTTGCGCAATTTCGCCGAGTGGGAGCGGAAGGTGCGCACCGATTTCTGGTCGAAGCTGAGGCGCTTTGCGGGACAGGTTCCGTTCGTCGAGGACCTCGTAGCGGGTTATTACTGCGCGCTCGATCCCGCCACGCCGATGCGCGTGCGCGGCATGCTGCTCGCTGCTATCGCCTATTTCATCCTGCCGTTCGATTTCATTCCGGACTTCATCGCTGGTCTCGGTTTCGCCGATGACGCTGCCTTGGTGACGGCGGTGCTCGCGCTCGTCTCGGCCCATATCACCCCGACCCATCGTGCCGCGGCGGCGCGCGCTCTGGACAAAGAGCTGCCCAAGACGACCTAGCTAAAGCTGCGGATTGACGATCACCTTGCCGGTGACCTTGCGCCCCTCGATGAGGCCGAGCGCCTCTGCGGTCTCCGCCAATGAGTAGATGCCGTGGATGTGCGGCACGATCAGCCCCTGCCGGCACCATTCGAGCAGCTCCATCAGATTGATGCGGTGCTGATCGGGGTCACGGTTGACGAACGCGCTCCACGACACGCCGATGACCGAGCAGCCCTTGAGCATGATGAGATTAAGGGGAAAACGGGGGATCTCTCCCGCGGCGAAGCCGACCACGAGATAGCGGCCCTCCCATGCCATGGCCCGCAAGGCCGGCTCGGCATAGGGACCACCCACACAGTCATAAAGTACGTCGACTCCCATGCCGCCCCTCAGCTCTTTCAGCCGGCACTTCAGGTCTTCGTTCTGATAGTTGATGCCTTCCGCCGCACCGTGTGCCTCGGCGAGTGCAAGCTTGTCGCTGGAGGAAGCAGCGGCGATGACGTGGGCGCCCATGAGCTTGGCGACCTCGACCGCGGCAAGCCCCGCGCCGCCGGCGGCGCCGAGCACTGCGACGGTCTCACCCGACTTCAGCCGCCCGCGATCCTTCAGCCCATGCAGCGCCGTGCCATAGGTCACCGGAATGCCGGCTGCGGCCTCATTGCTCACGCCCTCGGGAATCGGAACCGCATTGCTCGCCTTGGTCGCCACCTTCTCTCTGGCGCCGTTGCCGCCGATCGTGGCGACGACCCTTTGGCCAACTGCAAGGCCCGAAACTTCGGGGCCCACGGCCTCGATCGTTCCGGCAATCTCGGCGCCAGGTGAATGGGGCAGCGTCGGCGTGACCTGATAGCGGTTGCGCAGCACGAGCGTATCGAAGAAATTGAGGCCGACAGCGGCTACGCGGATGACGATCTCCCCCTCCCCCGCGGGGGTCGGATCCGGGACCACTTCGATGCCGAGCTTCTCCGGTCCGCCGAACTCGCTGAATTGCACCACGCGCATGCTGCTTCCTTGTTTCTATGCCGGCAAGGTGCCGCTTATGGCATAAACGAGCCGTGAAATCCCAGCCGGCAACTGCCCGCGGCTATTTCGCCATCGGCATCGAGGGCGCCTCGAAGGCCGTCAATCTCGGCAATCTCCTGCGCTCGGCGCACGCCTTTGGCGCGAGCTTCGTGTTCACGGTCGGGGCCGAAGCGCGCGTTATGGACACGATCGCGGACACCTCCAAGGCCTCTTCCCATCTGCCGCTTTACCATTGGCAAAGCATCGACGAGCTTCGCCTGCCGCGAGGGTGCAGGCTCGTCGGCATCGAGTTCCTCGACGAGGCGGTGGAGCTTCCCGCTTTCGCTCACCCGGTACAGGCGGCCTATGTGCTCGGCCCTGAGCGGGGCGTGCTGAGCCCGGGAATTGTCGACCGCTGCCATCATCTCGTGCGCATCCCGACCGCCTTTTCCCTCAATCTTGCCACGGCCGGCGCTATCGTCATGTATGACCGCTTGCGCTGTCTTGGCCGTTTTGCCACCCGCCCGGTGGCCGAAGGCGGGCGCCCGGAACCCCGCACCGAACATGTGCAAGGCGCCCCGCTCCGCCGCAGACGGCGGGTTTGACGGCCGCGTCTGGCTAAGGGAAGATCGAGATTGTATGCTGCCCTCCGCCGACGAGTCGGGACGGGGAAGATGCGCCGAGCCGTTCGAGCTGCCTGCCTCATTACAGCGCTAAGCTGCACCCCAGCTTGCGCCGACAATCCAACGCTTCTGCAGAAATTCAAGGAGTGGTCGGCCTATGCCGCGACGGGGACGCCGAAGGTCTGCTTCGCCGTCGCCCAGCCGAAACAGCAAACCCCCAGCAAAATCAAGCGCGGGCCGGTCTATTTCTACATCTCGCGCTGGCCAGCCGACGGCGTCACCAATGAGGTCAGCATCAAGATGGGATATCCCTTCGGCGCCAGCGCAAAGGCCACGCTGACCGTCGGCACCGCGAAATTCGACCTCTTCACCAAGGATGAGGGCGCCTTCGTCGAGAAGACCGATGCTGAGACGAAGTTGGTCGAGGCTCTGAAAAAGGCCAGCTCCATGAAGGTCGACGGCAAATCCGTCCGCGGCACCGCAACGAGCGACGTCTATTCCCTCGACGGGCTCAACGACGCGCTCGCTCGAATTGCCAAGGAATGCAGCGGTTAACGCGCCGCAGAGAACGTCAGCCTCACGTCATTGATTGCCGCGATGAACAGGACTAGCGTCGGACTCATGCGGCGCTGTTGCCATGGGAGGACTTAATGAAACTCGTCTACGTTGTGGTTGCCGCAGCGCTGCTCGCGGCAAGCCCGGCCAGGGCCCAGGTGGTCGACATGTCGATCATCACCTGCGCCGATTTCTCGTCGCGGCCCCCCGAGCAGATGGCCAACATCATGTTCTGGCTGGAAGGCTACTACACCGAGAACGACGACCCGACCACCATCGACTTCTCCGAGTTCAAGTCCACGCTCGAGAAGCTCCTGCTCTACTGCAAGGACAACCCCACTGTCGGGGTGCTGACCGCCGCCGACGAAGTGATGGGCGGCGACGACAACAGCAACAGCAACTAGGCTCTGACCTTACCAAGATCGGCGCTGCCCTTGGCAAGGCGCCCCAACTGCATGATATGACAGTGAAACCAGCGCCTCTCGCCGGATGATAGGTCATGTCCCCACTGTCTCTCACCAAAGATAGTCCGCCGCAGGAGGCGGATCTCCGCGAGCCATTGATCGGGCTTGATCGCGCAAGGCTTGCCGCGCGCCTCCAGCGACTTGGCGTGCCGGAGCGGCAGTCGCGCATGCGCGTCGGCCAGCTGTGGAACTGGCTCTATGTGCAAGGCGCCACCGACTTTCAGCGCATGACCAACATCGCCAAGGAGTTTCGAGCCGAGCTCGATCGAAGCTTCTCCCTCGCCCGGCCTGAAATCGTCACCGAACAGGTGTCGTTGGACGGCACGCGCAAATGGCTGCTGCGGCTCGACGACGGCAAGGAAGTCGAGACGGTCTACATTCCGGAAGAGGATCGCGGCACGCTCTGCATTTCAAGCCAGGTCGGCTGCACGCTCACCTGCAGCTTCTGCCATACCGGCACGCAGAAGCTCGTGCGCAATCTGACGCCCGCCGAGATCGTCGGTCAGATCGTGGTCGCGCGAGATCGCCTCGGCGACTGGCCCGGCGCAAGCGCCGAAGACCCGCGCGGCATTCCCGACACAGACCGGAAGATCACCAATGTCGTGCTCATGGGCATGGGCGAGCCCCTCTACAATTTCGACAATGTGCGTGATGCGATGGCCATCACTGCCGACGGCGAGGGTCTTTCCGTTTCCAAGCGCCGCATCACGCTTTCAACATCAGGCGTGGTGCCGGAGATTCCGCGCTGGGGCGAAGAGGCGGTAACCATGCTTGCGGTCTCGCTGCATGCGGTGCGCGACGATCTTCGCGATCAGCTCGTGCCCATCAACAAGAGATGGTCGATCAAAGATCTGCTCGATGCCTGCCGCGCCTATCCAGGCCTCTCCAACGCCAAGCGCATCACCTTCGAATATGTGATGCTGAAGGACGTCAACGATTCCATCGCCGACGCCAAGGAGCTGGTCAGGCTGCTGGCCAAGATCCCGGCCAAGATCAATCTGATCCCGTTCAATCCGTGGCCGGGCGCGCCATTCGAATGCTCGGACTGGGAGAGGATCGAGACATTCGGCGAGGTGGTGAATCGCGCGGGCTATGCAAGCCCGGTGCGCTCGCCCAGGGGCCGCGACATCATGGCGGCCTGCGGCCAACTAAAAAGTGCGAGCGTGAAGCAAAGTGCGCGCGCCCGCGCACTCCCTGTCGCCTGACTCTGTGCTCATCATGGCGGGCTTGTCCGGCCATCCACGCCTAACTGTTCGCCGCGAAATTCGTCGATGCCCGGCACAAGGCCGGGCATGGGTAGCCCACGCGAGTGCGGCTTCAAGACGATCATTGCCCCAGAACAGCTCGTTGCAGCACCTCAACGCCCACCTTCTCCGCCAGTCTCTCGATGCGCAGAGCCGCTGGGTAGGAATTAGGTGCTGCCAAACTCGTAACTCGATCGAAGCCATGACGATGTCTGCGGACGTGGCCGAGTCTTGTCTTATAGTGCGCGCCTTGACAGCGCGAGACCTTGTCGCACGAGACCAGGCATGATCGTCCGCACCATCTTCCGCGTCCTATGGGCCGCTACCGTGTTCGTCTTCGCCGTGGCCGTGGCGCTTTTCGTGCTGTTCGCGCTCGGCGCAATCTGGGTCGGCGACGAGCTTCGCGCCGCGGCGCCAAACGATCCGGTGCTTGCCATGGGCGCCAAGTGGTTCGGCATCGTGCTGTTCGTAGGCACCGTGACCCCTGCACTCACAGTCTTACCCGCAGCCATTGCCGCGATCGTCGGCGAGGCGCTGCGCATTCGATCGTGGATGTATTACGTGCTTGCCGGCGGCGCTGCGATGGCCGCGATTCCCGTGCTCGCCTCGCCGCGGACCGATTCGCTCCCGCCGATTCCCACCGGCCAATACATGACGATCTTCGCCGCGGCCGGCTTCGTCGGCGGCTTCGTCTATTGGCTGTTGGCTGGGCGGGGAGCGTGAGAGGCGGCTAGCCCTTTGTCCGCCAATCACCGCCCAGGCGACCTTATGGGCGACCTCTTCCTGCGATTCGTTGCCGCGGCGCTTGGAGGCGTCTTTGTATTCCTCGAAGGCGCTGTTGAAGGTCTCGCGCTAGATATCTTACGCATGGGCGGGCAGATTGTGCTTCACGCTGTCCGGCAGCTCGGCATCGGTCCGATAGGGCATGGCTCTTGCTCCCTTCACCAATCGTGGTTGTTGGAAAAACGAGCGGAGCACAATCCCGGTTCCGCTAAACCAGGTGGGACCGGTCCCCTTTTGTGTGGGGCCGGTCCCTGAGACGCAAAACTTTACTCGTCCTGGAGATGTGACCTCGTGGGGTCACGAGAATCACTATCGGTTAGTTGCCTTAACAACCGGTAAGCGACGATCCAGCGCGCGCCTCTTGCGCCGACGCCTCTCCTGCCTATAGTCCCGCGCAATTGTTCTGCCGGGGCGTGTACTCCAAGAGGCTTGTTCCATGGCAACCGCCGTCAAAAAGGTGGTGCTCGCTTATTCCGGCGGGCTCGACACCTCGATCATCCTGAAATGGCTCCAGGAGACCTACGCTTGCGAGGTCGTCACCTTCACCGCCGATCTCGGCCAGGGCGAGGAGCTCGAGCCGGCGCGCAAGAAGGCCGAGATGCTGGGCATCAAGGAGATCTTCGTCGAGGACCTGCGCGAGGAGTTCGTGCGCGATTTCGTGTTCCCCATGTTCCGGGCGAACGCGCTCTACGAAGGCGTCTATCTGCTCGGCACCTCCATTGCGCGGCCGCTGATCGCCAAGCGGCAGATCGAGATTGCGAAGGCCACCGGTGCCGACGCCGTGGCCCACGGCGCCACGGGCAAGGGCAACGACCAGGTGCGCTTCGAGCTCACCTACTATGCGCTCAATCCTGACATCAAGGTGATCGCGCCTTGGCGGGAATGGTCGTTCAAGTCCCGCACCGACTTGATCGATTTCGCCGAAAAGCACCAAATCCCAGTGGCACGCGACAAGCATGGCGAGGCGCCCTTCTCGGTCGACGCCAATCTGCTGCACTCCTCCTCCGAAGGGAAGGTGCTGGAGGACCCAGGTCAGGAGCCGCCGCCTTACGTTTATCAGCGCACCATCGCGCCTGAGGACGCACCCGATAAGCCGACGACCATCACCATCGGTTTTGTCAAGGGTGACCCCGTCTCGATCGACGGCAAGACACTCTCGCCCGCCGCGCTGCTCACGCGGCTGAACGAGCTCGGCCGCGACAACGGCATCGGCCGTGTCGATCTTGTCGAGAACCGCTATGTCGGTATGAAGTCGCGTGGCGTCTATGAGACGCCAGGCGGCGCGATTCTACTCGCCGCGCACCGGGCCATGGAGTCGCTGACGCTCGATCGCGAGGCCATGCACCTCAAAGACTCGCTGATGCCGCGTTATGCGGAGCTGATCTATTACGGCTTCTGGTTCTCGCCGGAGCGCGAGATGCTGCAGGCGCTGATCGACAAGAGCCAGGAGCATGTGGAAGGCGAGGTGACGCTGAAGCTCTACAAGGGCAATGTCATCGTCATCGGACGGTCGAGCCCGAAATCGCTCTACGCGAGCAAGATCGTCACCTTCGAGGACGACGCCGGCGCCTACGATCAGAAGGACGCGGAGGGCTTCATCAAGCTCAACGCGCTCAGGCTCCGGTTGCTCGGCAAGCGCAACCGTTAGTCTTAGGGCCTTCTCCAAATGAGAGCGGCTGCTTCGATCGGATCGGGCAAATCTACTGGGTGGCTAACGTGCATCTCTAGCGATGTGCCGATAGAACCAAGGATCGAAGGCAACTCCTCTTGGCCCGGTAGCATCCCAACATTTGCCATCAACTCTAAACCCTTCTCTGACTTTCCTCGAATGAGGGGTGGGCCGAGAAGGGTGCCGGTATTTGCTACCTCCAACCACTCAGCCGTGACGGAAGTAGAGCACAGCAACTGGCTTGTCCGACCCCGACCCATGGTGCCTTATCTCCCACGCATATGCCGTCGCCAATGCGGAACGTGGCTTCCACACTTGCTCCCAGATTGGCAATTCTCCAGCCCTTCTCTGGCTCTTTGAAACGTGTTCCCACGTTTCCAAATATTGTTGCAATCGTGCCTCTACGCCGCACCTGAGTTCGAATGCAGCATAGAAGAGGTCGCGTTCGGCTCCACGCGACATGCAGTCCAGCGCACGCTCAAAGATAGTCTCGCGATGAGATTTCATAGGGCATAGTCACCTTGTGGAACCACACCCCTCCGAGACGTTCCAGGTGCCAGGGAAAGCAGCCCAAAATGAACCAAATGTGGCCTGACACGCGCCTGATCGATCTACTTGGCATCAAGTTGCCCATTGTGCAGGCGCCCATGGCGGCGGCAACCGGGGTCGAGATGGCGGTCGCCGTGGCGAAGGCCGGCGGCCTCGGCTCGCTCCCTTGCGCCATGCTCACGCCCGACAAGGTCCGCGCTGGGCTGTCCGAGTTCACGACGCAGAGCAACAAGCCCGTCAACCTGAACTTCTTTTGCCATGCGGCCCCGGCCGGAGATGTGGCCCACGAGCAGGCCTGGCTGAAGCGTCTTGCGCCTTACTACGCCGCGCTTGGCGCCACTCCGGCGGCGCTCCCGCTGAAGGCTGGTTTGCAGCCCTTCGGTGAAGAGGCCTGCGCCTTGGTCGAAGAGCTGAGGCCTGCGGTCGCGAGCTTTCATTTCGGCTTGCCGGCACCCGATCTGCTTGCCCGCGTCAAGGTTGCCGGCTGCAAAATCTTGGGCTCGGCCACGAGCGTCAAGGAAGCCATCTGGCTTGCCGAGCGGGGCGTTGACGCCATCATCACCCAAGGCGCGGAGGCCGGAGGTCATCGCGGCACGTTCCTCGAGACCAACGTCGCCGCGCAAGTCGGCACCTTCGCGCTCGTGCCGCAAATCGCCGACGCCGTGCCGGTCCCGGTCATCGCCGCCGGCGGCATTGCCGATGCGCGCGGGGTTGCCGCAGCCTTCGCACTCGGCGCTGCAGGCGTCCAGATCGGCACGGCCTATCTCCGGTGCCCCGAGGCGCATATCTCTGAGTTGCATCGCGCCGCGCTGAAGAAATCGGAGCCGGCGACTGTCATCACGAATGTGCTCACCGGACGCCCGGCCCGCGCGATCCTCAATCGCTTCATTCAGGAACAAGGGCCGATGGCGTCTGAGGCGCCGGCCTTTCCACTCGCCACTCAGGCCGCGATCCCGCTCAGAACGATTGCCGAGAAACAAGGATCGGGGGACTTTTCATCGTTTTGGTCTGGCGAGGCGCGTTCACTCGGCCGCGACATGAATGCCGAGAGCCTGACCAGAACCATCGCCGAGGAAAGCCTCGCTTTGTTGCGCAGCCTTGCTCAGGTCAATGGGAAGCGTTGATCACGCCACGGCGTACGTGGCCACTGGTTGCGCCGCCACAGATTCAACCACCGGCGTATGCCCAAGATCCGGCAGATCGCACAATCCGCCGCCGAGATAGAGATGATGCCAGAGTTGGGTGGCGACCACGCCGCCGAGCCCGAGTTTGGTGAAGGCGCCGAGCTTGGCCGCTTCGCCGTTTCTCAGCAAGGCGCAGTCGCGCTCCACTGCCGCCGCGTCGAAATAGCCGGTCCGCGCCAAAGCCTCGCGGCTGATCAAATCACGCACAAAGGACGGTGGATTCGACAGGAACGACTCGGCGAGCGGCGCCCTGAACATGGCCTTGCGGCGCCAGGCGACCTCGTTCGGCAGCAAGCGCTCCGCCGCCCGCCGCAATAAATATTTGTCGCCAAGGAACCCGTGCAGTTTCCATCGGGGATGGATGCGCGCAGCGAATGCGATCACCTCCTCGTCGAGGAAGGGATAGCGCGCCTCCACACTGTTGGCCATGGCGACCCGGTCGCCTTTCTGGGTCATGAGGAGACCGGCGAGCAGCACCTTGTAGCCGAGATAGAGCGAACGGTTGAGCGGATGCCAGCGGCGCATGCGTTCCACATCGAGCGCCAGGTCCTCATAGGCAACGAACGAGCCGAGCCGCTGTTTCATCTCTTGGCTGTAATAGCGGTCGCCCGACCTCGCCACGAGATTGTACATGATCGACTGAGCGTGAGGTCCGCCGATCATGGCATCGATGCGGGCGAATTCGCCGAAGCTTAGATTTGGCCTAGCCCATTTTCGCGCGATGCGGCCGATCGCCGTGCTCGGCCGGAAGCTGTCACCGATATCGAGACTGCGCGCCGCCTCCCTCATCTTGAACCACACATAACCTGCAAAGGCCTCATCTGCGCCTTCGCCAGTGAGCACCGCCTTGAAGCCCTGGGCATGCACTTCGCGCGAGAGCGCAAGCAGCGCCGCGCAGGATGTATCGAGCACCGGCGCCTCTGCCGCTCCGATCAGCGCCGCGTAGGTCTCGGCGATGACATTGGGTCCGGCTTCGACCATGGTCGCGGCGCCGCCCACGGCACGTGCCGTGACCGCGGCATTCGCTTCCTCGTCGAGCTCTGGGTCAGGAACCTTGATGGTGAAGCTCGGAATTGGCGTCCCGCGCACCTTGGCCGCCGTGGCAAGCATATAAGCGGAATCGACGCCGCCGGAGAGATAGCCCACAACCGGAACGTCAGCCCTGAGCCTGATCTCGACGGCTCTTTGGAACGTCGCCTCGAATTCATCGATCAGGGCTGAGGGATCCGCAGCATCCTGCTCGTCTCCCCAATCCGGAAAATCGAAATCCCAATAACGCCGCTCGATAGGTTCAGCCGCCCTTCCACCCGCAGAGAATTCAATCTTCAGGTAGTGCCCCGGCAGTATCGCTTGCACACCTTCGAACAACGTGCGCCGTGTGCCGAGCGCAAAAAAGGTGAAGAGGTGGTCGAGACCGCGAACATCTGCTGCCGGCGCCACCGCGCCGGAAGCGAGCAGCGCCTTGATCTCAGAGCCGAAATAAACATTGTCCCCCTGCCGCGACCAGAACAGCGGGCAAATGCCGACGCGATCCCGCGCCAAGAGCACGATGCGCCTGGCGAAGTCGAACAGCACGAACGCAAACTGCCCCTTGAGATGCGGGAAGAGATCCTCGCCATGCTCCTCATAGAGATGCACGATGAGCTCGCAATCGCTACCGCCGCGGAAGACATGGCCGCGGGCCTGAAGCTCGGCCTTGCGCTCCGGGTAGTCGAATAGTTCGCCATTGCACAGGACCGCGACCGTGCGGTCCTCGTTGAAGATGGGCTGCTGACCGTTGTTCAGTCCGATGATGCTGAGCCGCCGATGGGCGGCGCCGATGCCCGGCGCGAACAGGGTGCCGGCGTCATCGGGACCGCGATGGGTTAGTGCCGCGCCCATGCGCGCGACTATGGCCCGATCTGCCTCCCGACGACCTTCGAGGTCGATCACACCTGCCAAGCCGCACATCTTGCCTCACTTGAGATTGCCTCGGATGGGGCTTGATGCGCCCCTTCTTGAGGTTCGACCGCCCCGTTGAATCGAGGCTGCCGCGCCGTGATTCGCATGGATAAAGATCGGCCTGGGATCAATGCCTGGCCTTTGCTCCGATAGTCTGATGCATCTGCTGAGGCTTTCTATGGCTGCTGAAGGCCCAGCATTCAAGGTGCTTTCCAGGTCGGTGCGGCAATTGTGCAAGAACGAGGCAGTTGCAAATTGGCGCAAGCGTCGTGGGCCATTGCACCAACGTCACACGCGCTCTATATCGCTGTCATATGAACCGCGGGCCCTTAGGCCCGCGTTCGACATTCGGACCCCTCATGCAGCTTCGCAACATCGCCATCATCGCCCATGTCGACCATGGGAAGACCACCCTGGTCGATCGGCTGCTCCAGCAATCCGGCGCCTTCCGCGATAACCAACGCGTCGCCGAGCGCGCCATGGATTCCAACGACCTGGAGCGCGAGCGGGGCATCACCATTTTGGCCAAGGTGACATCGATCCTTTGGCAGGGCACGCGCATCAACATCGTCGACACACCGGGCCACGCCGATTTTGGCGGCGAGGTCGAGCGCATCCTCGGCATGGTGGAAGGCGCGCTGGTCCTGGTGGATGCTGCCGAAGGTCCGTTGCCGCAGACCAAATTCGTGGTGTCGAAGGCGCTGAAGATGGGGCTCAAGCCCATCGTCGTGATCAACAAGGTCGACCGCGCCGATGCGAGGCCGACCGAGGTTGTGAACGAGGTGTTCGACCTGTTCGCGAGTCTCGATGCGAGCGACGAGCAGCTCGACTTCCCGATCCTCTACGGCTCGGCCAAAGAGGGCTGGATGGCAGCCGCTCCCGAAGGCCCGAAGGACGCTCGCATGCAGCCTTTGTTCGATCTCGTGCTCAGTCACGTGGCGCCGCCGCATGTAGAGGAAGGACCCTTCCGGCTGCTCGGCACCATCCTCGAAGCCAATCCCTATCTCGGCCGCGTGGTCACCGGCCGCATCACCTCCGGCACGATTGTCCCGAACCAGATGGTCAAGGTGCTGGACCATGACGGCAGGCTGGTCGAGCAGGGACGCGTGTCCAAGGTGCTCGCCTTCCGTGGGCTCGATCGCGTGGGCCTCGACTACGCCTCGGCGGGCGATATCGTGTCGATCGCGGGCCTTCCTGATGCCACGGTGGCGCAGACTATCTGCGCGCCCGAGGTTACCGAGCCGCTGCCGGCTCAGCCCATCGATCCCCCCACTTTGTCCATGACCTTTCGCGTCAACAATTCCCCGCTCGCCGGCACCGAAGGGGACAAGGTCACGGGCCGCATGATCCGCGACCGACTACTTCGCGAGGGCGAAGGCAATGCGGCGCTGCGCATCACCGAGTCCGAGGAGCGCGATTCCATGGAGGTTGCCGGCCGCGGCGAATTGCAGCTCGGCATCTTGATCGAGACCATGCGGCGAGAGGGCTTCGAGCTCAGCGTATCGCGGCCGAAAGTTCTGTTTCGCTGCGACGAGACTGGCGGGTTGCTCGAGCCGATTGAGGAAGTCGTCATCGATCTCGACGCTGAGCACTCCGGCATTGTAGTGCAGAAACTGTCGGAGCGCCGTGCGGAGCTCGTGGAGATGCGTCCCTCCGGCGGCGGCCGTCAGCGTCTCGTTTTCTACGTGCCGACGCGTGGGCTGATCGGCTACCAGGGCGAGCTTCTCACCGACACGCGCGGCACCAGCATCATGAACCGGCTGTTCCATGCCTATGCGCCCTATAAGGGCGAGATCCAGGGGCGGCGGAACGGTGTGCTGATCTCGACCGAAGCCGGCGAGGCCGTGGCTTACGCTTTGTGGAACCTTGAGGACCGCGGGCCGATGATGATCGACCCTGGCGTGCGGGTCTATGCCGGCATGATCGTGGGCGAGCACACCCGCGACAACGATCTCGAGGTCAATGTGCTCAAGGGCAAGAAGCTCACCAATATCCGCACCACCTCCAAGGACGAGGCCGTCCGCCTCACACCTCCCATCCGTATGACGCTGGAGCGCGCGCTGGCCTACATCCAGGACGATGAGCTTGTCGAAGTGACGCCGCAATCAATTAGATTGCGCAAGCGCCACCTCGATGCCAACGACCGCAAGAAAGCGGAGCGGGCAAAAGTAGCAATGGAGCTTGCTTAATCTTCCTAGTTTTACTTCCAATATTACTTTCACGCGCAGCTCATTTCCAAGCAACGTTTATTGATATCCATCAATATCAAACTATTGCAGGGTAGTTTCTCCCTATAAGTAAACCGGACTTGGAGGACCTTACCCATGATGTTTTGCCATCGCCCTCGTGCTCGCTGCTGGCAGCACCGTTGCCTTCGCCGAAGTTGACTACGACAAAGTCTCTAGGGAATGCGAAGTCGGGAATTCCACCCAAGGCGTGTGGCTGAGGCTGGTCCGTTGTCCGGCCGGCGGCAGCGGGTCGGGGCCCACCGCACAACCCCTGTTCATTCCGCCGGCTTCCTCAGGCGCCGCATCCCAAGTCCCAAGATACAGACGGTCTGCAGCTCGCGTCCTCATGGTCGAGGGATGCGTGGACTCTAATGAGGCCGGAGTGGCTGGATAAAGGGTGGGCTCGACGACGCGTCCCACCGGCGCAAGCCGGTATCCGCGCCATTCATATTTGAACGGCTCGTTGGCGCTCGTTCAATCTTCCCTGATGCCGTAGCCCTGAATGCCCTGCTCGTTGCCGTAATATTTATAGGGCAGGAACTTGCCGGTCATCGTGATCTTGACTCGGTCGCCCTTCTCGTGCGGCAGCCGCTCGATCTCGGTGTCAAAATCGATGGCCGACATGATGCCATCGCCGAATTCCTCTTCGATGAGCGCCTTCCACGCCGGTCCATTGACCATCACCAGCTCGTAGAGCCGATAAAGCAATGGGTCGGTGGGCGGCATCGGCGTTCCCCGAACCGGAATTTCGTTCAGCATCCGCTGCTCCTCTTCGCTCAAGCCGAAGAGTGCAGCCGCCATTTTGGCCAAGGGCTTAACGAGCTTCATCTGGCCGAGCAGGGCGCCGACGATCAGAATCGGCGATACGCCGCCGATCGTCTCGGTGATATGCCGCCAGCTCCAGCCCTGCTTACGTTTGATATCGAGAATCTTCTCTGTCAGTTGTTCCCGGCGCATGGACGTGACCTCGATTTCTGAGAGAAAGAGAAGATGGCGAGCAAGGCCGAATTGCTCGCCGAACTTCCATTGTCGCGGCGGCCAGGGCCGGTTGAGGGCCCTGTGCCGAGAGCTTATTTCTTGAACTTTGCCGCCTCCTCGGACCCCTTGGTCGCGTCGCCAGCGGTGTAGGAATGGGCGCCGACACCGGCGAGCTTACCCTTGTCCACGACTAGATATTCGTTACGGATTGGCTTGCCGGCGAAATAGGACTCCAGGATCTCGCGCGTGCCGGCGGCGTAGCGGGCCTGCGCCGACAGCGAGCTACCCGAGATATGCGGCGTCATGCCGTGATGGGGCATGGTGCGCCAGGGATGGTCCTTGGCCGGCGGCTGCGGGAACCAGACATCGCCGGCATAGCCGGCAAGCTGTCCGCTCTCTAGCGCGCGCACGATGGCATCGCGGTCGCAGATCTTGCCGCGCGCGGTGTTCACGATGTAGCTGCCACGCTTCATCATGTCGATAAGCTTGTCGTTGAACATATGCTCGGTCTCGGGATGCAGTGGCGTGTTGATGGTGACCACGTCGCAGACCTTGACCAGAGATTCTACGCTGGGGTGGAAGGTCAAGCCCAACTCCTGCTCAACCGCCTTTGGCAGGCGGTGCTTGTCGTAGTAGTGCAGCTTCACGTCGAAGGGCTTGAGCCGGCGCAGCGCCGCGAGGCCGATGCGGCCGGCGGCGACGGTGCCGACATTCATGCCTTCGAGATCGTACGAGCGCTCGACGCAATCGGCGATGTTCCAGCCGCCGCGTATCACCCAGCCATAAGAGGGGATGTAGTTGCGCACCAGCGCCAGGATCATCATCACGATATGCTCGGCGACGCTGATCGAGTTGCAATAGGTGACCTCGGCGACGGTAACGCCTTTGTCCATGGCGGCTTGCAGATCGGTGTGGTCGGAGCCGATGCCGGCGGTGATGATCAGTTTCAGCTTTTTCGCCTTGTCGAAGCGCTCCTTGGTCATGTAGGCCGGCCAGAAGGGCTGGGAGATGACGATCTCGGCGTCGGGCAGCTCCTTGTCGAAGGTCGAGTTGGCCCCGTCCTTGTCCGAGGTCACGACCAGAGTGTGACCCGCCTTTTCCAGGAATTTGCGCAAGCCCAGCTCACCAGACACGCTGCCGAGCAGCTCGCCTGGCTTGAAATCGATGGCGCTCGGCGTCGGAGTGGTCTGCCCGTCCGGGTAGTGGGTGATTTTCGGGATGTCGTCGCGCGCATAGGTCTTCGGGTAGCCGTCGACCGGGTCGTCATAAAGTACAGCCAAGACTTTTGCCATGGATACGCTCCTTGATGATGGACAGGGCGCGTGAGGTCAATGCAAGCGCCTGCCTGCTGCCATGTCGCTTGCGAGATTGGATCAAGGCCTTAGCGGAACCCGCCCCTGCCTCATCCTTGCGTTTCCTCGTGCTGGCCGGCGCGGATTTATTCGCGCTTCAGGTGGGTTGCCAGCACCACTACTTCTGCGCCCCCCGCCCAGCAAGATCAAGTAGCCGCACGGAAACGCCCGATAGGCTCTCTCTATCAGCGACAATCCGGCATCCTGGACAAACGCGCGAGTGCCTGAAAAGGTGCCTCTCAGTCGATAGGGTTAAGGACGCAATGAAACTGCCACGAAGCCTGATCGAGGGTCATCGCCGCTTCTTGCGGGACAAACACGCGCCGGAGCGCGGGCGCTATGCCCAGCTCGCTGAGCTCGGTCAGGCGCCGACCGCCATGGTGATCGCCTGCTGCGACGCCAGGGCCGATGTGTCGGCGATCTTCGATACCGAACCTGGCCAGCTGTTCATCCTGCGCAACGTCGCCAATCTGGTGCCGCCTTACGAGCCGGAGGGCAAATATCATGGCACGAGCGCGGCCATCGAATTCGCCGTGCGGGGGCTCAAAGTGCCGCATCTCATCGTGCTCGGGCATTCGCATTGCGGCGGCGTCGCTGCCTACCGGCAAAAGGTTCGGGACAAGGTCGCCGAGGGCGGCTTCATCGGGAGCTGGCTCACCATGCTCGACAATCTCAAGATCGATGAGAGCGAGATTTTCGAATTTGGCGACGAGACCGCCTTCGAGTTCGCCGCCATCCGCTCCTCGCTTGCGAACCTCCGTACCTTCCCCTTCATCAAGAGGCGGGAGAAAGAGGGGTTGCTCGTTCTGCATGGCCTGCATTTCGACCTGGCGAGTGGCGCATTGCTCGCGCTCGACGACGATCGCGGCAGCTTCACCGATTTGGACGCGGCTTAGCCGCTAGCGGAGCTCGCCCAGAGGAAGACGGTGGTGGCGAGGAAGCCGAGCGCGGTGCGCACCGCGTGCAGGCTTCCCCAGCTTTCCATGAGAGCCCGGCTTTCTGGCCCGGCCTCTTCAAGCGGCATGGCCATCAGCCGGTTGTTGGTCGGCATGATAGTGATGAGCGTATAGGGCCAGTTGGCGATCAGCAGCGCTGCCCCCAACAGCCAGCGCCAATCTCCAGTTTGCCACCAAGCAAGCAGCCCGAGCAGGAAGCCAAGCACCGCGAGAGACGCCTGCATGGCGAAGCCACGCTTATAAGCGGGCTTCCATTCGGTGAGAGCTGAGCGATCGTCGAGGAGAAGACGCGCTGGCTGCTCGGCGACATTGACGTAGAGCGCCGCCCCGAAAAAGACCGCTGCGATAACGAGCGCAAGCTGTCCCGCGATCATGGCCAACCAACCGATCAAGACTGCGCAGGGTTCCGACCGCAGCGGTGCTTTAAGCCGCGGATTTGAGCAGATTGCGGTTGATGATCACTTCCGCGATCTGCACCGTGTTGAGCGCGGCGCCTTTGCGCAAATTGTCCGACACCACCCAGAAGGACAGGCCGTTGTCGAGGGTTTGGTCCTCGCGGATGCGGCTCACATAGGTCGCGTAATCGCCGACGCATTCGATCGGCGTCACGTAGCCACCAGGCTCGCGCTTGTCGACCACGAGCACGCCAGGCGCCTCGCGCAAGACGCTTTGCGCCTCTTCGGCGGTAATCGGCCGCTCGAACTCGACATTGACGGCTTCCGAATGACCGACGAACACCGGCACGCGCACGCAAGTCGCGGTGAGCTTGATCTTGGGGTCGAGGATCTTCTTGGTCTCGACCATCATCTTCCATTCCTCCTTGGTCGAGCCGTCCTCCATAAAGACGTCGATATGGGGAATGACGTTGAAGGCAATCTGTTTAGTGAACTTCTTAGGTTCGGGCGGATTGGTGACGAAGATGCCCTTGGTCTGGTCCCAGAGCTCGTCCATGGCCTCCTTGCCGGCGCCGGACACCGATTGATAGGTGGCGACGACCACGCGCTTGATCTTGGCGGCGTCGTGCAGCGGCTTCAGCACCACCACGAGCTGCGCGGTCGAGCAATTCGGATTGGCGACGATATTCTTCTTGGTGAAGCCGGCTACGGCGTCGGCATTGACCTCGGGCACGATCAGCGGCACGTCAGGGTCGTAGCGCCAGCAGGATGAATTATCGATGACGACGCAACCCTGCGCGCCGATCTTCGGCGACCACTCCTTGGACACTGCCGAGCCCGCTGACATCAGCGCAAAATCGACGCCGCGGAAATCGAACTGCTCGAGGTCGCGGCATTTCAGGCGATGGTCGCCGAGAGAAACCTCGACACCCATAGAACGGCGCGAGGCGATGGCGAACACCTCGTCGGCAGGAAATTCCCGCTCGGAGAGAATGTTGAGCATCTCCCGCCCGACATTGCCGGTCGCGCCGATGACGGCGACTTTGTAGCCCATTTGTCCTGGTCCTTATCTGGCAGAACGGGTCGCGTTGGCCGGGATGTAAGGGGAACGCCCTCGAAATGTAAAGGCCGCGCGAGCGCCGGAATTCTCAAAGACCTCGTCATGCCCGGGCCTTGTGCCGGGCATCCAAGTCTTCAATGCTACGATCGAATTCGTGGATGGCCGGGACAAGCCCGGGCCATGACGCCTACTTACATCCGTTTCAGCGGTTGCGGTCGTCGAGCGCCAACGCGCCAGGCCCGGCGCCGGCTAGCACCAGGAAGCCGCCGGCGATGGTGATGTTCTTCATGAAATTGATCATCTGCATCGGGTCGTCTGGATGCCAATGGAAGATGATCGCCGTGAGCACACAGAAGCCGGCAAGAGCGATGGCCGCCCAGCGGGTGAACAGGCCGAGCAGGATGCACAGCCCGCCACCAACCTCGGTCAGAATGACAAGCGGCAGCAGCATTCCCGCCACGCCATGGGATTCCATATACCCTTGCGCACCGGCATAGCCGAAGATTTTGGTCACGCCGGCCTGAATGAACATGATCGACAGCAGCACGCGGCCTAGCGTGATGAGATAGGGTCTGGCGTAGTACATGGAATTTTCCCCTCTATTCGATTCCGGCGCCGGAGCCGAGCATGACGACGTCCTTCGGGCGAAGTCAGATCAATTCCGCGTGTTGCTCGGCAGGTCGTCCTTAAGCTTCTTGCATTTCCTGCTGGTGAACTCGTTCACCATGCGCGTCACCTCAGGCCCAAGCACGTTCGTCGAATTGTCGAGCCTAGTGCCGGCATAGATCAAGGCGTAGGCCAGCATCGGCGCTTTCGCCTCCCCCCAATTGACATGGGCGCTCGCCACCTTGCCGTTTTCGAAGGCGACCTTCGGCGCGATCGAGATCTCGACCGCATAGGGGTCGCCCCCCTTATGCTGCGCCAGCGTGCAGTTCACTTTCTGCTCTGGCAAATCCACCTCGTAATTCGCGTCGGTCATGGCCTTGACCAGCTGCCCGCGCTTGATCTCGAGCTTCGATTGGCAGACCGCCTTGCCCCAAGGCCAGTCGATCCTGCCGCCGAGCATCTTGGTGATGTCGGCCTCGCGCCAGGTCTTGACTATGTCGCAGGAGACGTCGTCGCCTTGCGGGTCTTTGGTCGCGAGGATATCGCAGATCTTGACCTTGCAGGCCTTGCGCGCCTCTCTCTCTGCCCGCTCCTCCGGGGTCATCTCTGGCTTGTTTGCATCGGCCGCCGGTGTCGGCGTTTCCGCAGGGCTCGCTGGCGCGCTGGTATCTTCGGCGAAGGTAGGGAGACTCGCGGCAAGCAGGATGCCGGCTGCGACAAAAGCGGTCCGCGCAAAAATCATGGCATCCTCGTTTCTGCCCCCCGCTACCCCAAAGGAGGCGGAGTATGTTGGGCGCCCGGAGACCTGTCCAGACGCGAGAGGCGAGGCTAATCAGGCATGCGATCGAGCGCCTCGACGATGGCTTTGCCCATCTCCGCGGTGCCGATGGTGCGGCAGTTTTCCTGCGCGATATCGGCGGTGCGATAGCCTTCATCGAGCACGAAGGCGATCGCCCTTTCGATCTTGTCCGCGGTCGCGCCCAGATTGAAGGAATAGCGAAGCGCCATGGCGAAGCTGGCGATGGTGGCGAGCGGGTTGGCGATGCCGCGCCCGGCAATGTCGGGGGCTGAGCCATGCACTGGCTCGTAGAGCGCGCGACGGCGCCCGTTCGCGTCGGGGGCGCCAAGCGAGGCCGACGGCAGCATGCCGAGCGAGCCCGTCAGCATGGCGGCCTCGTCGGACAGCATGTCGCCGAACAGATTGTCGGTGACGATGACGTCGAACTGCTTCGGCGCGCGCACGAGCTGCATGGCGCAATTGTCGGCAAGGATGTGGTGCAGCGTCACGTCGGTGTAGCGTTCCTTATGCAGGCGCGTCACCACCTCGTTCCACAACACGCCGGTCTTCATCACATTGCGCTTCTCGGCTGAATGCACTTGGTTGCGGCGAAGACGCGCGAGATCGAAGGCGATCGAACCGATGCGCTCGATCTCGTAGGTCTCGTAGACCTGGGTATCCACGGCGCGCTTTTGGCCGTTGCCCAGATCCTTGATCTCCTTCGGCTCACCGAAATAGACGCCGCCGGTCAGCTCGCGCACGATCATGATGTCGAGACCGTCAACCTGGTCGCGCTTGAGCGAGGAGGCGTCGGCGAGCGCCGGATAACAGATGGCGGGGCGGAGATTGGCGAACAGCTCGAGGTCCTTACGCAGCCGCAACAGCCCGGCCTCTGGGCGCTGGTCGTAAGCGACGCCGTCCCATTTGGGGCCGCCAACCGCGCCGAGCATCACCGCGTCGGCCTGCAACGCGTTCCGCATGGTTGCGTCGGAGATGGCTTTCCCATGGGCATCGTAGGCGCAGCCACCGACCAGGTCTGTCTCGGTTTCGATCTTGGCGTGCCCGCGCGCATTCACCCAGGCGACCACGCGTTCGACCTCGGCCATGACTTCAGGGCCGATGCCGTCACCGGGAAGAAGCAGGAGTTTGTAAGCGGCCATGGACTTGCGCCCACCCTATGCTAGGACATGGCGGCGATGGGTAACGGGAGAGCGGAATGCTGACAAGAGTGCTGTTTGTCGTGGTCTTGATGTGCGGAATGGCCTCAGCGTCGTCGGCCGAGGACGTCAAGGTGCTCGCTCTCGGCACCACCACGCATGAGGTCACCCAGGCAGAGCTCGAGACGGGCGCGGCGCTGCCCGCGCCGCATTTCAACACCCCGGCCATCGCCTATGTCTTGGCCACGAACCTCAAGAAAGGCGATGTCGTCGAGATCGCGCTCGCCAACGGTGAGACCTCCTTGCTGAAAAACGCTGAGACGCTTGCCGAGGACCAGGCGCGTTATCTGCTGCAAGCTGGCAAGCGAAGTGTGCCCGCAGGCGGCTGGCCGGAAGGCAGCTACCAAGCAACGCTCAAGATCACCCGTGACGGCAAGCCACTCGTCGAGGACAGCTCGAAGCCGGTTCCGTTCGACTAGCAGAGGTCAATAGCGTGATTCTAAACCGGCGCGTTGCGTCGTGCTTCCCGCGTAGAGAACTGCGCATTACTTCCCGGAGGCGTCGAGCATCAACTTTGGCCGCAGCGTGAAATACGGCGTCGGGGTGCTAAAGACGTCGCCCTCTACCGCCTCCACCACTTGGGGATTCGGCGAGGCCTCGTTCCTGATCGACGATCCGGCCTTGCGCCTCGACCTTGCGGGTCCCGGACTTCTCTAGGCCCAGGGACGGCGTGCCTTTGACTCGGTTTCGAAGCCATCGATATGCTCCGCCTTTTGCAGCGTGAGCCCGATATCGTCGAGGCCTTCAGTCAGGCAGCGCTTGAGGAATGGATCGATGTCGAAATGAATCACCCCGCCGTCAGGCCCCCTGATCTCCTGGTTGGCAAGGTCGACGGAGATGGTCGCGTTCGCCCCGCGCGAGGCATCGTCGATCAGCTTGTCGATCTCACTTTGCGGCAGCTTGATGGGCAAAATACCGTTCTTGAAGCAGTTGTTGTAGAAGATGTCGGCGAAGGACGGGGCGATAAGGCAGCGAAACCCGAAATCGAGTAGCGCCCAGGGCGCGTGCTCGCGGCTCGACCCGCAGCCGAAATTGTCTCCCGCGATCAGGATCTGGGCCTTGTCATAGGGCGACTTGCACAGCACGAAGTCTGGCTTGGGCTTGCCCTCCTCGTCATAGCGCAATTCGGCAAACAGGCCCTTGCCTAAGCCGGTGCGCTTGATCGTCTTCAGATATTGTTTCGGGATGATCATGTCGGTGTCGACATTGATCATCGGCAAGTGTGCCGCGATGCCCGTGAGCGTAGTGAATTTTTCCATTGACCGTTTGCCTAGATTATTCGTCATGCCTGGGCGAAGTCCCGAGCATCCACGAATTTTCGAAAGTATCGGCAATATAGAGACGTGAATGGCCGGGACAAGCCCGGCCATGACGAGGGTGTGCGGTTAGAAACGGCCGGCAGCTACTGGGGCGCGAGCGCCTGGGCTTTCGGCTTCGCGCTCGGCCGCTGCGTCGCCGGTGCGCTCGCCGACTGGCCGCTGCCGCTCTCGATCAGCTGCTGGTAATATTTGCGCATGGTCTCGCAGCGTTGCGGCCCGGGCGGATGCACCGCGTCGCCCTTCAGGGTCGAGATGAAGGTGCAGATATCCTCCATGCCAACAGCGTCGAGCCAGCCCCATTTCACGCCGCGCCGAATGGCGAAGAGGTCCGCCTTGGTCTCATCCGGCCCCTCGAACTGATGGCCGCATTCATGCGAATAGATGTAGAGCTTTACCGCGGTGGAGAGCCCGGTGATCTTCTTGGTGTTGAGAATGAGGAAGCCCGGGAAGGCGCCGCCCCAGCTGTCGAAATTGGAGTTGAGCACCGTCGGGCGCTTGCCGCAATTCACCGTCCTGCCGTCGAGCTTGAGGGTGCCCTGCGGGACGACTTTTACGTCGGGACCGGCCTGCTTCACATAGTCGTCGATGGTCGGGCCGGCCGGATCGTCGAGAAAGGTCCGCTCCTGCGCGGGTGCGGCGCTCGGGCCGCAGGTCAGGGCGCTAAACATCAAGGCGCCGACCAGCGCCCCCCCAATTCGCAATGACGCATCCCTCATGGCATCCAGCTTACGGGGCGAATTGGCTTTGCGCAATCGGCCTCCGGCGCCGTGGAAATCAAGCCTATTTGTCGCCGTCACGGGCCGTCACGCCGGTCTTGGCGAAACATTGGCGGAGCTGATTGCAGCGCACCTCGGGGTCGGGGTGCACGGGCCCGTGGCCAGCAATGTTGAACACGGCGCAGATGTCGTTGAGCCCCTGCTCGCCGAGCCAGCCCTCGCGCCTTGCCCGCCTGACGGCGTAGCAATCGGCGGAGGTCTCGCTCGGGCCAAGCAGGATGTGCCCGCATTCATGGTAGTAGATCAGCCACTGCACTTGCTGCGGTAACTCGTTCAACGCCTGCATGTTCAGCATGATCACAGTGGAGGAGACGGCGAAGCCCTCGAAGTCTCGGAGCAGCGTCTGGGTGTTGCCGCAGGTAAGGCGGCGCCCGGAAATAACGAGCTTGCCTGCCGGAACGAGCTTGTCCTTGTCGATGGCGGCCGCTTGCGGCTCAGGGCCTGCGACCGCGAGCGCCAGAGACAACGCAATAATGGCCCTTAAGTGGGCAGCCGATCCCATCATGCCTGTTCCTTGCTGCCCTTGGCGCTTATTGCGGGCCCCGGGGTCAATCTGGAGGTGGGCGCGAGCCTCCGTCAACGGCAAATAGCCAGCGCGAGAAGGAGGAACGATGGCCCTGGGATCATCCCGCAACGATTGTCACATCTGTTAAAACCACGTGATCGGGGGTGCATCGCCCTGGCTTTGCCGCCATGAATTGCAAGAAAATGCCGCTCAGGCAGCGAAGAGGCGAAGCATGTTGGAACATCGTAAATCAGCTCGTGCAAACGCTGTGCGACGGGCTTGGCTCGGCGCCGTCGTCCTGCTCGCCGGTCTTGGCGTCCTCGCCGGCCGTGCGCTCGCCGATGCGGAATGCGGGGACACTGAGCCGCCCAAGGCGACCAAGGGCGCATGTCCGGCCGCCGCTCCTCTTCCGCATCAAAAGACCGGAACAATCCGCAGGTGCTGAACCTGATCGGCTACTCCACGCGCAAGCTCGGTGATATCGACAAGGGCATTGACTACTATCATCAGGCGCTGGCGATCGATCCCAACTACACCAAGGCGCGGCAATATCTTGGCGAGGCTTACTTGCTGAAGGACGACGTGGGGAAGGCGAAGGAGCAGCTCATGGAGATCGCCCAACGCTGCGGCGGTCCTTGCGACGACTATCAGCTTCTGGTGAAGGCGATCGTCGACCACGTCGCCGGCGAAGCCAATGTGGAGTGGTGACTTATGACGACTTTCGAACAAGCACGAAACAGTCGGTCTCCAGTCTAAGCCGCGGCTTCTTCCTCGATGCGATGCATGTCGGCGTCGGAGAGCCCGAAATGATGGCCGATCTCGTGCACCAGCACATGGGTGACGATCTGCCCAAGCGTCTCCTCGTGCTCGGCCCAATAATCGAGGATCGGCCGGCGGTAGAGGAACACCAGCTCCGGGAGTGCGGTCGCGTCCATGACGCTTTGCCGCGCGAGATCGACGCCGTGATAGAGTCCGAGCAGGTCGAAGGGCGATTCGGCGCCGAGACTGTCCAGCACCTCATCGGTGGGAAAGTCCTCGACTCTGATCACCACATCCTTGCAGAGATCGCGGAAGCGCCGGGGCAGCCGCTTGAAGGCCTGATCGGCTATTACTTCGAGCTCGGCAAGGCTCGGCGCCTGTGCGCTCGGCCAATCGACGCCCTTAGCGCGGTTTGTGGGCAAGGATGATTCCTTCCTTGAGGGTGAAATCAGGCCCGGAGCCGGCGTCGCGCGTACGCAGGAAACCGCGCAAAGGCTCGGCGAGCAGCATCTCCTTGAGCCGCGTGGACGTAGCCTCGTCGGAGCGCATGCGCCGCACCCAGGCCTCGAATTCGATCTCCTTGTCCAGGCACTCGTCGTGCGTGACCGTGAAGCCGGCGCCGCTCAGCAGCGCCTTCCATTCGACGAGGCCAAGGCAGCGGACATGGCTTGGGTCGGAGAGCTTTTTGAAGTCGTTGAACAGGCCCGCCCATTCGTGCAATTCATCCGAGGTGCGCCCGGCAACAAGCGCATCGTCGGGCGCGACATTATCCACGAGCGCAAGGGCGCCCTCCGGCAGCAGCACGCGAAAGGCCTCGCTGACGAAGTCGGCCACGCTGTCGAAGTGATGCGCGGCGAGGCGACAGACGACGAGATCAAAGCTCGCGTCGGGGAAGGGAAGATCCTCGGCCTTTGCCGGGAGAGTTCTGACATTGGCCAAGCCTCTAGCCGCTGCAAGCTTCTTCGCTTCGGCAAGCATCTCCGTGGTGATGTCGGTCGCCGTGACCTTGGCAACATGCGGGGCAAAGGCGAGGGCGGTGTGGCCTGCGCCGGTCGCCACGTCGAGCACGCGCCAATGGGGCTTGGGCTCAGTGAGCTCGACGAGGCGCGCAAGACTAGCGCCCTTGGCGTGGACCTCAGAGGTGGCGTAGTCGGCCGCCGCCACGCCGAACCGCTGCTGAGCGAGGGATTTGGTCAAAGCTCAATGGAATTCACGGATATCGACGAAGCGGCCGGCAAGGGCCGCCGCCGCCGCCATCACCGGCGAGACCAGGTGGGTGCGGCCAAGCCTGCCCTGGCGGCCCTCGAAATTGCGGTTCGAGGTCGAGGCGCAGCGCTCGCGCGGGGCAAGCTGATCGGGGTTCATGCCGAGGCACATGGAGCAGCCGGGCTCGCGCCAATCGAAGCCGGCAGCCTTGAAGATCTTGTCGAGGCCTTCGGCTTCCGCCTGCTCCTTAACGAGCCCCGAGCCAGGGACGATCATGGCGCTGACTTTGGCGTTCACCTGTTTTCCCGCAACGATCCGCGCGACCTCGCGCAGATCCTCGATGCGGCCATTGGTGCAGGAGCCGATGAACACGCGGTCGAGGGTCAAGTCGGTGATCTTCTCGCCGCCCTGCAAACCCATATAGTCGAGCGAGCGAATGGCGGCCTTACGCTTGATCTCGTCGGCGATCTCGTCGGGCCGCGGCACGCACCCGGTGATGGAGACCACTTGCTCTGGGCTCGTGCCCCAGGTGACGAGCGGCGGCAGCCTTTCCGCATGCAGCACGATTTCATGATCGAACGCGGCATCGTCGTCAGAATAGAGCGCCTGCCAATCGTGGACCGCAGCCTCATAGGCACCGGCCTTTGGCGCGCGGGGGCGGCCCTTGATGTAGTCGAAGGTCTTGTCGTCCGGCGCGATCAGGCCCGCGCGGGCGCCGCCCTCGATCGACATGTTGCAGATGGTCATGCGCCCTTCCATGGAGAGCGCTTCAATCGCATCGCCGGCATACTCGATGACATGGCCAGTGCCGCCGGCAGCGCCGATCTCGCCGATGATGGCGAGGATGATGTCCTTGGCAGTGACGCCCTCTTTCAGCGCGCCGTCGACGCGCACCCGCATGTTCTTGGCCTTCTTCTGGATCAACGTCTGCGTGGCGAGCACGTGCTCCACTTCGCTCGTGCCAATGCCGTGGGCGAGCGCGCCGAAGGCCCCGTGGGTCGAGGTGTGGGAATCGCCGCAGACGATGGTGGTGCCGGGCAGCGTGAAGCCCTGCTCTGGCCCGACCACATGCACGATGCCCTGGCGGCGGTCGCGCTCATGGTAATACTCGATGCCGAATTCGCGCGCGTTCTCGGCAAGCGTCGCCACCTGTAGCGCCGACTCCGGATCGTCGATGCCGTGCGAGCGGTCGGTGGTCGGCACGTTGTGGTCGACCACGGCGAGCGTCTTTTCCGGAGCTCGCACATTGCGCCCCGTCATGCGCAGGCCCTCGAAGGCCTGCGGGCTCGTCACCTCATGCACGAGGTGGCGATCGATATAGATCAGACAGGTGCCATCCGGCGCTTCATGCACCAGATGCTCGTCCCAGATCTTGTCGTAAAGGGTGCGGGGTTCGGCCATTCTCGGCTCGTGCGAAGGGTTTTGTTGGCCTTGAAATAGCGTCTCTGCCGGCGGTTTACAAATGCCTGTCCAAGCCTTGTCGTGCCCGGCCTTATGCTGGGCATCCACGTCTTGGCGCAGATCCGAAAACCGTGGATGGCCGGGACAAGCCCGGCCATGACGAACGGAGAGGCGAAAGCCTAGCTCTTCTTGGCCTTCTTGGCAGGTTTGGCCTTGTGCGCTGTGGCCGGTTTGGCCGCGGCTGGAGCTTCGGAAGCGGCCTCGTCGGCCTCGTCCTCGCCGGCAGGCACTTCGTCCGCCGTGGTCTCGGCCATTAGGGCAACCGCCTTCGACGTCCAATCGTCATTCTCGATCCGGCCGTCGAGGGCGAGCGTCTCGTCGAGCTTGGCGATCTCGTCGTCGGAGAGATTGGCGATCTGCTCGAACTTGATGAGGCCGAGCTTGTTCAGCTTCGCCTCGAGCTCCGGCGTGATGCCTGCGATCAGCTTCAGATCGTCGGGGGCGCCCTTAGGCTTGGTGAAGCCCTTGAAGGTCTCACCCTTTTTGTGGCGCTGCTCCTGGCGCTCGGGGATACGCGCGGCTTTGCCGCGGCGGCCGCGCAAATAATAGAGCTTGGCGCGGCGGACGCGCCCGCGGCGCACCACCTCGATGGAATCGATCAGCGGTGAATGCACGGGGAACACGCGCTCGACCCCTTCGCCGTAGGAGATCTTGCGTACGGTGAAATTCTCGTTGATCCCGCCGCCGGCGCGGCCGATGCACACGCCTTCATAGGCCTGGACGCGGGCCCGGTCGCCCTCGATGACCTTGACGTTGACGCGGAGCGTGTCGCCAGGCCCGAACTCCGGGACCTTGCGCTTCTTGGCAAGCGCCGCCGCCTGCTCCTTCTCGAGCTGCTCGATGATATTCATGACTAAACCTTTCCAGGGCGCCTGCCTTGGTTATTGGCCATGAGGCGAACGCCATTCTTTTTGATTGATCCTGACCTGATTTTCGCGGGCGGTGGGTTGCGCGCGTGGTGTTCCTAACTCAGTCTTTCGTTCTTGTCGATGGATTTGGGGGGACTCCCTCCGCCGTCATTCCGGGGTAGGTCGGAATCCAGCCGCGCGAAGCGCGAATCAAAGAACTGGAGACCGGGCTTTCGCCGGTATGACGCCTACCGCGGCGTCATCGCCGCCTCAGCCTCTGCCATAGGTCTGGCCGGCGTTCCTTGGTTATCTTCTCGGCCTGCTCGCGGCGCCATCTGGCGATCTTCTCATGATCGCCGGAAAGCAGCACCTCGGGGATAGTCCGCCCTTCCCAGTCTCTGGGCCTCGTGTACTGCGGATATTCGAGCAGGCCCGACGCAAAGCTCTCCTCAGTGAGCGACACATCGTTGCCCGCCACGCCAGGAAGGAGGCGCACGCAGGCATCGATGAGTGCTTGGGCTGCGAGTTCTCCGCCCGACAGCACATAATCGCCGACCGACACCTCTTCGATATTGCGGGCTTCGAGCACGCGTTCATCCACGCCTTCGAAGCGGCCGCAAAGCAGGATCACGCCAGAGCCGTGCGCCAGCTCGCGCACGCGGGATTGCGTCAGCGACGTCCCGCGCGGCGAGAGATAGATCGCCGGTGCGTCGGCCGGCATGTGAGCCCGGCCTGCATCGATGGCGGCAGCGGCAATATCGGCGCGCATCACCATGCCAGCACCGCCGCCCGCCGGCGTGTCATCGACCGAGCGATGTTTGTCGGTAGCAAAGTCGCGAATGTCGATTGCCGCCAGTGCCCATTTGCCGTCGCCGAGTGCCTTCCCGGCGAGGCTCAAACCCAATGGTCCCGGGAACATCTCGGGGAAGATGGTGAGAACGGTGGCGCGCCACATGGAAGTGCCAATCAACCTTTGTCATCGCCCGGCACTCGGGACCGGCGTCACGGAGCTAGTCACGAGAGTCAGGGACTACTGGATTCCGGCTTTCGCAGGAATGGCGATTCTCTGGCGTCACTCGAAGAGGCCATCGGGCGGCGCGATGCGAAGCCAGCCACCCTCCACATCGACCTCCGGCACGGTGTCGCGGGTGAACGGCATGAGCACGGTGTTGCCGCCGCTTGCAGGCCTGATCTCCAAGAGGTCGCCCGCGCCGAAATTGTGAACAGCGACGACGCTGCCAATGGCTACGCCCTCTCGATCCAGGGCGGAAATCCCGATGAGATCGGTGTGGTACCACTCATCTTCCTCCCGAGCGGGCAGGCGGGAGTGGGGGACGTAGAGCTTGGTGCCGGTCAGCGCCTCAGCTTCGTCACGGCTGGTTACGCCCTTGAGCCGAGCGCTCAGGGCCTTCGGTGTGACCCGCAAGGATTCGATCTCGAACAGGCGCGCGCCGGTCTCGTCCTCGAGCGGCCCGTATTCGGTGATTGCCGCGGGGTGCGCGGTGAAGGAGCGAATCCGCACCTCGCCCTGCAAGCCTTGGGGGCGCGCGATCTCCCCAACGAGCACCCTGTCCGGTTTCGCCGGCAAGGCTATTCGGCGGTGGGCTGCTCGGCCTCGGGGGCAGCCTGGGGCGCGGGTGGCGGTGCTGCGGCGGCTTCGGCTGCAGCCTTGGCCTTCTCGGCCGCGGCGGCAACTTTTGCCTCCTCGCGCTCGACGCGCTTCTTCCCGGGCTGACCCTTGTTTGGGTTCGAGCGGGCAGCGCGCTTCGCCATTCCGGCCTTGTCGAGGAAACGGAGCACGCGGTCGGTCGGCTGAGCGCCGACGACGAGCCAATGCTTGACGCGATCCTCGATGAGCTTGACACGCTCGCCCGAGTTGCGCGGCAGCAGCGGATTGTAGGTGCCGAGCTTCTCGATATAGCGGCCGTCGCGCGGGCTCTTCGAGTCGGCGACGACGATCCGGTAGTAGGGCCGCTTCTTGGCGCCGGCCCTGGCCAGTCTGATCTTCAATGACATGTTCGATCCTTCTCTGATGACTTTCTAAGACTTCATCTCTTCTTCGATCCGGGCAGGCCGGGAAGGCTGCGGGGCATGCCTGGCAATCCGGGGAGCCCGCGCGGCATCCCGCCGCCAAGCCCAGGCAAGCCTCCCGGCGGCAGTGCCGGGAACCCAGGCGGTGGCGTCATGCCCGCAGGCAGTTCGGCCGGAAGCTCAGGCGGCGGACCGCCGCCGAACAGCTGCCCGAGCAGCCCTCGCTTCTTGCCCATCGCCTTCATCATGTCGGCCATCTGCCGGTGCATCTTCACGAGCTTGTTAATGTCCTGCACCGAGGTGCCGGAGCCTGCCGCCACGCGCTTCTTGCGCGAAGCATTGAGCAGCTTTGGGTTCTTGCGCTCTAACCGCGTCATCGAGCCGATGATCGCCTGCTGGCGCTTAAGAATCGCGTCATCGAGCTTGGCCGTGTCGAGCTGCTTCTTGATCTTGCCGACGCCGGGCAACATGCCGAGCACGCCGCCCATGCCGCCGAGCTTCTGCATCTGCTTCAGCTGCTCGGCGAGGTCATCGAGATCAAAGGCACCTTTGCGCATTTTCCGCGCGATGGCTTCCGCCTTGTCGATCTCGACGGTCTGGAGCGCCTTCTCGACCAGGCCGACGACGTCGCCCATGCCGAGGATGCGCCCGGCGATTCGCGAAGGATCGAAGTCCTCAAGCGCATCGATCTTTTCGCCGACGCCCATGAGCTTGATCGGCTTGCCGGTGACGGCGCGCATGGACAGTGCGGCGCCGCCGCGGCCATCGCCATCGACGCGGGTGAGCACGATGCCTGTCAGCGCGACTCTCTCATCGAAATTGCGCGCGAGGTTGACGGCATCCTGGCCAGTCAGCGCGTCGGCCACGAGCAACGTCTCGTGCGGTTCGGCGATTGACGCAATCTCCGCGGTCTCGGCCATCAGTACTTCGTCGATATGGGTGCGGCCGGCGGTGTCGAGCAGCAGCACGTCATAGCCGCCGAGCTTCGCCGCCTGGAGCGCGCGCTTGGTGATAGCCGCAGGGGTCTGGCCTTCGACGATAGGAAGCGTGGCAACGCCGGTCTGCTCGCCGAGCACACGCAACTGCTCTTGCGCCGCCGGCCTCCGTGTATCGAGAGAGGCCATCAGCACTTTCTGCTTGTCGCGGGTTTGCAGGCGGCGCGCGATCTTGGCAGTGGTGGTCGTCTTGCCGGAGCCCTGCAGGCCGACCAGCATCATCACCACGGGAGGAGACGCAGCAAGATCGATCGGCTCGGCTTCGGCGCCGAGGGTGTGCACGAGCTCGTCATGGACGAGCTTGATGACCATTTGGCCGGGAGTGATGGAGCGCGCCAGCTCCTGGCCCACGGCCTTCGCCTTCACTGCGTCGGTGAAGTCGCGCACCACATCCAACGCCACGTCGGCCTCGAGCAGCGCGCGGCGTACCTCGCGCATCGCCTCGTTGACGTCGGCCTCGCTCAAGCTCCCTTTGCGGGTGAGCTTGTCGAGGATGGCGCCAAGGCGTTCCGACAGGGTCTCGAACATCGTCAATTCGTCCTACAAACCAATAATGCACCCGAGGGCGCATCCGCGCTGTCGGGTGTTGACCCCCTTGGATCAGGTCCAAGGCGGCGGCTCAGGAATTTGAGCTGCCAATGAATTTCAGGCGGAATGTCGTTGAGGGGCGGGCTTAAGTCAAGCCTTGTGCCCAAGCAGTGGAGCAAGCCTCACAGCGAGGTCGAGCAGGGCCTCGTCGCCGCCTTCCCAGCCGATAAAGGATAGACCGACCGGGCAGCCGGCGGTGCCTGCGGGAATCGAGATCTGCGGCAGGCCAGCGTGACCAGCGAGGCAGGTGCTGCCAAGCGTCATGGCTCTGAACTCCACATTCGAGGCGCCGTCGGGAATGTCCCGCTCCGGTGGCAAGGTCGGCGTTGTCGGCATCACGATCATCGTGCCCGGCTTTGCCAGAGCGTGCAGGCGCTTCTTGGCTTCGGAGCGAATGTCCTCGCCCCTCTTCGCTTCCTTCCGTGTGACGCGGGAGGCGATCTCGAAACGCTCCCTGATGGCCGGCGACAACCCGTCCGCATGGGCAAGCGCGAAGGGCATCAGCGTCGACTGGATCTCGAAGCCCTGATTGAAACGGAAGGCATTGCGCCAATCGTCGAACTCATCGCCGGCCACATCCGTATGCTCCGGCTCCGGCAATGCGCTCCCGATCCCGTCGAGCACTCTCCAGACCGCCGCATCGATGCTCGCCTCGCTACGCGAGATCATGTCTTGGGCGATGATCAGGCGCCGTAGCGGTGCATCGACGCGGGCGCCGTCGAGCAGCACGCGGCCGACCTCGCGGAACAGGACCGCATCGCGGGCGAGGAAGCCCGCGGTGTCGTAGCTCGGCGCCATGGCCGTCATGCCGGCAATATCGATGCGACCATGAGTGGGGCGGAGCCCGTAGAGACCACAAAACGCCGCCGGCACACGGATCGAGCCGCCGGTGTCGCTGCCAAGGGCAAAGTCGCACATTGAGGCAGCGGCGGCAGCCGCCGAGCCGCAGGACGACCCGCCGGTGACATGGCGCGGCGTACGGGTATTGACCGGCGTGCCGTAATGAACATTGCTGCCGAGCAGGCTGTAGAGGAATTCGTCGCAAATGGTGATGCCGGTGAGCGTGGCGCCGGCACCGAGCAGCCGCCGGATGGCGGGCGCCGTATCCTTGGCGGGCGACGCGGCCGCGTACCAGTCGGGGCTTCCGATCGAGACCTTGCGGCCTTCGGTAGCGAACAGGTCCTTGACCATGAAAGTGCGGCCGGCGAGCGGTCCTTTGCCGTTGCCAGCGATCGGCTCCTGCAAGGTATGGGGGACGAGGGCACCGACCGGATCGGCGATCGAAACCGCTGGCATGCGCGTCTCCTTGAGGTCAGGGCCGCAGCGATAATGCTCTTTTCCGCCTGACGCCATATAACAGCGGGAATGAGCCGAGCAATGCCGGAATGAAAGCTGTGCAGCGGACCGCGGCCGGAAAGGCGCCCTTACCAGGCGCGGTGTGGGCTCTTGGCCTAACCCCGCTGTTCATGGACTTCTCCTCGGAGATGATCCACGGCCTGCTTCCAGTGTTCCTCGTCGTCAATCCGTGAGCGCCACAGTGCTCGGGCTGGTCGAGGGCATTGCCGAAGCTACGGCCCAGATCACGCGCGTGTTCTCCGGCTGGCTCTCCGACCTGCTGAACCGGCGCAAGGCGCTTACCGTGGTGGGCTACGGTCTTGCCGCCGCCACCAAGCCGCTTCGCCGCGGGGACGGTATTTACGCTCGCACGCTTCAGCCAGGCATTTCTCATCATCCGCGCGCAGCAAGTGGGCCTCGCAGTCGCCTGGGCACCGGCAGTGATCGCCGTGATGAGCCTCGTCTTCGCCGCGAGCGCCTATCCAGCCGGGCGCCTGCAGGACAAGATCGGCGCGCGCCCGCTCCTGATCCTCGGCCTCTTCGCCCTGATCGCGGCCGATCTCCTGCTCGGTTTCGGACAGTCGCTCGTTGTGCTCTTTATCGGCATTGGCCTGTGGGGACTGCACATGGGCCTCACCCAGGGCGTGCTCTCGGCGCTCGTCGCGGCGATGGCGCCAGAGCATTTGCGTGGCACCGCCTTCGGCGTCTTTGGCCTCATCACCGGGCTTGCTGCCTTGGGCGCGAGCGTGCTGGCCGGGACCCTCTGGGACGTGATCGGCCCGGCAGCGACGTTCGCGGCAGGCGCGGGCTTTGCCGTTCTCGCCTTGGTTGGCTTCCTCTTTGTGGGAAGCCGCAGGAAAATTGCGGCTTGAGCCTTAAATCTGCGCGGGTCGCTTTCCTTGTTCTAAGGTCGCGCCGTCGCGGCTAAAAGGGTCCATGAGCAAAACCGTCCGCTTCCGCAAGATGAACGGCCTCGGCAACGACTTCGTCGTGCTCGATGTGCGGGCGCATGCGCTCGCGCTTAAGGCGGCCCAGATTGCGGCTATCGCCGACCGGAAGCGCGGCATTGGCTGCGATCAGGTGATCGCGCTCGAGCCTTCAGAATTTGCCGACGTCTTCATGCGCATCTGGAATGCCGATGGCGGCGAGGTCGGCGCCTGCGGCAATGCCGCGCGCTGCGTGGCGGCGCTCCTGGTGGCCGAGCGCGGCTCTCCGCACGTGATGATCGAGACCGAGAGCGGACTCCTTCAGGCGACCCTGAATCAGGATCGCAGCGTCACCATCGACATGGGCGCGCCCCGCTTCAACTGGGACGAGATTCCGCTAGCCGAGCCGTTCGACGACACGCGGCGGATCACGTTGCAAACCGACGATCCGGAGTTAAGCGCTCCCTCCGCGGTCAATGTCGGCAACCCCCATTGCATCTTCTTTGTCTCCGACGTCGAGGCGAACGATCTCGGCCGGCTCGGGCCATCACTCGAGCATCACAAGCTGTTTCCCGAGCGCGCCAATATCTCGCTCGCGCAAGTGACCGGGCCTGGCTCCTTGAGGCTCCGCTCTTGGGAGCGTGGGGCCGGCCTCACACGCGCTTGCGGCACCGCCGCATGCGCCGCCGCCGTCGCCGCGGTGCGCCGCGGGCTCACGGGCCGCGTGGTGACGGTGACACTGCCCGGCGGCGATCTGGTCATCGACTGGCGCGAGGACGACGACCATATCTTGATGACCGGGCCGTTCGCGCTGGACTATGAAGGCACTCTCCCGCCTGAGCTCTTGCAGCCGGCGCATGCGCCCTCAGGCTGAAGGGCTCGGTAATTCGCCGCATCGCTTGTTTCGTGTTAGAAGCCGCCAATGTCGGATATCGAAATCATCACCTTCGGCTGCAGGCTCAACGCCTATGAGTCGGAAGTCATGCGTAAGCACGCCGCCGACGCCGACCTCGAAGGTGCGGTGATCGTCAATACTTGCGCGGTGACACAGGAAAGCGTGCGTCAGGCGCGGCAGGCCATTCGCAAGGCGCGGCGGGAACACCCCGAAGCCAAGATCGTGGTCACCGGTTGCGCCGCGCAGATCGATCCCGCCCATTTCGCGGCCATGGAAGAGGTCGACCACATCATCGGCAATCATGAGAAGACGGAAGCCGCGACATTCCGCGGCTTAGGCTGCGGCGACACCGAGAGGGTCAAGGTCAACGACATCATGTCGGTCAAGGAGACCGCTGGCCATCTGATCGAGGGCTTCGGCGGACAGGCCCGCGCCTATGTGCAGGTCCAAAACGGCTGCGACCATCGCTGCACTTTCTGCATCATTCCGTATGGCCGCGGACCGTCGCGCTCGGTGCCTGCTGGCGAGGTCGTGGCGCAGGTACGGACGCTGGTCGCGAACGGCTATGCCGAGATCGTGCTGACCGGCGTCGACATCACCGCCTATGGGGCAGACCTTCCCGGCGAGATGACGCTCGGCAAGCTCGTGACCAAGCTTCTGAAGCTCGTGCCCGAGCTCACGCGCTTGCGCCTCTCTTCCATTGATTCAGTGGAGGTCGACGACGCGCTGCTCAAGGCAATCGCCGAAGAGGAGCGGCTGATGCCGCATCTCCATCTTTCGCTCCAGGCCGGCGACGATCTCACGCTCAAGCGCATGAAGCGCCGCCATTTTCGCGCCGACGCGGTGAGCTTTTGCGAGCAGGTGCGCCGCCTTCGCCCCGACATGGTATTCGGCGCCGACCTCATCGCCGGCTTTCCCACCGAGAGTGATGCCATGTTCGCCGGCTCGCTGTCGCTGGTCGACGATTGCGGCCTCACCTTCCTGCACGTCTTCCCCTTCTCGGCGCGGCCCGGGACGCCAGCCGCGCGCATGCGGCAGCTCCACGGCGCGGTGATCGCCGAGCGCGCCGCGGCGCTACGCAAAAGGGGTGTTGCGGCGTTGCGGCGCCATCTTGAGAACGCGAAGGGCCGCCACATTCAGGTGCTCATGGAGAGCGTTGGCCGAGGCCGCGCCGGCGATTTCACCCCGGTGGCCATAGAGGCGCCCGCAGCGGGACCCAAGTTACTAGACGCCGTGGTCAGCGGTCATGACGGCAGCGCTCTGATCGCAAGGATGACGGCGTGAGCGGCCGCGGCAAGGAGCACGAGACTGTGGCCGCGGAGACGAGGCCGCAGAAGAAGGGCTGGTTCGCGCGGCTTGGCCAGGGGCTCGCCCGCACCTCCTCGGCGCTCAGCGACAATCTCAGTTCGGTGTTGAGCCGGAGGAAGCTCGACGAGGAAATCCTGGACGAGCTCGAAGATGCGCTGATCAAGGCTGATCTCGGCGTGGTCATGGCCGCGCGCATCAGGTCGACGCTCGCCTCCACCCGCCACGATCGCGGGCTCTCGGCGCAAGCCTTGCGCGAGGTGCTGGCGAGCGAGGTCGCCAAGGTGCTCGCCCCCGTGGCCAAGCCGTTTGCGCTCGACAAAAGCGCTCATCCCAACGTGATCTTGCTCGTCGGCGTTAATGGCACCGGCAAGACCACCACGGCGGCCAAGATGGCACATCAGTTCATTCGCGGAGGTTCGACCGTCATGCTCGCCGCCGCCGACACCTTTCGCGCCGCGGCCATCGATCAGCTTAAGGTATGGGGTGCCCGTGTCGGTGCCGAGGTCGTCGCCAAGGATGTCGGCGCCGATCCCGCCGGCGTCGCCTATGAGGCGCTAGAGCGCGCTAGGGTGGAGAAGCTCGACGTGCTGATTATCGACACGGCTGGACGGTTGCAGAACAAGTCTGATCTGATGGCCGAGCTCGCTAAGATCGTGCGCGTGCTGAAGAAGCTCGATCCGGCTGCACCGCACAGCGTGGTGCTCGTGCTCGACGCTACCACCGGGCAGAACGCGCTGAACCAAGTGCAGACGTTTCAGGACATCGCGGGCGTGACCAGCCTGGTGGTAACCAAGCTCGACGGTACGGCGCGGGGCGGTATTCTCGCGGCAATCGCCGAGCACTTCGGTCTGCCGGTGAACGCCATCGGCATCGGCGAAGGGCTCGACGATTTGCAGGCCTTCGACGCCCAGGATTTCGCCCGTGCCATCGCCGGTTTGGACGCGAGCAATGCCGCAGCCGCCTGACGCAGCGCCGCGGGCGCAAACGCAGGGCGCCGAGTCGGGCGCCGCCCTCGCGGCTAAGCTCGCCATCGAGCTCGGGCCGCTGCTGGTGTTCTTCGGCGTCAATGCGGCCGCCGGCATCTATGGGGCGACGGCCGCCTTCATGGCGGTGACGCTAATTGCGCTTGCCGCAGCCTGGTTGCGCTACCACAAGCTGCCAGTGATGCTGCTGGTCAGCGGTGCCGTCGTGCTCGTATTCGGCACGCTCACGCTCTATTTCCACGATGAGTCGTTCATCAAACTCAAGCCGACCATCGTCTATCTGACCTTCGCCGCGTTCCTCGGTGTTGGACTTTGGCTCAAGAAGCCGGTGCTCGAGCTGCTGCTCGGCACGGTGTTCAACTTGGCCGAGCCAGGCTGGCGCAAGCTCACGCTGCGCTGGGCCCTGTTCTTCGTCGCCATGGCGGTGTTGAACGAGCTCGTCTGGCGCAATGTGTCGACCAACGCCTGGGTGAGCTTCAAGGCCTTCGGCTTTCTGCCGCTGACCTTCCTGTTTGCGCTCGCGCAGATGCCGCTGATGCAGCGTTACAGCGAGGCTCCGGACAGCATGGATGCCGGGCCCAAGCATCCCAGCGAGGGGTCTTCGTGAAAATGCCTAAAGATTAGGCACAGGCTTAATATGCCCCTGATCCTGCAGGCGGCGAGTTCCCTAACCGCGCAAGGCCACGGGGGTCGTGGACCAGGCCGGCAGGTTTGGAGGGTATGTGTGCAGCCTGCCGCTTACCCAAAACCCCCTCAATTCACATTAAACTGTAAAAAAGAGTCATGTTACCGTCGTACGGGGTAACGCTGGGCATATGCCTTGCGGGATTAAGCGGAGCGTCAAATGGTTGCAAAAAACACCAATCAACTGGAGCGTTCGGCGACGCATTTGATTCATCGCGCCGGGCAATGCGCAACGGACATCTTTCAGGCCGAGGCGCGTGAGAGCGCGCTTACGCCAAGGCAATTTGCCGTGCTCATGACCGTCGCCGAGGAAGAAGGTCTGACCCAGACCGATCTCGTGGATCGGACCGGCATCGACAGGTCCACCCTTGCCGACATTGTGGCGAGGCTGCTCGCCCGCGGGCTCATTCATCGCAGGCGCGCCAAAGAGGACGGAAGGGCCTACGCCATCAAGCTCACGTCTCAGGGCTGGAAGGGCCTGCGTGATGCCGAGCCTGGCGCGGCCGCCACGGATTCGCGTCTCCTTGCCGTTCTGCCGTCAGCCAAGCGGCAAGAGTTCCTCGACATCCTCAATATGATCGTCGCCGCCATCGACAAGTAGCTGCTCGCTTCAACCTTGCGGTTTCTCTCCGGAGGGCTGCACGAGCGGTAGCAAATTCTGCTCGATTGCCTCTTCGGTCAGGGGCCCCACATGGCGGTAGGCGATCTTGCCATTGCCCGTGATCACATAGGTTTCAGGCACGCCATAGACGCCAAAGTCGATGGCCACGCGGCCTGACTGGTCGGCGCCAACCCGGCTGAAGGGATTGCCGTAACGGCCAAGGAAGCGCCTGGCCGCCGCCGGATCGTCTTTGTAGTTGATACCGTAGAGGTGGACGCCGGGCTGCTTGGCGAGCTCGAGGAGCAGCGAATGCTCCTCGTGGCAGGGCACGCACCACGACGCCCACACATTGACGATGGTGGGCTCACCCTTGGCGAGGTCGGAGGCTGCGAACCCCTCACCGGTAAGCCCCTCGATCGGCGGCAAGGTGAACGACGGCACGGGCTTGCCCACCATCGCCGAGGGAAGCCTGGACGGATCGCCGCCATGCAGCGCGTACCAGAAGAGACCGGCGAGCATGGCGAAGATCAGGAGCGGAAGGGCTAGCCCCCAGCGCTGCCAGAATGACGGCGGCGCGGCTGCGGTCATGGTTTCCGCTTTCGCGCGCGCGACTTTGGGTCCTTCGGCTTTGCCGTGTCGTCAGGCTTGGCGGAGCGCCGCCTGATGCCCTGGCGCTCGAGATCGGCGAGAAGCTGACGTTGCCTCAGGTCGTCCTGCACGATGAAGAATACGAGGCCTGCGACGGCAACAAAGGTCACGGCATAGGCCGCCCAGATGAACGCAGCGTGGGGACCGAGATCTGGCATGGGGTCGGGGTCAGGCCTCAGGCTGCCGCGGCGCGCTCGACATGCACCTGGCGAAGCGCGTGCACGCGGCGGCGCAAAATCTCGGCACGCATGGCGATGAGATGTAGCAGCACGAAGAGCAAGGTAAAGCCTGCCGCCATGACGAACAGCGGCGTGAGCAGAGATGGATCGATGGTCGAGCCGCCGGCGCGGAAGATGCTCGCTGGCTGGTGCAGCGTGTTCCACCAATCCACGGAGAATTTGATAATGGGCACGTTGATCGAAGCCGACGATCGCGAGAATGGCAGCGGCTCGGCCAGCGCGACCGGGCTCCTCGATCGACTGCCAAAGTGCGATCAGCCCAAGATAGAGCAGGAACAGCACGAGCATCGAGGTTAGCCGTGCGTCCCACACCCAATAGGTGCCCCACATCGGCTTTCCCCACAGCGAGCCGGTAACGAGCGCGATGAAGGTGAAGGTGGCGCCGATCGGCGCCGCGGTCTTCGCGGCGACGTCGGCAAGGGGATGGCGCCAGATGAGCGAGCCAATGCTGGCGATGGCGATCAGCGTATAGCCGAACATGGCGAGCCAGGCCGTCGGCACGTGCACGAACATGATCTTGACGGTCTCGCCCTGCTGATAGTCGGGGGGCGCGACGAAGAAGGAAAGGTAGAGACCGACGCCAAGCAGCATGAAGGTGAGCGCCGCGAGCCAGGGGATGACGCGGTTGGTGAGCTCCAGCAAGCGCGTCGGATTGGCGAGGTTCCACATGGGTTTGGGTGTAGTTCGTTTGGCAGGGGAGTGCAATTGGTCCTCCTAGCGCAGCGCGGTACGCAGTGCCGCTGCCGCGGCGATGGGCGCGAGCACGATGCTGGCGAGAGAGAGAGCGCAGAGGATGAGGAAGGGAGGCCAGGGCGAGGCTGGGCCAACGCTCGCGGCGGAAACAGTCGCCACGCCGAAAATCAGCACCGGCACGTAAAGCGGCAGAACGAGCAGCGCCAGCAGCACGCCGCTTCGCCTAAGCCCGAGGGTGAGGCTCGCACCGATTGCCGCGACGAAGCTCACGGCCGGCATGCCGGCAAGCATGGCAAGCACGAGCAGCGGATAGGCGTCGATCGGCAAATTGAGCAGGAGCCCGAGAACGGGCGCGAGAAGAGCGAGCGGAATGCCGGTCGTCACCCAATGGGCAAGGCTCTTCAGCGCGGCGACAAGCTCGAGCGGCAGTGGCCCGGTGGCGAGCACATCCAGCGCCCCGTCCTCATAGTCGTTATGAAAGATGCGGTCGGCGGAGAGCAGGCTCGCAAGTAAGAGCGCCACCCACAATACGCCTGGCGCGATGCGCGAGAGTAGATTGAGGTCAGGCCCGAGCCCCAAGGGCGTGATGGCGACTACGACGAGATAGAAGCCGAGCGCGGTGCCGATCGTGCCGCCCTCGCGCCAGGAGAGAACGATGTCGCGGCGAAGAAGCGCCCAAGCCCCTTTCACGGCAAGGGCTCCAGCTTCAGCTTAAGCTCATGCGCGAACTTCACCTTCAGCGGGGTATGGCTCGCGACCACGGCAACGCCACCTTGCGCAAGATGCTGCGCGATCGCCTTGTCCAGCACCTTGACCGAAGCGGTATCGAGCGAGACCGAGGGCTCGTCGAGCAGCCAGATCGGCCGCTTGGCGGCGAACAAGCGCGTGAGGGCAAGCTTCCGCTTCTGTCCCGCCGAGAGCAGTCCGGCCGGGAGGTCTTCGAGCTCGATGAGCCCAAACCTCTTCAATGCCTCTTCGACATCAGAGCTGTCGCCGTCGAGAAAGTCCACCCAGAAGTCGGCGTTCTCGCGCAGCGTGAGAGCGCTCTTGATGCCGTTCAGGTGCCCGACATAGTGATACAGCTCCGGCAGGGGCACGGACTCATCTCCGCCCTCGATGCGGCCGGCGTGCAGCGGGAGGAGCCCCGCGATCATCCGCAACAGGCTCGTCTTGCCCGCGCCGTTCGGCCCCGTGACCAGCAGGCCTTCGCCCGGCCCAAGCGCGAAGCTCAGGTCGGCGAACAGGAGCCTGCCGCCGCGCTGGCAGCTGATCTCATGGGCGGCGAGGCTGGCGGTTTGCGGCATTTGCCCGGAATTTGCGCAAGTTGGTCCGAAGCGAGGCAGGCGGAGCGGCTTCCGTCAAAGCGCGTCTCGCGCATTGTATCGCCGCCACGAGCGCCCTTATATAGACGGGAGCGCACCTCCAATAGTCCGGGATGGCTCAAGAAACCCGGTGGCTTGGCCTGGCGTCTGCTGCCCAAGCGGTTGGCCAAGCCTTTGCATGTCGTCTGCCTGTCGCCAAGTTCGCGCTAAACTTACGCACGGCTCGAGGAGTAATCCGAGTTGACATCGCCAGCCGAGACCTCGCTCGACAGCTTCAATTGCCGGCGAACGCTTAGGGTCGGCAAGCGCAGCTATGACTATTTCGATCTGAAGGAGGCCGAGGCGAACGGGCTCGCCGGCATCAGCCGCCTGCCTTTCTCGCTGAAGGTGCTGCTCGAAAATCTCCTGCGCCATGAGGACGGCCGCACGGTCACCTCCGATGACATCCGCGGCGTGGCACAATGGCTCGAGACGCGGACGAGCGACCGCGAGATCGCCTTCCGCCCGGCGCGCGTGCTGATGCAGGATTTCACCGGCGTCCCCGCCGTGGTCGATCTTGCGGCGATGCGCGACGCCATGCGCGCGCTTGGCGGCGACCCGCGCAAGATCAATCCGCTGGTTCCGGTCGACCTCGTCATCGACCACTCGGTGACGGTCGATGCCTTCGGCAATGCGCGCGCATTCCACGCCAATGTCGAGAAGGAATACGAGCGGAACGGCGAGCGCTATGCGTTCCTGCGCTGGGGCGCCGGAGCCTTCGACAATTTCCGCGTGGTGCCCCCAGGCACCGGCATCTGTCACCAGGTGAATCTCGAATATTTGGCGCAGACGGTGTGGACCAAGACGCAGAACGGCAGCGCGCTCGCCTTCCCCGATACGCTGGTCGGCACCGACAGTCACACCACCATGGTGAACAGCCTTGCTGTGCTTGGCTGGGGCGTCGGCGGCATCGAGGCCGAGGCCGCCATGCTCGGCCAGCCGATCTCCATGGTGATCCCCGAAGTGATGGGCTTCCGCTTGACCGACAAGCTAAGAGAAGGCGTGACCGCCACCGACCTTGTGCTCACGGTGACCGAGCGTCTGCGGCGCGCCGGCGTCGTCGGCAAGTTCGTGGAGTTCTTCGGCGAAGGGCTCGACAATCTCCCCGTCGAGGATCGCGCCACCATCGCCAACATGGCGCCGGAATATGGCGCGACCTGCGGGTTCTTCCCCGCCGATGTCGAGACGCTCGCTTATCTCGACGCCACCGACCGCAAGAACTCGCGCATCGCCCTGGTCGAGGCCTATGCCCAGGCGCAAGGGATGTTTCGCGACGACGATACGGAGGATCCCCTCTTCACAGACACCATCACGCTGGACCTTGGCGAGGTCGAGCCGTCGATCGCCGGGCCGAAGCGGCCGCAGGACCGGGTGCCGCTGGCACACGCGGCGGGGGCTTTTGCCGAGGCGCTCGACAAGGAATATGGCAAAGCCCATGAGACGGGAAAGCGCGTGCCGGTGCCTGGCACGAATTTCGATCTCGGTCACGGCGACGTGGTGATCGCCGCCATTACCTCCTGCACCAACACGTCAAATCCTTACGTGATGGTCGCTGCAGGAATGCTTGCCCGCAACGCGGTGAAGCGCGGCCTCCAAGTGAAGCCTTGGGTGAAGACCTCGCTCGCGCCGGGCTCGCAGGTGGTCACCGACTATCTGGAGAAGGCCGGATTGCAGGACGACCTCGACACGCTCGGCTTCAATCTCGTCGGCTATGGCTGCACCACCTGCATCGGCAATTCTGGGCCGCTGGCCGAGCCGATCTCCAAAGCGATCTACGGCCATGGGCTGGCGGTTGCCTCGGTGTTGTCGGGAAATCGCAATTTCGAGGGCCGGGTCAATCACGACGTGCGCGCCAACTATCTCGCCTCACCGCCGCTCGTGGTGGCGTACGCGCTGGCTGGCTCGGTCATGGTCGATCTTGCGACCGAACCTCTCGGCACCGATACCGGCGGAGAGCCCATCTATCTCAAGGATATCTGGCCGTCCTCCAAGTCCGTCGCCAAGACCGTGCGCAAGGCGGTGAAGAAATCCATGTTCCGCAGGCGCTACGGCAATGTGTTTGAGGGCGATGCGGAGTGGCAGGACATCAAAGTCAGTGGCGGTCTCACCTATGAGTGGGACAAGACCTCCACCTATGTGCAGGACCCGCCCTATTTCGCCGATCTCGCCCACAGCCCGAAGCCGGTCACCGACATTGTCGACGCGCGCATTCTCGGCCTGTTCCTCGATTCCATCACCACCGACCACATCTCGCCGGCCGGCGCGATCAGGCATGTCAGCCCTGCGGGCGCTTACCTCACCGAGCATGGCGTCAGCCAGCACGACTTCAATTCCTATGGTTCGCGGCGCGGCAATCACGAGGTGATGATGCGTGGCACCTTTGCCAACACCCGCATCAAGAATCAGATCGTGATAAACATCGAGGGTGGGGTCACCATCCACTATCCGTCGGTCGAGGCCATGAGCATCTATGATGCGGCGATGCGCTATGCGGCGGAAGGCGTGCCGCTCGTGATCTTCGCCGGCAAGGAATATGGCACCGGCTCCTCGCGCGACTGGGCGGCCAAGGGGCCGCGTCTGCTCGGGGTCAGGGCGGTGATCGCTGAGAGCTTCGAGCGCATCCACCGCTCGAATCTGATTGGCATGGGGATCCTGCCGCTGGTGTTTGCCGAAGGCATGTCCTGGCAGGCGCTCGATCTCACCGGCTCCGAGACCGTGACGATGAAAGGCTTGAGCGAGATCAAGCCCGGACAGTGGATCGAGACAGAGATCACTTATGCCGATGGGACGAAGCGCGCCGTTCCCTTGCGCGCCCGCATCGAGACCTTCGACGAGCTCGACTATTTCCGTAACGGCGGCATTTTGCACTACGTGCTGCGCAGCCTTGTCAGAGACGCCGCCTGATCCAAGTCAATTTTTACGGGTCATTCCGCACTTATCCTCTATTGAGGTTGCCGCGCAGTCACCGAGTTGTGACCCGAGTTGAGCCAATTTTTCCGGAAATTTCAGCCTGCATCCGGCATTGTGAACGCCATGAGGCACTTTCTTCTTATGAGCGCCGGCGCCCTTGCGGCACTTGCGATCCTCACCGTTGCCGAACGAGGTATGGCAGGTGCTGACTCGGCACCCGCCGTGATCGAGCTGTTCACAAGCCAAGGCTGCTCGTCCTGTCCGCCGGCGGATGCGCTGCTCGGCGAGCTCGCCGAGAAACCTGATTTTGTCGCGCTGTCCTTCTCCGTGGACTATTGGGACTATCTCGGCTGGCACGACACGCTGGCCAGCCCCTCCAACAGCGAGCGCCAGCGCAACTATGCGAAGGCGCGTGGCGACGGCCGGGTCTACACGCCGCAGATGGTGGTGGACGGCGTCGCCCACGTGAATGGTGGCGACGAAGCCGCGCTCAAGGCAGCCGTGGCCGTGGCTGAGAAGCGGCTCGCGCATGTCAAGGTGCCGATCGCTATGCACGCCGACGGCGACACTCTGGTCGTCGACGTGGGCGCCGCGCCCGAAGGTTCGGACAAGCGCGCGGCGACGATCTGGCTCGCCGTCGCCAAAGAGGTGGAGAAGGTGGAAATTGCGCGCGGCGAGAACCGCGGGCGCGATCTCAGCTACCATCACGCCGTGCGCGAGCTCTCCCCGATCGGCATGTGGCACGGCGAGGCGATCACGCTCCGCCTGCCGCTCAACGACCTCAAGACCATGGGCGGGGATTGCCTATTCGCCCTGCTGCAAGTCGAGGACTATGGACCTATCCTCGGCGGCGCCGAGTTCGAGCCAAAAGAGGACTAGGAGCGCACGAACAGCCTCGCGGGCGCGCACAACAAAAACGGGCCGGAGAACCCGACCCGTCGAAGCACTCATGGTAGGAATAAACTCAAAAATGAAATGGACCAATGAAATGGCCCGGTCCGAAAGAAGACCCCGGGGGGCTGGGGGGCTGAGATATCCGAAGCCTCGTTCAAGACCGGGCCGAGAGGCAACATCCTCATCATACGGAAGTTTGGGGCGTGCCAAGGGCTGAACTAGGGCATTACTGTGATTTGTGTTTCAATATGTTACATGGCGTGTAACTTTCGGCATTCGCTTGAATTTCCGCCAATCCCAAGTCATCATGACGCTTCCATTACAGGAGGCGCGCGTTGAGCGAAACCGAGCCCATAGTCTTGCCGCTGGCCCGTATGGCCGGCGGCCAAGCACACCATCCAGAGGGAACGAACCGGCGCGGCGGCATTGCCTTCAACCGCGAAGAACTATCCCAAATCCTGAACGTTTACGGCCGCAAGGTGCGGAGCGGCGAATGGCGCGACTACGCCATCGATACGTTGTGCGAGAAGGCCGTGTTCTCAGTGTTCCGGCGCGCAACCGAAGTGCCGCTCTACCGTATCGAAAAGGCACCGAAACTCGCACGCCGCCAGGGCGCCTATAGTGTGGTGGCGGCCACCGGCTTGATCCTCAAGCGCGGGCACGACCTCGCGCGCGTGCTGCGCGCGCTCGACTGCGGCTTGCGCCTCGTCGAGTGCTAGGCACGACCGCATTTCAGGGCTGCAAAAGAAAAGGCCCCGGCAAGAGGCCGGGGCCTTGACGTGTGCCCATTAACTCTCGCTATCGGCGATCGCCGAACAGCTGCAGCAGCATCATGAACAGGTTGATGAAGTCGAGATAGAGCCTGAGCGCTCCCATCACCGCCTTGCGGCCCGAGACCGTGCCGTCGTCGTTGACGGAATACATCTCCTTGATCTGCTGGGTGTCGTAGGCGGTCAGTCCAGCGAAAATAAGCACGCCGATCACCGAGATGGCGAATTGCAGCGCCGAGGAAGCCAGGAACAGATTCACCAGCATCGCAATGATGATGCCGATCAAGCCCATGAACAGAAACGAGCCCCAGGCCGAGAGGTCGCGATTGGTGGTGTAGCCGTAGAGGCTGAGCGCGCCGAACGACGCCGCGGTAATGAAGAATACCCGCGCGATGCTCGCATGCGCGTAGACGAGGAAGATCGACGCGATGGAGAACCCCATGAGCGCGGAGAAGGCCCAGAAGGCGATCTGCGCGGTGCCAAGGCTCATGGAATTAATGCGCGCCGAGAGGAAGAACACCATGACGAGCGGCGCGAAGATCACCACCCATTTGAAGGCGCTCGCGAAAATGAATGTGCCGAAGCTCGTGAGCTGTAGGCCGGCACCGGTGTCAACGACGGCCATGGCATAGGTCAGGTAGGCGACCACCCCGGTGATGGCGACGCCGGACGCCATGTAGTTGTAGACGCGCAGCATGTAAGCGCGGAGCCCCTGGTCGACTACGCCGGTCTCGGCGCGGCCGACGGTCGTGCCTTGCGCGTATCGTCTGTCTAAGTCCGCCATTGCTGGTCCTTTCACTCTGGTTCGAGTCGCTGCAAATCAGACGCTTTGACTGAATATGGGTGACCGTCGTGCCCCGCGCAAGATCAGCTCAATTAAGCGCGCAAGAGCCGTCGCTCGCCTCTATTCGCCTCGCAAATAAGGCGCGGCCTTGGCCGACAGCACCCGCCAGGTGGCGATAGCGCCGACGCCGAGCACTAGGGCGAGCGCAAGCAGCACGGTTTCTGCCGCAGCAAGCCCGGAAAATACGAACTTCACCTCGAACGCCCATTTGCAGAGCGCCCAGGCGGTGATTGTGCCTGCGGCAAGGGCGAAGGCGGCGACGGCAAGCCCTAACAGCGCGAACTCGAGCAGCTCGGCGCGGACGATGCGCCCGCGCGTGGCGCCGAGCGTCTTGTACAGCACCGCCTGATATTTGCGGCGCTGCTGGGTCGCCGCCACAGCGCCGGCCAGCACCAGCGCGCCGATCAAGAGCGCAACGCCCGCCGTCATGCGGATTGCCGTCATGACCTTCTGCAACAGCTCCTTGGCGGCCTCAACGATGTCGCCGACCTTGATGGCCGTGACCAGCGGAAAGCGGTCGGCGAGCGCCTGAACCAGCTTCGCCTCGCGCGCCTGGTCGGTACCTTTCGGATATTCGAGCGTGACCAACACGCGGTGGGGCGCGCTGGCAAGCGCGTTCGGCGAGAACACCATGACGAAATTGATGGCGAGCGACTCCCAGTCGATCTTGCGGAAATTGGCGATGCGGGCCTCGACGTTGCGGCCAAGCACATTGACCGTGATGGTGTCGCCCAGCTTGAGCCCAAGCCCTGGGCCAGAGTCGGCATCGAAGGAGACAAGCGGCGGGCCGCTATAGCCCGGCGACCACCAGCTTCCCTGGGTGATGGTCGAGCCTGGCGGAACGTTGTCGGCGTAGGTGAGGCCGCGGTCGCTGGCGAGCACCCAGCGGCTATCGGGGGCGGCCTCGACCTTGTCCACCGGAACGCCGTTAACCGCCACGATGCGACCGCGCAGCATGGGCGCATCGGCGAGCTTGGCGCCGGGCTCGACGGTCCTCGCTGCGCCGCGGAAGGCCGCGAGATCGTTGGCGTCGACGTCGAGGAAGTAATAGGCCGGGGCGTTGACCTGAAGATTCTCCTGGAACTCCGCCATCAACGAGCGGTCGATCAGCGCGATTGCGACGAGGAAGCCAAGCCCAAGCCCGAGTGAGACCGCGACTTGGCGGGCGATGGAGCCAGGTCCGGCGATGCTCGCCAGCGCCAGCGCCCAGGCCGGAGGTTTGGTGCGCCGGAACCTCGCGGCAAGTTTCTGCAGCGACCAGCCGAAACCCAACAGCAAGAGCAACCCGGCGACGATGCCGGCAGAGATCGAGGCGGTGATGGCGCGCTCCTCCGAGGCCGCGATCGCCAGAGCGAACAATGCGAGCCCGCTTGCTGCCGCGACGACGATGAAGGCAAGCGGCGGACGTTCCTGCTCGTCGGTGAGATGCGAGCGCATCAGCACAGCCGGCGGCACGACGCTGGCGCGGCCCAAAGGCAACAGCACGAAGAGCAGCATGGTGAGGAGGCCCGCGCCGGCAGCGGTCAGCAGCGACACGGGATGCGGCTCGACGGCAAGGGCAATCGGCAAGGCGTCGCCGTAGGTGGCGGAGAGCAAAGCAGGGGTGAGGGCGCCAAGCACGATCCCGAGAACGATGCCGAGGCCAGCGAGCATCAGCGCCTGGATGAGATAGACGGCGAGCACGAGGCGGCCTGAAGCGCCAAGGGTCTTGAAGGTCGCGATCACCTGGCGCTTCTTCGCCATATAGCTGCCGATGGCGTTGGCGACGCCGATGCCGCAAAGCATGAGCGCGGCAAGCCCCACCAGGCTGATGAACTTCGTGAATCGTTGGACCTCGCGGCGGATCGAGGGCGCGGGATCGGTCCAATCGGTGATGGCAAAGCCGCTTTCGGGGAACTTGGCCTCGATAGCGAACCGCGCGGTATTGAGCGCCGTCCTGTCGTTGCCGCTCAGGCCGGGAAGCCTGGTGCGATAGATCCAGCGGATCAGGCTTCCGGGCTGGATGAGTCCAGTACGGTCGAGCGTCTCCAGAGACATCAGCACGCGCGGGCCATAGGCAAGGCGATCGGCGAGGCGGTCAGGCTGGGTGCCGAGAATGCCGCCGATGGTGACCGTGGCGTCCCCAATCGACAACGTGCTGCCGATGCCGACATTGAGGCGCTCGAGCAGCGACCGCTCCGCGACGATCACGCCGGGCTGCCGCCAGATCGGTCCGGCATCTTTCGGCTCGGCGATAACGACCTGGCCATAGAGGGGGTAGGCGCCGTCGACGGCTTTCACTTCGACGAGAGCGCTCTTGCCGCCGGCGATCCTCGCCATGGCGCGCAAGCTCGCCGACTCGCTGACTTGGCCTTCGCCGTCGAGCGCTGCGCGCTCCTCGGTGCTCGCTCGTCGGTGCACGCGCTCGAATGAGATGTCGCCGCCGACGAGCAACCGCCCCTGGCGGGCGAGCGCCGCATCGAACGAGGCGCCGAGCGAGCCGATGGCGGCAACGGCAGTGACGCCGAGAGCAATGCACAGCACGAAGATGGTAAGACCGCCGGCGCCGGCACGAAGCTCGCGCAGCGCTATAGAGAGCGCGAGCGGCAATCGCAGACCGCTTGCTGGCGCGGGCGAAGTGGTCTCGGTGGCGGTCACGACGCTGCGGCGCGGCGCTTGGCGCCTGCGCTGGTGATGCGCCCGTCGGCAAGGCTGACGATGCGGTCGCAGCGCTTGGCGAGTGCGTGGTCATGGGTGATGAGGAGAAGCGTGGCGCCGGTCCGCTCCTTCAGCGTGAAGAGAAGATCCATGACATCCGCGCCGGTGGTCTCGTCGAGATTGCCGGTCGGCTCATCGGCAAGAATAAGCGAAGGCTTTGGCGCGAGCGCCCGCGCCATGGCGACGCGCTGCTGCTCGCCGCCGGACAGCTGCCCGGGGAAATGTGTCTCGCGGTGGGAGAGCCCGACTTCGGCAAGCGCGGTCCGCGCCGCCTCGAATGCATCGTCGCGGTCGAGGAACTCGAGCGGCAGCGCCACGTTCTCGATTGCCGTCATGGTCGGTACGAGATGGAAGGATTGGAACACGATGCCGATATTGGCGGCCCGGAGACGAGCTAGATCGTCCTCGTCGAGCGTCGAGAAATCGGCGCCGAGCACGGAAACGCGGCCCTCGGTGGCGCGCTCGAGCCCGGCGATGATCATGAGCAAGGTGGATTTGCCGGAGCCGGATCGTCCCACCACGGCAATCGACTGGCCGGCCGCCACGGTCATGTCCAACCCGCGCAATATGGCAACCGGACCGGCACGCGAGACGAGCGTGACATGCACGTCTTCGAGCCGGATGGCGGGTTCTTGTTGTTTAAGAGTTTGATCCATGGAATTGGGTGCGTTCCTGACATGGCACGACCGCGTGTAATAAAGAAGGGCAAAGAGGTCCAAAAGATGAAGCGAGGCGTATGGGGCGCGGTTGCCATTGCCGCAGGAATTCTCCTGGCGGCGTCGGGGGTGCGCCTAGATCAAGCGCAGGCGCGCGAGACGGTGATCGTCGCCTTGGGCGATAGTTTGACGGCTGGCTTGGGGTTGCCGGAAAAGGACTCCTTCCCCGCCCAGCTCGAGAAGGCATTGCTCGCGCGCGGGCAGGAGGTGAAGGTCGTCAATGCCGGCGTGTCTGGGGACACCGCGGCGGCCGGGCTTGCGCGGCTCGATTGGGCAATGCCCGGAGATGCGAGCGCCGTGATCATCGAGCTTGGCGGCAACGACGCCTTGCAGGGGCTCGACCCGGCAGCGACCAAGGCGACGCTCGAGAAGATCATCACGAAAGTTAAGGCGCGGGGGCTGCCGGTCCTGCTCGCCGGCATGGAAGCGCCGCGCAATCTCGGCAAGGACTATGTGGATCAGTTCCGAGCGATCTATGCGGACCTCGCTCAGCGCTACGACCTCGTGTTCTATCCGTTCTTCCTCGACGGCGTCGCGCTCGATGACCAATACACGCAGGAGGACGGGCTTCATCCCAACGCGCAAGGCGTGGCGCGCATCGTCGAGCGCATGCTGCCAAAGGTCGAGGAGCTCTTGGAGCGGGTCTCAGCTAACTCGAGTGATGGACAATCGCTAAGATGAAGCAAGCCGCCGCGGCAAGCGACGCGGTCGTTCGCACATGGTTCCATGCCGTCCACACAGAAAGTGCGTCCACACGGTCTTGCCCTCGGTGCTGTCTGGCTTGACCGATGCGAGCTTGTTGTTGAGCGGCACGTTGCAAATCATGGTCACGAGAATGCTGCCCACGAAATAGTTCAGACTCCCAGCGAGCAGATACCCCGCGCCTGCTCCAAACCGGCTCACGAGCGCAGCGATCGCAAGCGCGACGCAGAGAATAGCCGTTCCGAAGAAGGTTCCTGGAAAAAGCGGGTTCAAGACCGCGACATTGATGGACTGCATGGCGGAGATACCTCCGGCCGGTGGCAGTCGACCAAGGGCGGTCATCACGAAGGCAGAGAAGGCGAAGAAAAGTCCTCCAATGGCCCCGGAACCGAGGGCCGCAAGGAACGTCAGTATGAATAGCAGGCCGTCCATAACTGCTACTGCACCTCCACCGGAGCCCGCGGCTTCACTCCACCTCGACGTCGTCCCAGAAGCTGACGCGGTTCGCGACATGCCGCATCGAGGAGCGGGGCGCCTCGTAGATCCAGGCGGCGCGCTCGTAATGGTCACCGTCGATCACCACGTCGTAGAACTGAACGCCATGCGGGCAGAGGTGATCTGACGCCGTCTTCGGCGCCTTGTTGAGCCATTCCATGCGCACCACCGAGAGCGGGAAGTAGTGATAGCCGCCCTCCTCGACGATGTCGTTGCTCTCCGCGATGATCCGATCTTTCAACGTTGCCTTCATGCTCGTTCTCCTACTGGCCCCAGGACACATTGGTGCAGCGGACCCCTTTTGTCTTGGTCGATGAGATCTTGCCGGTGTCGAGCGCGATCTCCCAGGCGCGCCGCACCTCGGTCCACCACTCCTTGTTTTCCGGTCCCTTAGCCTCACCGATGAAGCGAAGCGTCTCGTCCTGACCTTGCACGCAGGAAATGGTGAACTCGACACCGGCCTGCGGCGGCGCCACGATCAGCGCGTCAGCCACCTCGTAATTGGCGAGCGTGTCTTTCGTCTCCTTGGCGAGCTGGCGGCTGGTGAGCACGAGGAACGTCCCATCTTCGCGCTGATATTCATGGATGTAGATCGGCGCGGCGACCAGCCCGCCACCAACATCGTCCCAACCCTCGACGTCGAGATCGCCGTCATAAGTCTTGCCGATGAAGCTCGCTGCGAAGGCGGCATCGGCATTTTGCTCCTCGCTCGGCGCCTTTGGCTCCGCGTGTGCGAAAAAAGGGGCAAGCGCCAACACTGCGGCAAGCGCCACGACGCGAGCGAGGTTTGCTTGACGCCACTGCATGACGGAGAAGGCCACCCCCGAGCGTCCGGATTTACGAGCCGGCGCGCCTCACAGTCTATTCACAATCGTGGCAAAAGAGGCAGAGGTCCATACCATGCTCTTCGCATTCTCGAAATCCGATGTCTTTGCCCGCAACCTTCGACGCGCGAAGGTCGAGCGAAATGCCTTAGAGTTGCCCGATGGTTATCGGCAACGATCGATCATGACGCGGACCTTGCTGGTTTCCGGTCTCGTGCTGCTTGCGGCGTCGAGCCCCGCGCTTGGGGACAAGCTTCGCGTCGCCGCCGAGCCTGATGGGCTCGCTGAACTCCGGGCGACGGCAGAGGCTGACGTAGAGCTCGACCGGATGATCGGTCAGACGATCATGATCGGCTTCTCCGGCCAGAGCGAGCACGACCCTGGCGTGAAGGCCGTGCGCGACCAGTTCGCCGAGGGCATCATCGGCGGCGTAGTGCTTTACCCGGAGAATATCGACTCGGCACGGCAGCTTCGCTTCCTCACCGCCTTCCTGGCCAATGCCAATTCGAATCTCGTGCCGTTCATCGCCGTGGATCAAGAAGGCGGGATGGTACAGCGGCTGACCCCGCGGACCGGCCACACCCATTACCCTTCGGCGCAAAACATGGGGCGTGAGGCGAAACCTGGACTGCAGGATGCGGCGCTCCACAGCTACGAGGCGATGGCGAAGGAACTTGCCGCGGCGGGAATCAACGTCAATTTTGGCCCCGTGGTCGATCTCAGCCTCAATCCGTGGAACACGGTCATCGCGCGGCGCAAGCGGAGCTTCGGCTCGGATCCCGAGGCCGTGATTTCACTTGCCCGCACCTTCATCATCGCGCATCGCGAGGCGAACGTTGCCACCGTGGCGAAGCACTTCCCAGGTCACGGTTCGAGCTGGAGCGACAGCCACAAGACGCTTCCCGATATTTCGCTGAGCTGGCAGGAGAGCGAGCTTGAGCCTTATGCGGCTCTCGCACGGGACGGCATGCTCGACATGGTCATGGTCGGGCATCTCTATCACCCACGCTTCAGCGATGGCGACAGGCTCCCAGCCTCGCTGTCGGCCAATGCGATTCATGTGCTCCGCGCCGATAGCGGTATCAATTTCAAGGGCGTCGTGGTCAGCGACGACATGGAGATGGGCGCGGTGCGCGAGCGCTATTCGCTGGAGGATCGCGTGATACTCGCGCTGAACGCTGGCGTCGATCTCCTCGTCTTCTCCAACGTCAAGTCGCGGGACCAAGACTTAGGCGTCAAGGTCCACGCGATCATCGCCGAGGGGGTGCGCGACGGCCGCATCCCACGCGCGAGGATCGAGGCTGCCTATGCGAGGATTGCCGCGCTCAAACAGCGGCTGATGGCGCACGATTTGTCGAATGCTCATTGACGCTGCCCGGTTTCCATATGACCAGCACGAAGGCGAGCTCAGTGATAGCCCTCGTGCTCGGTCGCGTCCCAGAACACGTAATAGGAATAGGCGGTGTAGCCGACGATGATGGGCAGGATCGGGATCGCGCCGTAGAGCATGAAGAGCTGCGACTCCGGCGCCGCTGCGGCCTGCCAGAGCGTGATCGATGGCGGGATGATGTAGGGGAACAGGCTCACTGCGAGCCCGGTGTAGCAGAGCAGGAAGATCGCCGCGGCGAGCAGGAAGGGCGCATAGCGCATGCGGCGCTTGAGCGAGCGCCAAAGGGCATAGATGGTTGCCACTGTGGCGAGCGGCACCGGGCTCAGCATCACCATATTGGCCGGCGTGAACCAGCGCTTGGCGATCTCGGGATGCGCCACAGGCGTCCAAACGCTGAAGATGAGGATGAAGGCCGCCACCACGATCAGCGCATAGGAGGCTACTGCATAGGCCCAGTCGCGTAAGGCCTCGTCACCCTTCATGATCAGCCAGCCCGCCGAAAGCAACACATAGCCGGCAACCACGGCGAGCGCCGTCACCAGCGCGAAAGGCGTGAGCCAATCGAAGGCACCGCCGGCATATCTATTGTTCACGACGTTGAAGCCTTGCACGAAGGCGCCGATGATCAGCCCCTGCATCAACCCGGCGAAGATCGAGCCAGCGCTGAAGGCGAGGTCCCAGATCCAGCGATAGGGCCCGGACTTGAAGCGGAACTCGAAGGCGACGCCGCGCAGGATGAGCCCGATCAGCATCAGGGTGATGGGGAGATAGAGCGCCGGCAGCATCACCGAATAGGCGAGCGGGAAGGCTGCGAGCAGGCCGCCGCCGCCAAGCACGAGCCAAGTCTCGTTGCCGTCCCAGAACGGCGCCACCGAGTTCATCATGGCGTCGCGGTCCTGATGTGTCGGCGCGAGCGGGAACAGCACGCCAAGGCCAAGGTCGTAGCCACCGAGCAGCACGTAGAGGAACACGGCCAGCGCCAGAATGGCGCCCCAAACGAGCGGCAGGATGATGGGGAGGACGTCAGGGGTCATGGGTTGCCTGCTGCTGCCATGGGCCGATGCGAAAGGTTGGCGTCGTCTTCCTCCGGCATTGGAGGTGTCTGATCGGGTCCGCGTCTCACGAGCTTGGCCATGTAATAGAGCCCTGCGCCGAACACGACGCCGTAGACAAGCACGAACAGAAGAATTGAGACGAGCACGCTACCGCCGGGGATTGGCGAGACGGCGTCTGCCGTCCGCAGCACGTCGTAGACCACCCAGGGCTGCCGCCCGACCTCGGCGGTGAACCAGCCGGCGAGCACGGCGAGAAAGCCGAGCGGCGACACCCAGACCAGGGTGCGCAGGAACCGCTCGCTCGTGTACAGCCGCCCCGTGATCCACAAGACCGAGCCGACTAGCCCCACCGCGATCATGATCATGCCAATGCCGACCATGATGCGGAAGGCAAAGAACGGAATGATGGGGTTCGGCCGATTCTCCGGCGGGAAGGATTTAAGGCCCTTGATCTCGCCATCCCATTCGTGGGTGAGGATGAGGCTTCCGAGCCGCGGCACGGCAATCTCGAAATGATTGGTCTCGGCCTTGGGGTCGGGCAGCGCGAACAGGATCAGTGGCACGTCCCGCCCGGTCTCCCAATGCGCCTCGAGCGCCGCAACCTTGGCCGGCTGGTATTTCAAGCTATTCAGCCCATGCAGATCGCCGATAATCAGCTGGAGCGGCGCGAGCCAGACGAGCAGGCTCAAGCCCATGCCGAGCATGATCCGCCCATGCGCAACGTTCCGCCCGCGCAGAATGTACCAGGCGCCGATGCCAGCCACGATGAAGGCCGTGGTAAGATAGGCGGCGGCGACCATATGGGCGAAGCGATAGGGGAAGGACGGGTTGAAGATGACCTGCCACCAATCGGCGACATGCAGCACACCGTCGGGGCCCGCGGTGTAGCCGGCTGGCGTCTGCATCCAGCTATTGGCCGACAGGATCCAAAATGCTGAAATGAGCGTGCCGAGCGCCACCATTGCGGTGGCAAACAGATGCACCGCTTTCGGCACGCGCTCATGGCCGAACAACATGATGCCGAGGAAGCCAGCTTCGAGGAAGAAGGCGGTGAGCACCTCGTAGGACATCAGCGGGCCGATGACGTTGCCGCCGAGCCGCGAGAACTCGCTCCAATTAGTGCCGAACTGGTAGGACAGCACCACGCCCGACACCACCCCCATGCCGAAGGACACGGCGAAGATCTTGGTCCACTGCCGGGAGATATCCGCATAGATGCGCTTGCCAGTCTTCAGCCAAAGAATTTCGAGCACGAGCAGCCACGCGGCGAGCCCGATGGTGAAGGACGGAAAAAGGATGTGAAAAGAGATGGTGAAGGCGAACTGGATGCGCGAGAGCAGTAGCGGGTCGAGCTCGAGCATCACTTAGCCTTGCCTTCCGCGGCTTGAACCGCCCTTGGCGGCGACTCAAAGCATCCAGGCATAGAGCTTAGCCCGGGACGGTCCCGGCGCGAAGCCACATGGGGCCGCATAGCCGCGGCCAAACTAGTCGCCTGCCTTCAGCGCCGACGCGAACGCGCTCTCGTGGTGCGCATGGGACTCCGCGCCGAAGCAGCAGAACACGACGCGGGCGAGAGATGGCGCTTTCCGAAAATGATCGAGTACGGTTGCGACGGCAATGCCGGCCGCGCGGGGAGCCGGAAAGCCATAGGCTCCAGTGGAGATGGCCGGGAAGGCGATCGATGTCAGCCCATGGTCGAGGGCAAGGCCGAGACTGTTCGCGTAGCACAGCGCGAGCAGGCGATCCTCGTCGTGTGCGCCTCCGCTCCAGACCGGACCGACGGTGTGGATCACATAGCGGGCGGGCAAGCAGAAGCCAGGTGTGATCTTCGCCTCCCCGGTCTCGCACCCGCCAAGCCTGGCGCAGGCCGCGCGGAGCTCAGGCCCCGCGGCCCAATGGATGGCGCCATCGACCCCGCCACCGCCAAGCAGAGTTTTGTTGGCGGCATTCACGATGGCATCAACGTCGAGGGCGGTGATGTTGCCTTCGACAATGGCGATGCGGTAGCCCCGCCGATAGCTGCGGCCGCGAACCACGGTGATCGGGTCAATTGAAGGTGTCGTTAGGCGGCGTTGGCGGCGATGCGCGGGAAATGCGCCTTGTTCAGGTCGCCCTCGACATTGGCCCGCTCCTCCGTCGTCTCGGCCAGGAGGTGGATGTGCACCTCGTTGGCGCCGAGCCTTGCTCCCTGATGGCGGAGATGGGCAAGGTTCAGAGAAATCGCATCGTCCTTGGTCTGACCTAAAGCGAGCGGAGTTCTGGAGCCGTCGTCCATGCGGCGGACGAGGATGTAATTGGCGCGGGGAAGCGCGGGGCAGCCAATCAGCGTGTAAACGCTATGGAGATAGCGTCGGCCTGAGGCGCCGCGCCAATAATGGAATGCCTGGTCGAAGCAAGCCTCGGCGCAAACAAGGGCGGGCTCGTCGGCGGGGCCCCAATGGGGCGTGTCGGTCTCGGATACATCTGCCTGGTGCATCAACATGGTCCCGTTCCCGCCTTTAACCCTCTCCCTCGAATTGTCCTCAGATGGGTTTACCGATGACGAATTCAAGACTGGCCGACGGTGATTCGTAGAACAAACCTAGAACAACACCTTGGCGGCTTCAAGTTAATGAAGGATTAACGGCGGAGGTGCGGGCCGGTTCCTGGACGCCAGCCTCGGCAAGCAAGCGGTTGGACGCACCCTCGATGACGGTCTCCAGCCGCCGCAGGAACTCGGCCTTCGGCAAGCCTGGAGGAATGGGGGGGAGGATTTCCACCACGATGGTGCCGGGGCGGCGCGACACGGTTCGCCTTGGCCAGAACAGCCCTGAATTGAGCGCCACGGGGAGGCAGGGAACGCCGAGCGCGTCGTATAGCAGCACGATGCCGGTCTTGTAGTCCGGCGGAGCGCCCGCGGGCCGTCGCGTGCCTTCCGGGAAGATGATGATCTCCCGCCCGTCGTCGATGCGCTTCCTCGCTTCGCGCAGCATGCGGCGAAGCGCGGCCGGCCCCTTGTCGCGGTCGACCGGGATCATCTGGAATTTGTAGGAGAACCAGCCGTGGAACGGAATCCAGAACAGCTCGCGCTTCATCAGCAGCGCGGGGTCGCGGAAGATCGGAATGAGCGCGAAGGTCTCCCAAGCTGATTGATGCTTGGAGGCAACAAGGCAGGCTCCCTCCGGGATGTTCTCTCGACCTCGCACCTGGATCTTCGTCCCCACGATGACGCGCAACAGGAACAGCTCGAAGCGCGCATGCACCTTTAGGGCCGCCATTGCCCAGCTGCGCGGTGTGAACAGGAACGGACTGCCGATCACCACGAATAGCGTGGTGGTCACAAAGAACAGAACGTTGAACAGGAGCGAGCGCGCCATGGAGGGACGAACGGTCACGGCTCAGAGGGATCCTCGACGGCGACTGTTGTCTTTCCGGTGATCAACTTGGCCACAAGCTTGGTGGCGCCGAGCCGCCCGAGCGCCGGCAGATATTTCAGATATTCGGAGATCAACAGTCTGGTGGTGCCGGGATAGGTCCACCAGCGGTCGAGGCGCACATTGTTAACGATGACCGAGTAGGGGATCAAGGTCACACCCGGCATGACGCGGCCGAGCTCGGCCAGCGCGCGCGGCATATGATAGTTCGACGTCACCACGATGATCGAATTGTAGTGGTGCAGTGCCACCCATTGGCTTGTCTCGGTCGCGTTGTCGATGGTGTTGCGCGCTTCCTTGTCAATGTCGACGCAGCAGGAGAACAGCTGATCGCCCTCGCTTGCGAGCTGCTTCAACGCCTCCGTCGAGGTGGTGCGGTTGACGCCGGTGATCAAGAGCCGCTTCGCCTTTTGCTGGGCGAGCAGCTTCATTGCTTCGTCGATTCGCGCGACGCCGCCAGTCAGCACGGCGATGCCATCGGCGGTGCTGGGTTCCGGCTGGCTACGCTGGATGCCGTCGGTAAATATGAAAAAGCCGATAGCGGTCAGCACGACGGCGAGCAGCAGCAGGTCGAAGATGAACCTGAGCGCGCCCACCCAGAGCTCGAATGCGCTCGAAGAGTCAGGCTCGACTTTCGTCACAGCTTACTCCCACCCGGTCGTGCGGGCGCAAGAATAGGCTTAATTGAATCGATATGAAATCGGCTTGGGAGCACCGGAAGCCGTCCGCGTTTCTGGGCAGTTAGGCGTAGGACTTGAGCACGCGAATGACACCGACGCGCGAGGTGATCATGCACAGGGCGGCGACCACGAGCACCACCAGGGCACAGAGCAGATAGCCCTTGAGATCGAGCTCGCCGGAGCCCACTAGCCGGCTCATTTCGGTGGCGGTAACGGGGCCGCCCCCCAGCACATGCATGACGGAGGGCAGGAGCAGGAACACGAGGCCCGCGCTCACCGCCCCGACGATGCCGGCGCGGGCGCCAAGGCCGACGAAATGGCGCTCGAATTCGCGACTGATGAAGCGCTCGTTGGCTCCAACGAAATGCAGCACCTCGATGATCTCGCGGTTCGACGCCATGGCGCTCCGCGTGGCGGACACGATCACCGCGACGGTCGCGGCGGCGACGAGCACGAGCACGGCAATGCCGCCAAGCGCGGCCGACCGGGTCAGGGTGCGGATCTCGGTGCGCCATTGGCGGTGATCGTCGAGCGTCACGCCTTCGAAGTTCTGCGACAGCGCCTCGCTGATGGCCTTGATGTCCGGCGGGTTGGAGCGGTTGATCTCGACGGCGATCAGGCGCGGGATGGGGAGCGCCGAGAGCGCCTCGCTATGGCCGAGCCAAGGCTCCAGCAGCTTGGCGGAATCCTCGGCGGTCATCGGTTTCACATGGGTGATGCCGGCTTGCTTGGCGAGAAACAGCGAGACGAGCGTCATCTTCTTCTCGATGTCGGCGGCGTTGACCGGGTCGAGCTCGATGGTGATCTCGCTCGAAATATCCTTGACCCAGGCCTCGGCGGATTGGTTCACCATGTACACGGCGCCGGCGGTGAGGCAGGCGAGAAACGACATGATGGCGATCACCACCGTGAGGGCGTTGCCGGCGATCGAAGCCGACGGAACGATCTGCGCCGTCTTCGGCTGAAAGCGCGCGGGCAGAATCCCGGCGAAGAGATTGCGCCAGGGATAGTCGCGAATGTCGGCGATGAGCTGCACGATGCTAGCGAATCTCCAAATGGCCTTCGTAGAGCACGAGACGCGGCGCGTCGAGCTGGTCCATCAGGCCATAGTCGTGGGTGGCGATGATCACCGAGGTGCCGAGGCGGTTGAGTTCGACGAAGAGGCGGAGCAGGCGATCGGCGATCACCGGATCGACGTTGCCGGTCGGCTCGTCGGCAAGCAGAAGCTCGGGGCGACCGATCACCGCGCGGGCGATCGCCGCTCTCTGCTTCTCGCCGCCGGACAGAATCTCAGGGTAAGCGTCGATGCGGTCCCCGAGCCCAACCCAGCGCAAGAGGTCGGTGACGTCTTCGCGGTAGTCGGACTCCTTCTTGCCCATGACCCGCAAGGGAAGTGCCACGTTCTCCCAGGTGGTCAAATGGTCGAGTAGGCGGAAATCCTGGAACACGATGCCGATGCGGCGCCTGAGCTCCGCGCGTCCGGCGGCGGAAAGGTCGGACACGTTCTCGCCGAAAACGAAGATCAGGCCTCGCGTCGGCCTGAGCGACATGAACAGCAGGCGGAGCAGCGTGGTCTTGCCCGCGCCGGATGGCCCGGTGAGGAAATGAAACGATCCCGGAATCACATGAAAGGAGACGTCGCGAAGGATCTCTGGGCCAGTGCCGTAGCGCAGCCCAACATTTTCAAAGCGGACCACGCGATCGTCCTCGATCCTCTTAACATTCGGCCCAACTTGCGTCTTTATGCTGAACTCGCCCTCCGGTATCAATGGATTTGGGCAAGGGTGAGCCGCTTGACGAAGTGCGAAAAGCCGGCCCTAGGTGGTTCTCGACGATGACGCTTATTATCTGTCCAGCTTGTAATACCCGCTTCGAGACCCCGGCGGTCATCCCGCCATCGGGGCGGAAGGTTCGCTGCTCCAAATGCGGCAACGTGTGGCAGGCCACCCCCGCCATCGAGCCGGCAAAGCCTGCCGCCGTCTCTGCGCCGACGCCGCCTCCCATGCAGCCACGCCCGGCGCCGGTGGCGCCACCGCGTCCAGCTCCAGTGGATCCACGGCCTGCTGCGCCGCCGCCGCGTCCGGCTCCGCCAGAGCCTCGTCCAGCGTCAGCCGGATTAGGCAGCCCGATGGGCCGGTTTCCTAGCGCCCCCGCAGCGCCCGGCCTTGCACCCAAGCCGAGCAACGGACCGGCGCCAAGTGTCGCACCGGCACCTGCGGCAAAGACTCCTCCACCGATGTTCAGCACCGACGACATGCGGCCTGATCCGCGCGGCGACGGCCCCTTCATGGGGAGCGCGGGGACCGGCGCACGGGTCGAGGACCTTGGCACCTACAGCGCCGGAGCGCTGGTCAATCCGGATGCTGGGGTGGCGACCAACGTCCCCATCGCCGAGGGCCGCAAGCGGAAATTGCCGCCCGCCGTCGCCATTGGCTGGGGCGCACTCGCGCTTCTGCTCATCATGCTCGCCGCGCTCCTCGCGCTCGCGCCAAAGACCGTATTGTCGGTGCTGCCCGGTGCGGCGCGGCTCTATGCGCTGATGGGCAAGCCCGCGAATACGGGCGGCCTCGCCATCCAGAATGTGCACTCCGCCTGGAGCAACGCCGATGGCCAGAACATGTTGCAGGTCACTGGCGAAATCGCTAACCTCACGTCGAGCGAAGTGGGTGTGCCGACGGTGGTTGTCGCCTTGCAGGACAAGACCGGCAAGGAGCTGTCGCAGTTCACCGCCAAGGTGCTGCCGATTGGCGTCGGCGCCAAGTCGCCCTTCATGGTGCAAATCCCCTCCCCGCCGGAAAACGTCAGCAGCCTCAAGGTCCGCTTCGCCAAGGCCGATTGACGGCCATGGATACGGCTCCGGACGGCGTCATCAAGCCGTTGTTCAGCGCCGGGGCGATCGCCACCCGCGTCGATCAGCTCGCCAGCGAGATCGCCACGACCAGGCTCAACGACCTCATGGTGGTCGCCGTGCTCAAAGGCAGCTTCATCTTCGCCGCCGATCTCATTAGGGCGCTCCACCGCCAAGGCCTCAAGCCGGAGATCGATTTCATCTACCTCGCAAACTATGACGGCGACCGTATCTCGCGCGGGGAAGTGAGGGTGGTGCGCGACGTCGGCAGCGATGTGAGGGGCCGGAACGTCGTCATCGTCGACGACATCTTCGACTCGGGCCGGACGCTGGCCTTTGCCAAGTCGCTACTGCTCGATGGTGGTGCCAGCCGCGTGCTCACCTGCGTGCTCCTGGACAAGCAAGTGCCGCGTGCGGCGCCGATCACCCCGGACTTTGTGGGATTTTCCTGCCCGCCGGTGTTCGTGGTCGGCTACGGCATGGATTTCCACAACCGCTACCGCGAGCTTCCCTTTATCGGCGAGCTGACGGTTGGCTAATAGGGCCTGATCAGGCGCTCGAGATAGTCGAGCTCGATCATCGGCCGTGACGGATCGCCGAGCCGGCGGCGCAGCTCGTCAAGCACCTCGCGCGCCCGCTGGATGTCGATCTCGTCGGGCACCTTTACGCTCAAGCCGAGGTCGGGCCGGTTGCTGCGGTCAGGCCGTCCGAGCGGGTCCTTGCCGCTATTGCCTTGGCCTTTGCCCGCCTGCGCCTCGCCATTCTCCATCATCTGCTCGGCGAGCGACTGCGCGCCCTGGCGCAACTGGTCGAGGGCGCGGCCCTGCTCCTCGGTGGCTTGGTCGAGATTGGAGTCGTGCATCGCGTCCTGGGCTCTGCCCATGGATTTGCCGGCATCATTGAATTGGTCCGGAGGACTGGCGCCCTCGATGTGCAGCCGGTCGATCAGGCTTTGCAGCTTGTCGCGCAGATCGCCTTGCTGCTTGCTCAAATCGTCGAACTGGCCGCCGCGCTGTCCCTGTTGCTGCTTGCCGCCGCGCTGCTGGTTGCGGCCGGTTCTCCCTTGCGAGCTCTCGTTGCCCTCGCTGCTTTGACCGTTCGTCTGGCCATCTTCCTGCGGCGTGCCGAAGGGCTCCATGTACATGCCGTTGCCGAATTCCATGGGCTGGCCGGGCGGGCTCACATTGAATTGATCGGCCTCTTTGCCGCCGCCCTGCTCGCGCTTGGTCTTGAACGTGTCGTCGAGCAACTTCTGCTGCTTCGAGACGAGGTCGTTCAAATCCTTCATCATCTTGGCGGCGCGCTGCTGTTTGGCGTTATCGGAGAAGGTACCGGTCTGCAGACGGTCGAGAATGTCTTTCAACTCGCTCAGCATCTGCTCGGCCATATCCTTCGATCCGGATTTGGCGAGCTTCTCGATGTTGTCGAGAAGCTTGTCGAGTTCCTGGTCGGAGACGACCTGATCGCCGTTCTTGTCGTTCTGGTGCTCGGGAAGATTGCCTTTCTGCTGTGCCTGCTCGGCAAGGGCCTGCAGATACCGCCCAAGCGCGCTGCGCAAATCATCGACGAGGCGTTGGATTTCCTCGGGCGACGCATTTTGCTTAAGCGCTTCGCTCAAGCGGTCTTGCGCCGCCTTAACGTCACGCTCGGCTTTGGGAATGTTGCCGTCCTCGATGCGCAGCGCCAACTCCCAGAGCTGGCTCACGACGCTCGCGATGGCCTCAGGCGATTGGTCGGTATCGAGCCGCCAATAGGTGTCGCGCAAGGCGAGATACACCGATTTATCGGGGATCGCCTGCTCGTCGCCAATAGACAGCGCATCGAGCGCGATCGCGACCCTCTCCGCGGAGTCTGGCTCGCGCACGAGCTTCTTGCGCTGCTCGACCACGGCTCTCGCCAGCGGCTTGGTGAAATTGCGCTCGGGCAGGATGAATTCGTAAGGCTCGCTCAAGCCGATCTGTCCCGCCTGATCGCGCGCCGCGAGCGTCATGCGCACCTTGAGGCCGGCCCAGGGATGTGCGGTCAGGTCCTGCGTGGCCTTGCCTTCGACCAGCTTGGCGTTGACGCGCGGTAGCTGCAGTGGCATGAGCGGCGCCTCGGCCACGGGATTGGACTTGGCCTTGCCGCCATCGAGCTCCGCGACCGGCTCAGGAGTCGCCGCCGCCGCTTCTTTGGCATCGGCGAGGGCGAAGCGCGCTTCGGCGCTTGCCACGCCATGATCGTCGGTGGCGCGGAAGCTCAAGCGAAGTGCGCCGCGCGGCGTCGTGGTCGGACTGCCCATGAGGCTGATCTGCGGGCTCGCGTCCTTGATCAGGTCGAAGCGCCATTGGGCGACGGTGTTGCCGCCGACCTTCACATCGGCTGAGCCAGGCGTGGTCAGCGCCAGGTTGAACTCCATGAGGCCCTGGCTACCGGTCGCCTTTGGCATCACGGTGGTGGCTTGCGACCCGTCATCGGCTTGCGACACGAGGCTCACGGTTTCGCCGTGCGGCGCATAGGCGCGCACGATCAGCTCGCTGCGCTCCGGAACCGACAGCGCGCGGAAGGTCTCGTTGCCAGTGCCAACCGGTTCGCTGCCGTCGGCAAGCACGATGGGGGCGACATTGGTATAGACCGGCGGCGTCACCCAGGCATCGAGACGGAGCAGGGCGGTGGCGGTGCGCGCGGCAGGCGAGAAAGCGGCGGCGATGCGGTCCCACCGATTGGGGCCGGCGGCGAGCGCGGCGACGATGAGCACGAGCAGAAGGGCCGAGCGGATGGCATAGGGGTCCTTGCGGTCGGTCCGCGGCGTCGGCCAGCTCGGCTTGAGCTTGGCCACGAGCTTGGCCAGCCGCTCGCGATGCGCCGCCCAGAGCAGTGCGGTGTCGGCCCGCGATGTGGTGCCGAGCCTGTCTTCATAGGAGGACGCCGGCCGATGCTTGATCTCCGCATTGCGCTCGAGCCGACGGAGCGCCTCGGCGCGCGTCGGCACCGGGAAGCGAATCAGCGGCAGCAGAGAAACGAGCAGGGCCACGCCGAAGGCCACCAGCAAGGCGCGGTGGAGCAGCGGCGGCAGCAGGCCCCACAGATCGAACAGCGAGACGATGAGGAAGACGGCCAGCACGACGAATGGCCACAGCAGTGCTTCCCAGGTCCGCTCGCCGACAAGCGCAAGCCTGCTCAAGGCCACGCGCCATTCGAAGCTGCGGGCGAGCGACTTGTCCTCCGGGGTCTCCGGGGGGGCCTTCTTTGCGGCAAACAGATTTCGCATCATCGAGACCAGGCTAACACAACGCGTGAAGGACGCGGGTAATTTGGGGAGCAATGCAGGTGAATTGGAGACCTTGCAAGCGCTTGCTGCTTAAGGCTTGAGCCAATCGGGCAGCCGCTCCGCCGCCAGCATGTCGCCATGGCTGGGTCTTGGCCGCGTCACGGTATAATGACCGCCCGCGACCAGAACCTCCGGCACCAACAAGCGACTATTATACTGTGAGGCGAGCACGGCGCCATAGGCTCCGGCCGTCATCACGGCAATGAGATCGCCAGCCTTAAGCTCAGGCAGAGCCCGGTCAAGCGCAAGGTAATCGCCGGTCTCGCAGACGGGACCAACCACATCGCTGGTGGTCAGGCCGGCATTTGGCGCGGGCTCGGCCACTGGCCAGATCTCGTGGTAGGCCTCGTAGAGCGTCGGCCGCACCAGATCGTTCATCGCCGCGTCGACGATGGTGAAGGTCTTGGGCTCCCCATGCTTCACATAAAGGACGCGCGACACAAGGACACCGGCATTGGCGGCAATCAGGCGCCCGGGCTCGAACAGAAGCTTGCAGTAGAGATCCCCCACGGCGTCTCGCACAAGCTTGCCGTATTCAGCCGGAAGCGGCGGCGCAGGCTCGTCGCTGCGATAGGGCACGCCAAGTCCGCCGCCGAGATTGACGAAATCGATGACAAAGCCGTTTGCCCGCAAATCCTCGACAAGCTCCTTCAGCAGAGCAAAGGCATTGCGGAAGGGAGCAAGGTCGGTGATCTGGCTGCCGATATGCATGTGAACGCCGCGCGGATCGATGCCGGGCAGCGCGCCTGCGAGCCGATAGAGCGCGAGCGCCTCGCCGAACGGGATGCCGAACTTGTTCTCGGCCTTCCCGGTCGCGATCTTATGATGGGTCTTGGCGTCGATATCCGGGTTGACGCGTAGCGCGACGCGGGCAGGGCGGCCGAGCGCAATTGCCGTCTCGCTCAAGACGCGAAGCTCGGGCTCGGACTCCACGTTGAAGGCGAAGATGCCATGCTGAAGGGCGAAGACCATCTCGTCCTTGGTCTTGCCGACACCGGAGAAGGCAATCTTCTCGGGCGCAACGCCGACGGCGAGCACGCGGCGGATTTCCCCCTCCGACACCACGTCCATGCCGGCGCCTGCCCTCGCGAGCGTCGCGAGCACGCCGAGATTGGAGTTGGCCTTGACCGAGTAGCACACCTCGACGTCCAGGTCGGCGAAGGCATCGGCGAAGACGCGATAATGCCGTTCGAGCGTTGCCGTCGAATAGCAATAGAAGGGCGTGCCGACGGCGGCGGCGAGGTCGGCAAGATTGACGTCCTCGGCGTGGAGGAGTCCTTGCCGATAAGCGAACTGGTGCATGGGAGGCTTATGAAGCCTTATTGCAGCAGCCGGTCAATCCATAGGTGCCGGTCGGGCGCTTGCGACATCTTGGTGGAGGGATCGGCAGTGGTCTCGGGACCAGTGGCCTTCGGCCGGTCGAGCGAGCCGCGCTTGCCGCAGCCGGTCAGGCCAACCGTCAGGATGAGCGCAATAGCAATGAGGATGCGCAAAGCGCTTCCCATGGTCGTGCCCCTTTGACCTTGGACCTTGTCGGCGGTCCTTACGTCCTTTTTATCTCGATCCGGCGTCCTTCTTCAAACGCTTTATCCATTTTTTGGCCTCCCGCCGCACATTTGCTGGGGCTGTGCCCCCATAGCTACGCCGGCTTTCGACCGATTTGTTCACATCGAGCACTGAGAATGCGCCTTCAGTGAGTCGCGGATCGACCGATCTCAGGTCCTCTAAGGTCAGCTTCACCAGGTCGCAGCCCTTGGTGTCGGCAAGGGCCACGACGCGGCCGGTGACGTGATGCGCCTCGCGGAAAGGCAGATGCGCGTCCCGCACCAGCCAATCGGCGAGGTCGGTGGCGGTGGCGTGACCGCGCCCGGCGGCCTTCTTCATGGCACGCACATCCGGCTCGAGATCGGCGACCATGCCGGTCATGGCGGCAAGCCCGAGCTTGAGCGCGGCAAGCGCGTCGAAGACGGGCTCCTTGTCCTCCTGCATGTCCTTGGCATAGGCGAGCGGCAGTCCCTTCATCACCATGAGCAGGCCGAGAAAGGCGCCGCCGATGCGTCCTGTCTTGGCGCGCACCAATTCGGCAGCGTCCGGGTTCCGCTTCTGCGGCATGATCGAGGAGCCGGTAGAGTACCGGTCGGAGAGGCGGGCGAAGCCGAACTGCAGCGAGGTCCACAGCACCATCTCTTCCGCAAGCCGCGACAGATGCATCGCGGCAATCGAAGCGGCAGCGAGTGTTTCCAGCGCAAAGTCGCGGTCTGACACGGCGTCCAGCGAATTGGCAGACGCTCTGGCAAAGCCAAGCGCCTTCGCCGTCATGTCGCGATCGATGGCGAAGCTCGTGCCGGCCAAGGCGGCGGCGCCAAGCGGGCATTCGTTGAGGCGCTTGCTCGCATCGGCGAACCGTCCCCGGTCGCGCGCCAGCATCTCGACATAAGCGAGGCAGTGATGGCCGAAAGTGATCGGCTGTGCCGTCTGTAGATGGGTGAAGCCCGGCATCACCGTTGCGGCATGGGCCAAGGCCTGCTCGGCGAGCGAGAGCTGCAGCTCGCCAAGCAGATGGTCGATGCCGGCGATCTCATCGCGCACATAGAGGCGGAAGTCGGTCGCCACCTGATCGTTGCGCGACCGCGCAGTGTGCAGCTTGCCGGCGACCGGTCCGATCAGCTCGGCCAGGCGGCTTTCCACATTAAGATGGATGTCCTCGAGCGCGCGCAGGAAATCGAAGGTGCCGCCCTCGATCTCGGCCGCGATCGCATCGAGGCCACGCGCTATCTCCTCGCCGTCTTTCTTGGTGATGATGCCGCTTGCGGCGAGCATCGCGGCATGGGCCTTGGACGCAAGAATATCGTGGCGCCAGAGGCGCTTGTCGAAGTCGATGGAGGCGTTTATCTCCTCCATGATTGCGGCGGGGCTCGCGAGAAAGCGGCCGCCCCACATGGTGTTGGTCACGAGCGTCGAGCCCTGTCCAAAAGCGAGGTGAGCGTGAAAGACGTGAACAGAAGCGCAAAACGCGACCGGGACGCGTCACCGGCCACCATCATCATCGCTGCGTTGCTTGCGGCGATTGCCGGGTTCGGCACGGTATATTGGAGTTTTGCCCCGTCTGACAATGGGCGCTTCGCGTCATCGATAAAGCAAGATGAAAGCGGAGCTGCGGCGCCGGGCGGCCAAATTGCGGGTCATGGCCCGCTCGCCGGCTTGAACAAGGGCGCCATGGCGGCGTTCCTTGCCAGGCCAAAGCCGCTCGATCTCGGCGAGGTCAGCTTCGCGGGCGCCGACGGCGCGGCCAAGTCCCTGAGCGACTGGCGCGGCAAGGTCGTATTGCTCAACATCTGGGCCACCTGGTGCGTGCCCTGCCGGGAGGAGATGCCCACGCTCGACAAGCTCGAAGCGGCGCTCGGCAGCAAGGACTTCCAGGTGGTTACGGTGAATATCGATCGGGGCGGCGGTGACAAGCCGAAGAGCTTCCTCGCCGAGACCGGGGCCACGCATCTTTCCCTCTACACCGATCCTTCTGGCAAAGTGTTCAGCGTAGTAAAGGCGGTCGGCATGCCGACGACGCTCCTGCTCGACCGCGAAGGTCGCGAGATCGGGCGCCTGGTTGGACCGGCCCACTGGGATTCGCCCGAGGCGCTTGCTCTGATCAAGGCGGCAATCGCGGCGCCAGCGAGTGCGTGAGTCAGGTGAGGAGCGTGCCTGATGAGCTCCGCCAGCATCGACGAGATTCTCAATTTCTGGTTCGGCGAGCTTTCGCGCAAAGACTGGTTCCGCAAGGACGAGGCGCTTGACTCGACCATCGCCTCGCGCTTCGGCACGATCTATCACGAGCTTTGCTCCGGCATTCCCGCCTCGTGGCTCGACACGCCGGAAGGGATCCTCGCCGCGATCCTCGTGCTCGATCAGTTCCCGCGCAACATGTTCCGGTCCGACGCGCGCTGCTTCGCCACGGACGCTGAGGCGCTCGCTCTTGCCAAGAGGGCGATCGCGGAAGGGATCGACGTGAAGCTCACGCTCAAGCAGCGCGCCTTCGTCTATATGCCGTTTCAGCATTCCGAGGACGAAGACGACCAGACGCGCGCGGTGGCGCTGTTCACGATGCTCGGCAATCCGCTCAATCTCGATTTCGCGCTGAGACATCAAGCGGTGGTGGACCGCTTCGGCAGGTTTCCGCACCGCAATTCTCTGCTCGGGCGAGTCTCGACCGAGGAGGAGCAGGCGTTTCTCGCCAAGCCAGGGTCGTCCGTCTAGCGCCTACCGCGCCAGATCGATCGAGTCCTTGTTCAGGCGGTAGGTCAAGTGGCAGGTCTTGTTGCTTGGCTTGTCGCAGGCAGGCCCTGCCATCACCACCTGCAACAGATGCTCGCCGTGGCGCTGTGCGAATTTGTAGCTCTTCACCGGCTCGTCGAAAGCAAGGTTCCACGCAGTGGCGCCGTTCCACAGATAGATCTGCAGCGTGCAGCCGTCGACATCGCACATCTGGTTGATGCCTCCTTTGCAGTTGAGCTTTGAATAATCCACGATCCAATCCTCGCCGCCGTCGCCGTTCACGTCCTTCACGCTGAGCACGCCGTCGGCGTTGGGGGTGCCTTCCAAATCCTTGCAGGACTGCACCGCCTCATCGACTTGGGCTTGGACATTGTCCGGGGCTTCGGCGGGAGTGGCCCGGGCCATGCCGCAAGCCATGAGTAACGCCGCAAACGCCTTGAAAACGGCAGGTGTCGCGGTTCGCTTGCGCAAAGGCTGTCCTCGGCTTGCTGCTGGCCGCGCACACGCTAGCCCCGCACGTGCCGCCTGCCTAGAGCCACCCGGGGTGTCAGAGAGCCGCGCTCAGTTGGCGGCGGTGCTGTTGGCTTTGGCCTTGCCCTTGCTGCGGACGACGGTCCGTTTGCGCGTCGCCTTCGCCCGGCTGGCCCCGCAAACGGAGTCGTGCAGATGCGTCGGCCCGTCGCTCAACGAAGCCTGAATGGCAAGCCCGTCGATGGTCGTGCCGAACACCGATTTCCAGAAGTAACGCTTGAAACCGTTCTCGAGCAGGTTGGAAGCGCGGTCGCTGCGCGAGGCGACGGAGGGCTCGCCGAGCACGACGGCGACCAGGCGCCTGCCGTCGCGCGTGGCCGACGCCACGATGTTGAAGCCCGAATCACAGATGAAGCCGGTCTTCATGCCGTCGGCGCCAGGGAATGAAATCAGCAGTCGGTTGTGCGTGCGTATGATCTTGTTGCCGACCTGCTACGCTCGGTAGGGCAAAGATATCGGCATATTCTGGAAATTCGACGATGATGGCGCGGGTGAGCTTGGCGAGATCGCGCGCGGTGGTGACCTGACCTTCTTGCGGGAGGCCGTTGACGTTTTGAAAGTGGGTGCGGGTCATGCCGAGCTGCGCGGCGGCTTCATTCATGCGAGCAACGAAAGCTTCAGTGCTGCCGGCCACCGCTTCGGCGAGCATGACCGCGACGTCGTTGGCCGATTGGACGATGAGCACTTTCAGCCCGACATCGACCGTGATCTGTCCGCCCACCGGGAGCCAAAGCTTGCTCGGTGCCTGGGACACTGCTTTTTGCGAGCAGGTGAGCTTGGTGTCTGGCTTGATCTCGCCCTTCTTCAGGGCCTGGAAGGTGACGTAGGCTGTCATCAGCTTGGTGAGCGAAGCCGGGAACCAGGCGACGTCGGGGTCTTCCGAATAGAACACCGTGCCGTTGATGGGCTCGAAGACGAGAGCAGGCCCGGCGCTGGCCACCGATGGAGCAGCGAGCAATGCCCCAACGATCAAGCCAAGGCCAGCACGTCTCATCATCTTGATTTGCTCCCTCACCTTGGTGTCCGCCACTTCCGCTCGCACGGCGGCGGCACCAGCCGCGTCTGCGCTGATACAAGTGGCAGCCGGGCCCTGGCTCCCGTCCCCGCATCCAATTCGGGCCCTTGGCCTCTCGGTCCGCCGAGCGGCCCTATATTCAATCGAAATTCGACTGTTCCGTGACCTAGGGGTGGAGAGTAGCGTGACGGCCTCAATTCGCAACTGCGAAATTGCCGTGGGTAGTGGGCTAGTTTAAGCCCACTACCCGATTTTCAGCTCCAAACGCAGCAGACAAGCTTCTTGCCCAATGCTGGGCAACGGTGCTCCTCTTTTGGGCAGGACGAGGGTTCGACGCCCATGGATGCAGAGGCAAGACGCCGGCAGTTGGTCGCCGCGATCAACCGCGTGGTGGGCGGCGATCGCGCCGCCTTGCGCCTGGTCTATTCCGAGACCTCAGCGAAGCTATTTGGCGTTTGTCTCCGTATCTTGGGTGACAGAAGCGAGGCTGAGGACGTGCTCCAGGACGTTTATCTCACGGTGTGGCGGAAGGCGGCGAGCTTCGATGAGGGCGTCGCCAGCCCCATCACCTGGCTCGTGGCCATCGCGCGCAATAGGTCCATCGACCGCCTGCGCTCGCAAGCCTCCGTTCGCGCGAACGTGCCGATCGAGGCTGCCGCCGACGTTCCCGATGCGAGCCTCTCGGCGATAGAGCGGCTCGAGATCGGCGAGGATCGGGCAAGGCTCCGAGACTGCCTCCAGGAGCTCGAGGAGCGTCAGTCTGCGGCGATCCGCTCGACCCTTTTTGCTGTTCGAGCGGGTCGCAGGTGCCTTTCTTGATGAAGGCGTAATCGCTGGTGAGGATCGCCGGCCAATTGGAGAGCGAGGTCCCGTCGATATCGAGCACGAGAGCAGGCTTTGGCGCGTCGCTCGCATGTTGCTCGGCCCTTTCGATTCTTGTTCCCCTTCCAGTAGGCATGGCGGCGTCCTAAGACCTTGCGCGGTCCTCAGCGCTTCTCGATCAGCAAGGCGCGGAAGTCGTTGACGTTGGTGAGCGTCGGGCCGGTGACGAGAAGGTCGCCGATTCCCTTGAAGAAAGTCCAAGGATCGTTGTCGGCGAGCATGGCCTTGGCGTTCAGGCCTGCGGCTTCTGCCCTCGCGAGCGTGTCGGGCATGATCAGAGCGCCGGCATTATCCTCCGAGCCGTCGACGCCGTCGGTGTCGCCCGCCAAAGCATAGATGCCGGGCAGACAATCGAGCGCGATGGCGAGCGCGAGCAGGAACTCGGTGTTGCGCCCGCCCTTGCCCTTGCCTTTCAGCGTGATGGTGGTCTCGCCGCCAGAGATCAGGACGCAAGGGGGGACTTCGGGCTGCCCGCGCATGGCGCATTGCCGCGCGATGCCGGCATGGACGAGGGCCACGTCACGGGATTCGCCCTCGATTGAGTTGCCGAGAATGACGGGCTTCACTCCGGCCTTGCGCGCGACCGCGGCAGCTGCCTCAAGCGAGGCCTGCGGCGTCGCGATCATGATGTTCTCAACGCCTGCGAGCCGCGCATCGCCTGGCTTCGGCGTCTCGTCTGCCGTCTTGAGCCGCTTGAGCACGCGCTCCGGCACCTCGATCCTGTATTTCTCGATGATGCCGAGCGCGTCCTTGTTGGTGGAGGGATCGGGGACGGTCGGGCCGGACGCGATGATCGAGGGATCATCGCCGGGCACGTCGGAGATCATCAGCGCGATCACCTTGGCAGGCGCGGCAGCGGCGGCGAGGCGGCCGCCCTTGATGGCCGAGAGATGCTTGCGCACGGTGTTCATCTCGCTGATCGTCGCGCCGCTCTTGAGCAATGCCTTGTTCACCGCCTGCTTGTCCTCAAGGCTCACACCTTCGGCAGGGAGCGCGAGCAGCGCCGAGCCGCCGCCAGAGATGAGGCAGAGCACGAGATCGTCCTTGGTCAATCCTTGGACGAGCTTGAAGATGCGCCGCGCTGCGTCGCGGCCTGCGGCATCGGGAACAGGATGGGCGGCTTCGACCACTTCGAGGCGCTCGGTCGGGACGCGATAGCCGTAGCGCGTGACGACGAGACCCTCGAGCGGTCCTTGCCAGCTCTTCTCCAGCGCCTTGGCCATGGCGCCTGACGCTTTGCCCGCGCCGATGATGACGGTTCGCCCCTTGGGCCTTGGCGGCAGATGCGCCGGGATGCAGAGGGAAGGGAGCGCCGCGTCTACCGCCGCCTGGAACATGGACTTGAGCAGATCTGTTGGCGTCATTAAGGCCTCCGGTGGCCGCTCCCCTCGCACAGACGATTGCAACAAGGCAAGCGAATGAATTAGGTTGCCTAATCGAGTTGCAAGACGGGTCCGCCGTTAACCCCTAGGGTAGATTGATTTATGTCAGTTCAACCGCGTGAAAGTGCCGAGAAACCAGGCACGCGCACAACCGATCAGCACCAAAAGCCAAAATCAGACATCGAAATCTCTCAGGCGGCTACAATGCGGCCGATCGTCGAGGTGGCGGCGGAGAAGCTCGACATCCCGGCGGACTATGTCCTGCCTTACGGTCACTACAAGGCGAAGATCTCGCTCGACTATATCGCCTCGCTCGGTGGGCGCCATGACGGCAAGCTGATCCTCGTCACCGCCATCACGCCGACGCCGGCAGGCGAGGGCAAGACCACGACCACCGTCGGGCTTGGCGACGCCCTCAATCATATCGGCAAGAAGGCGGTCGTCTGCGTGCGCGAGCCGAGCCTTGGCCCCTGCTTCGGCGTGAAGGGTGGTGCAGCCGGCGGCGGCTATGCCCAGGTCGTGCCGATGGAGGATATCAACCTCCATTTCACCGGCGACTTCCATGCGATCGGCGCCGCCAACAATCTGCTCGCGGCGCTCGTCGACAACCACGTCTATTGGGGTAATAAGCTCGACATCGACACGCGCCGCATTACCTGGCGCCGGGCAGTCGACATGAACGACCGGGCGCTGCGCGAGATCGTGACGGCGCTCGGCGGCGCCGCCAACGGATTCCCTCGCGAAGCAGGCTTCGACATCACCGTGGCGAGCGAGGTGATGGCGATCTTCTGCCTGGCGTCCGACCTCGCCGATCTGCAACGCCGCCTTGGGCAGATCCAGATCGGCCAGACGCGCGACAAGAAAGCTGTCACCGCGAGCGACCTGTCCGCTTCTGGCTCTATGGCAGCGCTGCTCAAGGATGCGCTCGCGCCGAACCTCGTGCAGACCCTCGAGAACAATCCGGCCTTCATCCATGGCGGGCCCTTCGCCAATATTGCGCATGGCTGCAATTCGGTGATTGCCACCAAGGTTGCGCTCAAGCTCGCCGACTATGTGATCACCGAGGCAGGCTTCGGCGCCGATCTCGGTGCCGAGAAATTCTTCGACATCAAATGCCGCAAGGCGGGGCTCAAGCCCGATTGCGTCGTCATCGTCGCCACCATCCGCGCGCTCAAGATGCATGGTGGCGTGGCCAAGGACGATCTCAAGAAGGAGAATGTGCAGGCGCTGGAGAAGGGCTTCGCCAATCTCGAGCGGCATGTGCAGAATGTTAGAAAGTTCGGCGTCCCGGTGATCGTCTCTCTCAATCGCTTCTCGACCGACACTGACGCCGAGTTCGCGCTGCTGAAGGAGCTTTGCGACAAGCTCGGCGTTGAGTGCGTGGTCGCCGACCATTGGGCGCTCGGCAGCGAGGGCGCGGTGGATTTGGCGAAATCCGTCATGAAGACCATCGAGACCACCCCGTCGAAATTCAAGCCGCTTTACCCCGACGACATGTCGCTTGGGGAAAAGACAAGGACGATCGCCAAGGAGATCTACGGTGCGTCCGACATCACTGCCGACAAGAGCGTGCGTGATCGCTTCGCCGAGCTGGAAAAGGAAGGCTTCGGCAAGTTTCCGATCTGCGTGGCCAAGACGCAGTACAGCTTTACGACCAGTCCCGACACCAAAGGCGCCCCGTCCGGCTTCACCATCCCGATCCGCGAGGTCCGGCTGTCGGCCGGTGCCGAGTTCGTGGTGGTGATCTGCGGTGACATCATGACCATGCCTGGCCTGCCCAAAGTCCCCGCAGCCAACAATATCCAGCTTGCCCCTGACGGGCGCATTACCGGGCTGTTTTAGGCAAGCAAGGGGGTTGCCAGGGGCCTAACGCGGACGTTACCACCTTCCCGCCCGCCAAGGTTCTCTCAAGGCAAGCCCTACTTTAGGAGGAAACGTAGCCAATGTCGGCAACGCGAAAGCCGGGACGCAATTTCCTGTTCGTTCCCGGCCCGACCAATATTCCAGACCGCATCCTGCGGGCTATGCATATCGCCATGGAAGATCATCGGTCCTCGGATTTCCCCAAGCTGACCTTACCGCTTTACGAGCGGCTGAAGAGAATCTTCAAGACCAAAGAGGGGCAGGTCGTCATCTTTCCGTCGAGCGGCACCGGCGCCTGGGAATCGGCGCTCACCAACACACTTGCTCCCGGCAACAAAGTGCTCACCTCCCGTTTCGGCCAGTTCAGCCATCTGTGGAGCGAGCTTGCCCGCCGTCATGGCCTCGACGTCATCGTGCAGGACGAGGAGTGGGGCACCGGCGCGAACCCTGAACGCATTGAGGAGGCGCTGCGCGCCGACAAGAACCACGAGATCAAAGGCGTGCTCGTGGTGCACAACGAGACCGCCACCGGCGTCACCAGCAGTGTCGCTGCGGTGCGCCGTGCCATAGACGCGGCCAAGCATCCGGCGCTGCTTATTGTCGATGGCGTCTCCTCGATCGCGAGCATTGACTTCCGCTTCGACGATTGGGGCGTTGACCTCGCCATCACCGGCTCGCAGAAGGGCCTCATGCTTCCGGCCGGCCTCGGTATCGTGTGCGCGAGCAAAAAGGCGCTCGCGGCGATGAAGGACGGCAATTTGCGGCACTGCTATTTCGACCTCGCCGATCAGATCAAGGCGAACGCCAACGGCTATTTCCCCTACACGCCGGCGCTGCCGATGCTTCATGGCCTGCGCGAGGCGCTCAACATCATCGATGAGGAGGGGCTGGAGAACGTCGTCGCCCGCCACCAACATCTGGCGAGTGGAACGCGCGCCGCGGTGAAGGCGTGGGGGCTCAAGCTCTGCGCCAAGGAGCCGAAATGGCATTCCGACACCGTCACAGCGATCATGGTGCCGGCTGGGTTCAACGGCGCCGACGTGATCGACGTCGCCTACAAGCGCTACAACCTTGCGCTCGGCGCCGGGCTGTCGCAGGTCGCCGGCAAATTGTTCCGCATCGGCCATCTCGGCGATCTGAACGAGCTGATGTTGCTCGGCGCGATCGCCGGAGCCGAAATGGCGATGCGCGATACCGGCATCGAGGTCGAGCTCGGAAGTGGCGTCGCGGCGGCGCAGGCGCATTTTTGCGACGGCATGCAGGCGAAGAAGGTCGCAGCCGAATAGGCTTTCCCGCGCCCGCGGGGAGTGCGGCGCTCAAGAGCCAGTTTCGCCGACAAGCTTCGCCGGTCATCGCCGACGTCGGCCCTAGGGCGCGGGCGCGGAGAGGCTTGGCGTTTGGGTTTTGGGTTGTGGGTCTAGGCGGCGTTCGGAGTGACAAGGGGTCGTTCGGTGCAGCACCAAATCGTGTTCCTCGATCGGGAGTCCGTCGGCGCCAATGTGCGCCAGCCGGAGTTTCCGCACAGCTACAAAGAATATGAGGCGACCTGGACGCCGGATGAAATCCTTGAGCGGCTGAAGGACGCCACCATCGCCATCATCAACAAGGTGCCGATGCGCGCCGACACGCTGAAGCAGCTGCCGAAGCTCAAGCTGATCGCGGTGGCGGCGACCGGCACCGACGTGGTCGACAAGGCGTTCTGCAAGGAGAACGGCATCACCGTTGTCAATATCCGCAACTACGCCTTCAACACTGTCCCTGAGCATGTGCTGGCGCTGATGTTCGCTCTTCGCCGCAACCTGCTTGCCTATATCGAGGACGTGCGCGCCGGACGGTGGGGCAAGGTTAACCAGTTCTGCTTCTTCGACCACCCAATCCGTGACGTCGCAGGCTCGACGCTCGGCGCCATCGGCTATGGCGCCATCGGCAAGTCGGTCGCCAAGCGCGCCGAGGCGCTCGGCATGCGCATTCTCCCTACGATGTGTTCCCGCAACCTGGGCTCGTCGATCTGGAAACAATCTACCGGGAGAGCGACGTCATCACGTTGCATACGCCGCTCACGCCTGAGACCAAGAACATGATCGGGGCGAAGGAGCTCAAGATGATGAAGCCCTCCGCCATCCTCATCAATACCGCGCGTGGCGGCCTGGTCGACGAGCAGGCCCTGGCTGATGCGCTGAAGAACGGCACTATCGGCGGCGCAGGCTTCGACGTGCTGACCAAGGAGCCGCCGAAAGAGGGCAACGTGTTGCTCGACCTCAGGTTGCCGAATTTCATCCTCACGCCGCATGTGGCCTGGGCAAGCCAAGAGGCCATGCAGATCCTCGCCGATCAACTCATCGACAATATCGAGGCATTCGTGGGCGGCAGCCCGCAGAACGTCGTGGAATAAAGCTGGAGGGAACGATGACGAAGATGAAAAAACTGCTGTTCCTGTTCGACACCGACCCATACGCAAGCGTGTTCGACACAGTGGTCGCCTATGACGGCGGCGCCGACCGCGTTGCGGGCTACGCCAATGTCACGCCGGACAATGTCGGCACGCTGGTCGACGGCACCATTTTCACCCGCGGCGGCAAGGAGAAGCAGAACACCGCGATCTTCGTCGGCGGCGGCGACATGGGGAAGGGCGAAGCGCTGCTCAAAGCCGTGAAGAAGAAGTTCTTCGGCCCGTTCCGCGTCTCGGTGATGCTCGATCCAAACGGCTCCAACACCACGGCGGCGGCGGGTGTGGCGCTGCTTGCCAAGGCGACGAAGCTCAGAGGCAAAAAGGCGGTGGTGCTCGCCGGCACCGGTCCCGTCGGCATGCGCGCCTCGGCGCTGCTCGCCCAGGAAGGCGCCGACGTCTCGCTCACCTCGCGCTCGAAGGAGCGTGCCGAGAACGCGGCCAAGGCGATCGAGGCCCGCTTCGGTGTGAAAGTCAGGCCGGTGCAGGGCGCCGACGAGGCGACGCGCGCCAAGGACCTCGAGGGCGCGCAGATCGTGTTCGCCGCCGGCGCCATCGGCATCGAGCTGGTCAAGACCTCGCACTGGGAAGGCAACCCGACCATCGAGGCGGTCGCCGATGTGAACGCGCAACCGCCGCTTGGCCTGGAAGGGATCGAGGCGACCGACAAGGGCAAGGAGCGGGACGGCAAGCTCTGCTTCGGCGCGCTCGGGATCGGCGGCCTCAAACTGAAGCTGCATCGCGCCTGCATCGGACAGCTGTTCGAAAACCCCGAGCAGGTGCTCGACGCAGAGCATATCTACGCTCTCGCCAAGGAGATGGCTGACGCATGATCAGAGAGAGCGCCATCGACAAATTTCTCGACGAGCTTGCGAGCCAGAACGCAACGCCCGGCGGCGGCAGCGCCGCGGCCATCATCGGCGCCATGGGTGCTGCGCTCGTGGCCATGGTGTGCAATCTCACCATCGGCAAGAAGAAATATACCGACGTTGAAGACGAGATGCGCGCGCTGCTCATGAGAGCCGAGGCGTTGCGCCACAGGCTCACCGGCATGATCGAGGACGACGTCAAGGCGTTCGACGCGGTGATGGGGGCCTACGGCCTGCCCAAAGAGACCGACGCCGAGAAGTCCGCCCGCAGCGCAGCAATTCAAGACGCGCTCAAGCTCGCCACCGAGGTGCCGTTGCGCTGCTGTCATGCCGCACGCGAGGTCATCGATCTTGGCGCGATCGCATCGGCCAAGGGCAATTTGGGCGTGATCTCTGACGCCGGTGTCGCGGTCCTCGCGGCTTATGCTGCACTGCGAAGCGCGGCGCTAAATGTTTACACGAACGCGAAAATCATCACTGACAAAGCCTACACGGACGCTAAGCTAAAGGAACTTGAAACGCTTCTGGCCGGCGCGGAAGGAGTGACCGAAGAATTGTATGAGCTGGTGAAGGGCAAGCTGAGCTGAGGCTCGCTTTCTTGGTGCCGGCCAAAAATCGAAAAAGGGAGGAAGGAAAGTGGACGTCCACGAGTATCAAGCCAAGGAGCTGCTCGCACAGTTCGGCGTACCGGTGCCGAAGGGCGCTGTCGCCTTCAGCCCCGACCAGGCGGTCTACGCCGCCACCGAGCTCGGCGGTTGGAACTGGGCGGTGAAGGCGCAGATCCATGCCGGCGCCCGCGGCAAGGCCGGCGGCATCAAATTGTGCAAGACCTATCACGAGGTGCGCGAGGCGGCGGCCGACATGCTCGGCAAACGCCTGGTGACGATCCAGACCGGGCCGGAAGGCAAGCCGGTGCAGCGGGTCTATATTGAGGTCGCCGAGCCGTTCGAGCGGGAAATCTATCTAGGCTATGTGCTCGACCGCAAGACCGAGCGCATTCGCGTGATCGCCTCGAAATTCGGCGGCATGGAGATCGAGGAGATTGCCAGGACCGAGCCCGAGGCCATCCTGCAAGTAGTCGTCGAGCCCGCTGTGGGCCTGCAGGCATTCCAGGCGCGCGAGCTCGCCTTTCAGCTCGGCCTCAACATCAAGCAGGTGCAGCGCGCGGTGACCACGATTATGAACGCCTATCGCGCGTTCCGCGATCGCGACGCCATCATGCTCGAGATCAATCCGCTGGTGGTGACCAAGGACGATCGCGTGCTTGCACTCGATGCCAAGATGTCGTTCGACGACAACGCGCTGTTCCGCCGCCACAGCGTCGCCGACATGCACGATCCCTCGCAGCAGGATCCGCGCGAGGCGCAAGCTGCCGAGCACAATCTCAACTATATCGGGCTCGACGGAGAGATCGGCTGCATCGTCAATGGCGCAGGCCTCGCCATGGCCACCATGGACATGATCAAGCACGCTGGCGGCAGCCCGGCGAATTTCCTCGATGTCGGCGGCGGCGCGTCGCCTGAGCGCATCGCCACTGCGCTCAAGCTCGTTCTGTCCGACGCCAAGGTGAAGGCGGTGCTGGTGAACATCTTTGCTGGCATCAACCGCTGCGACTGGGTGGCCAAGGGCGTGGTGCAAGCCTGCCAGACGGTCGACGTGAAGGTGCCACTGGTGGTGCGGCTCGCCGGAACCAATGTCGAGGAGGGTCGCAAGATCCTCGCCGAGAGCGGACTTGAGTTGATCACCGCCGAAACCTTGGCCGAAGCCGCGAGCAAAGCCGTCGAGGCCTGCAATGCGGCGCAGGAGCCTGCAAGGGCGAGAGCTTAAGCGCGCCCGCCGGGAGAGAACCAATGAGCATTCTTATCGACGAGACCACCCCGATCATCGTCCAGGGCATGACGGGCGACAAAGGATCCTTCCACACCAAGGAAATGGTGGAGTACGGCTCCAACGTGGTTGGCGGCGTTACCCCTGGCAAAGGCGGCTCCAAGCATCAGGGCCTGCCGGTGTTCAACACCGTGAAGGAAGCGATGGAGGCGACCGGAGCCACCACCAGCATCACCTTCGTGGCGCCGGCCTTCTGCGCCGACGCCATCATGGAAGCCGCCGACGCCGGCATAAAGCTGATCTGCTCGATCACCGACGGCATCCCGGCGCAAGACATGATGCGAGTGAAGCGCTACCTCTACCGCTATCCCAAAGAGAAGCGCCCGATGTTGGTGGGCCCGAACTGCGCCGGCATCATCAGCCCGGGCAAGGCCATGCTCGGCATCATGCCGGGTCACATCTATCTTAAGGGCAAGGTCGGCGTAATCTCGCGCTCGGGCACGCTCGGCTACGAGGCCGCGTCGCAGATGAAGGCGGTGGGCATCGGCATCACGACGTCGGTCGGTATCGGCGGCGACCCGATCAACGGCTCGTCCTTCCTCGACCATCTGGTCCTCTTCGAGGAGGACCCCGAGACCGAGGCAGTGTTGCTCATCGGCGAAATCGGTGGCCCGCAGGAGGCGGAAGCTTCAGCCTGGATCAAGGAGAACATGCGGAAGCCGGTGGTTGGCTTCGTGGCTGGACTCACCGCGCCAAAGGGACGGCGCATGGGCCATGCCGGGGCCATCATCTCCGCCGTCGGCGACAGCGCGGCGGAGAAGGCCGAGATCATGAAGTCTTGCGGGCTCACCGTGGCGCCGAACCCGAGCGAGTTCGGATCGACCGTGGCGCGGGTATTGTCCGGTGGTGCGTCGAGACCCCAGGCTGTCGTCTAAGCTGAAGGCGCGGCGCCACATCGTCATGGGCGGGGCCCTGTGCCTCGTCGGGAGTGCCGGGCCATCATGAAGGACGATGTCAGAGAGCTCGGCAGCGCGGGCGATGCCTCCGCCCCATCGGCCCTGATCGCCGGCACGTCGCCGCGGGAAGCGGCAGAACTTCTGTTCAGGCTTTTGCTCGACGTGGCGCGCCGCCATCAGCCTGAGATCGAGCCGCTGCTGAAAGGTGGCGCCAGCGTCGCCGATGTCACGCCTGAGATCATGGCGCGCGTGCTCCAGGCACAGGGCATCTGGTTTCAGCTCCTCTCCATCGCCGAGCAGAACGTCGCCATGCGCCGCCGCCGCCGGGTGGAGCGCGAGCGCGGCCGCGAGGAGCTGCGCGGCACGTTCAGCCATGTTCTGGCGGAGGCCGCATGTGCTGGCGTCGAGGCGGACGAGATCCAGAAGCTGATCTCCAATTTGCGCATCCGCCCGGTGCTCACCGCGCATCCGACCGAGTTCGAAGCGCGTCACCGTGCTGGAGAAGTACCGCAAGACTTATCTCCTGCTGCGGGAGCTCGAGAATCCGCGTTGGACGGAGCGGGAGCGCGCATCGCTTGTCGATGAGCTGCGCGACCAGATCGAGCTCGTGTGGATGACCGGCGAGCTGCATCTGGAGAAGCCCTCCGTCGAGCAGGAGGTTCAGCGCGGGCTTCATTTCTTCGACGAGACATTGTTCGAGATGGCGCCGAAGATGCTTGTTGCGCTCGAGGATGCGCTGAAACGCTCCTATCCGGATGCGCGTTTCGACGTGCCGCCCTTCTTCCAGTTCGGCTCGTGGATCGGCGGCGACCGCGACGGCAATCCGTTCGTCACCACACAGGTGACGCGCAGCGCGCTCAAGCAGAACGCGCTTGCAAGCTTGCGCCACTACAGAGCGCGAATCGCCGAGCTTGCCCGCTATTTGTCGATCACCGAGCGCGCCTCGCCAGTGCCCGAAGGTTTCCGCGCCGAGCTCGCGCGCGAGCTCGAAGCGTCGGGCGAAGCGGTTGCCATCCGCGCGCGCAACCCCGGCGAAGCCTATCGCCAGTATCTCACCATCGTGTCGCGCAAGCTCGACTCGACGCTCGCACGCACCGAAGGCAATGATGCCGATTCCGAACGGCCTTATTACGCCAGCGCCGACGAGCTGATCCTCGATCTCCGCGTGCTGGAGCGCGCGCTGGAAGACGCAAATCTCGCCGCGATCGCCGCCGACCTCGTGCGGCCAGTGCGCTACGCAGTGCAGCTGTTCCGCTTCTCCACCGTGCGGCTTGATCTCCGCGAGAACACCACGCGCACCACCCAGACCTTGCAGGCTCTGTGGCGGGCGGTTTCGGGCCAAAGCGGCGAGCCGCCTGGCCCTCGATCAGACGCTTGGAAGTCCTGGCTGCTTGCCGAGCTCGCCCGTCCGCGCTCGGGCGACCGCGTTCTCTCCGGGCTGCCCCCGGAAGCCGAGGAGACGCTCACGATGCTGCGGCTCGTGGCCGAGATGCGCGGGCGGCTCGACCGCGAGGCCTTCGGCAGCTTCATCCTGTCGATGACCCGCTCCGTCGCCGACGTGCTCGGCGTCTATCTCCTCGGCAAGGAAGCTGGCGTGTTCTTGGATGCCGCGGGCACCGAGATCTGCCCGCTGCCCATCGTGCCGCTGTTCGAGACCATCGAGGATCTCCGCGCCGCCCCCGCCATCATGCGCGAGCTGCTTGCCGTCCCGCTCGTCCGTCGCAGCACCAATTGGCAGAGCGGCGTGCAGGAGGTGATGATCGGTTATTCCGATTCCAACAAGGACGGCGGCTTCTTCGCCTCGAACTGGGAGCTGTCAAAGGCCCAGTCGCAGCTCACCAAGGTGAGCAACGAGACCGGCGTCAGAATCGCCTTCTTTCATGGGCGCGGCGGCTCGGTCTCCAGAGGCGGGGCGCCAACGGGGCGCGCTATCGCCGCACAGCCTGCAGGCTCGATCAGGGGCCGCTTCCGCGTCACCGAGCAGGGCGAGGTGGTCTCCTCCAAATATGCCAATCGGGGCACCGCCGGCTATCAGCTGGAGCTGCTCGCGGCGAGCGTGTTCGAGCATGCGCTCAAATCCGAGCGCGAGGACGCGCTGAAGCCGAGGCCTGAGATCGACGACGCCATGGAAGCGCTCTCGGGAGCTTCGCGTGCCGCCTATACGCGGCTCGTCTCCAATCCAGATCTCGTCACCTATTTCCAATCTGCGAGCCCGTTGGAAGAAATTTCCTTGCTCAACATCGGCTCGCGTCCCGCGCGGCGGTTCGGCGCGCGCAGCCTCGCTGATCTCCGAGCCATCCCCTGGGTGTTCGCGTGGGCACAGAACCGGCACATCATCACCGGCTGGTATGGGGTGGGCAGCGCGCTTCTGAACTTCATCGAAGTGCGCGGCGAGGCGGGCGAGGCCATGCTTGCTCGCATGTTCAAGGACTCCCGCCTGTTTCGCCTGATCGTGGACGAGGTGGAGAAGACCCTCCTCATCGTCGATCTCGATATCGCGCGCGATTATTCGGGGCTTGTCGCCGAGGCCGGAGTGCGCGACACGATCTTCCCCATGATCGAAAGCGAGTACTGGTTGACGCGTGAGATGGTGCGCAAGGTGAGCGGCGAGGCCGAGATCGGTGACCGCTTCCCGCGCCATCGCGAGGTGCTTGCCGAGCGGCTCCCCATGATCAACGAGGTCAACCGGGAGCAGGTCGAGCTGTTGCGCCGGTTTCGCGGCGCCTCGACTGAGCCAGAGCGGGAGCGCTACAAGCCTGCTTTATTGCTTTCCATAAACTGCATTGCCGCCGGCCTTGGGGCCACGGGTTAACTGGTAACGAAAGGAAATCGACGACATGAGCTTTACCCTGATCCAACAGGCGACCCCGCGTTTGCATCGCTCAGAGCTTGCCGTTCCGGGGTCAAACCCGTCGCTGTTCGAAAAGGCGGCCAAAGGCGCGGCCGACATCATCTTCCTCGACCTGGAAGACGCCGTGGCGCCGGACGACAAGGAGCAGGCCCGCAAGAACATCATCCAGGGCCTCAACGATCTCGATTGGGGCAGCAAGACCATGATGATCCGCATCAACGGCCTCGACACCCACTACGCCTATCGCGACGTGGTGGATGTGGTGGAGAACTGCCCGCGGCTCGACATGATCCTCATCCCCAAGACCGGCGTGCCGCAGGACGTCTACGCCATCGACATGCTGGTCACGCAGATCGAGCAGTACAAGAAGCGCGAGAAGAAAATCGGCTTCGAGGTGCTGATCGAGACCGCGCTCGGCATGGCCAATGTCGAGGCGATCGCGCAAGCCTCGAAGCGGCTCGAGGCGATGAGTTTCGGCGTGGCGGACTATGCTGCGTCGACGCGCGCGCGCACCGTCGGCATTGGCGGCCCGCACCCGGACTACGGCGTGCTCACCGATAAGGACGCCGATGGCAATCGTGCCTATCACTGGGGCGATCCCTGGCACTTCGCGCTGTCGCGCATGATGGTTGCCTGCCGCGCCTATGGTTTGCGTCCGATCGATGGGCCGTTCGGCGATTTCTCAGATCCCGACGGCTATCTCGCCGCCGCCAAGCGCGCCGCAGTGCTCGGCTTTGAGGGCAAATGGGCGATCCATCCGTCGCAAGTGGAGCTTGCCAACAAGGTGTTCACGCCGTCGGAAGCGGAGGTGACCAAGGCCAAGCGCATCGTCGAGGCGATGAAGCAGGCGGCGAAGGAAGGCAAGGGCGCCGTGTCGCTCGATGGCCGCCTGATCGACATCGCCTCGATCCGCCAGGCCGAGGCACTGCTCAACAAAGCCAAAGCCATGGATGTAGTTTTGATTTGAGCGACCACTCGCCCTTCTAGACGCCGATTCGCGGCTCCTCAGGGTGAGGGTTTTTCTGATGGTGAGTAGCGGATGGCGTCACGACGTGGCGGCGTTCGCGTCTCGAATCATGAACCTCAGCGGAGCGTCATGGCCGGTCCTGTCCCGGCCATCCACGTTGTCATGACCGCGCAGGCGGGCATCCAGTATTCGGCGGCGTCGCAAGTCATTTGACCAGTGACGAGCTAGCGGCGGCTCTTCTGGCCACTCACCGAAAATAAATCAGGGAACTCATCTCTACTTCGACGCGTTTTCCTCATAGCAATCCGGAAGCCGCGACACGGACAGGAACCAGTACTGCGTGTCAGCCGCCATAGCGCTCGGTGCGGATCATGGCGGGACTGAGGCCAGCTCGCGACCAGCGGCATCGACGCGTCGCCCGAAATCGGTGCCGCCGTCCGCGGCTTGTCGCGGGCTGAGGGTCAGAGCGAGCTGAAAGCCGTCATTGCGCGCATCGAGCGCGCGCAGCTCATCGCGGAAGATCACATCCTCGAAAGTCCGCGACGAGAACAGCAGCAGCGCCGGCACGTCCGACATCACCGCCGCCCGGTGGCGCAGCATCGACATCAGCGGCACGACGCCAGAGCCGCCGCCAAGCAACAGCAGCGGACCACCATCGTTGACGTCCCAAACGAAATGCCCGCCGATCGGACCGCGCAGCTCGATTGCATCGCCAATTTCCGCCACGTCGTGGAAGAAGGGCGAGACCTCGCCGTCGTCGAGCCGCTCGATGTCGAGCTCGATGCGCGCGGTGTCTTCCGGCGCCGAGGCGATGGAGTAGCTGCGCTCTGCCCGATAGCCGTCGGGCGCTGTCAGCCTGACATCCACATGCTGCCCGGCGCGGAAGGGGAATGACGCGGACGGCGCGAGCAGGAAGCTCTTCACCCTTGGCGTGTCGGCCGTGACCGCGGTGATGGTCGCCTCCTGCCAGCGAAGCTTTGCCCCTGACGGCTCGGAGGCGCGCGCCTCAGTTACCGGTGAAGCGCTGCTCGCGCCAGGGGTCGCCATAGATGTGATAGCCGCGGAGCTCCCAGAAGCCCGGCTCGTCCCGCGTGGTGAACTGCAACCCGCTCACCCATTTGGCCGACTTCCAGAAATAGAGATGCGGCACGAGCAGCCGCGCCGGCCCGCCATGGTCCGGGGCGAGCGGCTTCCCATCATAGCGGAGCGCGATCATCGCCTTGCCGCCGACAAGATCGGTGACTGGGACATTGGTGGAATAGCCGTCGAAGGAATGCGCCAGGATGAACTTGGTCGGCGGCTCGATGCCGGCGGCGGCGAGCACGTCGTCGACCAGCACGCCGTCCCAGGGCGTGTCGAGCTTCGACCATTTGGTGACGCAGTGAATGTCGCGGACCTGGTGGGCCTGGGGAGCGCGTTGAACTCCGCCCAGCTCCATTTGGCGACCGGCTTCGGCCCAACCTTGAGCGTGAACGACCAGTCGTCGGTGCTGATATGCGGCGTGGGGCCTTCGGACAGAACCGGGAAGTCGGCCGTTAGCGACTGACCCGGCGGCAGCCGCTTGGCGATGTCCGGCGATTGCTGCCGTCCGGTAAACCCGCGGGTGATCACGTGTGGTGTTCCTCGAAGTTCCGCCGCCGCTAGTACGGATATGATTTTTACAGATAACGACGAGCAAGAACACCAAGCGGTTGTCACATCTGACGCCCTCGAAAAACCAGTATTTTTTTGAGCAATAATCTGCACAAAGGCGCTAATCGGGGCCCAAAAGTTTCTGGTAAGGTCTGCCGGCTTAACCAGAGTAACAGGGGGAAATGACCAATGACGTATCGCGTGAGTGTGCTGATCGCGTTTGTTTCCATGTTTGGCTTCGCCGGCGCCGCGTATGCGGAGTCCGTGACCATCTCCAAGGCGGTGCAGGACGCCTGCGCCTGGGAGTACGACAAGTTCTGCAATCAATATGGCATCGGCAGCGAGCTTCTCGACATCTGCTTCAAGCAGAACGCCCGTAATATGACCAAAGCCTGCGTCGACGCGCTCGTCGCGGCCGGCGACGTTTCCGAGGAATATGTCGAGCAGCAGAAGAAGCTGATGGGCAAGTAGCTCACCGAATTCGCCGTCACCCCGGCGAAAGCCGGGTCCCAGCTCTTTCTTTCGCGCTCCGCCACGAGCAGCGTGCGTGGATGGAGTCCGGCTTGCGCCGGAATGACGACATTTGAGGGCTCTGACCCTCCACCCCGGCCCTCCCCCTCGCGGGGGTAAGAAGTCGGGCTTCACTTGACGATCAGACTCTTTCCCTTCTCCTCCTGGTTGATGGCAGCGGTGCCCGCGCTGTTGCGCATTTGCCAGCAAGAATTTCTTTTTTGCCCGCGCCGCGCATTGCGAAAAGAATCACACTAAACTCCCCCGTTCTCAATCGATCGCTCGAGAGGCTCGGGGAGGCCATGTTGATGAATTCCTATCGCGCGAAACTGCTTGTCGCTTTCATTTCGCTCGCTTGCTTGGCCTGCGCGGCGCAAGCCCAGCCGATCAGCAAGGCGGTGCAAGCGGCCTGCAAGGACGACTACAAGAATTATTGCGGCGACTATGGGCTCGAGACCTCTGGCTTGCGCTCATGCATGGACCGGAACGGTCATAACCTGTCCAAAACCTGCGTAAACGCGCTAGTCAAAGCCGGCGAAGTCAGCCAGGCGGAAGTGGACCGTCGGAAAAGCGCGGGCCGCTAGGGCTCGTCGGTTCAACCCTGCTCATTCGTGCCTTTTGCCCTCCCCCCGGAAAAAGGGAGGGGAGGGCATGAAGCGCGCCGGGTGGGGGTTACGACGATCAACCTGTAACCTCACTAGCAATAGACCCCCACCCCGACCCTCCCCCTTGCGGGGGAGGGAATTATTCTTCGTCGCACTTCGCCGGCGAGGGATGTCCTTTTGCCGCGCCGCGCCGCGGGCAACAGCGGGAGGATCCTGGTGATGACGTCCTATCGTACCAGTCTCATGGTTGGGCTCGTTGCGGTCCTTGGCTTCGGCTACGCGGCGCTTGGCGCGCCGAGCAAGCACGGGCAGCAGCATTGCGTGCAGGACTACAAGAAGTTTTGCAGCGAGTGGGGGATCGAAAGCAAAGGCTTGCGAAACTGCATGCATAAGCACGGCGACAACCTGACCCATGCCTGCGTCGCGGCGTTGGTCAAGTCTGGCGAAGTCAGCCACGCCGAAGTGGAGCGCCGCAAGAAGGCCCAGTAGAACCGGCAGTTCGCAATATCGCTCCTGCGCGGGCCATCCACGTTTATCTCTCATACCTCGGCGCGCGGGTTCACTGAGGACGCCACGCGGTACGAGGGGTGGGTCTCGAGCTTCTTGTTGATCTGTCGTGGGGCGAGCTATGTCGCGAGTGCGCGGCACGGCTAAGTAATGCTGAGGGCTGCAATATCGCCCCTAAAGCGGGGCGCCGGATGGCTGCCCAATTTTGCGCAACGGACGCGGCCCTTCGGCGCTCCGGCCAGTGCTTTGGGCTCAAGCCCGAGGGCAAGACTCTGGGGGGAGAGACTGTGCAGGGCCCGGGCGCCGAGATGCGTCGTGATAAGGAGAGCGCACGTCTTGAACCGAACGGTCAGCGAGGACGGATGTCGCGTCGCGGGCCTGGAGAAATAGGGGCACCCGCTAGAAGGCGGGTGCCCAATGCGGAAGGGGGAAAAGAGTGGTGGTCATAAGGACCACCAGTTACGGCCTAGGGCCGCAAAATTTAGCGCTGGCTGAAGGGGTTGGCGAACTGCTCGGCCATTGCGGGCGCGGCTGCAGTGGCGGCGAAGGTGACAACCAAAGCGACGGCGAGGAAGATCTTCTTCAATGGTGTGTCTCCGATCTGGTGGCGGCCTCTAGTTGAGAAGCTCTAACCGGCTGGCCGTTCGTCCGATTGAACAATAAGACATGTGGTCGGCAGGGGCCGGTTCTTCCAATAGCTGCTCGCTATCGAGTTGGTGTTTTACGTGAAGCGTGTCACGCGTCACGCCAGCGGGCGAAGGTCGCGGCCTGGCCGCGCACGGCGCCATCGCGGTTGATGAGCTGCCACACGATGCCATCCTCGATCCAGAACCGCCGACCGGACTTGGCGATGCGCAAACCGGAATAGCCAGTGGCAAAGCCGTGGCGGGCGACCGCATCGAGCAGTCTCTGGCGATCCTCGAGGTCGACCGGCTCGGCGGAGAGGCGCGAGGGAAGCTCCGTGATCTCCTCCCAGTCATATTCGAAGGCGGCCTGCGCCGCTTTGTTGGCATAGATGAAGCGCGGATCTGGATCGGTATTGTGGGCGAGCACGGGATGGCTTGCAGTCTGATAGAGCCATTTGGCGGAATGGTGCTGGCCATGTTCCAGAAAGGCAGGCTCGCTGCCGACGGTGCGGCGGTAGCTCGAAACCAGCAGATCGAAGAAGTCTGGATCGGATGCCAGGATCATTACTCTATCCTTCGTCATGCTCGCGCCGGTCGTGGGCATCCACGAATTTCTTACTGTGAAACCAGACGTGGATGGCCGGGGCAAGCCCGGCCATGAAAATCATTGGGGGTTTCGCGGAAGTGACCGCTTTGGGCAAGGAGACTGAATGACATGTTGCGGGAAGAGCTGATTTTTGTCGGGACCTGCGACATCGCAGGCCAGGTGCGCGGCAAGGGATCTCCGGCGCGCGAGTTGCCAGCGCGCAAGAAGCAGGGCATTGGGTGGACCCATTCAAATATGATGCAGACGGCGTTCGGGCCGATCCTCGACACGCCCTTCGGCACCGGCGGCGATCTCATGGTCGTTCCGGATATGAGCGCCGAGGCCCGCGTCGATTTCGCTGATTGCTCGGCGCCAGAACATTTCATCCTCGGCGACATCCGCAAGACTGACGGGAGCCCCTGGGAGTGCTGCCGGCGCGAGTTTCTGCGCCGCGCCATCGCCGCGCTCGACTCGGCGAGCGAGCTGCATCTGGTCGCCGCCTTCGAGCAGGAGTTCATCTATGCCGGGGTGGAGGATCGGCCCGGCCACGCCTACAGCCTTGGCGCTTGGCGGCGCCAGGGAGGGTTCGGCGGAAGCCTCGTCGCCGCGCTCCGCGCCGCCGGTTTGAAGACCGACACCTTCCTGCCCGATATGGCCCGCGCCAGTACGAGGTCACCACGAGCCGCGCCGGCCTTTCGGCACGATCAGGCGGTGATTGTGCGGGAGATGGCGCGCGCCACCGCGTTTCGCCTCGGTCACCGCGTCATCTTTTCGCCCATGCCGGCGACGGCTCGGCAGCGGCGTGCACATCCATTTCAGCCTGCACGATGCCCAAGGGCGCGCCCGTCACCTACGACCCGAAGGGACCGCTCGAATTCGACCATTCGTTGTGAATCAGCCACAAGCCGGTCATCGAGCTTGGCGAGAATGGCGGCGTTGTCCCAAGGCCCAAGGGCAAACCTCGCTAGCCTCGTTTCGTACGTCTGACCGTACATTCGCCCGTACATTCACCCGCAAACCCTTGGCCTTCGATGGCTTCGGCTGCCCCTACATGGCGCTCGGTGCGCTGATCTTCGCCGGCGCCGAAGGAATCGCGAAGAAGCTCGGCTTGCCGAAGACCGGCGGAGAGGCGCAGCCGCTGCCGCGCTCGCTCGGCCAGGCGCTCGACGGCATGGAGAAAAGTGCTGCGATCAAGGGATGGTTCGGCCCGACCTTCCTTGAAGCCTATCTCCGCCACAAGCGCTCTGAGCTCGCCTTTGTCGCCGCGCTCGAGCCACCTGAGCTCTGCGCCCGCTATGCCGAGGTCTATTGAGCTTGGGCCACGAGCTTCAACGCATCGCCGGTCGAGAGCCCCTGAAGCAGGAGAGCGCAGCTTCGTGCCGGGGCTCGGTCTCCGCGGGCCGCGTGACCTGGGCCAGGGCGGAGCCGCCTACGGTCTGGCTCGCAGTTCATTTCACGCCTGGAGGCAAGGAATAAATACTACTCCGCGGCGAGCCTCACATATTGGCCGTTGGCCACCGGGCAGCGTGCCCACAGCTCCTGCAGGGCAGCGATCAGCGCCGTCATCTGCGCGTCGGTATGCACCGGCGACGGCGTCAGCCGCATGCGCTCGGTACCGCGCGGCACGGTCGGATAGTTGATCGGCTGCACGTAGATCCCGTAATGATCGAGCAGCGTGTCGGTCACCGCCTTGCAATGGACCGGATCGCCGACCATCACCGGCACGATGTGGCTCGGGTTCTCCATCACCGGCAGACCGGCGGCGATGAGCTGACTTTTGGCCGTCTGCACGCGCTCCACCAGACGCTCGCGCTCGACAGTGCTCGTCTTCAGGTGCCGAATGCTGGCGAGCGCGGCGGCGACGATGGCAGGGGCAAGCGAGGTGGTGAAGATGAAGCCGGGCGCATAAGAGCGGATCGCGTCGCAGCAGGCTCTGCTCGCGGCGATGTAGCCGCCCATGACTCCGAAGCCCTTGGCCAGCGTGCCGTTGATGATGTCGATTCGGTGCATGACACCTTCGCGCTCGGCGACGCCGCCGCCGCGCGGGCCGTACAAGCCAACGGCATGGACCTCATCGAGATAAGTGAGCGCATTGTACTTCGCGGCAAGATCGGCAATCGCCTCGACCGGCGCAATATGCCCATCCATGGAGTACACGCTCTCGAACACGATGATCTTTGGGGTGCCAAGAGGGTACTTCTTGAGTTTTTCCTCGAGGTGCTCGACGTCGTTGTGACGGAAGATGTGCTTCTCGCCGCCGCCATGGCGGATGCCCTGGATCATCGAGGCGTGGTTCTTCTCGTCGGAGAAGGTCACAAGCCCCGGGATCAGGCGCTGGAGCGTGGAGAGCGTCGCGTCGTTGGCGATATAGGCAGAGGTGAAGAGGAGCGCAGCCTCCTTGCCATGCAGGTCGGCAAGCTCGGCCTCGAGCTCGACATGATAATGGGTGGTGCCGGAGATGTTGCGCGTGCCGCCGGACCCCGCGCCAACCGCCTCGATCGCCTCGTGCATGGCGGCTCGCACCAACGGATGCTGGCTCATGCCGAGATAGTCGTTGGAGCACCACACGGTCACGTCGCGGACGCCGCCCGCGGTGAACTGCTCGGCGGCGGGATAGGCCCCGGACCGGCGCTTCAACTCGGCAAAGACCCGGTATCGGCCCTCTAAGTGCAACGCCTCGAGATGTTCACGAAAGTAAGTGTCGTAATCCATCATTCTCAACCTGAACTGCTCGGCGACCCGGCCCTTATGAACCACACCCGGCTGCGGAAATATAGTGCCTGGGCTCCCGTCTTTCCCTGCCAAAGCGTCGCGCAGTTGCGTGGAATTGGCCAAAATCTCGGGAAATTCACCGGAAGTGACCTTGACACGCTCCGGCGACCGTTCTTAAGGCGCAAGGGGTGCAGCAAACCTGACGTATCTCAAGGTCCTAGAACGCGACAAAACGCGCTTGAGTCGCCGTCAGCCAGAGCCTAGCGCGACCGCTTGGCGCCTAAACGCCTTGCCGTGGCAAGCGCCGCGAGCTTGTCGGCAGCCGCTCTTGTCCTGGTTGGGATGCGGAATGACGGGATAGTTATCCCGCCGACTTGATGGTCTTGAGGTGGGCGAATTGGTCGCGGTGATCGTAGCCCGGCGCTGTCGTCGGTGCCGTGGTGGCGCCGCGGATATTCTCTTGGGCCGTGGCGGGCAAGATGGCCAGGACCGAGATTGTGGCGGCGGCCAACGACGTGGTCAAGGACGAGTGCGTCATGGAGACTTCCTCTTCGGCGGGCTGGCGGACGAGGGTTTGAAGCGGGAGTCCACAACGTCTAGTCGGTAAGAATTAGCGTTTTGCAAAGAGATGACCGCGGCGGTTAGAACGTTCACGCATCGGTCCGAACGGAGAGACCTTGGCTCGCAATCGGCACAAATCGTCTTCGCGGCAAAGGACGCGGCAGAAATCGGCTTCGGCTCAAGATGCCTTGGCGCTGGAGACCGCAGGCGATGCGCCGCCGGCAAGCGCCAAGTCGCACGCAAAGACTTGGGTCGCCGCCGGCGTTGCCGCTGTGATCGTCTTGGCAGCGGGGGTGCTCTTTGCGCTTTATGGACAGAGGACGGAGCCGACGACCAGTGCCGGAATTTCAGCGGAGAAGCTCAAGTTCGTCGGCAGCGAGACCTGCGCCTCATGCCACGCCGCGGAAGCGACGCTTTGGCATGGATCGCAACACGCGCATGCCATGGCGCACGCGACCAACCAGACCGTGCTCGGCGACTTCAACGACGCGAGCTTCGACCATTACGGCGTGCACTCACGCTTCCTCCGCAAAGACGGCAAGTTCTTCGTGGAGACTGACGGCGCCGACGGCAAACTCGCGCCCTTCGAGGTGAAGTACACCTTCGGGCTTTATCCCTTGCAGCAATATCTCGTCGAGTTTCCCGACGGGCGCATCCAGGCGCTGCCGCTTGCCTGGGACACCCGGCCGAAGGATCGGGGGGGCCAGCGCTGGTTCCATCTCTATCCGAACGAGGAGATCGGCCACAACGACGTGCTGCATTGGACCAAGCTCAATCAGAATTGGAACTTCATGTGCGCCGAGTGTCACTCGACCGGGGTGCGCAAGAATTACGACGCGGAGAAGGATCGCTTCGCCACGAGCTTCGCCGAGATCAGCGTCGGCTGCGAAACCTGTCACGGGCAGGGGTCCGCCCATGTCGCCTGGGCAAAGGGTCAGCACAGTTGGTGGCCGTACAAAGACGACGATCCAGACAAGGGGCTGCCGGTGCGCTTCAACGAGCGAACCGGCGTGACCTTTGGGCGCGATGCGAAAACCGGCTCGCCGGTGCGGAGCGCTCCGCCCGCCGCCTTGCGCAAGGAGGTGGAGACCTGCGGGCTGTGTCACGCGCGGCGCGGCGAGATCGCCGAAGGCTGGGTACCCGGGCAACCGCTCTCCGATACGCATCTGGTGGCGGCGCTGGCGCAAGGGCTTTACCAGCCGGACGGGCAGATGCTCGACGAGGTCTACAATTACGGCTCGTTCAAGCAGAGCAAGATGTTCGCCGGCGGCGTGACCTGTAGCGACTGCCACGATCCGCACAACGCCAAGCTGAAGCTCGCCGGCGACCAGGTCTGCTTGCAATGCCATGCCGATAGCTACGCGAAGCCGGCGCACAGCCATCATGAGAGCGTGAGCCCTGCGCTCACTTGCGTCTCCTGCCACATGCCCGAGCGGACCTATATGGTGGTCGACCGGCGGCACGATCACAGCTTCCGCGTTCCGCGCCCGGACCTGTCGGTTAAGCTCGGGACCAGCAACGCCTGCGCGGATTGCCACAAGGATAAATCTGCCGCATGGGCGGCCGCCGCCATCGAGGGCTGGTTCGGGCCCAAGCGAAAGGGCTTGCAAAATTATGCCGAGGCCTTCCACGCGGCCTGGCACGACGAGCCTGGCGCGGCGACCCTGCTTGCCGCGGTCGCTGCCGATGCCAATGCCCCGGCCATCGCTCGCGCAAGCGCGCTGACCGAGCTCGCTGCGCATCTCTCGCCAGCAACCATCGGTTTGGCGCGGAAAGGCATCGCCGATCCCGACCCAATGGTGCGTATCGGCGCGCTCGACATGCTAGATGGAGTTCCGCCGGGTCAGCTCTGGCCGATCGTCTCGCCGCTCCTGTCTGATCAGATCCGCGGCGTGCGCTTGCGGGCGGTATCGCTGCTCGCGGGGGTGCCGAGCGAGCGATTGTCGGACAGCGATCGCGAGAGGCTCGACAGCGCGACGAGGGAATTCGTGGCGGCGCAAGCGTTGAATGCCGACAGGCCAGAAGCGCGTGCGACGCTAGGCAATTTTTATGCGAGGCGCGGGGAGACGAGCGAGGCCGAAACGGAGTTCAGGGCAGCGCTGCGCTTGAGCCCTGCTTATGGGCCTGCCTCGGCAAATCTCGCCGATCTTTATCGGCAGCTTGGGCGCGATGCCGACGCGGAAAGCGTATTGCGCAAAGCAATTGAAGCATCGCCGCAGGATGCCGGCTTGCATCACGCGCTCGGGCTGACCCTGGTGCGCCTGAAGCGTCAAGACGATGCGCTCGCCGAGCTTGCCCGCGCCGCCAAGCTTGAGCCCGACCGCGCACGCTATGCGTATGTCTATGCGGTGGCACTCGACTCAAATGGGCGCCGTCGCGATGCGATCCAGGCGCTCAAGGACAACCTCACCAAGCATCCGAGCGATCACGACACGCTCTCCGCGCTGATCGGATATAGTCGCGATCAGGGGGATATCGCGGGCGCGCTGCACTATGCCGAACAGCTTGCGCGGATTGAGCCGGACAATGTCGAGCTCAAGACCCTGATCGAGACGCTGCGGCGCCAGGCCGGGCCGCCGGCACAATCACCATCGCCCTAGAGACCATCTTTGAATTTGGTCGCGGCGTGCGTACCGAGCGGCAGAGCACGAAGCTCGCCGGGTGTGCCGAATTTGTGGCCCATTCCCAGCGCACGGACTCGCCTTCCGCATCGGTACCGATGGTGACTTGGAGGTGGCAAATTGCCCGAGATGAGGTAGGGGCCGTCCGTGCTGAGGGGAATCTTGCACAAGGGCTTTCCTCCGCGGGGCCCGTCGCGATGCTAGGCTGCCACATTGCGTCTCGTGCAGGTATAAGGTTGCCGGAGTTCTCATCTTGAAGGGTGCCCTCTTCAGGGCGAGACAATCGGACGCGGTGGAAAAATATCAGTCAGGAGGAACGAATGGCGGATCAGGCGATTACCCGTGACCAGCTGGCGCAGCTGTTGAACGAGGACCTCTCGCGCGAATATCAGGCCATTATCGCCTATGTGGTCTATTCGCAGGTGCTGAAGGGTGCCGAATATATGAATATCGCCGATCAGCTCGAGCAGCACGCCCATCAAGAGCTGCAGCATGCCCTGACCCTCTCGCGCCAGATCGATTATCTCGGCAAGATGCCGAGCGTGACGCCGAAGCCGGTCAAGGTCTCGGAGAAGCCGCGCGACATGCTGAAATTCGACCTGGATAACGAGAACGAGACCATCATTAACTACCGCGAGCGAATTCGGCAATGCGACGCGCTCGGCGAGTTTGCCATGGCCGAGCAAATTCGCGAGATTCTCGTGCAGGAGCAGGATCACCAGATCGACCTCGCCACCGCGCTTGGCGAGGACGTGCCGGATGTGAGCCGCCTAAGAGCAAGCGGTGCACGAAAGCGGAAGCGGTAATTTTTGGAATCGGGGTGGATTGAGGGAGCCGTGCGACCCTCGAAAAGACTATGGAGGAAGTAGAAATGTCTGCACAGACTACTTGGAAGCCCCATACCGAACATGGCGAGCTGACCACAAGAAGCGATTTGCCGGAAAGCGTCTACGCCTTCCCCCGCCACCGCAAAGAGCCGCTCACCGACGCGAGCCATGTGAAGAACGCGCTCGCCCGTTTCGATCAGGTCGAAGGCGTGACCGATGCCGATCGCGAGCTCGCCTTCGCCAATATCAAGGCGGCTGCGGCGCATTACGGCGTCAACGTGAAAGAGAAGAGCTGGCGCGATCTCAGATCGGGTCGCTAAGGAACCCGAGGTTCGCTTCACGATTCTGAGGGGCCGGCTTAACCAAAGCCGGCTCCCCCGAATTCTGCGCATCGCAAGGCCCCAAAGGCTTGTGCAGGCGTCGAGATTGACGCTATTGGCACGGTTGCGATCTGGTATAGTTTCACCTGGATAATCTCGATGCGACTGACCAAGCAAACCAGCTACGCGCTCCGCATTCTCATTCACTGCGCGCTCTCCGGCGGCAAGCACGTCAAGGCTGCCGATATCGCGGCTGAGCACGGCATCACCGAATTCAACGTGGCGAAGATCGTGCCGATCCTGGTTCGCGGCGGCTTCATCACCACGAGCCGCGGCCGTACCGGCGGGCTCAAGCTCGCGCGTGCGCCGCAAGAGATCGGCATCGGCGACGTGATCCGCGTCACCGAGGCCACCCATGTCGAGGCGGAATGCGTGGGCGGCACGACGCTGTCCTGCGGCATTAAGCGCGCGGCGCCGATCAACCGCATGCTCGGTCGAAGCGCTCGACGCGTTCATCGATGTGTTGGACAAACACACTCTTGCCGATCTTATCGGCTCACGGCCTCGCGATGCGGGATTGGCCGGCGCCGGCGCCTTGCGGCGGGCACGCGCGGCAAGCACCGCCAGCTACTAGCCGCCCCCGCGAGACTCGAGCAATGCAGCGGCCTCCGAGACAATATTCCGCAAGCGCTCCTCGGCGCCGACGATGCTTCGCAGGCGGCTCACGCCTTCTCCCGCGTACAGCGCCATAGCTTCGAAATCCCCCGTCATGGAGCGCAACGGGGAGTCGGTGCTGAAGAGATAGATTGGACGCCCCTCTTCGTCGCCGATCACTTCGCGGACGCCGGAATTTGGACCGCCGTGCTCGCCGCGCGTGACGCTGTTGTTCAGCACGCGAACCTTGGCACCCTCCGGCCAATTGATGTGGAAGTCGCACGTGAGCAGCGTGTCGCCATCGCGCGCATCGACAAGACGCTGCTTGTGATAGTCATGGGCGAAGGATTCATGCGTCGCCATAAGCGCCGTGCCAATGACCACGCCTTGCGCCCCGAGCGACAATGCCTCGGCCAAATCCTCGCCGGTGACGATCCCGCCTGCCGCCAGCACCGGTAATCGGCTCGCCGCCACGACGTTTCGCGCGAGCCTATTGCGGGGCTCGGTGCCCCACACATGACCACCGGCCTCGCGGCCTTGTGCGATTAGGGTATCGGCGCCGGCCGCTTCCGCCCGTTTGGCTTCCTCGACCGAGCCGATCTGGTAGACGACGATGACGCCAGCATCCTTCAGGCGGCGAACAACATCCGGCTGAACGTCCCAAAAGAGCGCCATGGCCGGAATTTCGAGCGCTAAGCAGGTGGAGATCTCCTCATCGAGCAGGGCGGATGGGGTCGCCGCTGGGATCAGATTGACACCGAAACTGCGGTCAGTCTGCTCGCGCACACGAGCAACTTCCGCTTCGATCAGCGCTGGCGACTCGCGCACCATGCCAAGGAAGCCGAAGCCGCCGGCGTTGGTCACAGCGGCAACGAGTTCGGACCGCGCCACGCCGCCCATCCCGGCGAGCACCACCGGATATTTGCAGCCGAGGAGATCGCAGACCGGTGTGTGCAGCACGTTGCTCATGGCATCCATGCCATCCGAATTTCTGCCGCCCTGCGCGGTCAATCGAGCCTCGCGTCCACTGAGCAACCTCTGGGGGTTGAGAGCGGGCAAAGCGTTTCTGAGAGGTTCACTTTGGATCATCATAATGCCGGAGAACGGCTGGTCGAGCTCCAGAATAAGAAAGATCGCCGCGGAGACTGACAGTGCACAGATGACAAGCGACGCAAAGGTCGTCGCGTTGGCAGGCGCCATGAGAGAGAAGCCAGCGAACAAGACGATCATCCAGAGTAGCAGGACTGCCAAAAGGGAGTGGGTATCGAGCTGCCAAGATGCGAAAAGAGCAGGAATCGGGCTTGCGCCAAATCCGTGGTGACTTGAATGACCCGCTCCTTGAGTCCACGTCGAGCGTCGTTGCTCGGTTGAAGCTCTTGGACCCGTTGATAGAACGCTTCGCCCTCGGCTGATGCCTTGAATGGAGTTGACCGCAGCGGCGCAGCCTGCCCTTCTCGCCAAATTCGATCGACGATTGCTGGGACTGCTTTGCGCAGCGCAGCGCGCGCGGTTTGAGCCTCGTCTCCATATTTCGTGAGCAAGTTATCAATCAGGATGACGTAAGCGGTGATCTGATTGATCTCACTCTCGCGTGCATCACAGGTGCTCTTCGCGCTCGCGACCAACAGCCCAAGCACAAGAGCGGCGAGTGTGGCTACTACCCCCATGCTCAGCTTTACGACGTCCTTGGAGTTGGAGCGATGCCTTCCGGCTAGTCTTTGGATGACGCTGCCGAGCAATGTGCCGACGAGCGCCAAACCAAATGCAACAAAAGAAATTGCAATCGGAGCCATGCAATCCATCCCGCAATCCGAAGGTTGGTGCCCCAGGCCGGACTCGAACCAGCACGCCCTTGCAGGCAACAGATTTTGAGTCTGCCGCGTCTACCATTCCGCCACTGGGGCACGGGCCGATACATGGGGCAAGCAAAAGCCCCGGTCAACCGCGCCTAGTCTTGCCCCGATGGACAAGGTCGTCCCGTCCCGGTAAGCAGGCGGGATGCTACGGGGCCTTTACGACAGGGTGGTTGAGCTTTCCAAAGGGCGCTATGCGCTGCCGGCACTCGCCGCGGTGTCCTTTGCCGAAAGTTCGTTCTTCCCCATTCCGCCGGACGTCGTCCTCGTGCCCATGGCGCTCGCCAATCCGCACAAGGCGCGGCTCTATGCGCTCGTGTGCACCATCGCCTCGGTGCTCGGCGGCTTGCTCGGCTATGCGATCGGCGCGCTGCTCTACGACACGCTCGGCCAGTGGCTGATCTCGGCCTACGGCTATGGCGAGAATTTCGAGGCCTTCCGCGAGGCTTACGCCAAATGGGGCGCGTGGATCATTCTGATCAAAGGCCTCACCCCAATTCCCTTCAAGATCGTGACCATCGCCTCGGGCTTCGCCGGATACAATCTGCTCTATTTCGTGGTGCTGTGCTTCATCACTCGCGGCGCGCGCTTCTTCCTCGAGGCCGAGCTCTTGCGCATCTATGGCGAGCCGATCCGCGACTTCATCGAGCGCCGGCTGACGCTCGTCACCACCGGCTTCCTCGCCGCGATCGTGGGCGGCTTCCTCATCGCAAAATATGCGTTTTGATCCGGTCTCGTCAAACAAGCTTGCCGGCCGGCTCATGCTGGTCGGCGCGATCGTCTTTTCGGTCGCGCTCGCGACGATCGTGACGGCGCATGTCTTCGAGAGACTCGGCTACGCGCCCTGTCCGCTATGCCTGCAAGAGCGCTATGCCTATTATTTCGCGGTGCCGGCGACGCTGATCGCGTTCTTTGCCGCGCGCGCCGAGTCCTTCACCCTCACGCGCGTCCTCCTCGTGTTGATCGCACTCGTCTTCCTGATCAACGCCTCAGTCGGCGTCTATCATGCAGGCGTCGAGTGGAAGTGGTGGACAGGTCCGACGTCCTGCTCAGGCGGCACTGCGGTCGAGTGGGGCGCTGGCGGTGTCGCAAGCTCGATCGAGCATCCGCAAGTGGTGAGCTGCAGCGAGGCGCGCTGGCGCTTCCTGTGGCTCTCCTTCGCCGGCTGGAATGCCGTGGTGTCGGCGCTGCTCGCTGGCATTGCCGGTTACGGCGCCGCTTTGAGGCGCTAACCCCATTACGCTTTGTCATGCCCGGCTTTGCGCCGGGCATCCACGAATTTCAGAATCATTCGAGATGTAAAACGTGGATGGCCCGGACAAGCCCGGCCATGACGAGGAGCTTTTGGGAAGGTCGAGGCTTACGGCTCGAGCTCGGTGTCCCAGTAGAGATAGTCGAGCCAGCTCTCATGCAGGTAGTTCGGCGGGAACAGCCGCCCGTTGCGATGCAGCTCGAACACCGTCGGCCGGTAGGGCTTCTGTGCGGGAAACATCTTGGCCTCGTTCGGCAGCTTGCCGCCCTTGAGCAAATTGCACGGCGCGCAAGCGGCAACCACGTTTTCCCAGCGGGTGAGGCCGCCGCGCGAGCGCGGCACGAGATGGTCGAAGGTGAGATCGTCCTTGTCGCCGCAATATTGGCAGATGAACCGGTCGCGCAGGAACACGTTGAATCTGGTGAAAGCGGGATAGCGCGCCGGCCGGATGTAGGTCTTGAGCGATACCACGCTCGGCAGCTTCATCTCGAAGGTCGGCGAGCGGACGGCACGGTCATATTCGGAAACGATATTGACGCGGTCTAGAAAGACGGCCTTTACCGTGTCTTGCCAGCCCCAGAGGGAGAGCGGGTAGTAGCTCAACGGCCGGTAGTCGGCGTTGAGCACGAGCGCGGGAAACGAACCCGGTGACGCGGAGGCGGTGGCGACGTTCAAGGCGGCAAATCCTTCAGCTTGCCCGTCGCACTCGGGTCACGCGCGGGCATACTATAGGGACGTGTCAGCTCTGTGAAGCACCCAAGATGCAGTGTGGGTAAGGCCAAGGAGGGATAGATGTCCGGAGAGGGAACTGCACGCGGAGGCCGGATCATTCCGGCCCTGCGTTACCGGAACGCGGCCGCGGCAATCGACTGGCTCTGCGACGCTTTCGGCTTTGAGCGGAAGATGGTGGTGCCTGGCGAGGGCGGACGCGAAGCCCATGCCGAGCTGACGCTTGGCAACGGCATGATCATGCTCGGCGATGTCAAGACGGAGTACGGACGTTTGGTCGCAGCGCCGGTCAAGGGCGATCCGGTCACGCAAGGCATCTATGTCGTGGTGGAGGATGCCGACGCCCACTATACGCGCGCGAAGGCGGCAGGGGCGGAGATCGTGCTCGACATCAAGACTCAGGACTATTGGCGGCCGCGACTACACCGCCCGCGACCTCGAAGGTCATGTCTGGACCTTCGGCACTTACGATCCTGGGGCGAGCTGAGCGGCGAAGGCCTGCTTAAGAAACGCGCCGCCGAGTTTCAGTCCGGCCGGGTCGATGCCATGGCCGAGCCCTTCGGCGATGTGCCATTCCACCGGTAAGCCCGCTTGGGCCAACTGCTCGCGGGCGATCATCATGGCGTCGACTGGGATCACCTCATCCATGTCGCCATGAACGAGCAGGATCGCGGGCCCTGAGCCTGAGCGCTCGGCGAGTGCCTCGGCATTGGCAAGCGCGCCGGAATAGCCGACGATCGCCGCCGGCGCAGGATTGCGGGTCAAACCGACGGCGAGCGCGACCATGGTTCCCTGACTGAAGCCGACAAGGCCGAGCACGCTCGAGGGCAAACGCAAGCGCTCGAGCTCAGCGCTCAAGAAGGCGTCGAGTACTGGACCGGCTTGTGCCACGCCGCGCGTCATCTCGCCTGGATCGCGGAAGGTGAGGTTGAACCATTGCCGGCCCATCGGAGCCATGCCGCAAGGCTGTGGCGCATTTGGCGAGACGAAGGTGGCATGCGGGAGCAGACGCGACCATTCTCGGCCCAAGCCGATCAGGTCGTTGCCGTCAGCGCCGTAGCCATGCAGGAAGACGACGAGCTGCTTCGCCGGCCCACCAGAGGCGGGCGGCAGTCGCGGTCCGTCCAGACGCGGTGAGGTCATCTACGACCAAATCATCACGGACCAACGTTCTCCTCAGGGAGCTCGTCGGCGGAGTGGGCATTGAGCTGGCCGTAATTTTGGATACCGATGTCCTTGAGCAGGTTGAGCTGGGTCTCGAGGTAATTGATGTGGCCTTCCTCGTCGGCGAGCAGCTCCTCGAAGAGGTCCATGGTCACATAGTCCTCCTCTTTGCGGCAGCAGGCGCGGGCCTCCATGTAGAGGGCGCGCGCGCTATATTCGGCCTTCAAGTCGCTTTCCAGCACCTCCTTGATGTTCTGGCCGATCATCAAGGGGTCGATGTGCTGCAAATTGGGAAAGCCTTCGAGGAAGATGATGCGGACCACAAGCTTGTCGGCGTGCTGCATCTCCTCGATTGATTCCTGGCGCTCCTTCTTGGCGAGCCGCGTGAAGCCCCAATCGTCGAGCAGGCGGTAATGCAGCCAATATTGATTGACGGCGGTGAGCTCGTGCGTCAGCGCCTTGTTCAAATATTCGATGACGCGTGGATTTCCCTTCATTCCTCTCTCCTCTCGAGCTGATCCCGATCATGATCCGTTGTCAGCTTGTAGTCTAGAGCGATTCTAAAAATGGAATCTAAGGTTCCTCTACACGAGACGCGCTCTCGCATCCGATGCGCTTAGTCCCTCCTCGTCGTAGGCGACCATCAGCTTGGAGATGAGCGGCAGGCAACTGCCGCAAGAGGGGCGCTTGCCGAGATGCCGATAGATAAGGCCGGGCGTTAGCACCACGAGCGGGTCGGCGGTGCGCAGCGCCGTCACCGCTTCGGCCACGTCTCTGGAGGTAATCATGGAACAGGAACAGACGATCATTCCGGACAGAACTCGAAAGTCACGACAATCCCTCCCCTTAAGGGGCGGGAGAACTCTTGCGGCGCAAGGCATAGTAGGACCAGAGCAAACGCGCTGCGACGCCACGCCAGGGTCGCCAAGCGTCAGCAACCTCGTTCATCTGCGCGAAAGAGGGGCGCTCCGCAAGCATGAGCGCGTCCTTGACCGCATATTGGAGCGCAAGATCGGCGGGGGACCAGGCGTCGGCCCGGGCGAGCGAGAACATGATGTAGATGTCGGCGGTCCACGGGCCGATGCCTTTGAGCGCGGTCAGCTCGGCGTGGATCGCTTCTTCCGGGGCTCTGTTCAGGGCATCAAGCTTGAGCGCGCCCGCCTCGATCGCCTCGGCAAGCGTGCGCAGCGTGGCGATCTTGCCGCGCGATAGCCCAGCCTTGCGGAGATGCTTGTCCGACACAGCAAGCAGGGTCGCTGGTTGAAAGGGCTGCACGGTTGTCTGCACCCGGCTCCAGATGGCGTCGGCGCTGGCGATGGATAGCTGTTGCCCCACGATGACGCGGGCGAGCCCCTCGAAGCCCTTGGGCCGCTTGCGCAGCGGTGGGTCGCCGGCAATGGCGTGCACTCGCGCCAAATGCGGGCAAATCCTGGTCAGGGCCGTGAGGCCCTCCCGGATGTCGGCATCGCTTCCAATACTGCGCATGTTCTTGTGGGCGCTCCGCCGCTCGACGCTAGACTTAGTTCCGGCAAATTTAGCCAACTCTTAAAGGGTTTCTGGAATGGTTGCCGATGAACGAGAACGGGGGAGCCGGAGTTCATGCGGCCGGAAGATGTCAGGTCTGAGGATCTCTTTGCCCAGATCCAGGGCCTTGTCGAGACTGTCGACGCCGAGCGGCGGATGCGCGAGCGGGCGGAACAAGCGGACCGGGCCAAGTCTGATTTGCTCGCCGTGGTAAGCCACGAGCTCCGCACCCCGATGGGCACGGTAATCTCAATGTCGGAGCTTCTGCTCAACGGCACGCTCGAGAGCAACCAGAGACGCTATGCCGAGACCTTGCAGCAATCGGCGCGCAGTCTGCTGACCGTGCTGAACGACATCCTCGACTATTCCAAGCTCGAGGCAGGGCGCTTCGAGTTGGACCGCGCGGTGTTCGATTTGCATGAGCTGGTGAAAAGCGTCGGCAGCGAGTTGCAGGCGCGGGCGCGCGACAAGGGGTTGTTGGGCGCCGTCAATGTGGGCATGAGCTGCCCACGCTTCATCAAGGGCGACGCGGTCCGGCTTCGCCAGGTGCTCACCAATTTCATCGACAATGCCGTGAAGTTCACGCCGCGAGGCTCTGTGCATCTTCATGCCAACGCCGGCGAGGCAAACGACAAGCTCAGGCTCCGCTTCGACGTGTCCGATACCGGCATCGGCTTTGGCGAGTTTCAGAAGCAGCGCCTATTTCAGCCTTATGCCCAGGTCGATCGGGTCAATGCGAGCCAAGGCACCGGACTTGGCCTTTCCATCTCCCGAGGACTCGTCGAGCTGATGGGCGGCGAGATTGGCTGCGAGAGCACGCCAGGTCAGGGGAGCCTGTTCTGGTTCACCATTCCGACCGAGCGGGCGGATACCAGCCCTTCCAAGGATGCTGCGGCCACCGGCACGCTGATCGGACATGTGCTCGTGGTCGAGGACAATGCCGTGAACCGGATGCTGATCGGCGCCTATCTCGAGGAGTTCGGTCTCACCTACGACGTCGTCGAAGACGGCGCCGCGGGGCTCGAGCGACTCGCGACGAAGGACTACGACCTCGTGCTGATGGACATCATGATGCCGGAGCTCGACGGGGTGGAGACGACCAAGCGCATCCGCAAGCTCGGCGGCGACGCGGCGGAATTGCCAATCGTAGCGCTCACCGCGCACGCCATGAAGGGCGACCGCGAGGATTATCTCGCCGCCGGCATGGACGGCTACGTGTCAAAGCCCATTCGCGGCAGTGATCTGTTCGCGGCGCTCAAGCCATATCTCTCCGACGATGACGGCGAGGATGCGCAAAGCGTTGCGTACGAGCCGATGGTGGCGATCCGCTGACGTTTTGGCCTCGCGCTCTCGCCTAGAGACCGTCGATCAACACGCCCGCGGCAAGGACCAAATAAGCGATCAGCAGCAGCCCCAGGGCGTAGCTCGTGAAGAACGGCAGCGGCACGATCATGCCGATGACCACGAGAATGGCGATGATGGCGGAGACGAGAAACGTCTCCCTGCGCGGTGCGCTCAAGCTGAAGTTCATGATGTCCCCCAATGACGATGCGTCTGGTGATACCAGGCAGGCGATTCTGCCACTTTAGCCTCAAAGGACGATGCAGACTACCAGGCGGAGTCGGCCCCGGCCGCCTGCGGTGTCGTCAACCCGCGCCATGGGGTTGCCGTTGATGAATACGCCTGAGGCGCCGGAGACGATCGAGCCGTCGCAGCCGGTCTGATCACCCTTGCACCGCCGCAGGCTTGCCGTTGATGAACATGTTATAGACAATTAAATAAAAGACGGCTAATATGCTGGCATGCTTGCATCAGCCAAAAAACCCCGCGCCTACTCTTACGTGCGCATGTCCACCGACATGCAACTGAAGGGCGATAGCCTACGCCGCCAGCTCGATCAATCCCGAGAATACGCCGCAAGCCAGGAATGGGAGCTGCTGGAGGAGGATGAGCTTAGGGATGTGGGAATTTCCGCGTTCAGCGGCGCTAACGTCAGTGGCGGCGCGTTGGGGCGCTTTCTTGAGGCAGTCCGTGTCGGAAAAGTCGAGCCAGGATCGTTTCTGATCGTCGAGTCGCTTGACCGGCTCAGCCGTCAGGAGGCGTTAAAGTCTTTTGGATTGTTCAGCGAGATCATTAATGCCGGAGTGAATATCGTCACACTTGCGGATCGCAAGACATACAGTGCTGCAACGACTGATTTCGCAGACCTGATGTTCTCGATTATCGCGATGAGCCGCGCTCACGACGAGTCGCGGACCAAGAGTCATCGCCAAAGTGCTGCTTGGGAGAACAAACGAAAAAATGCCGACACGCGTAAGCTCACCGCGAAATGTCCTGGCTGGTTGAGGTTGTCAGCGGATAAAAAAAGCTTTGATGTAATCAAAAAACGAGCAGGTGTGGTCGCATCGATTTTTGAAGATACCGCTGCTGGGATTGGATACTACTCGATAACAAGGCGTCTCAATAAGGCACGGGTTCCACCATTTGGGCGGTCGAATGGTTGGCATATTTCTTCGGTTGCCAAGATCTTGGCGAATCGAGCGGTGCTGGGCGAATTCCAACCCCACCGCTATGTAAACGGGGCGCCAGTAGCGGAAGGCTCTCCTATCAAAGACTATTTCCCTGCAATCATGTCCGATGAACTGTTCTACCGAGCGCAAAACGCGAGGAATGGACGCCGCATAAAAGGAGGAGGTCGCAAGGGAGCCAATATCAGCAATTTGTTTTCTCGTCTGGCAAAATGCGCCTATTGCAACTCGTACATGAGATTCGTGAACAAAGGCAGGCCCGAGAGGTGGCACCTATCTCGTATGCGACGCAGCCCAACGTGGTCTGAATTGCGAGAAAACGGGTTGGCGATACAAGCAATTCGAAGCGTCCTTTCTTGCCTTCGTAAAAGAACTCGATCTCGAGTCCCTCGTCCGCAGTGAATCCGACAGCAGCAGGCGTACCGATCTGGACAACGGTATCGCTGGCCTGCGCGGCAAGCTTGCTTCATTAGACGAGCAAAGGGAACGTACCTTCGAACTTTTTGCAAAGTCAGGACTCGCTGCCGACTTCGTTGCACAAAAACTGCAGGAACTCGAACGAGAGCGCCTTCAGGTAGTCGAGTCTCTGGCAGAGAAAGAAAGAGAGCGCGATGAGCTCAGTTCCGATTTGAGCGCCTTCTACGAAAGCAAGGAGCAGCTAAAAGCGCTCCTCGATCGGCTTCAGCAATCCGAAGGCGAGGATGTGTACAAGCTGCGTGCGCAAATCTCGTCTCGGCTCAAATCACTTGTTTCGGAGATATTCGTGGCCCCTCTGGGATCGGCACCGATGAGAGACAAGGCAATCACTCTCAAGGGAAAACGGATTACGCTGGTGAAAGAGCAAGGGAGGTCTAAGGCGGTTACGAAGCATCCTCGCTATTTTCTAGTTGGCTTTAAGGACGGCACCCTTCGTGCGGTCACCCCAAAAGAGAACGACCCCCTAGAGTTTGATCAGCAGGTGGTGGCCTCCGAAGCTTTAGGGATTCTCCTGATGACTCCTGGGAGGAAGGCGAAGCAGCTGATGCGGCGGGGAAGTCGACGAGTATCTCTGTACTCACCTCCCTCTGCTCAATCGTCGTCAAACGACAAAAACTAATTTGGGCTTGGGTTGGACGCGTTATTCATCCCGGATGACGCAGAGCACACGTTCAACATGGTGCTCGCTTTCTTAGGAAAGCACGGCATACCACTGGGCGGCTTAAGCTTGCTTGCCGATGCAGTTTCGCCTGCGGGTAAGAGGTTCACCATGATGTGGATGAGCCGTACCGGCGACGTCGATGAGGTGCTGGTCTGGCACGACGGACACGGCATGTTGAACTGCAAGTTCGATGGTCAGCTGCATGTTCATGAGCCAATTGGGGAGACTGGGTTTGCCTTGCCGACGAGCTCCTCCTCGCGTTGCCGCTAGGGATTCACGCCACGGGCTTCTGGTTTTGTGCGTACCCACGGGTCGGCACACCCAGCGGTCGGCTTCTTTTTGTCGCAGATAATCGCAAATAGTTGATCCGCTGGATTTTCCAAGGCGTGGTTTAACAACGCCGTAGGCGCTCAAGGCGTCCACTAGCCCAAGGAGCAAGTTATGAAGAAGTTGCTGATAGCCTCCGCCCTTATAATCGGCTTCGTCACCCCCGCACTTGCCGAGCAATTCTACGTCGCCTTCGATCCAGCGAGTCACAAGTGTACGATGATGCACAGCATACCGAGTGGCTCGATGAAGAAAATGGGCGGCCCTTATAGCTCGAGAGCTGCGGCTAGGAAGGCCATGCACGGCATGAAAGAGTGCACGGCCTAATTTCCTTTTTGCGCAGGAGCGTCTCCTTTAGGGCCGGCTTCTAGCCGGCCCTTTCTTATTTGCGTCACGCGTTATGGCGGAAGTTTGTGGCGGCATACGCCTTCGGGCGGTGTGCCGTCACAGTCTGGGCCCCCGTCGCAACGGACCGGGAGGCAGAGCATGTGCAAGTGGCGGTGGTACAATTGTTCGCAGCCGAAATCCCTCACAGGTGTAGGCGCCCGCTAATAAAGATCTGGGAGGAGTAGCCATGAAGACGGCCAACGCCCTAACGCCGCTAGAAGCGGTGAATAAGATTCGTGATGACAATAACGGCCAGGTCGTGCTTGTGCTGCAGGGTGGCGGTGCGCTCGGCGCTTATCAAGGCGGCGTTTATCAGGCGCTGCACGACGCCGGCGTCGAGCCCGACTGGCTTATCGGCACCTCGATCGGCGCTATCAATGCGAGCCTCATCGCCGGCAACAAGGTCGAGGAGCGTCTTCCGAAGCTCAAGGAATTCTGGCGGCGCGTGGAGTACAGCACCTTCTGGGCGGCGTTCCCGGCCTGGACCGGCATTGCCGAGGCAGTCTCGTCATGGACGACGCTGACGAGCGGCATCCCCGGCTTCTTCGAGACCAATCCACGCGCCTTCCTCGGGGCCCAGGTCCCACTCGGTGTCGACCAGGCCGGCTTCTATTCTACCGAGCCATTGCGCAAGACACTGGAAGAGCTGGTCGACTTCTCGCTTATCAATCAAGGCCATCCCCGGTTGACCGTGGGGGCCGCGCATCTGCGAACGAGCATGATGCGCTATTTCGATTCCAAGGAGATGGAGCTTGCCCCCAAGCACATCATGGCGTCGGGCGCGCTACCTCCCGCTTTTCCCGCGGTGCGCATCGACGGCGAGCTTTATTGGGACGGCGGCATCCTCTCCAACACACCGACGGAGCGCATCTTCGACGATCAGCCCCGGCGCAACTCGGTCATCTTCGCGGTACATCTCTGGAACCCGACGGGAGAGGAGCCCGAGACCATCTGGGAGATTCTGAACCGCGCCAAGGACATCCAATATTCGAGCCGGATCGCGAGCCACATCCTGCGCCAGCGCGAGACGCACAGGCTTCGCCATGTCATTGCCCAGCTGCTCGAATATGTCCCCGATAAGGTCAAGAGGGATCCGCTGGTCAAGGAGCTTGCCGGCTATAGCTGCAAGACGCGCATGCATGTGGTGCGGCTGCTCGCCCCCCGCCTCGACAATGAGAGCCACACCAGGGACATCGACTTCAGCCCCGCGGGCATCCGCATGCGCTGGGAGGCAGGCTACGCCGACACCATGCGGGCACTGGCGGAACACCCCTGGATCGGCGAGTTCGGAGTGCTCGATGGAGTCGTCCTGCACGAGCCGCGGCCAGGTGCCGAGCCAGCGGCCGAACAGCCGACGGCCGACGAGGTCAGAACGCGGCAGGAGCGTGTGGGCGACTAGGGAGAGGGCCCGAAAGCGAGGAACTCTGCGCGCACATCCAAGGGGAGATCGCGGGGGAAGAGGCCTCACATGTTATGGTCGTTCTTATCCTTCAACAGATCGGCGGAGAGGAGGACGACGGTCTTGTCGCCGAGAATTCTTCCACCAATGGGAGACCTCCGGGGTCTCGGCCACCACGTCGCCTGCCTTGTGCACGATCGGCGCTGCGCAGTTGCTCGCATATTCGTTGATCTCGCCTTCGATGATGTAAATGATCGCCGGCCGATCGGCGTGGCTATGCCAGGGCACGATGCCGTTCGGCTCGATGGTCAGCTTGCGCATGCGGAACAGACGGTCGTTGATATTGAATGGCGCCTTCGCGACATCGATTGAGGCGATGACGGTGTCGGTTACGCCGACTGGCTTAAAGTCGACCGCCTCGCGGGCATTGGGCTTTTTCTGATCGGCTGGGCACTCGCCTGCGAAGGCTGTGCACGCGATGACGCTAGAACTAGCCAGGACGGCGGCGAAAAGGAGGCTGCGGCCAAGCCGGCTATTGCTATTGAAGTGAAACATCTCCGTTGACTCCCTTTGGCTAATGCTTCGGTCGAAGAAGAACGACCGCAGCGATAGCAGGGAGGATAGGCCGAAGCCGTCTTAACGGAAATGCCGGTTGGCTAGCGTTATTCCGCGCACTCAGCGCATGCTTTCGATAGCAACAAGGTATTGTTCAAACAGGGGTATCCGGTACTACGTTTGCTCATGTCCCTCGGACAGCAACGATCATCCGGTCGGAGCTTTTAGGTCCGATGGGCGAGAGGCGTTCACACCGGTAGCCACGAGGAGAAGGTCCATGTTCATGCGGAGCGTTTGCTCGGTGGCGCTGTTAGCATTTGCTCTGATGTTGTTGCCATCCGGAGCAGCTAGAGCAGCCAGCGACGACGGCATCGTGCGCATCAAAAGCGCATACTCCATGCCCGAAACCATCAAGCGCATCAAAAAGGACGTGGCCGACAAGGGCATCATGTTCTTCAACGAGATCGACCAGTCCAAGCTCGCGGCCGATGCCGGTGTCACCTTGCGCCCGTCAACGCTCATCGTGTTCGGCAATCCGCCGCTCGGAACGCTGTTCCTGACGTCCAATCCATCGGCTGGGCTCGATTGGCCCGTGCGCGTCTTGGTCTACCAGGATGAGAAGGGCGACGTTTGGGTCAACTATACGGATTTCACCTGGATCGCCCACCGGCACGGAATCATGGATCGCGACGACGCCTTCAAAAAGGCATCGGAGGTGATCGCCTCTATTACATCGACCGTTCAGTAGCGATTTCACCCTGGCGCCTCACGCATCGGGAGTGTCGTTATGCAAGTCTCTCGTCTCTACTTAGCCGCAAGTCTCGTCGCCATCGCATCAGCCTGTCCGGC
>CAVUZR010000003.1:0-160064 GCA_963745855.1 uncultured Alphaproteobacteria bacterium | reverse complement strand
GGAAGCCCCGCACCTAGAGCGCAAACTGGTTGCAATTCTAGCTGCTGACATTGAAGGCTTCAGCAGTCACATGGAGCGCGATGAGGCCGGTACTCTCGCTGTTCTATCCAGTCATCGGCTGATCATCGACGCCTCCATTGCGGAGTTTGGCGGTAGGATAACGAGCACCGCAGGAGATTTCGTGCTTGCTGAATTCGCAAGCGTCGTTTCGGTGATCAACTGCGCGGTACAAATTCAGGATTTGCTCGCCGACGAAAATGCCAAGCTCGATGAAGCGCAGCGGCTGTTCTTGCGCATTGGAATTAACGTCGGCGACGTGATGATGAAGGACGGTGACATCTTTGGAGATGGCGTCAATATCGCTGCTCGGTTGGAATCACTGGCGGAGCCCGGCGGAATTTGCGTGTCCAGAGGTGTACGCGATCACCTGCGCAAGCATCCAATTGCGTTCGCAGATCTCGGCGAACAAAAGGTCAGGAACATCGCCCAACCCGTGCGCGCCTTCAAAGTCAGGATGGGCGGGCTACCGGATGAGGTGATCAATCCCGTGTTAGAAGCAACCCGGGTTGATGGGCCCTCCATGATTCCTATTCCCATAGGAGCGGACGTCGGCGTCGAGCTCGCCTTCTGGGACAGCATCAAGGACAGTGGGAGTGTTGCCGAGCTGGACGCGTATCTCACCCGCTATCCGGATGGCCCCTTCAATGTGCTGGCTCGAACCCGGCGTGATGCATTGATCACTGTTGATGAGAGTGCCGTCCCTGCGAAAGAAGACACCCTGGCTGTCGAGTTGGCTTTCTGGGAAGCGGCAAAGGACAGTGGCAGCCCCGTCGAGCTCGAAGCTTATCTCGAGCGCTTTCCCGACGGCGAGTTTGTGGAGCTGGCCCAAGCTCGGCTAGAGAGCCTGCGCGAGCCGGCGACAGGATCAGCCGAAACGAATGGAGAAGTCTCTGAGGGTGAGCTCACATTTTGGAACAGCATCAAGGACAGTGGAAATCCAGACATGTTTCGCGCCTATCTCAAAAAATATCCGGACGGCACTTACGCGGAGCTGGCGCATATAAACATCGATGTCGAAGGACCGTAGTTTTCCTTTGGGTCAAATGGCATCCCATGGACTCGTGTTGTTCCGCTCGGCGTCTGGACTGCCGGAGCCTGCATCTGGTTGCGCGATTCAGGATGAAAGTTAAGACGCGAAGCTAGAGGTTAAGAAGCAAATTTTTGTAGGGCAGATACTATCTCTTGATCACGATATGGTTTCGAGAAAACAGACCCCGCTCTGGAATCTTGTCCTCCGGCACATCGAAATGACCCGAGGTAAGAATGAGCTCGATTGGCGGCCAGCGATCTCGAATTGCGCGAGCCAACTTCAACCCATCCATTGAACCTGGCATGTCAATGTCTGTAAAGACGATGCGGATGTCCTTTCGTGACTCCAAGATAACGATGGCTTCATCAGCATTGGATGCTTCGATCGCTCTGTATCCTGCTGCCTCCACCAAATCCACCGCATGAAAGCGACTAAAAACCCCGTCCTCAACGACTAGAACATGTCGCCATAACTTAAGTTTAGCAAGTTCACGGCGTGGATTTTTCTGCGGGACGCAAGCACCGCGCCAAATCGTTTATGCGAATAGCAAAGTGACGTAGTAGCTGCCTTCTTCCGACCTGATCTCGATTTTGCCTAGACGCTTGGCGAGGTTGAGCATGGCATTGTTGGCTTGCAGGACCTCGGCGACGAATCCGCGAACTCCGTGGGCAACGGCGAACTCCTTGAGACGTTGTTGCAAAGCCGAGCCGAGCCCCGAGCCCTGCCATTCGGGCACGATCATGTAGGCCACCTCGGCGAGATTGGTCGAAGGATTCAGGAAATAGGCGCCGGTGCCGATAATCTCCTCGTTCTCGCGGGGGCCGCTGACCGCCACGAAGGCGACGTCCTTCTCGAAGTCCACATTGCAGAGGCGCTGAGCCTCCTCATAGGTTAGTGCGCTGACGCGGCGGAAGAAGCGCATATAAACGTCTTCTGACGACATACGGTGAAACATGACCTGCATGCTTTGTACGTCGCTTCCACGGGCTGGCCTGATCATGACCTTGCTTCCGGATTTGAGCGGAACGGCCCGTTCTTCCTCGACGAGGTAGCCGCGGCCGCCGCCCAACCTGTGGGCGGCAGGCACGAGTGACTGGCGCTTGGCCTCGTCGAGAAGACTTTCGCGGAAGTCGGGATGCGCGAGCTCGATTAGGGCCAAGGCTCGCTCCCTCACGGATTTGCCAAACAGGTAGGCAATCCCGAACTCGGTCACCACATAATGCACATCCGCGCGTGCCAGCGTGACTCCTTCACCTGCGAGAAGAGCCGGCCTGATGCGGGACTCTTTGCCGTCGTCTGTCGTCGATGTCAGGCAAACGATCGGCTTGCCCTCGCGCGCTCTAGCGGCGCCGCGGTGAAAGTCGGGCAGAGTGGAGACGCCGCCATAGAACTCGCCGCGGAATTGGTCGGCGCAGACTTGGCCCGTCAGATCGATGACGAGGGCTTGGGTCAGCGACGCCATTTTGTAGTTCCGGGCCACCACTTGGGGATCGGCGACGTACTCGATAGGCCGAAACTCAAACAGCGCGTTATCGTGCAAGTATTCATAGAGCCGGCGCGAACCGATACAGAAGCTGGTGACGATCTTGCCGGGATGCAGAGTCTTATGGCGCCCGGTGATCACGCCCTGTTCAATGAGATCGAGGACGGGGGCGGTGATGACGTTCGAGTGAATGCCGAGGTCTCGGCGGTTATGCAGGTGCTTCAGAGTCTCATTGGGAATACGTCCGAGAGCAACGTGTAGCGTCGCACCATCCTCAATAATCTCTGCGACATAACGGGCGATGCACTGGGTAACCGTATCGGCGGGCTGATGCGCATATTCGGCAAGCGGTCTCTCGACGCGGACAAAGCGATCGATCCGATCAACGTGAAGGAAGGTATCGCCGAGCGTCCGTGGCATGAAGGGATTGACTTCGGCGACGATCGTTTTGGCGTAGCGCAGCACACTCATCGTGATGTCGACCGAGGTGCCTAGGCTGACGAAGCCGTGCGTGTCTGGCGGCGACACTTGCACGAAGGCAACATCAGTCCTTATGCGACCGTTCGCCGTCAAATGCGGGATTTGGGTAAGCGAGATTGGGACATATTCGGCCTGCCCACTGTGAACAAGCGCGCGCACGTCCGATCCGACGAAGAAGCAGCGGTGGCGATAAGATGATTGCCGCTCGACCCAAAGAGGCTCCAAACCAGATGTTAGGAAATGAAACAACTCGACGTCAGGCGGGATCGGCTTGCGGCGCTCAAGGGCCTCAACCAGCGTGAATGGCGCTGCGCAGGCCGTTCCGACATATACGCGATGGCCCGGCTTGACGACCTCGACGGCCGCCTCGGCCGGTAGAAGCTTGTTTGAGATCTGCTCGAGAGACGATCCAAAGCCACGCATCTCAGCTTTATCTCAATACGGTGTCACACAAACTAGCGACGTTGCTGTCTGCACTTTAGATTAGCCAGCCAGCCGATCATAATTGAGCGTGAAACTTCTGTGCTGAAATAATCGTGTCGGCGAGGCCCTTAGATTTGTCCGCTGTGGTCACTAGCAGACCCAATTGCAGTCAACCGAATTCGTCCGCTACGTGCCATTACCGACATTCGATAGGTGGACAGGATACGCTCGCAATCGTTTGAGGTTTGCGGGGGAAGGCCACGGGGTAAACTTGGATGATCCGACTATCGATCAGAACAAAGATCATGGGCATCGCCGTGGCGCTGATCGTCCTCATGACGATTACGGCGATTCTGTCAATGGTGTGGGTGATCGAGGTCGGTCATCGCCTGCAAGAGCTGACGGACAGCTACATCCCGGCCTATGGCAGCCTCGCGCGCACAAATATCCGCTCCCTCGAGCGGGCGCTTGCGCTTCGCCGGATGGTCATCGAAAAACTCCAGTCGCCATCGAGCGGCGACAAGTCTGCGGTCATCCGCAACGTGATCGACGCCAAAAGCGTGGAGGTCGAGCGGGAAGCCCGGGCCGCTCGTGCACTGATCAATGGCCTCATCGAGAAAGGAGAGACGTTGGGCGACGAAACCGCGCTCGCTCGGCTCGATAGCCGCATCGATACGGCGATGGCTGATACCCGCCGTGAGCTCAATGCCGAGATCGAGCGCTTGCTTGCCGCGCTCGATAGCGGTGACGCCAAGGCGACGGCCGATAGTCTTGAACGTGTTGACGCGTTGCGAGAGGACCTCAATCAGAAGCTCGACGCGGTCCGAGCGGACATGCTGGCAATAGTCAAAGCCGACGCAGCCAAGACGGTGCAAAAGCAACGCCAGGCCATGGTCATCGCCGCGGTCCTGACCGCGCTCGCCGCCGCCTTGGGGCTAGTGTTTGCGGTCTTGGTCAGCGGCGGCATGACGCGTCCAGTCCGCCGTCTGCTGGAGGGCACGCGCGCGGTCGAGGCGGGTCATCTCGACGAAACGCTTCCCGTCACCTCGCAGGACGAGATCGGCCACTTGACCACCGCCTTCAACCGGATGGTCGAGCAGTTGCGTCACAAGGAGCGTATCCGCGAAACCTTCGGCAAATATGTCGACCCGCGCGTCGTCGAAGGACTGATCGACCGGCCGACGCTTGCCGTCGAAGGACAGCGTCGCGTCATGACCGTGCTGTTCTGCGATATCAAAGGCTTCACTAGCGCCAGCGAGGGGATGACACCGCAAGGGCTCGTCAAGGTCATGAACCGGTACTTTTCGGTAATGTCCGCACCGATCCGCAATGATGGGGGAATAATCGACAAATATATCGGCGACGCCATCATGGCCTACTGGGGACCGCCATTCACCGAGGATGCGGATCAGGCTCGGCTCGCCAGCATGGCCGCACTCGACATGCTAGAGCGTGTCGCGTCGTTGCGGGCCGAGTTTCCCGAACTACTAGGTGTACGCAGCTTGCCGATTTCGTTCGACATACGCATCGGCATTGCGACAGGGGACGCGCTCGTCGGCAGCATCGGCTCCGAGCTGATGATGAGCTACACTGTCATGGGTGACACCGTAAATCTGGCGTCCCGTCTGGAAGGAGCCAACAAAGTGTATGGCAGCCGCATTCTGGTGTCTGAGGCCACAGTTGCAGGCGCCGCCGACCGCTATCGAGACACGCGAAATTGATCGAGTTGTGTTGCTTGGTCAGACCGAGCCGCAGGCGGTGTTCGAGATCATGGGGCGAAAGGGCGAGTTGACCCCTGCGCAAGTCGAGCTTCGAACTCGCTTCTCTGAAGGACTCGCCGCCTATCGGGCACGACGATGGGACGAGGCGCTCCGCGCCTTCGCCGCTGCGCTCGAATCCGTTCCGAACGACGGACCGTCGATGACCTTCATCAAGCGCATCGATAGCCTGATGAAAACTCCTCCCGGTGAAGATTGGGACGGATCGTGGCGCCTCGAGCAAAAGTAGCACACGGGCGCGAAGTCCAGCGCTATGGGTCATTAGCGGACGTCAAGTCCGCGCCATGTCCGCTTTACCCCCAATAACGGAAGTTGTGTGGCGCATCCAATCCAGCATTTGCCTACCGGTTTATGAGTACGCGCCCTCTTAGCTAAGTCGGACTAGCGCGCATCGATTGAAGATTTTCGATCCTTGTCCTGCTCTCCACGTGTGAGAGGTAAAACCTCTCCAATTGGTCGACGCTAGTAAGAGCGTTTCGTGCCAGCAGGAAGATATCGACATTGTCTCCCTTCAACAGGCGAAACATCAGTGCAGTGTGCCTCAGTGAATAGAGTGTCCTTGCTCGTCCTCGTGCATCCTCCTTCAAACCAGCGTGTTCGAGAATGTATTCAAACTGTCGCCTGATGGTTTGAAGCGCGTATGCTCGATTTTGATATTCGGGTAAGAACACATAATCGTCTGCTTTGCCGAAGCCACGCTCTTTATGACGCTGGAGCAAACGCTCATATACATCGACCGCAAACGGCATCGTCGCACTGTCACGATTTACCGTCTTCGATTTCGTTACTGAGAGCAGCAGATATTGTGTTCCGTTTTCCTTCACCACCTGAACGTGACGGTGCTTCAGTGTCTTCAGATCCGACACTCGAACAAACACGTTCACATGAAAGACGATGAAGTCCCAAATTTCGTCCGTAAGCGGAACATAGCGGACCTTAAGGTCCTGCTTGGCCAGTTTCGACGCTGTCCTCCAGAGTTTCCGATACTCAACATCCGTGAAATATGGACGAGGGTTGTCTTTTCGCTTGATCGTAGGGAACAGTGGTATCGCTTTGAGGTACCCACGCCGTCGTGCTTCGTTCAGTACCTTCCGAATGACCACGAGATGCTTGTTTAAGGTCGACGGTGAGAGTTTTCGATCTCTGCTGATGTGATCGACATAGTCGTCCAGCGTTTGGGTAGTGATGTCGGCTACTGCCATCACGCCAAAGTATGGAAGGATGTCTCCCGTCAGTTTTTTGCGATCCTCTGAGATCAGACGATCATCACGTTCGCCACGACCGACCAACGCCTCTTGCCGTTTCATCAAATGGTTCGCACACGCAGCGAAACTGTCACGGTGGATGTCGAAATCGAGCCTCTCTGCAAGCTTGACTTCGTCGTAGAACCGTTTGGCGAACTTAATGGCATCGCCCTTGCTCTCGCTCCTCGTGCTCTTGCGAAGATATTTTCGTCCAACGAAGAGACGAACCTGCCATGCGCTGCTGGCGGGAATTCGATAAATCTGAAGTGTACGTGGGTACCCGCTGACCGACTCAATGTCATAGGGGTTGGTTTTACCCGCCATGTACCCAATTGTATGTAACGAATATGTTACATACAAGAAAATAACCCATGCGAGTAATAGGCCGAATAAGCCATTATTTTCATGGAACTTTGTTGGGATTTTTGGTAGCGGAGTTTTGGTAGCGGAGGTTGGGATTTTTGGTAGCGGAGGAGGGACTCGAACCCCCGACACGCGGATTATGATTCCGCTGCTCTAACCAGCTGAGCTACTCCGCCATCTGGCTGGAAAGTCGCCGATATAAGGAGCGCCAATAATTGGTGTCAAGCAAACGGCGGCTTAACACGATCGTTCGTCCCACCTGCCATTTGAGCCTCGCTTTCAGCGGCAGTGGCCGGTTCGACCTAATTGGCACGAGCGCCCTTGCTCGTACCGGCGACACGGCCTCGCGAACGCGGCTGCCCGCCACGCCATAGCCGGGCTGCTTGACAAAGCGGAGCATGGTGAACAGTCCGAACGGCCAGAGGGTCCTCCGCTCGGCGAGGCGCAGATCCTCACAGACCAAGACCCGATCGAGCGTGAACACCGCGTGCCAGCCGATCGAGCTCGCAAGCGGCACGAGCCTCCGCTCCACAAAGCCGCGGATGCCATCCTCCTGGCTGAAATGGTTGACCAGGATCACCTCACCGCCGGTAGCGCAGACGCGTTCCAGCTCGCGCATGACCTTCGCCGCATCCGGCACCACGGTCATCACATACATGGCGACCACGGTGTCGAAGCTCTCGTCGGGAAAGGCGAGCGCGCCTGCGTCCATCTCGTGAAGGCCGGAGACGTTATCGAGCCGCCGTCTCTCGACCCGGGCCTTCGCCTTGCCCAGCATCTCCGGCGAAAGATCGATGCCGGTGACGGTGAGATGTTTCTCGTAGCAGGGCAGTGACAGTCCGGTGCCGACGCCAACCTCGAGCACCCGCCCTCGCCGCCGGTTGATGATCCTGACCGTGTGCTTGCGGCCGGCCTCGGCAACGGTGCCGAAGGTGAAGTCGTAGACCGGCGCCCAACGCCGATAAGCATGACGCACCGAAGCCACGTCCAAGAGGTGAGCCTTTGAACCCAACCTACCCTCGCTTACTTCACGCCCACTCTGGGCGACCCTCAGGAACTGCTACCGTTTGTTTCGAGCGTTGACCGTCTTTCATCGGTTTCGCCGCGCCCGTCGACTTGATCCAGCCGCCCCCAAGAAGCCGCTCTCCCCGCTCATCGGCGGCGTAAAATACGCAAGCCTGTCCGGGCGATACGCCATCTTCGCCGTCGGCGAGCTCAACCGTGGCCCCTGAAGGGCCGGCCCGGAGCGCCGCCGGCTGCAAAGGCCCGGTCGATCTGATCCTCGCCAGGATATCCTTAGCGTGCCCAGCCAAGTCCTCCAAGGGTTCATCGCCGAGCCAGTTCACGTCTCGAAGCTCGATGTGGCGCGTACGCAACCATTCCCGCGGGCCCACCACCACCTCGCGGCGCTCGGCATCGAGCCTTACCACATAGAGCGGCTCGGCCGCCGCCACGCCAAGCCGGCGCCGCTGGCCGATGGTGTAGTTGATGATGCCGCCATGCCGGCCGAGCACCCTTCCCTCCACATGAACGATGTCGCCCGGCTCTGCGGCTCCAGGGCGCAAGCGCTCGATGATCCGCGTATAGCGCCCGGTGGGCACGAAACAGATGTCCTGGCTGTCCGATTTCTCGGCGGTCGGAAGCCCGAACTCGCGCGCGAGCTTGCGCGTCGCCGCCTTGTCCAGGTCACCGAGCGGGAAGCGCAGGAAGTTGAGCTGCGCTGGCGTGGTGGCGAACAGGAAATAGCTCTGGTCGCGCTCGGCATCCTGCGCCCGGTAAAGCTCGAAGCCGTGCGGGGCGGGCCGGCTCCTCACATAATGACCGGTGGCGAGCGCCGAGGCGCCGAGATCTTCGGCAGTCCGCAACAGGTCGCGAAACTTGATCTTCTGGTTGCAGCCAACGCAGGGCACCGGAGTTTCGCCGGCAAGATAACTGTCGGCAAACTCGCCCATTACGGCCTCGGCAAACCTCGCCTCGTAATCGAGGACGTAATGCGGAATGCCCAAGCCTTCCGCCACGCAGCGGGCGTCCTGAATGTCCTGGCCGGCACAGCAGGCGCCCTTGCGGCCAACCGCCTCGCCGTGGTCGTAGAGCTGGAGCGTAATGCCGACCACGTCGTAGCCCTGGCTCTTCAGCAAGGCTGCGACCACGGAGGAGTCGACCCCTCCGGACATGGCGACCACCACCCTCGTGTCGGTTGGCCGCCCCCGCAGATAAAGGCTGTTGAGCCCGTCAGGCTTGGATGAAGTCACGGATCTCAGGCTCGGAAGTTTCAACAATGGATTTGGCCACGTGCTCGCAAGGCTTCCCCACCCGCGGCGCCAGAGTGGCTTAGATATAGGCAGAAGATAGGGGGCGGGTGACCCTCATGCAAGGCAAAGCAGTTGGGTTCCTTGGGCCCTCTGCAGGCCTCCCGATAGACGGCAAAATCGATTATTTTTAAGGGCTTTCCTGGGGCTTCTTTTACCTCACGGCTTAGGCAAATCTTAAATTGGGCCGGATAGTCTCCCTCTCTAGGTTCGCTCGAAGAGTGCGTGTTGGCTCGCTTTGAGCCTTTGGTGTTGTGAGTCCATGACTGATCATTTTAGGCCCCGTGTCAGATATGTGATCGGCCCCGACGGCAGTCCGCTTACCGTCGCCGATCTGCCGCCCAGGGACACCAAACGGTGGGTCATTCGCCGCAAGGCAGAGGTGGTCGCCGCGGTCCGGGGCGGCTTGATCAGCCTCGAGGAGGCCTGTGAGCGCTACACGCTCACGGTCGACGAGTTCCTGAGCTGGCAGCGGTCCATCGACAAGCACGGCCTGCCCGGCCTGCGTGCCACCCGCATCCAGGAATATCGCGGCTAGTCCCGCTTCCGTCTGACCTCTCAGTCTGCATGTTGACCTGCCGGGCAACCTGCCCGGCGGGCATGCCATGTTTGTGGTTTACTGGCACCCGTCCATTTTGGTGATGGGCCGGAGATTCCACATGCGGCCAGGGGCCATCTGCACCATCGGCTATGAGGGTGGAACCGTCGCCGCCTTCATCCGCGCGCTCAAAGACGCGGGCGTTGAGCTCGTCCTCGACATCCGGGCCGCGCCAGTCTCGCGCAAGAAAGGCTTCTCGAAGAACCAACTCGCCGCTCACTGACCGAGGCCGGCATCGGTTACCGCCATTTGCGCGGGCTCGGCACCCCGAAGCGCGGGCGAGACGCGGCGCGTGGCGGAGACCTCGAAAGCTTCGAGTGCATCTTTCTTGCCCATATGGATGAGCCGGAAGCGTTGCTCGATCTCGGCGAGGCGATCGCGCTCGCGCAAAGTCGGCCGGTCTGCCTGCTATGTCTCGAGCGCGACCCAGAGCACTGCCACCGCATGATCGTCGCAAACCGCATGGTGGGAGAAACTGAGCAGAAGCTTTGCCACCTGTTCCTTGATCTGACGGGGGTGCAACCGGACTGTTTGAGCCGTCGCCTTCAATAGGGTGGCAATCGGGGGCCGCTCGCCGTACCCTCCCCGTCCCGTCGTATTCCACGTCAGGGCGAGATGCCAGCCACCCCAATCAACTCCGACAAAAGCCGCGACGGTGCTCCCCTGCTCGTGGACCTGGCCCTTCAGGGCGGCGGCGCCCACGGCGCCTTCACCTGGGGCGTCCTCGACCGGCTGCTCGAAGAGCCCCGGCTTCAGATCGAGGGTATCTCCGGGACCTCCGCCGGCGCCATGAACGCCGCCGTGCTCATCAGTGGCCACGCGGCAGGCGGCGCAGACGGTGCCAAAGTTTCACTCGAGCAGTTCTGGCGGCGGGTCTCCGACGCGGCCCTGCTCAGCCCCTTCCGCCGCACGCCCCTCGACATCATGCTCGGGCGATGGACGCTCGATACCTCTCCCATGTTTCTCACCCTCGATCTAATGGCGCGCATCTTCTCGCCCTACGACCTCAATCCGCGTGGCGCCAACCCGTTGCGCGACATCTTGGCTGACTGCATCGACTTCAGGCGAGTCGCCAAGGCGCCGACGAAGCTGTTCGTCACCGCCACCAATGTGCACACCGGGCGCGGGCACGTTTTCCGCAATGTTGAATTGACGCCTGAGGTCCTGCTCGCCTCCGCCTGTCTGCCAACTATGTTTCAGGCTATCGAGATCGACGGCGAGGCCTATTGGGACGGCGGCTACGCCGGCAATCCCACCATCACGCCTTTGATCCGCGAATGCGCGTCGAGCGACACGATCCTGGTGCAGGTCAATCCGGTCGAACGGCCCGGCACCCCCCGCAGCGCGCGCGACATCGTCAACCGCGTCAACGAGGTTTCGTTCAACGCGACCTTGCTGAAAGAGCTCCGCATGATGGCCGTGCTGCGCCAGGTTTCCGACCCCGGCAACAAAGAAGGCGCCCGCTGGGCCGGCATGCGCATCCACCGTATCTCGAGCGCCACCATGACCGAGCTCGGTTATTCCTCGAAGCTCAACGCCGAGTGGGATTTCTTCATCATGCTGCGCAATGAAGGCCGCCGCTCTGCGGACGCGTTCCTCACTGCGCACAGCGCGGATCTCGGTCAGCGCTCCACTCTCGACCTCGACGTCCTTCTCGACCACATCTGACCGGGGTTCATGGGGCTTCTTGGTATCCTTGTCGGCCTCGGACTTCTGATCTTCCTGTCCTATCGCAGCTGGAGCGTCCTGCTGGTGGCCCTGCTTGCGGCGCTGATCGCTGCTCTCGCAGCGGGCGAGCCGCTTCTTGCGCATTGGACCAGACCTTCATGGGCGGTGCCGCCCAATTTCTCGCGCAATTCTTCCCGCTGTGTCTCCTTGGCGCCGTATTCGGCAAGGTCATGGAGGACAGCGGCTCGAGCGCCGGCACCCTCGACAGCCTGCCGCATAATGGCGCCGTGGTGACGCTGCTCGCGGTCTGCGGCATGACCCATCGCGAGAGCTATCGCGATATCGTCATGGTTGCAATCGTGAGCGCGCTGCTCGCCCTTGCCGCCGTCATCGTGTTGGGTTCGATCTTCGGATCGTTCTGAGCTAGGGTCGAAGCCATGATCACAGATCGTCAAACGCGCGCCATGCTCGCCATCTGCACCGCGATCCTCGTGTCGGTGGCACTCTATTTTGCGCGCTCGATCTTCGCGCCCTTCGCCTTCGCGCTGTTCATGGTCGCCATCGTCTGGCCGCTGCAAAGCGCGCTCGAGCGGATGCTTCCCCAGTTCGTCGCGCTGTTCATCACGCTGTTCGTGACCGCGGTCGTGCTCATCCTGTTCACCTCCATGGTTGCCTGGGGATTCAGCGTCGTCGCCCAATGGATGATCGCCAATGCCGCGCGGTTCCAGGCCATGTACGTGCAATGGACGCATTGGCTCGAGGAGCACGGCATTTTCATCGTTGGCATGATCTCGGATCGCTTCGATGTGATGTGGCTAGTACGGGTTGCCCAGACCGTCGCCGGGCGCATCAACAACACCGTCGGCTTCGCCATCCTGGCTTTCGTCTTCATGATGCTGGCGCTGCTCGAAGCCGGCGACATGCGGCAGCGGCTCGCCTCGCTGAAGGACCGGGAGAAAGGTCGCGAGCTCGCGGAAGCCGGAGAGAAGATCGGCGCCAAATTCCGCAAATACATGCTCGTGCGTACGCAATTGAGCGCGCTCACCGGCGTTGCCGTCTGGGCGTTTGCACTTCTCACCGGCCTCGAGCTCGCCGCGGCGTGGGGCATCATCGCCTTTGCCTTGAACTACATTCCCTTCCTTGGCCCGTGGGTGGCGACGATCCTTCCTGCTCTGTTCGCCATTGCCCAATTCGATTCCTGGCAGCCGATTGTCATAATCGTCCTCGGCCTGTTCGCCATCCAGTTCACCATCGGCAACTATCTCGAGCCTTTGGTAGCCGGCGCGGCACTTTCCATTTCGCCACTCGCGGTCATTTTTGCCGTATTCTTTTGGAGCTTCCTGTGGGGCATCCCGGGCGCGTTCATCGGCGTGCCCATCACCATCGCCATTCTCACTCTGTGCGAGCTGTCTCCCTCCAGCCGCTGGATCGCGACGCTTCTGTCGGGCGCGCCGCAAAATCGCGACGCCAAGCGATGAGAGGTCTGGTTGATCTGATCGAGGAGGCCTAACGTGAAGCCGGTCATCGACCCGCGTCACGGCGACGTCGAAACCGACGTGTCGAGCACCAAGCGCCGCTCGTTGCTTTCACTTGCCGGCGGCCTGCTCGTCGAGATCAGTCTGCCCAAGCTCATCATGGCCTGGACTCTGCTGCTTCTCGTTCCAGGACTTCTACTCGGCCTCGGCCCGATCGTCGTCTCAGACTGGGTCCGAACGCTCTCCGGCTCCATCGCGACGTTCGTTGTCGGGATCTGGTCTCTGCTCGTGCTCGCTGCCGTCTTGGCGCTCGGCTATTTCGGCTGGCGCACGCTGTTCCGCTTGGTCGAGAACAGCTTCTGGGCCCTGAACTCCGTCGTGGTGCAACCGGCATATGCCACCGTCCGCGAAGTGCTGCGCCAGCTCGCCGAGAAGCTGTTCCTCAAATCTGCGGGCAAGGATCAATACGCGAAGCTGCGCGCCGCCTCCGCCTTCGTGGCCGGCCTCTTGATCTTCTGCATTTCCCTCCTCGTGCTTTACCTCGTCTGGCCGAGCGCCCAGCTGTTCGGCACCTTCGCCGGGATCGGCTCCTGGCAGAACCTCATAGGCGTGGCGCTCGCAAACAGCGTCGTGCTGGTGACCGCCTATCTTGCCGTGGGCGGTCTGATCTGGGGGACGGCGGATGCGATGATGGACCAACCTCGCGATCTCACCGCATTCGACGCCCCGCCTCACAATGCCCGACTGTGGCGCGTCGTGCATCTATCGGACGTCCATGTCGTCGGCGAGGGTTACGGCTTTCGCATCGAGAGCGGCCGATCCGGCCCACGCGGCAATGAACGGCTGGAGCGGCTACTGAAAGAGCTTGAGGCGTTGCACGCCAAGGCGCCGCTCGATCTTGTTCTGATCACTGGCGATATGACCGACGCCGGCAGCTCTGCCGAATGGGCCGAGTTTCTCGACGCGGTGGCCGCGCATCCAACGATCGCCGAGCGCCTGCTGATCCTGCCCGGCAATCACGACCTCAACATCGTGGACCGCGCCAATCCGGCGCGCATGGACCTGCCCACGAGCCCCAACCGGCGCTTGCGCCAGCTTCGCGCTCTGTCCGCCATGGAAGAGCTGCAAGGGGATCGCGTCTGCGTGGTCGAGATTGGAAGGAAGCGCGTGGGCCGGACGGTCAAGGAATTTCTCGAGCCGCATTTCAAGCAGATGGCGCGCTTCGCCGATGTGGCCAAGCCGCTCTTTTCCTACGCGCTGCCGGAGCTCTGGGCCAAGGTCTTCCCCATGGTGCTTGCGCCTGACCGGGAGGACGGCCTCGGCGTCATCCTGCTGAACTCCAATGCCGACACGCATTTCTCCTTCACCAACGCTCTCGGCATGGTCACGACCGAGCAGGTTGTCGGGCTTGAGATCGCTTGCAAGCAGTACCCGCACGCCTGCTGGATCGTCGCCCTGCATCATCATGTCGTCGAATATCCGCGGCCGGCAAAGGCTCTGTCAGAGCGCATCGGCACGGCGCTGATCAACGGCAACTGGTTCGTGCGCAAGCTTCAGCCCTTGGCCGGGCGCGTCATTGTGATGCATGGTCACCGGCACATCGACTGGATCGGCCGCTGCGCCGGGCTGCGCATCGTGTCGGCACCGTCCCCAGTGATGGAAGTGACGGACGAAAAGACCACGGGCTTCTACATTCATACGCTGTCAATCGGGCCCGGCCGGGAGCTCAAGCTGCTCACGCCGGAATGGATCACGGTGCCGGGAGAGCCCCCAGGGAACTACTGATGCGACCCCGCTTTTGCAAAACGAATGCAAAAATCCCTAGACGCACCTAGAAGAGGGTATCGTCAGGCCTTAGCTGCCGCGACGTGCCACGCGCCCTCTGGCCATTCTAAACGCGGCACAGGGGAGATTAGCCATGGCGATAACGACTCCGACGCCGACGGCCCACTGGTGGGTCTTTCTGCTTGAGGGAATCGCGGCAATCCTGGTCGGCTTCCTGCTCCTCACCGAGCCCGCCTCGACCGTGGTGGCCATCACCATTTTCCTTGGCTTCTACTGGCTGTTCGTCGGCGTGCTGGAGCTTGTGCGCATGTTCGTCGATCGCTCCGTCCCGTGGATCTGGTCTCTGCTCATTGGCATTCTCGGCATCGTCGCCGGCGTTCTGGTGCTGAACCACCCGCTGTTCGCGGCGATCCTCCTGCCCGCCACCCTTGTGATCTATCTCGGCGTGCTCGGCATCGTCATGGGCATTTTCGGGATCATCGGCGGCTTCGCCGGTGGCGGGATTGGATCGTTCATTTTCGGCGTCCTCAATCTCCTCATCGGCATTTTGCTGCTGAGCTCGCCGGCGATGGCCACCCTCGCCGTCCCATTCGTGTTCGGCGTTCTCCTGCTTATCGAGGGCGTGGCGCTGATCATTTGGGCCTTCCGCGTCCGCGCTTGACACTTGACATGTCTTTGACGCGCCGACCTCTCAGGTTAGGCGCGGCTCAATCAGATTGACCGCAGATGTGGCGCCAGCTGCCAGGCGCGTCCGCATGGAACGAAGACTTAAGGCTGTGATCTAGACAGGGAGAGTGCCGTGAACAAATTACCTTTGTTTGCTTTAGGTCTTTGCGCGATTGTCGCCATTGTCTTCACTCAGCGGCCAGCTCTGGCGGACAGCTGCTACGTGGTGCGGGCGACAGCGGACGCCAGAAACCCGCAGGTTTCCACCGAACGGTCGCAAAGAAGGTTGCAGCACCATATTGCCGGCAATTTGAGCAGCCCGCATGGGAAGGCCATCGGGCCGGTGCACACGCATTGCATTTCGGAACGCGTGTGAGAGCTCGGTTGTCGTCTGCCATCACTAAGCACGGGGTTGCTGTTGCGTTTCTGCTGGCCGCTTTGCCCTTGCAGCCGACTCACGCGGCGTCATAGAGGGCTTGCGATGCCTGGGCCCGGGACTACGCGAAAAACGCGAGCCGCCAAGGACAGTTGGTTCGCCGCGGGCTCTTCGGCGGCCTGCTCGGCGTTGGCGTCGGCGCCTTATCGGGAGCCCATGCGCGGCAGCGAACTGCGGACAAAATCTATTGGGCGGCGTACTGGGATTGCATGGCAGGACAGGTTCGCTAGCGCTGCCCAAGCATCCTCGCCATGGCGGTGAATCTATCTAGCGATCGCCTGTGGTTTTGCTGCCTTGGTCGAAGCCGTGACCGGCATGGTCTTGCTGCAATCGGATTGTCCGCGCTGCCAGCGGTTGATGTCGTATTGCATCTTGGCGGCAAGCTCGGGTGGCATCTTGCGATTCTCGGTGTTGATTACCGTCGATGCGCCAGCCGGCTTGAAATCGATGATGTAGGTGAGGAGGCCCGCCCGGCCGAGATCGGCGCGCTGATGCACGGTGATGGTGACCGTGCTGCCGCCGGGGGTGACATCGGCGCGATAGACATAGTTCGGCAACAGCGGATCGGTGGCATTGAACCAGCAACGCTTGATGATCCCACCCATCGCCACATAGGCGTCGAATGGCCTCGCCCTGGTGACGGCGACATTCGTCGGTCCTGGCGCCCGGGTGGACCCCGTGGCTTCCTCCTCGGCGAGGCTCGTGCCGGCGCCGCCGCCGATGCCGAAGCTGCTGAGACTGACACCGCAGCCCGACAACGTCCCGGCAATCAACAGCAACAGAGTACTCAACCGAACGCTTGGCGACAAGGCATGCCCCCGCATCTCATTCACGGCACTAGTCGCGGAAGTTCACATACTGCAGGGGCAGCTCAACCGAAAGCCCCTTGACGTGTTGGATCACCGCCTGCAGATCGTCCCGCTTCTTGCCTGAAACCCTAAGTTCGTCACCCTGCACGGTGACCTGGACTTTATATTTCCCGTCCTTGATCTCTTTCACGATGCGCTTGGCCAACTCCCGGTCGATGCCTTGGCGGATCAGCGCCTTCTGCCGGACCGCCTGGCCAGCGGCCTTCTCTGCTGTCTTATAGTCGAGAACGCCGGGCTCGATCTTGCGCCGCGCGAGGTGCCCCTGAAGCAGCTCGTGCATCTGCTTGAGCTTGAGGTCGTCGTCCGCATCGATGATGATCTCGGCTTCCTTCCGCTCGATGCGGGATTGGGATCCCTTGAAATCGTAACGCTGGCTCATCTCGCGCGTCATGTTGGCGAGCGCGTTGTCGATCTCCGCAAGGTCGGTCTTTGACACGATGTCGAAGGACGGCATGGGTCCCTCCCCTCGTTTCCGTGCAGGTCAAATTTTGCGCCGATGAGACGCGGCTCAGGCTATGCAAAGGCGCCCGCTGCCCTCAGCTCGCCACGCGGTGCGGCACGCCTGGCACGGAACCAAGCTCGGCGCGGGCCTGTTCGATCTTAATCCGCTCGGCGTCGCGTTCCTCCAGCAGCTCGATCTTCTTAAGCTCTTCGAAGGCCTCGGTGAGGGTCGCCCGGGCGCTCGCGAGCTTCGCCTCGAGATCCACGACGGACGCCAACAGATTGTCCCGACGCTGGATAGCAGCCTTGGCGAAGGTCGGATAGGCGTAGTGGTTGGTGTCAGAGACGCCGGCGCGCTCCTGCTCAATGGCGATCTGACGGTCTAGGTCGGTCGCCATCTGATTGAAGTCACCGATCATGGCCTCGATCTCGGAGACCTTGCGCTGCTTCTCCTCAACGTCAAAGCGCTTCAACCGGCTCAATGCGTCCCGTGACTTCATCGTTCGATACCCCTCGACATTTTCGGACCTGGAGCGGAGGATTTCAATATCCGTGCATAACCCCGCGCTGCGCTCGCTGCCGGAGCCGGCCCCCACCCTTCTTCCGCCCGATCTTGGCCAAGAGGCCTTAAGGGGCGGTAAACCATGAGCTTGGCATTTGACGAATAGCCAAAACTCGAGCGCAAGCGCCGATAGCACTCGCCAGAAACTTAGCTTTTGTTAACTATTGGCCACTAATTTGTTGATTCGAATTAACCATCCATTTTTGCGTCGAGCGATCGAGCGCACGTGCCACTGGGGGAACGAGTAGGAACGGGCTGGGAGACGGGGGAATAAAATGCGGGTGCTTCTCATCGAGGACGACAGCGCTACGGCACAAAGCATCGAGCTGATGCTTCAGTCCGAGGGCTTCAACGTCTATACGACCGACCTTGGCGAAGAGGGCGTCGACCTCGGTAAACTCTACGACTATGACATTATCCTGCTCGACCTGAACCTGCCCGATATGAGCGGTTACGAGGTGCTGAAGACCTTGCGGGTGAGCAAGGTGCAGACCCCGATCCTGATCCTGTCAGGCCTCGCCGGCATTGAGGACAAGGTCAGGGGCTTAGGCTTCGGCGCCGACGACTACATGACCAAGCCCTTCCACAAGGATGAGCTGGTTGCCCGCATCCATGCCATCGTGCGCCGCTCCAAGGGCCATGCCCAGTCGGTGATCCAGACCGGCGGCCTGAAGGTCAATCTCGACACCAAGACCGTCGACGTAAACGGCCAGCGCGTGCATCTGACCGGCAAGGAATATCAGATGCTCGAGCTTCTCTCCTTGCGCAAAGGCACCACGCTGACCAAGGAGATGTTCCTGAACCATCTCTATGGCGGCATGGACGAGCCGGAGCTCAAGATCATCGATGTCTTTATCTGCAAGCTGCGCAAAAAGCTCGCGGCTGCGACCGGCGGCAAGCACTATATCGAGACGGTCTGGGGCCGCGGCTACGTGCTGCGCAATCCGGAAGACGAGTCCGAGGCGGCCTAAGCCCCTTCCGACTCTCCACTCCTTGAAAGTTTCGCGACCACCCTCCTAGGCGGCCTTCAGCTCGACTTCCTTGTCACGGGCCTCGACCGTCACCCTCATGCCGGCCGCCTCGGCCACGCGGTGCGCGTAATAGGGTTGGATCGAATGGGCATCGAGCGCGATGCCGTTGGCGCCAGCAAGCAAGTTCGTGACGTGCTCGGCCAACCGCGCCGGCTCCCCTTGGGCGAGCACGGTGAAGGTGACGGCGGGAGCATCGCCTTTAATCTCCACACTGACCGTGCCACCTCTGGGCAGGGCCACCACGCCGAGCGCCACAAGGTTCAAGAGCAGCTTGACCTTATTCTTTGGCAGCGTCGCCGCCGGAACTTGCCAAGACAGAGTGTGCTTGGCGCCTTGCACGAAGTCCCTCGCCACCTTCTCGGCATCGCGGAGATCGATCTCGGCGCCGGCCGACCCGGCGGCACCAAAGGCGAGCCGCGCGAATTGGAGCTTGGCCGAAGCCTGACGGGCGCTCTTGCGGATCAGGTCCATGGTCTGTTTGCGCATGGCCTCGTCCTGTTCCTCGCCGAGCATCTCGAGGCCATTGGCAATGGCGCCAACCGGACTGATCACATCGTGGCAGATCCGGCTTGAGATCAGCGCCGCAAGCTCAAGATCGCCGATCGCTGTCGGTTCGCTCATGTCTTTCCCCCTAGAATCATTATGGGCTGCTTGAAAAATGAGGCGGGTCCACTTGTCAAAATCTGCTAGATCGAGGCGGCGCGTTCCGTAGCTTGTCCCGCATCGATGCGCGCACGAAACGAATCAATGCACCACGAAAGCAGTTTGCCTTGTCAGCCCCGAAACAGACAACTCAAGAACAACGGACATCCCAACACGCCGAATTCGACGTTGTGCTAGCGGCGAGCCTCCTGACCGACGCGGCGGCGCGGGCCGGGGCCGCCATCATGCGGCATTATCACGAGGGCACCGAGGTCAGGCTGAAGGCCGATGCGAGCCCGGTCACCCAAGCCGACAAGGCGTCCGAGGTGATCGTGATCAAGGCCTTGCAGCGTCTTGCTCCGGAGATCCCCGTGGTCTCGGAGGAGGTCGCCGGCGACCGCTCGGCCCATCTCGGCCGTCGTTTCTTCCTGCTCGACCCGCTCGACGGAACCAAGGAATTCATCCAAAAGCGCTCCGACTTCACCATCAACATCGCCCTCATCGAGGACGGCATCCCGCGCTTCGGGCTGGTTTACGCGCCGGCGCGCTCCCTCCTCGCTCTCACGACCGAAGACGGCAAAGCAGTCGCGGCGAAGCTTGGCCCGAGCGACGATGGCGCTGACTTAACCAAGCTCGACTGCCGTCCTTTGCATGGCCGCGTCCCCTTGCCTGATGGCCTCGTTGCGGTGGTGAGCCGTTCCCACCTTGATTCCGCCACCGAGGCGTTCCTTGCCAAGCTCAAGATCGCGGGTCGATCGAGCGCAGGCTCGGCGCTCAAATTCATAGAGGTCGCGCAAGGCGTGGCCGACGTCTATCCGCGGTTTGGGCCAACCATGGAATGGGACACCGCGGCCGGCCACGCGGTGCTGATCGCCGCAGGGGGGCACGTTGAAGATGCGGAGGGAAATCCTCTCCCCTACGGCAAGACAGAGCAGGGCCTGCGCAACCCGAGCTTCATCGCTTGGGGCGCTCACGCGCCCGACTGAGTGTGTAGTGCGTCCTTGGCGAGCCTCTTCGCGTGATCCCGCACATCTTCGGGCCAAACGCTGATGCACTGCTCAAAGCGGTGCTCGTCTCCAGCAAATAGTGCTCGCGCCGCTTCCTCAAAGCCTGGGGCATCTCCGGCCATGGCCGACATGAAGCGATACGCCGCCTCCTGACTCTGGCGTACGCGATCCTTGCCAATATTCGCCAGCCGCGCTTCGTCGACCAGCTTGCGGAGTGCTACCGATGCGCCGCCGGGTTGGCTGCTCAGCCATTGCCAATGGCGGGGCAGCAGGGTGACCTCTCGCGCGACGACGCCCAGCCTCGGGCGCCCGCGCCCGCGTACCGCTTCCGGCTCCACACGCGCAGGTAGCTCGTGGAACAGGCGCTTCAGAACGTCTCCGCGGGAGCCACGGTAGTCCACCTCGATTAGATTGGCCGTGGCATCATCGAAGATCAGCACCGGAGTCGATTCGCCACGATCATTAATGGCCTTTGCCTCGAGCGCCACGGCGGACAGCCTCCCGGAGCAAAGGCGCTTCACGCCGGCAAAGGCCGTGCAGGTGCTGGCAGCGGGATCCGTCATCTCGAGTTCTCCTTGGTACGGAGCAGGGTTTTATTCGGGCAAAATAGGAGCCGTCAATATCACCCGGATAAAAATCGTTACGCACCAGAGTCGTGTCGGGCGACATCTTGGTTGGCGCAGTGCGGAGCCCCGTAGCCACTGTTTAGTAACAGTTTAAGCAAATCATACCGGAAGAGAGGCCGACCCTTGGGTCGGGTCTTGGTCTGGCTTCGAGGAAGCCTACGGGGATTTGCCATGCGGATCGAAATGTCCGGAGCCGCGCTCGCCGCGATTCTGCTTCTTGCGCCCCCTGCCCTTGCCGCCGACAGCGCTGCAACGCCCGGCGCGATCAAGCTTGCCCAGGCCGACGACCAGCCCATGGTGATCACGCCGCATCCACAAAATGGGCAACAAATGCCACCCCCGCCAGATCCGGGCGGGCCAGGCGTCCCCTATGAGTCGACACCCGGCGGGGCCACCCTGCCACCCGGCGGGGCCGTCTATGTCCCGCCACCCGGAGGCCAAGCCTATGCCCCGCCTGAGGCCAAAAGCCGCGGCACGTTCGGCGTCGAAGAGATCAAGGACGCCGGCCACCGCTTCTTCGGCAGCGTGTCGATGGGCCTCGCCGAAGCGATCGAATACACCTTCCAGCGGGCCGGGCGCCCTAACGGCTATATCTTGGGCGAGGAAGCAGGCGGCGCCATCATTGCTGGTGTTCGCTATGGCGAGGGGGTGCTCTACACCAAGGACGCGGGCAACCAACGCCTGTATTGGCAGGGTCCCTCGGTCGGATACGACCTCGGCGCCGAGGGCTCCAAGACCATGGTACTTGTTTACGATCTCCGCAGCCCTGGGGAAATTTACGACACTTTTGGCGGAGTCGACGGCTCTGCCTATCTCGTCGGTGGCGTTGGCGTCACATTCCTGGCCCGCGGCCACGTTATTCTTGCCCCAATCCGGTCAGGTCTTGGTTTGCGGCTTGGCGCCAATATCGGGTATCTGAAATATACCCGCGAGCCGACCTGGAATCCGTTCTAGATTGGCGGTAAGAAAGTCTTAACGGGGGCGCCTTTGGGGCGGCTTGCCCCTTGAATGTCGGGCCGACGGCCCGCTTCGTCACGTCCTGCGCTTGGCGGCGTGACTCTGGGAGCGCAAGTTCCGATGATCGACATTGGCATGTATGTGGCTCTTGGTTTTCTGCTCGCGAGCCTGCTTGCCTTGCTGTTCGCTCCCGCATTCTGGAGGCGCGCCGTGCGCCTTACCAAGCGGCGGATTGAGGCGACCATGCCCATGTCGGCCGCCGACATCCAGGCCGACAAGGATCAGCTGCGCGCCGAGTTCGCCATCGAGCTTCGCCGGGTCGAGGTGGCGCTGGACAAGGCCAAGGACAAGGCAGCGCGCGAGCTGGTCGAGTCCAACAAACGCCGTGTCGAGATCGCCGACATCAAGACCGAGCTCGAGGGCACCAAAGGTCGCCTGCAGGAGAAAGACAACGCCAACCGGGTGCTCGAGCAGACCATCCGGCGCCGTCTGCCGGAGCTCGAGGGCAGGCTCAAGGCCGCCAAGGAAGCGATGGCCGAGCTTGAGGCCGCCAACGCCGAGCTTCGCAACACCGCGGGCTCGCAGGCGGAAGCCCTGAAGCTCGCCCGCTCGACGCTCAACACCCAGCGCGGCGACATCGACCAGCTGCGCGGAGCCTTGGAAGGCGAGGCTGTCTCGTCGCGCCGGTCGACGAAATCCGACGCGACACTCGCAAAGGAAAATCGCAAACTCAACGCCGAGCTCGCCAAGCTCAAGCAAGAGCTCAGGGACGGACGGATCGGCGGCAACGAGAACGGCTTGCTGCGCGAGGAGATCGGCAAACTCGCAAGTCAAGTCCTCGCCGTGGCGAAGGGGCAAGGCGTGGCGTTGCCTGATTTCTCGCGCCTCGGCGCGTCGCCTCCCCCCGCAGAGCAGAGCCCGCGGCCGCTCGACGTCGAGCGTGAGCCCTTCGTCGCCAGCCGCCATGGCGGCGACGGTCAGACTGAGCCTGTGCCGGCAAAGCCGCTTGGCACCGACCGCGGGCGCGAATCCTTGTTCGCCCTTTCTGGCAAGGCAGACGACGCGGCGCCGGAGGAGACCGAAGAAGAGCCGGAGGATACCGGATCGCTCGGCAAGCTCCTGTCCGCCCGCAAGGCGAGACGCCGCAGTGCGAGAGGGCGCCGGACCGGCAGTCTGAGTGAACGCCTGAAAGGTCTGTCCGCCGAATCGCCTGACAGTTGAGCGTCGGCTAAGCGTCTACCTGCATCAATCTCCGGGATCCATTCTCAAGACGGAGCGCCGTCAGCCTGTCGGTGTACACCGCTCCGGTGTCGATGCCGATCCGGTTCGCGCGGATGACGGGGTCCCTGCCGGGCGTGTGCCCATGCACCACGATTTTTCCGAAGTCATCCTCCGACTGAAGGAAGGGGCCGCGGATCCAGATCATATCGTTCGGGTCTTGTGCTTCGAGCGGAACGCCAGGTCTCACGCCGGCATGGACAAAGAAATAGTCGCCGAAAGAGACGGCAAGCTCGAGGGCCTCGAAGAAATCGCGGTGCGTCTCGGGCAGCGACGCGAGAAACGCCCTTCGCCAGACCTCCGGCCCCGCCCCTCTCCCGACCAGCTCGGCGACATCCAGGCCATAGGACCGGAACGTGGCGTCGGCGCCATTGGCGAGCCAGTGGCCAAGATAAGACGGGTCGTCCAGGAAATCGAGCATGATCGCCTCGTGATTGCCCTTGAGGAAATGCGCGTCGAATCCTGCCGGCAGGTCGCCAAGCACCATGTCGACCACCCGGCGGCTGTCGTGCCCACGATCAATATAGTCGCCGAGAAAAACGAGCGTCCGGCGCTTGGCGTCCTTGCTTCGCGCCGAATCTGACTCGATCTCGGCGAGCAGGAGAGCGAGCAGGTCCGCCCTGCCGTGAATGTCGCCGATGGCGTAGACGAGCTGGCCTTGCGGCAAGGATGGATGGTTCAAGGCGTGCAAACCGTTCCGAGGGAAGCGTGTTCGGCGCGGGCGATCCTAGCTTAGGCTAAGGCTCCAAAGCGCGCTTATTTCTCGCCCTCGCTCTTCAGGTGGCCGCGGTCTTGCCCAGGATCTCACGATAGAGCTTGGCCGGAAAGCCGAAGACCGTGCTCACGCATTTCGACTTGAGCCCGATGAAGAGGACCATGTCGCCGTCGCGCAGCTGATCATCCTCGGTGATGACGTAAAGCTCATCGGCGTCGAGCGGCGGCAGGCCCTTCAAGTCTCGCGCGCGGTCTTCGAACGTCTTGAGATCGCCACCAGCGAGATAGTCATACTTGGCATGCACCTGCTGGATCGCGGCGAGGATCGTGCTGAGCGGCTTGCAGATCACCGGCGGCGAAACCGGGCCGTCGCTGCTATAGTACGTGGTGCCATGCTCCTGCACGAGCGGGCCGAGCCTCTTCGAGGCGCCTTGCAATCCGGCTAATCCTATCAGCGTGACGCCAAGGGCGACGCCGGCGGCGATCTTGAGCCAGACGGGCATCATCACATCCTCTCGCCGGGGGAGCTCGAACCAGAAACTGCGATGGAATGCGAAACCGCGCGCCGCTACACGCAGGGACGTCGAGCTCACCCTCGGAGGCAAATATTGCGCCCCCGCCAACCCCCCTGGCAACACCATTCAGAAAAGTGACAGGGCCCAACGCCTCGGCATGGCAGTGGCGGGGCCGGCGTCCAGTCCACGCAAGCCCAATCAGACTCGCGCGGTCAGGTTCGCCATTGGTCGCCTTAGATCGTCGTGTCGACCTCGCAGACCACCGTTTCCCGGTGTCCGCATTCCGGCATCTTCCAGGCGATGATGTCTTCCGACCCGTCCTGATTCTTGCGGACGATCGGCACCGGACAGGCCACGCGCCAGAAGCGATAGGACGATGAACGGTGCTCGGCGTCCCATTGCGGACCGAGCATCATGGCCGAGCGCTGGCAGCGTTGCAGGTTGAAGGGCTGCGGATCGGCGCCGTCGGCTTCCGCCTTGTCGAACATCTGCACCTCTTCGCGGCGGCAGACCATCATGGCGTGCTCGGTCGCCCACTCCCGGTTCTCAGAATTCGTGTAGGCTGCGTTCTGGTCAGGAGGCCCGGCAATGACAGTCTTGCAGACGATCAACACGATGGCGGCTGGCATGGGGACCATCATGGCTCAGGCCCTCCACTCTGGGTGGAGCCTCGCCATGATTGCGAGGGCTAGCTTGGTCGGCATCGATCACATCCTCTTTTCGAGTCGCTCGATTGCCTCCCCGCGTCCCTGACGGGACCAGCATTTCTCCCTTTGCCATGCGCCTTCGGGGATCTTCCCCGGGCGCGCTCTGTTATGTTGCAACGCAACAGAAGTGATTGAGTTTCATATCCTCGTCATGCAACTCAATCGAGAAAGCACGTCCTAAATTCCGCGACAGAAGCATGTAAAGCTTACTTTTTTTAGGCCCTTGGGACCCGTCTCGCCGGGCCCCGCCTCAGACTCGATGTGTCGCGGATCCAATGCTGCACCGCAAAATTGCCGCGTGCAAGCGCTATTTGGCCGCAGCTTTGCGATTGAAGCGATCGTAGCAACAGCCTCAAGATATTTGGCAACTCTTATGGCACGCTCCGCCACAACGGCCTAGTTTCGCAGCACACGCAGTCACAAGGATTGTGCATGCGGAACCCAGTCACCGCGAGGGAAGCGGCTTGCTACGCGTGGAACGGGTATGGATGGCGAGAGTTAGAAAGATCGGCTCAGTCGCTTGTACTTGTTCCTCGGAGCAGGAGAAGGCCGATGCACGATGCGAAGGAATGCCGCGATCGCGCTTTGCAATGTATCCGGCTGGCGAAGGGTTTACCGGAAGGGAAAGAGCGCAATAGCTATGCTGACTTGGCGAGAAGCTGGCGCAGGCTAGGTCGCGGAATTGAGAAGTCTGAGGCCGCGCTCGACGCCTGGGCGTCGTCCGAAAGAGAACCCCAACTCCACAAGATTGGCGCCCCTAGGGGTTTCGAACCCCTGTTTCCGGCGTGAGCTCATCACCTTACCCCTCTGAGCCGATGACGATGTGGCCCATCTCCACGCGCGTGAACAAGCCGGAGAATAATGATCCCATGCCTCTAGAGCGCACCGGCGACCCCTTCGAGATTTGGGCTTCCCTCGAATGGAGCGCAGAGAGGCGATAGAACATAGGTCTGACCGACGCCCGCATCAGGCGCGAGTATCGCTGCAGAGGCGAAGGAGGAAGCTATGACCATCACCGGCGGGTGTCGCTGCGGAGCAGTACGCTACAGGATCGAGGCAGAAACGATCACGACACGCCACTGCTGGTGTCGCGACTGCCAATTTATCGGTGCGGGTTCAGGGACGGTAAACGTATTCTTCCGAGCGAGGCCGTGAAGGTAGAGGGCGCTCTATCCGACTATACGAGCCACGCCGCGAGCGGTAACCTAATGCACCGGCAATTCTGCCCGACATGCGGAACGCCTGTGTTTACGCAAAGCGATGCACGGCTGCACATGATCGGCGTGCGCGCGGGCACCCTCGACGATCCCGAGATCGGAAAACCGCAGATGACTATCTGGACTTCAAGCGCGCCAAGTTGGGCGGTATTCGACCCGAACATCCAGCGGGATGAGAAACAGTCGCCCCCCACGGCAGGTGGGGAGAAACTGAGCCGCTAATAGGCTAATTGAAGCGGTTCGCCGTTTATCGCCGAGCCTAGGTCGCCAAAGGCGGGCCCCGCCATCAAAGCCAAAGCGGAGGGGAAAATGACTACAATCGTGTGCTCAACTTCTATGGCCTCGGCCTTCAATGTAGTGCTTAATTTAGTCTGCATTTGGCTCTTGCTTATTGTCATGGCCGATTTGCGTAAGATTAGGAACGGCGGAAAGGTGTAACATTTTCGACGTTGGGGAACCCACGTCCAAGGGGCGGAAAAGTTAGTCGCAGAGAAGCGGAGGAGTCAGAGACACTACCAACGGAAGCTCAAACCAACGACAGGTCCGTATAAGATCAAGTCGAGGTTGTTCTTGGTTGGGCCGTCTTGACTTTAGTCAACAGCCAGCGCCCGATAGCCCACAAGGCCGTGAAGAGTTGTCTGCCACACCGCGAAATCGAAGCTATAGCCGCCAGAGAGCTGCCACGTGAAATCGCTGCCAACACCAAAGCCGCCGACATCGCCGAGGAATTGAAGCTCCTTCCCTGGCGCCAGCTGGTGGCGCAAAGCTTGGAACGAATTCCAGCCTGGAAGGAGCCATGCGGTCGTCATGACCAAATCGGTCCACACCCAAGCCGGTGCCGGCAGCGCCTTCCACCGGCCCTTCTGTCCGGAGGGACGGGCTGCGCTGGGTTTAAGGTCCGAGACAGGCTGTCCTGAGCAAAATCGTCCCTTTCTGTTAGTCGCCACCATCATAGCCTCGGCGATGGCATTCATCGACGCAACAGTCGTGACCATCGCATTGCCACCTCTGCAGGCGGATCTCCACGCCACGTTTCAAGCCGTGCAATGGGTTGTCAACGCCTATGCTCTTTTTCTTGGCGGGCTAATCCTTGTCGGCGGCGGAGCCGGCGACAGGTTCGGCCGCCGCCGAACATTTGTCACTGGGACTGTGATATTTGCAGCGGCGTCCCTTGCTTGCGCTCTTGCGACGTCTGTCGAATGGTTGATCATCGCTCGCAGCGTCCAAGGCATCGGAGCAGCGCTACTTGTGCCCCAAAGCCTTGCTATTATCGCAGCGGCCTATCCGAGGGCAGTTCGCGGACGCGCTATCGGCATTTGGGCCGGGGCATCAGCAATCACGACCTCCCTGGGCCCACCACTTGGCGGCTTTCTGATCGATGCGCTCCACTGGCGCGCGATTTTTTTGATCAACCTGCCTCTAGCGGCAGCTGTCATTGTTCTGACGCTTCGTTACGTTCCCGAGAGCCGGAACGATATGATCTCGGGGTCGCTCGATTGGCTTGGCGGTCTGCTTGCCATTGTAGCCTTCGGGTCACTTACAGCCGGACTTACCTTTATTTCGGAGACCTCAGGCGCGCACGCGCCAGGCATCCCGGCACTTTGTTTTGGCGCCATTGCATCGGTCCTGTTCGTTCTTCACGAGGCTCGGGCGGCCAGCCCCATTATGCCTTTGTCGCTGTTCGGAAATAGCATGTTCTCAAGCGCAAACATCATGACACTTTTTCTGTACGGCGCCCTAACGGGAATCCTTTTCTTGCTGCCTTTCGACCTGATTGAGAGGCGGGGGATGTCAGCGACCCAGGTCGGGCTTACACTGCTGCCGATCGGCATCATCATTGGAACCTTGTCCCGGTTTGCAGGCGTATGGGCTGATCGCCACGGCCCGCGGGGCCTTCTCATTGTCGGCTCGTTTCTCTTGGCGGCTGGCGCCGCTGGACTGGCGTTCGGTGCGGCGGACTATTGGATTGGGGTTGTAGCACCTATCGTCATCTCCTCGGTGGGGATGGCGCTGGTGGTCGCGCCTTTGACAACAGCGGTCATGGTCAGCGTTCCCGATAACCAGTCGGGCGCCGCTTCCGGCGTGAACAACGCGGCAAGCCGTTTGGCCGGATTGTTCGCGATCGCCATCATCGGCGGGGTCGCAAGTGTCGTATATCTCGGCGAGCTCAAGGCCACCGGAATCCCGCTCGACGATTTGCGCTTTGGCGTTCTGCCCGATGCAGGACAGGTCGACCCCGCAATATTCGAACAGGCCTTTCTCGGCGCCTATCAATTCGCGCTTTCGACTGCCGCTATCTGGGGTGTTTTGGCCGCTCTTACGGCTTTGGCGTTTATGAGGCCAGATCCATTAGCTAGTTCTGTCCGCTAATGCCTCCCCTGTTGGCATATAGCGGACCTTAGCCAAGGCGGAAGATAGGCCCGCGTTTACAAACATGCCCAATGAAGCGAAGACGCGACAAATCAAGCTTTCGCACCGCGCCGGCACCACGTTGTCAAAGACATGATGCAACGCCACGACAATGCAAGAGACGTCGTAGTCACCAAACCGGCCGCTCCGTTGCCGGCCGCGCAAGGTCGGCTATCGGTGTCGGTGTTGGGCGCCGGTATCGGAGGCAATCTCCTCGAATGGTACGATTTCGGGATCTATGGGTTGCTGGCGCCGGTTCTGGCCGGGGTCTTCTTTTCGGCGGAAAATAGCATCGCAGCGCTTATCGGCGCCTACGGCCTGTTCGCTGCCGGCTTTGCCATGCGCCCCATCGGCGGCGTCGTGCTCGGACACCTGGGGGATCGACTCGGCCGTCGTTTTGTCCTCGTCTACACCGTGGTGTTGATGGGGCTCGCCACCGGGGCGATTGCCGTTTTGCCGAGCTATGAAAAGATCGGTGTGGGCGCGCCGCTTCTCCTGCTGGTCCTGCGGCTTCTGCAGGGGTTTTCGGTCGGGGGCGAGTTCACCGGCTCGGTCAGCTATCTCGTCGAGACGGCGGCACAGCATCGGCGCGGATTTGCCGGAAGCTTCGCTAATTTCGGCTCGACCGCGGGAATGTTGCTCGCGGCAGCCGTCGCCGCGGCAACCGTCACCCTGGCCAGCCCCGCGCAACTCGAGAGCTGGGCTTGGCGCGTCCCCTTCCTGCTAGGCGGCGCTATCGCTGCTTGCGGCTACTTCCTGCGCAGGCGTTTGCGGGAAACCGGCTATCGGCCGCTGCCCGCGCGCCCGAACGATCCAATCCCGCTGAAGCAGGCGATCACACTCGCGCCGGGCGCCATGATCTGTGCGGTGCTGTTCGCCTCCGGTTACGGCATCGTCAACTACTTGACCATGGTGTTCCTGCCCGTTTACGCGAGCGAGTTTGGGACCGTCGCCGAAAGTCGAGTTCTACAGATCAACACGGCAGCCCAAGCTGTGGCGCTGCTGCTGGTACCTATTGCTGGCTGGGCTACCGACCACCTTGTCCGGCGCCGCACCCTGCTCATCGCCGTTTTCATCGCCGAGGCGGCGGTGGCGTGGGCCTGCTTCACCCTAGCAGGGGCAGGTGGGGTCGCCGGCTATGCCTTGGCGCAGATCGTGTTCGGCATCCTGCTTGCGTTAATCATGGGAGCGGAGCCGGCGATGATGGTGGAGCTGTTCCCGAGCGCGTACCGCATGAGCGGCTACTCTGTATCCTTCAATATCGGCATCGGCATAGCTGGCGGCACGGCGCCGGTCGTAGCGACAACCCTGATCGGCACGACAGGCGACCTGCTGGCCCCGGCCTGGTTTCTGATGCTCGGCGCGGCTCTTGCCGCCGGCGCGGCGTTCCTGATGAAAGACCGTAGCCGCGACCCTCTGCGCTAAAAACCCTTCATGGGGTGACGGACGCCTCCTCCGCCCCCACGCTGCCGCGCCCCAAGCCAACGTCGCAGAAGGAATCTCACGTTAGCTCCTGCGACCGCTGCTGAGCGGCAAGCGGAAAGGCCGCCGCGCCCGCTTTGGAGAACTGGAAACAGAAACAAGTCCTGATGTCGGCGCCTGGCCAGCTCCTCGTCGGCATAGAGCCATATCCTAACCAGCCCGTCACCGAGTGCTCGACCTTGGCTATGCCGGGGCGCAAGTTGCACAACTCAAATACGAGGGCCATGTCCGCTTTGAGTCATGAGCAGACGTGGCAGCGATGCACGAGCAGAGTCCGAGATTCGCTCGAAAGCGGACGTGAACAGCGCCGCTAGTGACTTTCGCTAAGTGCCGATAGTAGTCTTAATCTCACACATCAATCATCGCGCCGAAAACAGGAAGGTCATCCTAAGCCGGCTACCGAAACCATGGGGACCGGTGTCGGGAGAGTCCATCCAATAGCGCACGCCGCCAACGATGCTGACCTGCTGCCCCCCAACCTTGACAATCTTGGAAACTAGAAAGTTGACCGGTGCCAACCATTCGCCAGTCTCCCAATCGTAGGTGTCTTCTCCCTGCAGCGTAAACATCCACGCCCGCGATGTCGTATAGGCGATGACGGGCTGCAGGAATGTTTGGTTGAAATCAGCGCGGTCGGCATCGCCAGCGAAAGACCAGTTGTGGTAGGCGAGAATGCCGACCGTTCAGCGGCTGCCCTGCCAGACAACAACTCCGGTCGGACCCACGCCCCATTTCCCGGCGCCGAGCAGCTCATCGGTTGCGGTCGGCAACAGAAAGATTGGCCCCACTCCCAAGGTAAAGCCATTGAACGTTCGCTTTGGCGAAAAATAGAGTCCCTCCGTCGTGTTGCGCAGACCGGACTGCGAGCCGGAGCAGCGGAAGAGGCCGTTCTGGCTGAACATTACGGGAAGTATTGTTCGCGAGATCATATACCAGTCTGCATTGAGCGTAATCGGCACTACCGGTTGGATGTTCACAAACCATTGGGAACCATCTCTCTCCGGACCGACTTCCCCGTTGTAGTTTCCGAAGAATGGCACGCTGATGAGGGCGGCGAGCGGATTGGCGAGCTCTTCGGCCAGAGCTTTGCTGTCATCCTGCGCAAGCGCAGCTCCAGCCCCCAGAAGACCGCGGCAACCGAAGGCGCGAAGCGCTGGGTGGTCGCCCCTGATGTAGTCGCCGATCTTGCCATTCACACACGACGGGATAGATGCCGTGCGGAGCGAGCAGTTGTCGAAGGATCGCGATGATCGCCGCTCCCCTCCCGCTTGCTATGCGCGACGGCGCTTAACAACCTACGGTAAAAAGAGGGAATGTCACAACCAAAGCCTCCTCGCGGGGCGGCGTCGCGGCGATTTGCGCCCAAATGTCGCAAGCGGCAACGGCCTTGCGCTCGACTATGGTCTTGCGCCAAACCGATACCGGAAGCCGCGAGATAGGGGCTCATCCGCAGGAGACCGGTCATGCTCACCATCTACGCGGTCCGGTCAGGCGCGCTCGAACCGCACAAAAATCCGCGGCGGATCACCGAACAGGCAATTTGGATCGACCTCCTCAACCCGAAAAGAGAGGAGGAGACCAAGGTGGAGCGGGCGCTCAAGCTGGAGGTGCCGACCCGGGAAGAGCAGCGGGAGATTGAGGCGTCGAGCCGCCTCTATCAGGAGAACGGCGCACATTTCATGACCGCCACGGTGCTGCATCAGACCGAGACCGCGGAGCCGCTGGCCACGCCGATTACCTTCATCCTGTCGGGCAATCGACTGATCACGGTGCGTTACGCAGAGCCGCGAGCTTTTTCGATCTTCAGCGCGCGCTGCCGCAAGCCGGATGCAAGTCTCACCAACGGCACGGCTGTGCTGATCGGACTGATCGAGACCATTGTCGATCGCCTGGCGGACTTCATCGAACGTATTCAAGGAGAGGTGGATTTGCTGTCTCACTCGATCTTCGAGATGAGGGGCGGCACCGCCACGCGGCAAAGGCGCTTCGACGTGCTGCTGAAATCGATCGGACGCGAAGGCGAGCTCACCTCCCGCGCGCGCGAAAGCGCGCATTCGCTCGGGCGTCTGCTCACCTTTCTCACCCACGTCGCCAACGAGCGGAAGGAGGACAAGCTGGTGAAGGCGCGCATCCGCACCGCGGCCCGCGACGTCATTTCCCTCGCCGATCACGTGAGCTATCTGTCGAACAAGATCGTGTTCCTGCTCGACGCAACGCTCGGCATGATCAATATCGAGCAGAACAACATCATCAAGATCTTCTCCATCGCCGCGGTGGTGTTTCTGCCGCCGACGCTGGTCGCCTCGGCCTATGGCATGAATTTCGAATTCATGCCGGAGTTGAAATGGATTTTCGGTTATCCGTTCGCCATTCTGCTCATGGTGATTTCGGCGGTGCTTCCCTATCTTATTTTCAAGCGGAAGGGCTGGCTGTAGTTGATGCGTCACCGCACAATGAACCGTCTCGCCTCCGCCACGTTGATGGTGTAGGTAAACGCAATGCGCAGGGGCCGACCGACTATGTGTAGGAGATAGTAGAATGGTGAATCGCTTCTTGAGTGTCGCCGCCGCCGTTGGCCCGCTCGTTCTCGCAAGCCTGTCGCCGCAGCAGGCCTCAGCGCTGCCCGGCGTTGGCGCCGTCGAGCCGCAAGCTGGGCCTGCCCTCGTTCAGCAAGCCGGCAGCAAATATTATCGCCGCTACGACCCGCACACCGGCACGTATGTCCGGGCGCCGTTCACCGAGGTGGATGCGCGCCGCGGCACCTGGGTCGCCGCCCCGTTTGCGCGAGTCTATTCGGGCCGGCACGGCACCTGGGTGCGGGCGCCGTTCGTGAACCTCTGGGTTCCGCGCTAGCAGACTAAGAGGCTCCAGCCAGCATGAACCAAACGAGCGCCGCGCCGGCAGAGATCGCGAGCGTGGCGCCGATACTGAATTTGAACCTGAGCAGTAGAAGCGCCGCAAGCGCCGCGAGCACCACGGCTTCAACGTCGAGCGTGGCGGGATCAGGCAACCAAAGCCGCAACGGTCCATGCCCTACGGGCTCAACTTTGGCGAAGAACACCTGCAGCGCGAACCACAGGCTTAGATTGAGTATGACGCCGACCACGGCGGCGGTGACTCCGCTTAGAGCGTTTGCCAAGCGTGGGCTGGCTTCGAGGCGCTCGATATAGGGCGCGCCGACGAAGATCCACAGGAAGCAGGGCACGAACGTCGCCCACAGCGTGACAGCGGCGCCAAGCAGGCCGAAGGCGAGCTTCGGCTCGCCGCCATGGCGATAGCCGGCGAGAAAGCCGACGAACTCGGTGACGAGGATGAGCGGCCCCGGCGTCGTCTCGGCGAGGCCTAAGCCATCCAGCATTTCTCCGGCACTGAGCCAGCCATGGGTCTCGACCGCAGCTTGCGCCATATAGGCGAGCACCGAATAGGCCCCGCCGAAAGTAACCACGGCGAGCTTGGAGAAGAAAATAGCGATGTCGGTCAAGACATGGTCGCGACCAAACAAGAGCGCGGGCAGGACCAGCGGAGCGATCCACAGCGCAAACCAGACACCTGCGGTGCGCAACGTGCTCGCTAGCGGCACCGGATTCGTCTCGTTAGGTGAAGCGTCTTGCTGGCGGTTCTCCGCCAGGGCGTAACCGGCGAGCGCTGCGGCGGCGATCACGAGAGGAAAGGGCACGGCAAAGAAGAATATGGCAACAAAGGCCGCCGCGGCGATGATCCAGTGGGAGGGCTTGCGAAGCGCGCGCTTCGCCACCCTGAGCAGCGCCTCGATGACAATGACGAGCACGGCGGCCTTGATGCCAACGAACGCCGCCTCTACGAGCGGCACATGGCCATAAAGTGCATAGGCGATGGAGAGCACGAGCACCACGAGGGCGCCGGGCAGCACGAACAGGAAACCTGCGGCAAGTCCGCCCAAGGTGCCGTGCAGCAACCAGCCGACATAGGTCGCAAGTTGCATGGCCTCTGGCCCCGGCAGCAGCATGCAGAAATTAAGCGCGTGCAGGAAACGCTCCTCGCTGATCCAGCGGCGCTCATCGACGAGGACGCGATGCATCAAAGCGATTTGGCCGGCGGGGCCGCCGAAGGACAAGACTCCGATCCTCGCCCACACGGCGAGCGCTTCGTTGAAGGAAGGATTTTGGGTCGACGAGGTCGACGCAGGGGAAGTCTTCGATCCCATGACAGCTCACTCCGCGAAATAGGCGCTAAACCTCACGGAGCGGCGCTTGGGCAAACTGCCTCACGGGGCGGCCGCAGGGGGCCCCAATAGCGTCATCCTAGAGCCACCGCGTCGCGCTGGCAACGCGATGGGTTCCGGCTTGAGGACAGCGTGTGTCCCTGGTGAGGCGCGGGCCTTGCATGCTATGCGGAAGCCGCGAGAGGGCGGAGCCAAACGACGGATTCGATGCAACTGGTCCAAGTCGCGGTATTTCTCGCCGCCGCCGTCATTGCCGCGCCACTCGGCCGCTTCCTTCGCATGGGCGCGGTGCTCGGCTATCTCGCTGCCGGTGTCCTGATCGGCCCCTACATTCTCGGGCCGCTTTACGAGCTGAACAACGTCGAAGGCATTCTACAGTTCGGCGAGTTCGGCGTGGTCATGCTGCTGTTCATCATAGGGCTCGAGCTGCGACCGGTCAGGCTGCTTGCCATGCGCTCGGCTATCTTCGGGCTTGGCACCGCGCAGCTCGCTGCGACCTCGATCGTGCTTGCGGTGCTCGGCTTCGCGCTCGGCCTTACCACGCGTCAGGCGCTTTTTGTCGGGCTCGCCCTGTCGCTCTCTTCGACCGCCTTCGCGCTGCAGGTGCTGGAAGAGAAGGGCGAGCTGAACAAGCGCCACGGCCGACTCGCCTTTTCGGTTTTGCTGTTCCAAGACCTCGCGGCGATTCCATTGATCGCGCTCGTGCCGCTCTTCGCCTCAAGCGGCGCCGAGCGCCCGGCGATGGACTTGAGCACGGCCGTGCTCGCCATCGGCACCATCCTTGGCGTGATCATCGTGGGGCGCTTTCTGCTCAATCGGCTCTACCACATCGTCGCGGCCACCGGCGTGCGTGAGGCGATGACGGCGAGCGCCCTGCTCACGGTTGTCGGCGTGGCCCTGGTCATGGAGGCGGCTGGCCTATCTGCCGCGCTCGGCGCCTTCATCGCCGGCGCGCTACTCGCCGATTCGGAGTACCGCCATCAGATCGAGGCCGACATCGCCCCGTTCGAGGGATTGCTGCTCGGCCTCTTCTTCATCGCCGTCGGCATGTCGATGGACTTGACCGTGCTGCTCGGCAGTTCCGCTGCTATTCGCGATCGTCATTGGTCTTGTCGCCATCAAGGCCGCCGTTCTCTACGGCCTTGGCCGCTGGTGGGGATTGCAACGCCAGGCGGCGGTCAGGCTTGGGCTCGTCGTCAGTCAAGGCCGCGAGTTCGCCTTTGTGCTGTTCTCGGCCGGGGCGCTCGCCGGGGTGATCGGTCAATCTCAGGCGAGCCTGCTGACGCTCGCCGTGAGCTTGTCGATGGCCGCCACACCCGTGCTCCTGCTCGCCGACGAGATGATCCGCCGCGGCGCTGCGCCTGAAACGCCGGACTACGAGATGCCTCTGGGAGGCGACGACCACGTAATCATCGCGGGCTTCGGCAGGTTCGGGCAGATCGTGGCGCGCATATTGCGGGCCCGCCAAATTCCCTTCACCGCACTCGATTTCGAACGTCGAGCAGGTGGATTTCGTGAAGAGCTTCGGCAGCAGGATCTATTGCGGCGACGCCAGCCGGATCGACATCTTGCGCGCAGCCGAAACTCAAAAGGCACGCGCTTTCGTGCTGGCCGTCAACGATGTCGAGGCATCGCTCAGGATCGCCGAGACCGTGCGCCAGAACTTTCCCGATGTGCCGATCTATGCGCGGGCGTGAGACCGCACCCATGTGCATCGCCTATTGGACCTCGGTGTCACCATCATCGAGCGCGAGACGTTCCTCTCGGCGCTGGAATTGACGCGGAAGCTGCTCAAGGGCCTCGGCCTTAGCGAGGTCGAGGTGAGGCGCCTGACCGAGACGTTCAAGCGTCTCGACGAGAAGCGACTCTACCAGGACTATCAATACTACACGGATCTCGAGAAGGTCCGCGCCAACGCGCTCTCGCAAGCCAAGGAGCTCGAAGAGTTGTTCGCCCGCGACCTGCAGGAGCTTCAGCTGCCAGGGGAGGAGACTGCCCTTATTGGCGCCGAGCGGCGAGATGGTCGGCGATTAGCCGGTTCACCTCGGAAGGATGGGTGAACGGGCTCATATGGCTCGCGCCTTTCAGGACGGTCACTGCGGAGTTCGGCAGCGTCGCACTCAGCATGTCGAACACGGCGCGGGCAGGAGTGCGAATTCTTGGCGCCGACTATCAGCAAGGTCGGCACGGTGACGCTCGCATAGTCGCTCAAGCGCCTGCCGGCCTCGATGATGATCACGACGTTTTGGACTGGCATCAGCTCGCGGTCGCGGCTTGCGGAGTTCTCGGCGGCAGCGGCCGCCTTCTGCACCGCCTTCTGCACTTTCTCGAAGGCGCGCACCTCGATCTGGCGAATACGCTCCCGGCTCACGCCGAATTCGGTCGACAGTTCCTCCAGCGTCAGGGGATCCTCGGCGAGGCGCCGAGCCTCGAACACCCGGCGCTCGCGGTCGTTCAGGCTCTTCAGCGCAGTGTTGAGCATGCCGCGTCGGCGCTCGGCCTCTTCCGACTCGGCAAGCGCGGTCTCTTGGTCCATGGTGTCGTCGACCAGCCAGTCCTGCCACTCGCCGCTCTCGCTGTCGTTGCGCACCGGGGCGTTCAGCGACGAATTGCCGGCGAGCCTCCGATTCATGGAGACCACGTCCTCCTCGGTGACGCCGAGCTGGGTGGCGATGCGCTTCACCTGATCGGGACGCAAATCGCCTTCGTCGAGCGCCTTGAGCTGCCCCTTGATCTTGCGCAAATTGAAGAACAGCTTCTTCTGCGCCGCGGTGGTGCCCATCTTCACGAGGCTCCACGAGCGCAGGATGTATTCCTGGATCGCGGCCCTGATCCACCACATGGCGTAGGTGGCAAGCCGAAAGCCCTTGTCTGGATCAAAACGCTTCACCGCCTGCATCAAGCCGACATTGCCTTCGGATACGACCTCGCCGATGGGCAGGCCATAGCCGCGATACCCCATGGCGATGCGGGCAACGAGTTTGAGGTGAGAGGTGACGAGCCGGTGTGCGGCGTCGCGATCGCCATGCTCGCGCCAACTCTTGGCGAGCATGTATTCCTCTTGAGGCTCTAGCATGGGAAATTGCCGGATCTCTTCGAGGTAGCGCGTCAGTCCGCCATGGGCGCCTACACTCGGTAAACTGTGCGAAGCCATGAGAGCAGTTCTCCAGCGGCGTTAACCACTGCACTTTTCATCAAATGCCCCCCGGCAGTTCTCTATAGAACGTTTGTCTCAAGGATAAAAGTCCGGGGAACCTTCACAGTTCCTTGAGCGCTTCGGCGATCATCGCAAAATCTTCGGGCGGTGCACTATTAAATTCCAGTAAGGTGCCGGTCACCGGATGCTCGAAGGTTAGTGTGGCCGCGTGCAGAGCTTGGCGATTGAAGCTTGCAAGCTTGCCTTGCACCGGCTCCGGAAGCTTGCGGAGCTTGGACTTGAAGCCGGTGCCGTAGACCGGATCGCCGATCAACGGCGTCCCGATCGAAGCAAGATGCACGCGCACCTGATGGGTGCGCCCGGTCTCGAGCCTGCATTCGAGCAGCGAGGCGATGGGCTCTGGTCCGCGTCCGAAGATCGCGAGCACCTGGTAGTGGGTCACGGCTTCGCGTCCACCTCTGGTCACGGGGACGACGACCGCCATCTTGGTGCGGCTCGTCTTGTGGCGGCCGATCGGCGCGTTGATCGTGCCGTGCGGACGCGGCGGCGCGCCCCACACAAGGGCAAGATAGCCGCGCTCAAGCGCACCCTCACGGCCATGATCGGCGAATTGCTCGGAGAGCGCGCGATGGGCCTGATCGGTCTTGGCAACGACCAGGAGGCCGCTCGTGTCCTTGTCGAGGCGATGCACGATGCCGGGACGCGCCACGCCGCCGATGCCTGAGAGGCTCGACCCGCAATGGGCGATCAGCGCGTTGACCAGAGTGCGGTCGATATTGCCGGCGCCGGGATGCACCACGAGTCCCGCGGGCTTGTCCACGACGACGATTGAGTCGTCCTCATAGACCACGTTGAGGGGAATATTCTGCCCTTGCGGCTTCGCGCTCACCGCAGGCGGCACCTTAATCTCGAAGCGGTCACCCGGTTTGACCGGGTATTTCACGTCCTCTATGGTCGCGCGGCCGAGCGCCACGTGGCCCTGCCGGATCAACGCCTGCAGGCGGGTGCGGCTCAAGCCGGGCAAGCGATCGCTCAAGAAGCGGTCGAGACGGAGCCCGGAGTGGCTCTCATCGACTTCTGCCGTCAGGCGCTCGGTCGAAATAGTCATGAGGTTCGAGAATGTCCGTGGTGAGCGAGCCCGAGACCAGCACCGTGCCGGGGACGGTTTTCACCCCGCGTCAGGTGCGCGTCCTCAAGATCGCGGTCATCGTGATGGGGGTGCTGTTGGTCGGGGGTTTCGCCTTCGTGCTCGCAGCCATTGTCTATCAAGCCTCGCATCCGGCACAAGTCGCAGGCGTCGCGGCCGCGCAAGTCCAGCCGGGCCAGGGCGGCTCGAACATCGAACTGCCGGTGCCGGTAGGGTCCACGGTCACCGCCATGTCGCTCGACGGCGACCGGCTCGCAGTCCTTCTGAACGGAGCCGCGGGACCCGAAATTGCCGTTATCGATCTTGCCACCGGCAAGGTCGTCGCCCATTTGAGGCTCAAGCCGCAATAGCGCTGTCGCAATAAGCCTTGATCGGCTTCGCTCGCCCAAGCTATAGCTTTCCGCTCGCTTGGCCAAACAAGAACGCCCCGTTCGTCTAGTGGCCCAGGACGCTGGCCTCTCACGCCGGAAACAGGGGTTCGAAACCCCTACGGGGCGCCACTTTAAGCCACACGAACTAATTATGGGCTAATATGGCGGACCCACAAGCTGCCAGTCCGGGCCGGGACCTGGAAATCCCAGTAGCAAAAATTTAGGAGCGGCTCGCGCCCGCCGCGAAGGGTGATCCACGACGCTCAACTCCAAGGTCGGTTGAGCGGAAGGTCTCGGCAGATCGACGTTCTTGGGCGATGGCCGTCCGCAAGCGGTCGGTGTTCGGTTATTGGATGAACAATGATGACGCAGCCTGACGATAAGACCAAAGCTCAAGCCCAAAGCTCCGCGCCGCGCTATGTCCCGCTGCGCTTCTGGCCAAAGGAGGAATGGGAAAAGGAATCAGCGCATCTTGCGCCGCTGTCGCGAGACGATAGCGAAAGATGCGCGAGCGCGAACGCTGCTGGCAACCGCAGGGACTGATTTCCACCCTGGGATGGTGGGTGCGCCGGGGCCCGCCGCCCACGCGATCCAAAGATCGCGAACTAGGCCGTGTACTCAGAACGCCATCAGACTGAGCCACTACGGGAAGCGTCGGCCTTACCCCCAATAGCGGACATGCGGCGAGCCCGTTGAAAGAGTTCCGCTATGTGCCATGAGCAGACCATTGAGCCTGCCCGCGCTCATCTTCGCGGCACTCGACCGCTTACTTGCTAAGAGCGAACGAATTCGGGCGGAAGCGGTAGCAGCACGTGAGGAGGCAAAGACACCGACGCGGGAGTTCGATCCATCCGACGAGCCTCACCAGCCATGTGGTGCTGATCGGACATGGCCGCGTCGGTAGCTTCGTCAGCTCGGTTCTCGAGCAAAGCGCTACGCCTCACTTCGTTCGAAACCCCTACGGGGCGCCAATAATTTCAATGCTTTAGTTGACATCCATCCTCCGCGACCGTCGCTGAACAAAGGCCCGACCAAATATAATTCTGGCTGGCGGCCACCGGTGCTTTCACCGTTAGACGTGTTTGCCCCCAATGCGGTTCTTGTGCCGTTTGCAGTGAACCTGTCGAAAAAACGGCGGCCCTACCTCGGCTGAGCCGAAGGGAAAGAGTGGGAGGCTGCTCTTGAGGTAGGTGACAGCGGAGCGACCAAAACCGCCCGAAGCAGACTGCACTTCCGACGCATGTCTGCTTATGGCACTTTTCGAACATCCCACCTACACCGACGAACGTCCGCTATCGGGGGTAAAGCGGACATGACGGGAACGGACCGTTATGTCCGCTAATGACCCATAGCAGACATTTCCGCTTGTGGCTTTTTCCCCAACTCTGGGGCTTCATCGCGCCGCTGGCGCCTAGCTCGGGTTCTCAAGGCTGAACACAGCCGGGTTTCCTCGTCATAGGCAAATAGCTCGGCATATCTGCCCCAGGTAATGTCCGATCTCAGGGTCTGTTCGGCAGCCATTCGGCACGTGCGTTAGCTGCATTGGTCTAGGCTCACGCTCGACGTAAAATAGGCCTTAACGACGGGGGATTTCTGAATGCGTTGAGGTATTGCGGGCGCTTATCCCGCCGGTCATGGAACACGTCAGCTCACGATGGAAAGAGCTCCGGTCCGCAAATCCTTACTAGTCGGCATAGTTTTCGCCGTTCACCTCTTGCTGTTTACTCAAACCTCGCTCGCTGTTGATGCCGACTGCCGCAGCGACAGCGGTATTCCCAGCGGAGTAATCGCGCCAATTGACGTGGACCACCTGCGCAAGTCGCTTGCTGATGCAGGCTTCACCGTCGGCGGCCTTTATCTCGACGAGACTTTTGGCAACACCGGGGGAATCCAGCAGGGCGAGACCTACGATGGCGTGCTTTGGACTTATCTGCTTGGCGATTTGCACAAAGCAGGCTTGTGGAAAGGTCTCTGCTTCTATGCCGACGCTTATCAGATTCACGGGCGAAGCATCACTGCGGACAATATCGGCAGTCTCGTGACGGTAAGCAATTACGAAGCCTTGCCCTCGACGCGCCTTTCCGAACTTTGGCTCGAGCAGCACCTGTTCAATGACCGTGTGACGATCCGGGTGGGCCAACTTACGGCTGATACCGAATTTCTACTCAGCTCTGGTGGCAGTAATTTTTTGGATTCCACCTGGAGCTGGGCCACGCTTCCCTCCTTCAATCTACCCGGGAGCGGCCCGACTTATCCGCTCTCAACGCCTGGCGTGCGTGTTGCAGTCAAGCCGAATGACAAATGGAGCCTAATGCTCGGCATGTACAATGGCGACCCTGCCGGGGCGCACTGCGCCAGCAATCCGCAAGTCTGCGACGATGACGGGCTCGATTTCCGACTCGATTCGCCTCCGCTACTGATGGCAGAGGCAAGCTACAAGTATGACCAAAACGGTCAACTGCCGGGCACCGTCAAGATCGGGGAGTGGAACCAGTTCGGAACCCTCCACGAGCAACTTGGTTCGGGCGTGACTGTGGCCACCACGCCCAATTCCGTGCCGATTAAGACCGACTGGGCTGTGTACGCTATTGTTGATCAGCTCGTCTGGCGCGTGCCGAACGGCAAAGATCCAAAGGGCATTGGCATTTTCGGCCGAGTGATCGGCGGTCCAACGGAACAGAACCTTGTCGATTTCTATGCCGATGGCGGGGTCACCTTCAGCGGCATGATCCCGCACCGCGCCGATGACATTCTTGCTGCCGGTTTTGCCTATACCGGCATAGCCAATGACGTGCACGGTCTTGATGGAAGTCAAGGACTGCCAAGCGATCGCAAGTTCGAGGCGCTTCTTGAGATCTGCTATACGGCGAAGCTTAAGACAGGCTGGACGTTACAGCCGGATTTTCAGTACATCTGGCAGCCTGGTGGGGGCGCGCCAGAGCCGTCGGGCAAAGGAACGGTACCCAACGCGGTGGTGTGGGGCGTTCGGTCGACGATCAATTTCTAGCGTCACTCGAAATTTCTCCTCACGTCCGCTTATGGCACTAAGCGGACGTGCCACTCGCACTGACCAATGTCTCCTTTCGGGGGTAAAGCGGACATGACGCGATCGCGCCGTTATGTCGGCTAATGACCCATAGCGGGCATTGTGCCGTACTTTGTCGCCAGTCTCGACGTAGGCTCCCCTAGCGCGCCCCGGTGGGCGTTTACTCCAGACGGAGGGCTACACACCATGGTTGTCACACACAGGCACGTCCTGCTGCTCGCCCTTCTCCTTGCTCCACTCACGGTGGCGCGAGCCGCACAGGCCGTGGAAGGAGTTGCAACTGTGCCCCGCTTCGAGCCAGCGCCGTGCCCGGAACTGGCGGGGGCCGAAGAGCTGGCGAAAGCGAGCTGCGGCTACCTCGTCGTACCGGAGAATCGGAGCCAGCCGGATGGCCGCACCATTCGGCTCATGGTCGCAAAATATCCGGCCCGCTCAGCGGAGAAACGACCCGATCCCGTTGTCTATCTGGCGGGCGGGCCGGGCGACATCGCCCCCCTGGAGGTCAACGGGTTCATCGCCGCCGACTTCATCCGCGACCGCGACATCTATGTGGTGAGCCAGCGCGGCACCATGTTCTCGGAACCGGCGCTGACATGCGCGGCCAGCGACGACTTCTCCAGACAGCTTCTGGGCATGCGCTATTATTCCGAGGCAACCAAGCGCGCGCATTTGGCCGCGACGGAAGCCTGCTACCGGGAACTCGCCGCCACTGGCGCCGACCTTAGCGCCTACAATTCGACCGAGAGTGCCGCCGATTTCGCCGACCTCCGCAAGGTGCTCGGCTTCGACGTATGGAATGTCTACGGGACGTCCTACGGCTCCTACCTGGCACAGACGCTCATGCGCGACCACCCCGAGGGCATCCGCAGCGTCGTCCTCGATTCGGTCTTGCCTACCACGTACAACGTCGCCGCAAACTGGCAGAACGCGGGCGACGGTTTCGGCAACATCTTCCAGGCCTGCGCGGCGGAACCGGCCTGCAACGTCGCCCATCCTCATCTCGAAGAAACCTTCACAGGACTGGTCAACAAGCTCGAGGCGAAGCCGCTGACGGCAACCGTCAAGGACCCGGCCACCGGCGAAGACATCGAAGTCGTCATCGACGGCGGCGCACTGATCGACTGGCTGCGCAACCAGAACTATGGCGTGCCCATGCTGCAAGCTGCGCCTGATCGCATCGATGGGCTCGCTGCCAGCCACGCCGACTCCATTGAGGCGATCGCCCTCGATCGGGCAAGCCGGGCGCCACCGCCCGCTCCGGGCGCCCCTGCCCTCGGCTTTGGGCTCGCCCTTGGCGTCAGCTGTCGCGAAAGCTATCCGTTCGCGACCCCGGGGGATCTCGCCGAGGTCGGTCGGGAAGCGTTTCCGCACTATCCCGCGTCGATACAAGACGAGGGTGTCGGCGGCTGGGCGTATTTCAACGAAGACTGCCGCGATATCTGGAAGGTCCCCGCCGCCCCGGACGCCATGCACCAGCCCGTCGCGAGCAGCATCCCGACGCTCCTCATCTCTGGCAGCTTCGATACGCTGACGTCCCTCGCCGGGGCTAAGGCCGCGGCGGCGAAGCTGTCCAACGGAACAATCATCAGCATCCCCGGCGTCGGGCATTTCGTCTCCCCCGCGTCTCCCTGCGCTCAGGCGGTGATCGTGTCGTTCCTCGATGATCCCGCCGCCCCCGACACATCCTGCGTCAGCGCAGTGAAGTCGCCTAGCTTCACCTCAGTGGCTTCGCCGTAAGCCGTCGCGCTACGCGACTAGCGCGCTGAGGGCCGAGCCTCTCGGTGGACGATTGCAACGGACAGGGTGGCGAGGTGCCGATGTCTGCTCATGGCGCTAAGCGGACGTGCAATCTGCGCTGATGAATGTCCGCTATTGGGGGTAAAGCGGACATGACGCGAACGGGCCGTTATGTCGGCTAATGACCCAAAGCGGACATTTGGCTCCAAAGCACAGTGCGGCTGCCCTCGACCGGTGGATCACGCGCGCGCCCGAGCTTGAGTCACATTGCCCCATGGACGGGCCACGCGGGCACACTCAAGTGAGCGCCTTGTTGTGGTCCTAGTAGCGATAATAGGCACGCCCGTAGCTATAGCCGTAATAATAACCATAAGGCCGGTAGCCATAGGCGTAATAGCCATACGGCCACCCATAATAGACAGGTGGCGGAGGCGGCGGGGCTACATAGACCGCCGGAGGTGCGAGCGCACTGCCCACGATGGCTCCAATACCGAATCCCGCCAGACCGGCACCCACAGCGGCTCCATTTCCCGCTTGCGCTGGAGCTGGCAGAACCAACGCGGCCATCCCTATTGCACCAGCAATGGCGCCAAGAGTTGTCTTGTACATTGCATGAATCCCTGAAACTGGGCCGATCCACAAGAAAGACTATTCTCCTCGCGTTACCAAAAAGTCACTAGACGCGCAGAGCGGCTTGAGCCTGCTAATGACCCAAAGCGGACGTCTAGTGAATTGACCCAAGGCACCTTTGTTCTCAAGATAGTGCGATGGTGAGTTCGGCCTCGGTCCGAAATGGGGAAAGTCACCTCGCGGCGGGTCATGTGGAACAGACGAGAATCGCCCGGGTCCATGCCGCAACGACTGAAACGAGAGAGAGTCAAGACATGCGAATTCCGATCCTGCTCCGAGGCGCTTTGGTCGCGTTGATCGCCCTGTTTGGCGTCGGCCTCCAGAGCGCGAACGCCGATAGTGGCAGCATTACGCTTACGATCTACAAGGGCGGCTGGATCATCGGTGGCTCGGCCGGCGGCGGCACGCTCACCTTCCGCGGCCGCAGCTATCGGCTTGGAGTTGGCGGCATAGACTACGGCCTTTTGTTCGGCGGATCGAAGACGGTGCTGCACGGTCGGGTGCGCAACATCCAACGCGCGTCGGACGTTGCCGGCGTCTACGCCGCGGCCGGCGCGGGGCTTGCGGTCGGCGGCGGCGTCCGCGCGATCGTGCTCACCAACCAGAACGGCGCCATTCTGGAGCTCTCGGGCCGGCAGGTCGGGCTGATGGCGAACGCCGACCTGAGCGGGCTAGCGATCACGATGCGATAGTTAGGCGCGGGCCGAGCCCATCGGGGGCAATCCTGCAGCCACCACGAGTCTTAGTGCGTCCCGTCGCGACCCGAAGTAATCGACGGCAGTTGGACGTTTTTCTGAGGCGATGCCTGTCAGCTAGGTCCGCTATTGGCACAAAGCAGACATCGATTTCGACGCTGAACATGTCGGTCCATGTACTAGCGCGCCAGCCCATCGATCTCGATCGTCCACACCCTTTCACCGCAGCGGGCAATACAGAGTTCAACTGTCTGCTGTGGATGCCGCCAAATCAACAGCGCGCTGGAGACATCGTCCTACTGGACTCAACCAATTTCACCACGCTCTTCGGTGGCACGGACAGTCTGAAAGACCTGTGGCGGAATTTCGCGCTTATGAATTGAGCGCCAACTGTCGATGCCCGAAGCGCCAATAGCGTGGCCCGGGTACCAAGTCGGCGCCGGGCGCACGAGGTTTTTTGAATCCCCATACGGGAGGCATCAATGCTGGTGCAACTGTTAAGCAAGGCAGCGACCGTTGCCATGCTGAGCTTTGTCGTGTCGAGCATGCTCGCTATGGGCGCCGGTCTCACTGTCTCCCAGATCTCCGAGCCGCTACGCAATGTCCGCCTGGTGGTGCTCGCCTTGCTGGCCAATTTCGTCGTGATGCCACTTGCCGCGCTCGCTCTGGCAAGAATGCTCTGGCTAGACGAACCCTTTGGCGTCGGATTGCTGCTGCTTGGATGTGCGGCCGGGGCGCCGTTTTTGCCGAAGCTCGCTGAACTGGCAAAGGGCAATCTCGCATTTGCTGTTGGCGCAATGGTGCTGCTGATGGTTGTCACGCTCGGTACCGGCCAGCGCAACATTGCCGCCGCACTCGTGGTCGCGAGCCAAAGTTTCAGCGACCCCAAAGTGGTTGTCATGGTAATCGTTGTCACAATCGTCGGATTTATCGTCCTCATGCCGCTTTCTCGTGCGTTGGCTAGTCGTTAGGCGGGAAGGGGCCAGCCATGCACACGAGCGGTTCGCCCAAGACTAACCCAAAGCATGCGCTAGTTGCTTGCGCCGTTCGCAGTGCTGAACCGGGTCTTCGTCGACTTCAGGCTGAAGCTGAAGCCAAGTGTCCTGGCCAACTACAATTTCATGGACACCGGCAAGACATCGATCTCGGTCGAGTATCAAAACGGGACCGACCGCAATACGCTGGAGAAGCTGAACCAGTATCTCGTGACGTTGAACGTTAAATATTTAGGAGCATCGCGACTTCAGTTCTTTTGCACGATGCAGGCCCCGCCGCGCGAGCGAAGCTGGTCGCAGAGCTTGCCAGCTTGGTCCCGGCTGTCGGCGCCGATCTGCACCATGTAGAGCGAGTGGCGCCCGCGGCTCAAATTGCGTTCCGGCAGCACAAAGGGCTCGCTGCTCGACAGCACCGACGCGTAATGCGCCTTCAGCCGCGCGAAAGTCGACAGCGCCCGCGCCTTGGAGAACGAGGTCGACACCTGAATGCCCCAAGGCCGCCACGCACCGCTCGCGGTCAAAGGCTCCGTCTCGTAGACCGCACGGACCACGAGTGGCGCAAGCTTACGGCAGGAGTTGACCACATCCTCTGGTGGACTTTGCAGCGAGTCCGGCAGCGTCGTTTCCGGCAGCTTCCATTCCTCGGCATCGCGCCCGGTGACGAAATAGACATAGCCGATAGTCTCGGCCGGCAGGCTCGACTTGCCGTCGAGCCAAGCATGCACGCGCTCGGCGCCGGCGTTATACGCGGCCGCGGCGAGACCGAAATTGCCGAACTCATTTCTGAGATCGGCGAGCAGGTCCGCCGAATGGACGATTGCCGATTTCGGCTCGAAGGGATCGTCGAGCCCGCGATCCGCCGCAGTGCCTGGCATGAACTGCGCGATGCCCTGCGCGCCCTTGGGGCTGACCGCGTTCGGATTGAAGCGGCTCTCCTTCCAGATCAGCCGCACGAACGGCATCGCCGGAAGGCCCAAGAGGAATGCCTGGTGCTGCATCAGCGGGCAGACAATGTCGACGAAGGGCGTCTGCTTCGCGTCGGTTTCGTTTTTCGCCGGCGTGCCTTCACCAGCGTCTTGACCAAGCGCCGGAAACGACGCGATGAGCAGCGCAACAAGGAGCGCGAACGGCGCGATCTGGGCTGAGCGCGCTCCGAGCCTTACGGAAAGTTCTTGGGGAAATCCGGTGGAACAATGTGCAGGATAGCGAGCCGGACCATCACCAGGGACAAAAATCCGAGGCGCTGCACCCGGTCGAGGAGTGACCGAAATACGTTTCTTTTCATGGACATGATTGCTTGCATGGGCAACAAATGAGAGCATAGCAGAAAGCCCAATAAAGCGCCATTTGTCGTGGCGGCAGACAACCCCTCCCAGCCGCCGCCCGGTCTTCCCTAGTCCTCCTCGTCCACGACCTCCGTGACCGGACGGTCGTCGCCGGGATCGACCTCGAGATGCCGGATTCCCTTGTCGTCCTCATATTCGATGGTCTCGGTGGCGCCTGGCACCTTCTGTTCGCCGGCGGCGCGCTGCGCCGCGGCGAGTGCCGCCTCGTGGCTGGAAAACGGCTCGGAGAAGACGCCGCCGACCTTGTAGGCCCAGCCGCCGTCATGCTCCACGATCTGGTAGACGATCTTGCTCATCAATATCACCGTCCTTTTGCTGAATTGCGAACTATAGCCCATAACCGACGCCGCCACCGGCGCGTTCTAGTCCTCGAAGGCCTCGACGGCGCCGGTCTCGTCAAGGCTCGGGCACTCCCCTAGATCGAGACCAGCATCACGCCGAAGACGGCGGCAGCGAGGCCCACGATCTTGTTCCAGCTCATCGGCTCGCCAAGGAACAGCACGCCGAGCAGCGAGCCGCCGACGATGAACATCCCGTAGATCGGCACCACCACATTGGCCGGCCCGAGCGACAGCGCATGGAACAGCGACGTCACCGCCACGGTGAGCGCGAGGCCGCCGGCGACCGCCCACAGGAACGTGCCCTTCTCCAGATCGTAGTCAGCGGCTTGAGCTCGCCGCGGATGGCAACGATGGAGAGGACGAAGGTAGGCACAATGATCGTCGAAACCGCGAGCACAATGAAAGAGGAGACATCGCCGCTCCGCTCGGCGAGCTTCGTGAACAGCGTGGTGAAGGAATAGCCGACCATGCCGAGCAGAGCCCAGTAGATATAAGACTGCATTCGTCGCCCCTCTGTTTGAAATTCCTTGTGAGCCTTCGCTCAGCCGGCTGAGACAATCTGCCTGAGCGATTCTCGCAACAGCCGGACACAACTGAGTTGTGATTTATGTGTAAACGGCACATGACTCCTTCGTTGTGAAATTGGCAAAGGGTCTTTAGTCATGAGCGTCTCATATCAAACCGTGACCGTCGGCGGCGTGGAGGTTTTCTACCGCGAGTGGGACCCTGGCGACGCCGGCCACTTCGCTCTCGAGACCCACACTGAGGAAATCGGCGATCTCATGCTGAATTTCCTGAATAAGCAGGTCAGCTGAGAGAACAATGAATCGCAATCATCGCTCATAAAGGAAACTCAGTCATGCCCGTGGATCAGCGTGATGCGGCGGTTCGCGCCTATCTCGAAGACGTGTTCAACGGCCACAATCTCAAGTCGCTCGACAAATACATGACGGATGATCTCGTCTCGCACTGGCTCGGCGACCGGAGCCTGCATGGGATACCGGCTTGGAGAGACGCGATGGGCGGCTTCTTCGATGCCTTTCCCGACGCCGCCTACACCTTGAACGACCTGTTCTTCGCCGGCGACAAAGGCGTGTGGCGGGGGACCTGGCGCGCCACGCAGAAGAAGGACTGGGAGGGAATTCCCGCCACCGGCCGTAACGCCACCTGGACCGTGATCATTGTCGGCCGCTTCGAGGGCGCGAAGCTCGCGGAAGACTGGGTCGAATACGACCGCTACAATCTGTTCCGCCAGCTCGGTGCGCTTTAGCCTGTCCGATCATGCGGCGCCACCACGTCCGCGTGGCGTCGAGGATATGGTCGTGGCGAAACTACACGTGGGCGAGCCGCAGGAATGCAAAAACCTTCAGGCCGTAGGCGTTGTTGTCGGCGACGCCAAACAGCGCAGGATAAGAATAGAGGGTGAGCATTTGACCGGATCATGATAGCGGAATGACCCTCAAAGTAATCGGCGTCGGCTTCGGGCGTACCGGCACGCTGTCTCTCAAGCTCGCCCTGGACGAGCTCGGGCTCGGCCCTTGCTACCACATGGTCGAGACCATCGCCTATCCAGAGCACGACGCGATGTGGCTCGCGCTTGCCAGAGGCGAGACACATGACTGGCGTCCGATCCTTGCCGGCTATACCTCCACGGTCGACTGGCCCGGGCTGATGATCTGGCGGGAGCTCGCCGCGGCGAGCTCCGATGCCAAGATCATCCTGACGATGCGCGATCCGGAAGAGTGGTACGCCAGCGCCGCCGCGACGATCTTCGCGCGCATGCTAGAGTTTGAATCGCTGCGCGCCGACCCCGATGCCGTCGATCCAATCCGCCGCGGTCATATGGAAATGGTCAACGCGATCGTGGTGGAGAAGACGTTCGGCGGCTCGCTCGACAGGGAGCATGCGATCGCTGCGTTCAACACCCATAACGACGAGGTGCGGCGGTCCGTGCCGCCTGAACGGCTTCTGGTCTATGAGTCGCAAGAGGGCTGGGATCCGATCTGCGCCTTCCTCGGCGTGCCAGTGCCCGCCACGCCCTACCCGAAAGCGAACACCACAGAAGAGTTCCGCTCCCGTTTCCCCGTCAAGCAAGAACCTTAGCTGATCAATGCCCCGAGTAATCTGAGGTGCCGCCGCCGAGCGTCTTCTGGAATTCGATTCGCCGCCGCTCCTGAGCCGCGGCCTCGTCGGCATGGGCTTGCGCCAAGCGTTCGCGACACGCGTCGAAGTCCTTGGTTCCGGGGCTAAGGCCCTTCTCGCGGCAGGTGGCATCGTCCTTGGCGTCGGCCGCGGCCTCCACCGCCTGCGCGCTTGCTTGACGGCTCTCAGGATTGGCACAAGCCGCGAGCAGCCCAAGGCTCGCCATGAGCGAGGCGGTCAAAGCGATGCGGGGTCCCATGGACGCTTTTCAACACGCCAATTGCGATCTTGCCAAGGCAGGCGCGCGGGGGTACGGCGCCTGGATGAATCAGCGCCTCGGCGGCGACCGAGGCCGCGGGCACAGGATGAGGAGGAGTAGGAGGATGGCGACGGGGATCTTCCTTCTACTCGAATTTAGCACCGCCCTCAGAAGTATCGCTCGGTTTAGTACCGCGCGCCAATGGGTGATCGTCACGAAGCCACGGCATTGCCGCCCTATGAATGTCTGACGGGACTTTGTGACTTTGTAACAGGCATGACTGATAGATTTGCCGTGGGCTGCTACAGACAAGTCAAGGCATCACGCTGGTGGTATGACTCCAACGCCCTAGTGTCGAAGACAAGAACACTATTGTGTCCCACGCGCCAAACACTCAGAACTTTGCGCTCATCCCCGCCACGCCGGCTTTCCTTTCGGGCGAGCTTGGCGCGCCAGCCGCAAACTCTATGGCGCAGAATTTCTAACCCCGCGGCGGGCGGCGGCGCTCGTGAAACCAGGCGCGGTACTCGACCATCTTCGTCCGCTGAGGCGCCGGCGCGTGCCGCTTGCACGTCGAGGCTTCCTCGCTGCCTTCCGGCGCGCCCCATCTGAGCTCGACGCAGTCGTTGAGGTTATACGCCACCTCCAGCGCCTGCATGCGGTCGAGGAGATCGTTGAGCGCCAGAGTCCATTGCGAGCCGTCGCTCCGCGTGTAGGAAAACTTCCGCGCCGCAAGCTCCGCGGCGAGCGTGGTCTCAAGTTCCGCCTTCAAGTCGGCGATGCTCTTGTCCTTGGGCATGGCGTAGCGCTCGGGCCGCCGCGCCACGCGATCCGGGAAGGTGCGAACCACGTCGATCGCGATCAACAGACGCAAATCGCGCGACGGGGTGGCGAAGTCTTCCCACGCGCCGGTGGTCTCGAAGATTGACGCGCCGTCAGGCATGGACACGTCGGCACCCCCGCCGGCCTGATACTTGCGCCCATTCTCGACCGACGCCACGCGGGTGTTCACCTGTTCCGCGAGCGATGTGACCGCATCCTTCAGCGCGCGCTCCGGATCGAGCGGCGCGGGCGACATCACGTCGTCCATGCGATCGTAGAAGTCTTCCACCGACAGCTTCGACTGCTCGAGCGAAAAGTCGCCGTAGCTCGGATTTTTCGCGATCTCGGCGTTGGTCAGGCGCCGCTCTACACCGTTCTTCTCGCGGACGATCGGGCGAAAGCGCTTGAACCCCGGGCTGCCAAGCGAGGGGTCCTGCGCGAACAGGAAATTACCGCGCCAGAAGCGCTTCCGCGCCACCGTCCCGTCCGGCTGCCCGTCGATGGCGAGGAAGACTCCGGCTCCGTCGCCAGATTGCGGCACGCGCTTCACGAGGACCAGGACGTGGCCGTAGGGAGCCAGGACGGAGCGTATCCTCGCCGAGCGGCACGGGATAGTAATCGGTGTCATTGTCGTCAGCCGCCGTCCGCCCGTTGCCGGATTGCACGGCGTTGGCGATGGTGGTCCGCAAGTAATATCCGAATCCGGGCACGAGACCTTGCGGCTTCGGCGGAAGCTTGAGCACCGGAGCTGGGACAGGCACCGCGAATATGCCGAACAGGCCGTCCTGCTCGCCCGGTAGGCCTTGGTCCCCGGGCGGAGCTGGAGCAGGTTCCTCGTTCTCGATGTTCCACCACTGCGGGCATTTCGGCGCCTGGCCGCCGTCGCCGCGCGTGCATTTCGAATAGCCGAACGGCAGCCCCATCTTGAAGGCGAAATAGGCGCGCAGGAAATAAGGAACGTCGGCGCAGTCTGGCTGAAGGATGAGCCCTTTCTCGTCCTCGCGCAGACCCAAAGAGTTGAAGAGCACGTTGTGCGATCGGTCGCGCAGCACCTCGTGCATCGCCTTCGACGACGGCTCTTGGTCGAGGGGCGCGTCGAAGAGCGTCTCGGTCCACGCCGAATACAAATTCTCGGTGCCCCGGTCCCATGCCGCGCGCACTGGCCAGACGCCATTTCCCTTGACGGGGCGCGGCGGCTCTTTGCGCTGCACGGCGATCTCGCGCGTGACCGTGCTGCAGTCCGGCGACGCCCCTTCGCGCGTAAGCTTGACGTGCCACGATCCGACCGCCGGCGAGGCGACCTCGGCGAACCAGAAATAGGGCGGACCGCCGTGCCGGTCGCGCGCGCGCCCTTCCATGGCACCCTCGGGGAGGAGAGCATCGCGAGCCCGGCCTCGTCTTGGCAATTGGTGGCCGGAGGTTTGGCCTTGGTCTTGGCTTGCGCTGGGCGGTGGGCAGCCAACGCTGCAAGAGGGAAGACATGACATCCCCCTGCGATCAGCAATACTGCGATCGCGGCAGCGGTAAACTGGCGTGCAAGCGACAACTCGAGCCCCCGTCCGATTCCCTCGACCGCACGCAAAAATACCCTGAAAACGTCAGCTGCAAAAATGCAAATTACACGCCAAATTGATGCGAAATCAGGAGAACAACAACCATTTGAGAGTCCCGAAATTGGCATCCGCGCGATGCGTGCGGTGATGGTGCGAAACTCGGTGCTCTCGCATCTTAGGGCTCACACTTCCTCCACATACACCTCGCCGCCCCTCGCAATGAACTTCTCGCTCATCTCCGCCATGCCGCGCTCTTTCTCGGCGAGCTTTGCGGCGTAGTCGCGGACCTGCTGGGTGATCTCCATGGAGCAGAATTTTGGACCGCACATCGAGCAGAAATGCGCGAGCTTGTGCGCCTCCTTGGGGAGGGTCTCGTCGTGATAGCTCCGTGCCGTGTCTGGATCGAGCGAGAGGTTGAATTGGTCTTCCCAGCGGAACTCGAAGCGGGCTTGTGACAGCGCATTGTCGCGGGCGACCGCTGCCGGGTGACCCTTGGCGAGGTCTGCGGCGTGGGCTGCGATCTTGTAGGCGATGACGCCGGCCTTCACGTCGTCACGATTTGGCAACCCCAGATGCTCCTTCGGCGTCACGTAGCAAAGCATGGCGGTGCCGAACCAGCCGATCATGGCCGCGCCGATCGCGCTCGTGATGTGATCATAGGCCGGGGCGATGTCGGTGACGAGCGGGCCAAGTGTGTAGAACGGCGCCTCGCCGCAAAGCTCGAGCTGCTTCTCCACATTGACCTTGATCTTGTGCATGGGGATGTGGCCGGGCCCTTCGATCATCACCTGGCAGCCTTTGCCCCAGGCAATGCGCGTGAGCTCGCCGAGCGTCTCGAGTTCGGCGAATTGCGCGCGGTCGTTGGCGTCGGCAATGGAGCCCGGCCGCAAGCCGTCGCCCAGGGAGAACGACACGTCGTACTTCCGCATGAGGTCGCAGATCTCCTCGAAACGCTCGTAGAGGAAGCTCTCACGATGATGCGCCAGGCACCATTTGGCCATGATCGAGCCGCCGCGCGACACGATGCCGGTGACGCGGGGCGCGGTGAGGTGGATGTAGTGCAAGCGCACGCCGGCATGGATGGTGAAATAGTCGACGCCCTGCTCGGCCTGCTCGATCAGCGTGTCCTTGTAGACCTCCCAGTCGAGCTTGACTGGATCGCCATGCACCTTCTCCAGCGCCTGATAGATCGGCACCGTGCCGATCGGCACCGGCGAACTGCGGATGATCCACTCCCGCGTCAAATGAATGTTGCGCCCGGTGGAGAGGTCCATGACCGTGTCGGCGCCCCAGCGGATCGCCCACACCATCTTCTCTACTTCCTCCTCGACGGACGAGGTCACGGCGGAGTTGCCGATATTGGCATTGATCTTGGTGAGGAAGTTCCGGCCGATGATCATCGGCTCGGATTCGGGGTGATTGATGTTGGCTGGGATGATGGCGCGGCCGCGGGCGACCTCGTTCCGCACAAACTCAGGCGTCACGAAGAACGGCAACGACGCGCCGAAGCTCTCCCCGTCGGCGAGCCGCGCCTCAGCCTCCTTGGCCTGCTCCACGCGACCGAGATTTTCGCGGTGCGCGATATAGACCATCTCCTTGGTGACGATGCCGGCGCGGGCGAGCTCAAACTGGGTCACCGGGCTTTTGCCATTGGCATCGGGGGTGCGGCGCGCGGCGATCCACTCTGCGCGCAATGGCGGTTGCCCGCGATTGACGTCGATGGTGGCGCCCGCGTCGGTATAGGCACCGGACGTGTCGTACACGCGGAACGACGCGTGATCCGTGAGGTCGATCTCGCGGAAAGGCACCCTTACATCGTTATGGCCGGCAGGCGAGGCATAGACCTTGCGGCTTCCTGCAAGCGGCCCAGTGGTGACCTTGGGCGGCGTCATATCCTTGGCGGAGATCGGCTTGTTCATTGCAAAGCTCCCGTGGGTTGCGGGGGAGCTGGCGTTGGGGCAGTACGCCTTCCCTGTCCCTTCGCCGGCATGACCCGGATCAGGTTCAAAGGGTCTCCGCCAGGGCCTTGGCTTGCAACGCAGGCGAACTCTCAGCCCCTTGCCTGGGGCTCCCCTCGGACTGGCACTAGTCTAAGCTTCTAGGCGAGCGACAACAAGCGCTCAGCTAAAGCCTTGCTGCCGTGTGGGACCTTCAACTGCGCCGATCAGTGTGATGAGCGAGCCTCGCTCGCCTTGCGCCGCGGCCGCTTGGTGCTGCGCGACGCGGAGCCCGAGCTCCTTGCCGCACTCGAGCGATGCGAAGGCCGCCGCTGGCCGCCGCCCCAGGCGTCCTGGTAGCCCATCACGGTGAGGAACGCGCCGAGCGCGAGCGTGACAATGGCGCCAGCGAGCGGCCAGCGTTGATGGGCGATGAGCGGCTCACCCACCCTTTGCATCAAAGATGGCGCCAACACCCTGAAGATGCCACCGATCAGAAACAGCCAGCCGAAGATGGTGACGAGGACCCGCCAATCGCGCACCCAGAGAGGGTGCACATTGAGAATTGCAAGGCCGAGGGTGAGTGTGATCACGCCGGACAAATAGATGAGCGCGGCGCTGTGCAGGAACTCGTCTGCCATGGTGCGAAAGGTGTCGCCTTCCAACAGCAATCCGATGCCGACCGTCACCAGGACCGGGCCCAAGATGCGGCGCGACGAACGTCGAAGGCGTCATGCGTCTTCCCTCCCTTGCAAGCCCGAACGCCGCAGCGCAACCGGCTGAGGCCGTTGTGCCCGCTGCTGGTCGCCGCGCACCCGCGGATCCGGCTCGCACCGCTCCGTCGCCACACTGTCTCCAATCGACGACCTATGCTTGAAGGGCGCCACTGCAACGATGGCCAGGCTCCTTGAGCCGCCCAGGCGCAATGTGAAGCCGAACCGGCGGGAAGGCAAGCCGCCGACGGGCACCGGCACAAGGGAGACACTTGTTGCGGCGCAACGGAAACCTTGCGAGAGGCGGCCAACCAGTCTAAGCCTCCGCCATCATTCTGCCGCTCTTCGCCTTTGATTGCGGGCCTGGATGCCTAGTCCTGGCCAATTCATCCCCCCGCCGCAACCGAGGTAGAACACGTGAATCAAGACGCTTCGACCGAGGTTCGCGCCAGCACGAGCACCTTCGCGACCATACGCTGGATCGCGCTCGCCGCCGTGATCGTCGCCACCGTGGCCGGCGCCTTCGCCTATTGGCGCCACAGCGAGCTCTACCCCACCACCGAGAACGCCTATACCGGATCGAACATCGTTCGCGTGGCTTCCGAGGTGAGCGGACCGGTCATCCATGTCTATGTGCGCACCGACGACACGGTCAAGACGAACGACCCGCTATTCGATATCGATCCGACGCTCTATGACGCTGCGCTGCGCAACGCGCGAGCCCAATTCGATTCGGCTGCCTCCGCCGCCGGCACCGCGGGCGAGAGCTTGAAGACCGCAGCGGCCACGCTCGAGACGACACGTGCCGCGCTGGGAGATGCGATCAAGGCCTATCGAGACGCAAAGGACGCACAGGCGCCGGAGCAACCGCCGTCGGATCAGCTCAACAACGCCGAGAGCGCCTGGCAAGACGCGCTGAAGGACTACAAGGATGCGGAGAGCGCATTCGCCACGGAGCAGGACAAGCCGCTCACCGTCACCACGCCCACCGTGCAGCTCAGGGCCGCCGCGGCCCAGCTCACCAAGGCGACCCATGACCGGGTCAAGACCCACGCGACCGCCCCTGCCGACGGCCTGCTCTCCAATGTCACGTTGCGGCCGGGCGCCACCGTCCAGGCCGGGGCGCCGCTCTTCGCCATCATCGAAGCCAACCGCTGGTGGGTCGACGCCAACTTCAAGGAGACCGATCTTGCCCGCATCAAGGTCGGCCAGCCCGCCACGGTGCGCCTCGACATGTATCCCGGTGTCAACTTCGACGGAACAGTGGAAAGCATCAGCTCGGGCTCCGGCGCGAGCTTCTCGGTGCTGCCGCCGGAAAACGCGAGCGGAAACTGGGTGAAGGTGACGCAGCGCTTTCCCGTGCGTATCAGCATGGCCAACCCGCCGGCCGACAAGCCGCTTCGGGTCGGCGCGAGCGCCACGGTGATGATCGACACCACCAAGAACGAGAACACCACCCAGGACAAGAAATGACCCGGCGTAAACCCGCCGCGAAAAAGCCGCGCGAGCCGCGGCAAGCAAAAACCCCGCCGCCCGCCCCCGAACCGCCGCGGATCAAGCCGGTACTGCCGCTCCCTTCCGAACCGCCGCGATTTCAGCCGAAGCCTTCGGTGGCGCTGGTCATCGCCGTGGTGCTCACGGCGGTTCTCGAAGTTCTCGACATCACCATCGTGAGCGTGGCCATCCCGCATATGCTCGGGACCTTCGGTGCCACCTCCGATCAGATCACGTGGGTGCTCACCTCTTATCTCGTCTCCGCCGCGGTGGTGATGCCGCTCACCGGCTATCTCTCCGCGCGCCTTGGGCGCCGGCGCCTGTTGATCTTCTCCATTGTCGGCTTCGTGATCTCCTCGGCGCTGTGCGGCGTATCGTGGAACCTCGAAAGCATGGTGATCTTCCGCCTCGCCCAAGGAATTTGCGGCGCGCCGCTCGTGCCCTTGAGCCAGGCCATACTGCTCGATGCCTTCCCGCGCGAGAAGCACGGCCAGGCGCTCGCCATTTTCGGCCTCGGCATTATGGTGGCGCCAGTGCTCGGTCCGACCTTCGGCGGCTGGCTGACCGACACCTTCGTCTGGCGCGCGGTGTTCTACATCAATGTCCCTATCGGCGTGTTCGCGCTGCTGCTCGCCATTGGCAACCTGCCGCGCAGCGACGCGAAATTCATGAAGACCGACTGGGCCGGGCTCGTTCTCCTCGTGCTTGCGGTCGGCTCATTGCAATTGGTGCTCGACCAGGGTCAGACGCGCGACTGGTTCAATTCGCGCTTCATCCAGATATTCACAGCCATAACCTTCTTCGCCAGCACCGCCTTCTTCCTGCGCGGCTGGAACAACCCCAAGAACATCGTCGATCTATCGCTGCTCAAGGACCGCAACTTTCTTGCCGGCCTGCTCGCCATCACCGCCTATGGCGTGACGCTGTTCGGCACCATCGCGCTTCTGCCGCTGCTCACCCAGCGGCTCATGGGCTATCCGGCGATGAGCGCCGGGATGCTGTTCATTCCGCGCGCCATTGCGAGCGCGATCGCGCTCTCCATCACCGGCAACTACCTGATGAACTGGATCGATGCGCGCATTCTCGTCGCCGCCGGCATCGTGCTGTCCGCGGTTGGCACGATCATGATGGCGGGGCTGTCGCTGCAAGCAGACGCCTGGGCCATCGCCTGGCCGGGCGTCATCGCCGGCATTGGCATGGGTCTGTTCTTCGTGCCGCTGACCGCGGTCGCCTTCGGCAGAATGGAGAATGAAAAGCTGGACGAGGCCGCCGGCCTCTATGCGTTAATGCGCGGCATTGGCTCCTCGATCGGCATCGCCGTAGTGAGCTGGCTGTTCGTGCGCCAGACCCAGATTCATTGGGGCGACCTGATCACCCACATCAACCCGTTCAACCCCGCGGTGCCGCCTTATCTGTCCGCCCACGGGCTGGACGTGCAGGCGCCAAGCTCCATGTCCATCGTGGCGCTGGAGATCGGGCGTCAGGCGCAGATGCTCGCCTTCATCGACCTGTTTTGGTTCATCGGCATGGTGACCTTCGCCATCCTGCCGCTCCTATTCCTGATGAAGCGGCCGAAGACCGCAGGCGTGTTCATCCCTGCGCATGCCTGAGGCGTGCGCCGTCGCTCGCGTAAGACGCTGTCGAGCTTCAGCCTACCAGCAGACCTTGGCGCCAGAGGTGCAGACCACCGGAGACACCACGCCGTGCCAGCACACCGTGTAGGACTTGGCTGTCACCACGTCGGGCTTGACGTAAAGATCGGCCGAGACCGACTCCCGCCAATAGGGCTGGGGCTTTGCTTTCATGGCGGTGACGGTGACCGTGCCCTTGCCTTTCTTGAAGTCGTTGACCGCTTGGGCAAGTGCCAACTGCGATCCGCTGAGCGCATCGGACTTGTCCCAACCATCCGCGGTGCCGATCAATTTGTTGCAGCCGCCCGCCTTGGCCGGCGCAACTGCAATCACGCAAAGTCCCGCCACGACCAAGGCGTAGACCGGGACGCACAAAAACGACCTCATGTAGGGACCCCCTTCGCATCAAAATGAGAGCCGATAAGATATAGCGGCGAGAACCCTTTGGCAGTACCTCGACTACACCAAGTCAGCGGTTCGCCACCGCCTGTAGCCTTTGTGCCACAGTCCGGGCACACCTTTAGGACGCAAAACTCTGGCAGTGATGTCAAGGGAAAGGCGGCGGCGGTTACGTTGGCTTGATAAGTGGGGAACACGTCCCTCATGGCTGCGAAGCTCGTCCTCATCACTGGAGCCTCGAGTGGCATCGGCGAGGCACTCGCCAAGCGCTATGGCCGAGCCGGCGCCTATGTGCTGCTGCTTGCCCGCAATGCCGAGCGCCTTGCCGCAGTGGCCGACGCCATAAAACGCGATGGCGGCACCGCGACCGCCTACGTCATCGATCTAGCCGACGCAGACGCGATCGAAGAGACGGGCGCGACCATTGCGCGTCAGGTCGGCACGCCGGACATTCTCATCAACAATGCCGGCGCAGGGCTCTGGCTGCCGTTTATCAGGACCACCGCGAAAGAAGCCCGCACCATGATCGAGGTACCATATCTTGCGGCCTTCAACCTCACCCGCGCTTTCCTCCCGCTGATGCTCTCAAGGCGGAGCGGCGCGGTCGCCTGCATCACCTCGCCTGCCTCCTATCTCGCTTGGCCGAACGCCGCCGCCTATATCGCCGCGCGCCGCGCGCTTGCTGGTTTTACCGAGGGGCTCCGCAGTGAGGTGAAGGGCAAGGGCGTGACCGTGACCCTCGTCGTCCTCGGCATGGTGGAGAGCCCCTATTGGCAGCACAATCCAGGAAGCCGCGCGAAGGCCCCAGTCGCCAATCCTCGCCTTACGCCGGTCATGTCGACGGATGAAGCCGCCAAAGCGATCTTTACTGGCGTGGAAAGGCGCAAGCGCACCGTCGTGAAACCCGCGATCTTGCGCGCCGTCTTCCTGCTCAACGCCATCGCCCCGGGCCTCGTCACCCAGCAGCTTCGGCGCAGCATTCCCGAACGATGAAGCCGCTTCTCACCGATTGAGCAGGCCAGAGCGCTTCAACAGCCAATAGACCAAAGCCGAGGACCCAATGGTGATGGCCATCAACCCACAGGAAGCCTGAGCTATCACTCGCCAGCGGCAATCCCCCGACGTTCACTCCGAAAATACCGGCTACCAGGGTCGCGGGCAGGAAGACGGTGGTCACAATCGTGAGCAGATGCAGACTGCGGTTGGTCTGTTCGGAACTCTTCAGCATGATCTCCTCCTGCAGCAGGCGGGAGCGGTCACGCAGCTCGACAATCTCGGTGTCGAGCCAGTCAAGGCGCTGGCCGAGTTTCTGCGTCGGCAGGCTGAGCGCTGGGTTTGCGAACGACTCAATGTCGTGCTCGAAGCGATGGATGAGCGAGCGCAGCGTCACCAATTGCCGATGGAGCCGCACGGTCAGGCGGCGGATGCTGCCGACCAATTGCCGGTCGACATTCAGCTCGTCGGCCAGGATCCGTTCCTCGGCGTGGTCGAGCTGATCGGCAAGACCGTCGGTAAAGCGGTCGAGCGACTCGATCATCTGTCCGGCAATCACCTCAAGCAGGGCGGAGGGCGATTGCACCTTGAGCCCCCGGCGCAATTCCTTGCGGGTTGTCTCGACGGCGTTCAACTGATGCCGGCGGCTCGAGATGAACACGCTCTCGGTCAGAGCAAAATGCAAAAAGCCGATCTCCTCAGTGGCACCGCTTAACCACAGACAAGGTCGGCAAGGATGCCGTAAAGACAGACGTCGCTGCCGTGCAGTTGCTGATGGTCGTCGGCGGAGACGAGCAGCGTCCGCGCCGGCGGCGGAACAAGCGTGGCCGCATCCAGGAAGTGGCAGGCGCGGGGCGTCCGCCAAGTTGAAGTGCAGCCAAAGCCAGCCATCCCCGTCGGCGATCGGCCGATCGACGTTGAGCTCGTCCGGCGTTCCATCTGCGTGGAAGCGGAAGGCGCAAACGAGTCCGGCCAGAGGTTTAGCCTCCGCTTTTCGGACGTTGCTAGGAAATTGGGCCGTGACGGAAGGGTTAGCTGGCATCAGTTTCGCCTCCGAACCAGCTGAGAACCGGAATGTTACAGTTGTGTGACAGCAGCCGGACCGCGATCCCGCGCCGAAGCTGCAGCGGGACGCCGCCTGCTTGCGAGAAGCAAATCAGAAGCAATCAGTTGTTGAGGAAGCCGGAGATGCTGTCGGCGATGCTGTTACCCCGGTAACTGCCGCGCCGCTGCTGGCGGACCGGGGCCGCCCGAGCCACCGGGGCGTCGACTGCTTCGGCCATCGGTGGGAACGGATCGTAGGCCATCGGCTCCCCGAACATGGCCGACGCCATGCGTGCGTCGTGCCCGTAAACGTCGCTGAAGTTCGTGAATGAGCCGTCGTCGTTCATCTTCAAGGTGAAATAGGTGATGTAGACTGGGATCTTTTGCTTCAGCGCCACGTGCTGATCCTCGCCCCCACTCTCGATCGTCGAGGCAACCTTCTGCGCGGTCCAGCCCTGGTCCTCCTTAAGCAAAGTCGTGGCAAGCTGATCCGGATTCTGCACCCGCATACAGCCATGGCTCTCGGCGCGCACGGCCTTTGCGAAGAGATTCTTCTGCGTCGTGTCGTGCATGTAGACGTCGTGCTTGTTAGGGAACAGGAATTTGACGGTGCCGAGCACGTTGTCCGGCCCAGGCGGCTGATAGATGTTGAGGCTGCGGATGTCGATGCGGCTCCAGTCGAGCATCGCCGGATCGACCTCCTTGGTACCGATGGCGACGCGCAAGCCGTTGCGCGCGAACACCGACGTGTCCCAACCGCCGCCGCCGCCATGGAAGAACCAATCGCCGCCGCCGCCTGTGATGGAAGGCAAGAGCTCTTCCATCTTGATCGAGTTCGGCACATTCCAATACGGATTGAACACAACCTCCTGCATTTCGTTGGAGAAGATGGGCGTCTGCTTGTCGGGCTTGCCGACCACCACTCGCGTGGTGAACTCGGGCTTGCCTTGCTCCATGACCCTGAGCGTGAACTCGGGTATGTTGACAGTGACGTAGAACGATCCGAGGTCGTTGGGGAGCCAGCGCCAGCGCTCCATATTGAGCAGCATGAGCCTGGTCTTGGCCGGGCTCGAAGACTGCTGTTGCTGCCCGTTGAGCACCCGCCTCGTCCCCGGGCCGACCAGACCGTCCGGCCGATACCCACGCTCCTCCTGGAAGCGCCGCACGGCCTGCTCAACGTCGGCATCGAACATCGTCTCCTTGGCGCCGTCTCTGGCCGGTACTTCGAGCCGCTTGCGGAGCAGTGCCACCTGCTCATGCTCGACGCCGAGTTTCAGCGTCGGCCCATCAGGGATCCTGACCACGCCGTCGTCGACATGACCGCCGCGCGCCGCGATTAGCGCCTTACGCAACGCTTCGAACTGCGGCTGGTCGGGTTGGAAGCTCCGCAGATAGGCCGCGGGATCGGAGCGGATAGCGATGGTTTCCATCACCTGCATTGGATCGGGAAGGACGAGGGTCGGGTCGAGATTGGGATCGATCTTCGTCCAATCGAAACGGCCGCCGCGGGCATCGCGGGCATAACGCAAGACGGCAAGGTCGAGCTTGACCTCTGCGTCGGCGAGTGCGGCCGTGGCGTTGGGAGATTTCGGGTCGAAGCCACCGACCTTGGGGAGCGCATAGTCCGAAGCACGCAGGCCGTAGTCGTCAGCCTTGCCGATCTCCTCCATCACTGCCTTCGCGCGGGCGTTGAGGCCGTTCTCGTCGACCCAAATCACCTGCGCGTCGGGCGCGGAATAATAGTCGGCGAGCGACTTCTGCTCGCCACCCGCCTTGGCGCTCTTGTCGGCGACGCGGTTCACGATGGAGATGCGCAGCGCCTCCGCCGGGCCGACCAGCGCCGCCGGTCCATCTGGCTCCGCCGCGCGCACCGGCGCGGTCGCCGCCATGCAGACTATGGCCGCGGCCCAGAACAGCGCAAGCGTCGCGCGAGAGGATGACCTCTCGCCCCGCTCCCAATGCTTGAGTGAACCCCCTAGCAATTTGTCCTCGCCATTCGAATGCGAGGTGTGCCGCCGCGCCTCGTTGCTCGCAAGTCTGGCCTTGCGCGAGGCGGTTTGCGACTCCCTCCGTAGTAGCGCCACACGTTAGCTACAAGACTTTGCGCCGGTACAGAGGCAAGAGAAAGGCAGGCCGCGCGATGCTATGGCCAAGGCAGAATTATATCTGTTTTCAAATGGTTGTAGCCAAAAGATTGCCCCTGAGTTCACGCAAATTCTTGGGGACAATGGCAATATCTCCCAGCCCGGCGGCTGGAGCCACATCAGCCGATTTATACCGGTCCCAAGAGCCTCGGCATCAATTCGCTGCGGATCAGGGCGTCGTCGATGCGCGCGCTCCGCTCCGCAGGCTTGCAGATCGCTCACGGCATTTGCAATAGGGCCCAGGTCTCGCGACCACGCCGCGTTCGACAAGCTCTTCAATAAGCCGCAGAAAGAGCGCGGTATTCACTAGCGGTTGGCAGTCGGCAGTGTCCTCGCTAAGCATGGGCGCCTCCTCGTGAGCGCGATTGTCGTCGCTTGTTCCTTGGAGCGATTCTAGCACCGCCTAGCCCCCGCAACCTGACATTCTCTTGCGGCTTGAAGGTCGCTAAGAAGCGAGCTTGAGCGGTGCCTTGGTGGCGGTGCTTTCGCCGGCCGTCTTGGACGCGGCTTCGACAAAGGGCGCGGCAGCACTTGCCCCGAACTTCCTGAGCAGCCGGGCCATATATTTGCGGAAGCGGTAGTGCTGGATCTCGAATTTGTGCCAGGCGGTATCCTTGTAAGGGATGCCGTGCCCGATATCCGGCTCAGCGCTCGCCTTCACCTTACGGAACCAATCCGCCCGAGCTGGATCTGAGGCACAAGCCACGATGAAGCTTGCGATCAGCTTCGCCTGGTAGTCGGCGACCTGCCACACGCCGCCTTCCGCCGGCTCGAACAGCCCGACGACGAAGAAATCGTCGAGCTCGCGATGGAAGGCGTGGATGAAGAGCTTGGATTTGCCCTCCTCGTCGAGGATGAAGCTTTGATCCATGAAGGGGAAGCTCGCCCGGAAGCCAGTCGCATAAACGATGAGGTCGATCTCCTCTTCGCTGTCGTCGACAAAGCGCACGCTTTTTCCCTCAAGCCGCTCGATGGCTGGCTTGGTCACGATGCGGCCGTGCACTATGTGATCGAGATAGAGCGTGCAGGCGGTCGGATGCGCCTCGAACAATTTGTGGTCCGGAGCGGGCAGATTGTAGCGCCAGTGCGAGCCGACCACGATGCGCAGGCCCCACCAATAGAGCTTGCGCATCACCGAGCGCGGCAGAGGCCAGCGGCTGGTGAGATCGATGAAGGTGTCGGTCGGCTTGCCCATCACGATCTTGGGAAAGAAGAAATAGCTCCGGCGCATCGAATGCACGGCGCGCACCCCGTCATGCGCGGCATCATCGAGAATATCGACGGCGGAATTGCCGGCGCCGACCACGAGCACGCGCTTTCCCCTGAGCTGCTCCTTAGACTTCACGTCGTGAGAATGCAGGATCTCGCCGGTGAAGGTGCCGGGATAACTCGGCCAGCTCGGCTCCCAATGGTGGCCATTGGCGACGATCAGCCCGTCATAGAAGCGGGGCTTTGCTTCGCCTTCGATCTGGACGCGCCAGCGCCCCTCGACGCGCTCCGCCGAGACGACGCACGCATTGAACGTGATGCGGTCGTAGAGCCCGAATTCGCGCGCATAGGCGCGAAGGTATTCTTGCGCCTGGGCCCGGCTCACATAATGCGGCCACTCCTCAGGGAAGGGATAGTCAGGATAGCGCGACAACTTTTTCGACGAGTTGAGATAGGTCGAGCCGTAGACCGCGTGCGGGCTGTCGGGGTTCCAGATGCCGCCAATGTCGGCGAGCGTCTCGAAGCAGTCGAACGGAATGCCCCGCTCGGCGAAGGTCTTGGCCACGGCGAGCCCACAGGCGCCGGCGCCGATGATGCAGTACCGCTTCACCATTTCCCCACGCAAAAACATGCTCCTCGCAAGCGCCCGCCCCAACCGTCTTGCCGTGGATAGCACAGAAGCCGGACGGCTTGTCCGTCGGAATCGAGGTGAGAGCTAACCGGCTCATTGATCTGCATCAAATCACCCCTAGCCTACATCGGCTCTCTCGGCGCGAAAGCTCGTGTATACAGTCAAAGTCGCCGGCATCCGAACCTTGGGCGGCCACTGATTTTGCTCGGGCTTTGCATTATGGTCTGGCGGCCGGTCGCTGCCGCGGGGGACTGCATGGACATCAAGGACGACGTGACGATCCGGAGCTGGGACGGCACCTGGACCTACCGGCCCAAGGTGCTGGTCACGCCAGAGACGCCGGAGGACGTCGTCGAGATCGTGAAGAGCGTGGTGCGCTTTCCCTCGCCGGTGCGCCCTGCCGGCTCCATGCACTCCACCGCGCGTATGAACGGCGACGACGGCGGCACCATGGTCGACATGAAGGCCATGAACCGCATCCTCAAATTCGGCGAGGACAGTGTGACGGTGGAAGGCGGCGCCACTTACATCGTCGTGTCCAACGCGCTGAAGGAGCGCGGGCTGCAATTCCACGTCACCACCGAGATCGGCAACGTTACCCTTGGTGCCATGGCGACCGCCGCCACCAAGGACAGCTCCTTCCCCGGCGGCTACGGGCAGATCAGCTCCTATGTGAGCGCCATGCGCTTCGTCACGCCGAACGGCGACATCCGCATCATCAACGAGCGCGACCACCCGGAAGAGATGCAGGTGATGCGCTCGAGCTACGGGCTGTTGGGGATCGTCTATGAGGTGACCATCAAGGTGCGCCCGACCACGGCGCTCAGCGTACGCCATCATTCCATGGGGCTCGCCGATTTCGGCAAGCGCTTCCCGGTCTACAAGGCGCAAGGCTATGCGGTGATGTACTACATCTTCCCGTATGTGCGCCGCGTGCTGGTCGAGCTCAGGAAGGACAATCCGGCTGTGCAGCCCACCTCGCGCCGGCGCTGGACCTACCGCAACCGTTTCTGGCGGAAATACGGGCCGGCCATCACGCTGTGGATCAGGGCGCGGACCGAGAATCGCAAGCTGCGCGAGCTCGCCGACCAGCTCCACTTCTTTATCCTGCGCCAAGGGCTGGTGCGCGTGGTGCGCAACGATGCGACCTGGCCGCACGCCCAGATCATCAACTATCCGCGTGATCCGGGTCCATTCAAATATCTGTTCAGCATGTGGGCCTTCCCGGAGCGGAACTACTTCAAGATCCTCGATGAGTATTGCGACTTCGTCGACACCTATGGCAAGCGGACAGGCTATCGCTGCGACCTGCCTTGTGTCGGCTATTCCATCATGCAGGACCGCGAGGCGCTGCTGTCCTATTGCTGGGACGGCGCCACGCTCTCCATCGACCCGGCCTCAACCGGCGGCAAGGAATGGGAGGAGTTCCTGCGCGCCTATAACGAGTTCTGCAGTACGCGAGGCGGGGTGCCGCTGTTCAACCAGACTCCCTTCCTGACGCGCGAGCAGGCACAGAACGCCTTTGCCGGGCGGCTGAAGCTGTTCGCCGACTACCGCCGCCAGGCCGACCCGGAGAACCGCCTGCTCGATTCGTACTTCCGCGATTTGCTGGCTTGGGGCTAAGACCCTTTGGGCGCGGTGAGCCAGCGGATCAGCGGGAAGGAGAGCGCCCGCGGCATGGCGCGCACCGACTTGAGAAAGCCTGCCACCTGTGGCGGGAAGGCGATCTCGTAGGGCTTGGCCGGAAGCTTCTCGAGGATCTTCCGCGCGCAGCGCTCCTTACTCATCACATAGAGCTTCTTCCTCGGGTCATAGGAGGCGTTGAGCGGCGTATCGACAAAGCCGGGATTGATGATGGTGACGGCGATGCCTTCGCCCTCCAATTCGAGTTTCAGACTCTCCGCAAGATTGATCACCGCAGCCTTGCTCGCGCCGTAGCTCCCGGTCTCGGGCCAGCCGGCATAGCCGAACAGCGAGCCGATGATGGCGATGTGCCCGGCCTTACGCAGGAGCATCGCGGGCAGCACCGCCGCGACCCCATTGATTACCCCATCGACGTTGAGCGCCATGGTCTTATGGAACCCGTCGAGATCGATGTTGCGAATGTCAAAGGACACGTACATGCCGGCACCGAACAGAGCTAGGTCAATAGGACCAAGCTCGCTCTCGACGTTCCGGGCGCACACCTTCAAGGCATAAGGCTGCAGTACATCGGCGGGAAAGGCTTTGATGTTAGCACTCGCGGCAGCCAGCGCATCGAGCTTCTCGCTCGGCCGCGCCGTGGCGCCCACCTTGACGCCGGCGGCCGCGAGCCGTCGCGCAATTTCGCCGCAGATCGCGCCCGAGGCCCCGGTAATCCACGCCACCTTCCAGGGAAATTGATCCGCCACCCCACACCTCTAAAGCGAAGTCCATCCCAACCGACTTGTCATGGCCGGGCGTAGTCCCGGCCATCCACGAATTTCGCGTAGAAGATCAAAGACTTGGATGGCCGGCACAAGGCCGGCCATGACGGAGACTGTTACGACCTGAACGGATTCCATTCTAATCCACGAAGGGATCGTGTACGAGGATGGTGTCCTCGCGCCTCGGACTGGTGGAGAGCAGCGCCACCGGCGCCTCGATCAGCTCCTCAAGCCGGCGCACATATTTGATGCATTGCGCGGGAAGCTCGGCCCAGGACCGCGCCCCGCGCGTCGACTCCGTCCAACCCTCGAGCGTCTCGTAGACCGGCTCGACCCGCGCCTGCGCCGCTTGCGCCGCCGGCAGATAGTCTATCTCGCGGCCGTCGAGCCGGTAGCCGACGCAGATCTTGAGCTCCGACAACTGATCGAGCACGTCGAGCTTGGTCAGCGCGATTCCGTTGATGCCGCCGACTTTACGCGTCTGGCGCACGAGGCAGGCATCGAACCAGCCGCAGCGGCGCGGCCGTCCGGTTACCGTGCCGAACTCCACGCCGCGCTCGCCGATGAGCCGCCCCGTCTCGTCCTTGAGCTCGGTGGGAAACGGCCCCTCGCCGACGCGCGTGGTGTAGGCCTTGGTGATGCCGAGCACGTAGTTGATGGCGCCAGGCCCCACCCCCGACCCGGTCGCGGCCTGGGCCGCCACGGTATTGGACGAGGTGACGAAGGGGTAGGTGCCGTGGTCGATGTCGAGCAGTGCACCTTGCGCGCCTTCGAACAGGATGCGCCGGCCCATGCGCCACTCGCGGTCGAGCAGCGCCCACACCGTGTCGACGTAAGGCAGTACCTGCGGCGCGATGGCCTTCAGCTGCTCGCAGAGATCGTCGGCGCTGATCTCCGGCTCGCCCAAGCCCCGGCGAAGCGGATTGTGGTGAGCGAGGATGCGCTCGATCTTGGGCTTGAGGCTCGGAAGATCCTGTAGATCCATGACGCGGATCGCCCGCCTTCCGACCTTGTCCTCGTAGGCGGGCCCAATGCCGCGTTTGGTGGTCCCAATACGTCCGTCTCCCGCGGATGCCTCACGAAGTGAGTCGAGCTCGCGATGGAGCGGCAGGATCAGCGTCGCGTTCTCGGCGATGCGAAGATTGTCGCGGCCGATATCGATGCCGAGCTTCTCGATCTTGGCGATCTCCTCGGCGAGCGCCCAAGGGTCGACCACGACGCCGTTGCCGATCACCGAGAGCTTACCCTTGCGCACCACGCCGGAGGGCAGCAGCGACAATTTATAGGTGACACCGTCGACCACGAGCGTGTGGCCGGCATTGTGGCCACCCTGGAAGCGCACCACGATGTCGGCGCGCTCTGACAGCCAATCGACGATCTTGCCCTTGCCTTCGTCGCCCCATTGGGAGCCGACGACCACGACATTGGCCAATTTGCAGGTCCTCTAAGTCCGGATCGAGACACACAAACGGCCCCGCGTGGATGCGGGGCCGTGTTTGCTTATAGCGCGGTCCTCGCGCCATTGCGAGGGCTTCTCTGGCGATGGTTAGTGACCGCCCTGCGGCTTTGCGAGAGCCGGATCGTTCTGAAAGCAAAAGGTCTTGCCGTCGACCGTCTTCTTGATCGGACAGTCCGCAGAGTCACCAGTCTTGCCCTTGCTGCTGGCGTTCTCGGTGGCAGCCGAAAAACCGCTAGGCCCGGTGCTCGAACTCGGCCGCGCAAAGCGCAACGGCGCCAAAACCAAGCAAGACAGCGACCGTAATCGGCAGCACCATCCTGTTCATGGCGACTTTCCCAATATCTACCCTAGTGATGTTAAGCACCTGAGGCGAGGGGTCGCAACCCTCGCCACGATTGATTCCAATTGTCGCCCGGTTTGATCTCACTCGCGCCGGATTGGCCGGGCATGTCTCGGCCCACGCGAAACTGAACTCCCCAGAAAAGCAGGAGCAAACAGATGCGAGTTATTTTTCTCGCCGCGAACATGTTGTGTCTCATGGGAATGGCTGCTGAGGCGCAGCCGTCGAAGATGAATCCGGATAGCTCCGGGCCCACGGAGTTGACCGGCGCCCTGCGCGATGTGGTGTCGCCTTGGCTCGATCAAGCCGTGAAGGATGTCGGCACCAATCCGACCGGCTGGAAGCGACAATGGTGCGCGCGGTCGGTGAATCTGTGGCTGCAGCAAAGCGGCAAGAGGGGCTGCGGCGGCAACACCGCGATCTCCTGTCTCAACGCCGGGCGGAAGCTGTCGGGGCCCCAGGTCGGCGCACTCGCGGTCATGAAGCATCACGTCGGCATCGTGAAAGAGATCGGCGGCAGCCAGGTCACGCTGGTCTCCGGCAACCACTCCGGCCGTTCCGGCGCCCGTAGCGTCGGCGTCGGCAAATATGCGCGCGGGCGTGTGGTCGCCTATGTCTGGCCGGAGTAAGGCCCCGCAAAGGGGAAAGCGAGAGCTCGGAGGCTAGGCGGCAATGGCGAGGGACTGCTTCACTTGCGCGAAGGCCCAGTCGAGCCACGGCATCAGCGCTTCGACATCGCTCTGCTCCACCGTGGGCCCCGGTCCATATGCGCAGGCCGGGCGGCGCCAAGCGGTGGGACGCGATGTCCTTGCGACATTCTCGGCATCGAGCAGCGCCGCGATGCGCCGCGGCACGTCGGGACGCACGCTCTTCGGCAACGCCAGCACGTCTGGATCGATGATTTTGAGGCAGGCCGAGGTACTGGAGCGCGTCTCAGGCGCGCGCGCGACAATACCTGGACCACCCTTAATCGCTGGATTGAACAAGAGGGCTTCCCCCGCGGACGCCTGATCGGCCGCGATCGCGTTTGGACCGAGGACGAAGTCTCCCCCATGATGGTGTGAACACGAACATCATCACCCGAGGGTATGCATATCGAGCAGCAAATTGTACGCTTTGGGTCAAATGTTGACGTCACAGCCCGGTATCACTTTGGTCCGCTTGGTGCCAGGATCGGACATTCGCCAGGCGCAAGTGTGGTACTTCCGACGATGGCTGGTGCGCGGCAGAGAACCTTGTCGGATAGGCGCGGTATTCGGGGCTCGTGCTCGATCTGCCCCCCTACTTTACGGGGAGGCATTAGTCTAAGAAGCCCCTCTAGGGCGTGCAGGTTTGCTCAGCCTCTACCATTTTCGGTGGCACAAAATAAGCGTGAACTCTCAAAAGTGGTCCCGTCATTCCCCATAGGGAGCGGCGGACTTCAATCTGGCAGGTCCAGCCGTTACGCTCTCGGACCAACTTGCTGGAGGTCGCATTGCAAGCGATGTCTGCCTCCCGGCAAAAAGCCAAAACCCCCCGCTGGTCGATAAGCTCGGGCGTGATCCACCACTGCCTTTTAAAGGCCTGCCAGGCGCGCGGATGATCAGGAAGCGCTAGACTGGCCGAAAAGTCGATGGCGCCGTCCCCGGCGACGATGCCGACCGGACGATGAATCGCTCTATCCCAGATTGACGCCGCCTCGCGCGCCAATTCCTGAGTTGGCTCCACGATATCGTGGTTTGATTTGCGGAACTCTGTTGCAAGCATGAGGACTCCAACAACAGGTATGAGGCAAACCAGACAGGGCAAGGCGCGATACAAGAACGCCAATTGAGTAGCGTTTGGGGTTCTGAGCAAGCTGATGAGCAGGAGTGGAACGAGAGCGAAGACCGGCATAGGCCATGCTTGTGATCCTCTGAGACCAAATCCGATAGTCGCACCGACGATCAGGACGTAAGGCAGCAAGACAAGAATTAGCAGCTCTCGTAGGTGCTCTGTGCTATCCCTTTGCCGGGGGCCAATCCAGTAGTAGAGCAGCGCAAAACCGGCCAGCACCAGTAGCAGCCTGTAAAGATTAGTGGCGAGCATGTAAGTCGGCAGCGATCCGATGGGTACGGACTGCTTCAGTGCAAAGTGTACGGTCGACAAGTGATCCCGATAGGCGGCCCAGGCAAGCGGAGCCACGAGGAGGATTAGCGTCGCAAGAGCTATATAAGGGGCTGAAGTGCGAAAATATGTTGCGCGGCGGGGGCTCGTGATCGCAGCGACGGCTGCGGCAACAAGCAGTAGCGCGGAGGTATACTTGGCGTAAATGGCAGCAGCGCTTGCCAGTCCAAGGATCAGGCCGCGCCACCATTTCGGATCGCGGAGGCTAAGCAGGAACGCCCAAACCACGAGTGGCCAGGTCGATAGCAAGATTGCATTATGATCGAACTTCACTGCGTGCCAGACGGTATAGGGAGAAAGCCAGTAGATGGCCACGACGAGCACAGCACGAGCTTCCCCGACCGTTAGGCAGGCGATCCGCCACACCGCATAGGCGGCGAGTGTCACGTTGAATGCGGCAAGAGCGGCGAGCACGAAATAATTGGCGGGAACGAGGTGGTTGAGGCCCCCTACAATCCAGGGCAACAACGGAGGATGCCTCGCGTAGATGAGCTCAAAGCCGAGTGTACTCCACATATAGATCTCGGACGTGTTGGGGTGCACATCGCCGGGGTAAGCATTGAGGAGTGCAAGGGCGGTGCAAGCCAAAAAGAAAATAAAGAAAAAAACCTGCGCCGCGCTGGTGCTGGCGCCGTTGGTCGATGACATTGTCTCGGCCTAATGCTGGCTAGGCTTGCGGGGCATCATCGAACTGAAGCTCTTGCCGCCGATCCCGCACACCGACCCGACGACTCACTCGCCATTGGTTTCGCATATGCGGGCATTTCGGATCAGGTCCACGGTTTTGATGTCGATGCAGGTTCACCGGTGGCGCGAAATTACGAGGCCTTTTTTTGAAATCTGCTACACGGCGCAGATCAAGTCGGGTTGGACATTGCAGCCGGATTTCCAATACATCGTCCATCCAGGCGGAAACGTGCCTAACACAAGCGGCACCGGTGCGGTCAAAGATGCATCCATTTTTGGCGTGCGCACCACTCTGAATTTTTGAGCGAGGGAATCCCCGGGCAAGGCGCTCAACGGTTCTAGCGAGGCTAGGGATTCCCTCGAATGACATAGCCGTGACCACGTATCGTGTGGATCAATTGGCGCTTGGCTCCTTTGTCGATCTTCGTCCGAAGTCGGCTCATTTGTGTTTCGATGATTTTCGATCTTGGATCGAAATGAAATTCCCAAACATGCTCCAAGACCATAGTCCTGGTCACAACCCGTTCAGCATTTTGCATGAGGTATCGTAGGAGCTTGAACTCGCGGGGCAGAAGGTCGATTTTTTTACCTCCCCGTGTTACCCGACGCTCGACCAAATCCGTTTCGAGGTCGGCGACCGTTAAAATCGTGTCGCGGGCAACTAGCGACGGTCTTCGCGTGAGCGCATTAAGCCGAGCGAATAGTTCCGAAAACGCGAATGGTTTCGTCAGATAGTCGTCGGCACCGGCATTGAGTCCTGCAACCCTGTCTGGGACACTAGCTCGCGCCGTCAAAATGAGTGCAGGTGTTTCCACGCCCGCACCGCGAAGGGTCTTCAGAACCCTAAGTCCATCTAGTCCCGGCAGCATGAGATCAATCACAAGCGCGTTATAGCTGCCTGTCGTCGCAAGAACTACGCCCTCTCGACCGTCGGCGACGTGTTCAACAACGTGGCCAAATTGGGCTAGACCATTCAAAATGTAGGACGCTACTTCAGCCTCGTCCTCGATCAGAAGAATGCGCATGCTGCTACGGTCCCGTCCCGAGCAACTCGCTTCTTTTCTGACAATTTCATAGTTAGTTGAGCAAGCGAAATTCGGGCATTTTCGAGAGTTTACAATTATTTATATGACGGGGCACAGCAGCAGCCGAGTTTGGCCCGTTGCCGGTGGCAGGAAATTCATAAGCGACATCCCTCTCGCCGGTCGCCTGCGCCGAAGTCGCTCAGTCCCCCTTTTGGGATGGGTCGGGTGCCAACGCGGAACTAACAAGCAAAACTTTTCCACCGGGCCAGCTTACGACAAAATCAAAGCGGGCCGATCCGCAAAAACGCTGCGTGTCGCGCACGATTGTTGTCTGCCCGGATAACACCGCGGCCCGCCTGAAGGCCATAGCGGCGGAGCGCGGGGGTATAGTTGGCGGCTCTAGCTTCACCACTACCGAGCCTCGCCGCTGCAATTCCGAAACAATGAACACAAGCACCGATACGTTGTGCCACCAAACCGGCCCACGGCTGCTCCTGCGTTGTATGCGAAATGTCTCACGCGTTGAAATCTGGAATGTGTCGGCGGGTCCGCGGCTTTCTGACGAGGAGGCGAGTGAGACCGCAAGTCGGTCGCCTGATTCTCCTCCATTCGGCTTATGAAGCGCTTGACCCGCGGGTTTTCGGCGAGGCTGGCGGGAACGAACGGCCCCCGGTAATTGTAGTTCTTCACCACGCCATGGCAGCTTTCACCGCTTCCGGTCGCTGCGCAGGAGGCGTGCCTTCCCTGCCTGGCTGTGCGGACGATGCAATAGAGCTTGAACACATCGTTCTGGCTTGAGCCTTCGCCGGTCACCCGACAGAGATAGGTCTGGTCTGGGCCAGTACAGGTAATGCAGTAAGCCGACTCTCCCGCAGCCGAGGAGTTAACATCAAAGGATAGCAAGCCGGCGAGGCCGATTGCTCCGAACCATTGGAGCCGAGGGGCAGAAGGCATGAGTCGCAAAAGGTATCCCCGTTTTATCGTGCCGCCACTCTTCGCACGAGTCAGGATTGGTAGATCGTTTCCGCCGTTTCGGCCGGCCTGATTTGCACGACAAGTCACCGTAGTGCGGGCGCCGCGCTCGCCTGGCACTTCGCCTCGCGCATCAACTCCTCGACGTTGTCCTTCGTGTCGCCCAAAGGTGGAACTATCTTGTTCAAGACCGCGACGAGTCCTTGCCAATGGTTACAGGCCACCGGCAAGTTATTCTGCTTTATGCAGTCGTTTGCAGCCGCGACCTCGCGTCCTCGATGTTCAACGACGCCGCGCGCGCGCCGTCGAAGAACTCCTCGCAACTCGGTGGGTCCTGGTGATCCCTGACTAGGACTACGCGTCCCTCAGCGTAGTCGAGCGCAATGGCTGAGAGCGTCAACCCCATGCACAGGTGTAATACCTTGCTCAGACCAGCCATGCGCTCACGCATACGAGAGGGGTGCCATGCCCGGATGACATTCCGAAACCCCGCTGCGAAGCCTCCATATGCTGAACTTATGGCGGCTTGAGGGTGGATTCTTAGACGTTCTGAAAACAAACCCACTGCCTCAGCATGCCGCGGCGCGGTTTGCGCGTTTGCCGAGTGCCTATCGATGGGGATGATAACGCACGGGGACGATACGTGAGTGCGCCTCAGCACCCCGCCGGTCGTCGCTCACATTTACCGACCTAATCCATGCGATGATTTTCCAGATCTCAGCGTCAGTCTTGATGATCTCGCCGAAGGGCGGCATTGGCCCGACGACGTTTTCGGAGCCCTTGCGCACAAAGCCTTGCTTCTGGAACGCATTGCCTGGGCTGAGACTACCCGTGCCAAGCGTAATCAGCCGGAACAGCGTGTCGTCGTCATCGGCATAAATCCAAACCTGATTTGTCCAAAACCGTAAGATTTTCAAAGATTTATAGTTTGTGCAAACTCAATTGCGCGGCCATCGCTCGTATACTCTTCTCGCGTCACAGAGAGAGGGTCATTTTCATGCCTACGAGGGGGTACCGGTGATGGCGTTCGTTGAAGGGGTGGCGCGGCCGTGCCCACAATGTAGGGGCGAGGCGTTTCAATCGATGCGGGACTACTAGGCGCCGCCGTGGCAGATCGTGGAATGCTCCGCGTGCGGCTTTGTCTATCTGCACAATCCCCCTGAATACGACCATCTCGTTAGCGAGTTTTCCGTTTTCGACGGCAAAGTTGAGGATGAAGTTGCAAGGGTCAGATGAAACGCAAGCGGAATTTCCGCTAATGACAGTCGGCATCAGTTGTTTCAATGCGGAAAATACGATTGCGCGCGCGATCGAATCCGCGATGAAACAAGATTGGTGCAACAAGGAAATTGTTATCGTTGACGATGCCTCGACGGATGGCTCAGCAGCCATGCTCCAAAAGATAGCGCAACAGCATCCCGGGCTTCGTGTTATCCGCCAGACAGTACAAGACTGCCACTGCTGACAAATCGGGCAAGATTCCCTTCAAAAACGCACTCAATCTGACGCGCAAGCATAAGGATTACTTGATCAAGGAAAAGGCGTACCTCGCATCGCGAGCCATGGTATACGCACGGTTCCATGCGCATGCGGGCCACTATTGGAGGACCCATCTCCTTCGTGCACTGGCCTACGGCCTGCTGCCCACCTCGATCCTTGGTGCAAAACTAGCCTCGCGCCTCGTCCGCGACCGACGCCACACAGATGGATTGAGCAGGTATCCGAGACATACCCCTCCAAGATCAGCTCTGACCTGACTATCGTGTCCTCAAGCCCCAACTGCCGCAAAGGCCATGTTGGTCACGCCTGATACTGTCCAGAATCTTTCGAACTCTTTTCGATTTTGGCTGAGCGGCGCCAGGTTCTGAGATGGCACCTGTCATTTGCCGATCCCTCAGCGCTAAGATGCGCTCGCGTGGATTGTTGGTGCGAATTTGGCGCCAATGCTCCCCCGGGTAGGCAGAGATTAGGTGAGGGTTTCCTCGACCGCCCCTGATCGCCCGCGGGGCGCATATTAACGGAGTCGTTGCAGCCGAACGCGTCGTTGTTGATGGGAATGTTGAGGGTCCGATTCAGGGGGGTGAGGTCATTTTGAAGTCGCAGGCACATGTCGTCGGCGATATTCACCACCAATCCCTTGCCATTGAGAGGGGGCCTACTTTGATGGGCGCTCAATCCAAGTCCGAGGAGCTAATGGGCACCAGCCAGAGAGAGTTGGTCACAAGCGCCTCAAGCAGGTCACGAACGATAGCCAGGAGGCTCGCACCTTGCCTGGGCGGGTTGACTCGTTAGGCTCTGCTGAAAACGTAGCGACCTAACCGAGCTTATTGCCGGTCAAGAACCATTGGGAATGTCCGCTTTGGGTCAGTAGCAGACATGACGGCCCGTTCGCGTCATGTCCGCTTTACCCCCGATAGCGGACATTCGTCGGTGCAGGTGTCGGCCCCCGTATTGACGGGGTGCGGCGATAATCCCCTAAAATGGTTTTATTGGCTTGGTGGCTATGAATACATGTCAACTGCGACAAATCGTGTTGATTCGCAACCAGCCGCATTGGGGCGCTTTCCGGGCCTTCAGTTGACTATCTGTTATACCCCAAGCAATCGCCCCCTCACTTCACTACCGTACACTTCGCTCGTGTCGCTTTGCGGACGGTTCCGCTTTGTTGTTGGCGCATCGGGGGAAGCCGTCATGACTTGGTGGCTCACGCGCACTAGAGCTATGCCGCCAACTCGCGCAGATCCAGGAACATTTTCGGCTTCGGACCGCCAGGTCTATGACCGAGCTAACATCATGCTCCCAAGGACATTTGCGGCCTCGGACCGCAAGGCCTATGGCGTGGATCCAAAACGGCCGCAGCGATACAACTTACGACAAGCGCGGTATGATGCCCTTGCTCAGGATATCGATGTGCTCGCCTGCAAAGCCGCGCAGGCTGGGGGGCGGTTGCCCGTCCTCGACATTGGCTGCGGAAGGGGCGCGGCCTCAATACATCTCCACGCCAGGCCTAATTTTGGGGCCATAGATATTGACGCAACTGACATAGGCGCGAAGTACAACGTCGACACCACCCGCTATCGCTCAATTTTTTATGGAGACTTGACCAAGGGTTATCCGGAACTCCCGGACGCATCCTATGACGTGGTCATTTGTGAGCAGGTACTCGAGCATCTGCTGGATTTAAAGATACCGATGGCGACCATTGGCCGGTTGGTAAAGCGGGGTGGACGGGCCTTTATCGGCGTGCCGATCTTCCTGCCGCCTTTGCATCTAGCGCGCCGGTATCTTGTGCCGATTTTCGATCGCTTGAGCGGACATAAGGGTAAGCGCACTCACGTCAGGCCTTCACTTTGGCGAATTTCAAGGTCGCGCTTCTGGCTCATTGTAAAATGTGTTTTGTCGAGGCTCGGGGCTTTCGAATTATCTCTGGCGGCCCATTACGTCCGCTTGAAGAGCTACGCTGGTGGTGGGCATTCAATCGTTGGCTTGGCGCGAAACTCCCAGCCGCGTGCATCGAAGTTCAGATCGTCCTTGAGAAACCGGGTTTCGTATATGCACTGCCGACACGCATGGCGTGACAAGGATCAACACCGCTTAGGCGAGACCGAAGACACCTTCATCGCCGACTTCGCCGAAGCCATGGGCGCCGGCGAAATCAAAACCGGCTCACTGCAGCGCAGCGAGCGCCTTGCCAAATACAGATCGAGCGCGAGTTTGGTTCAATGGTCTTCACTACGGTGATGCGCTATGGCGTGCCATGCTGTATCCCCCTGCAGTATTGAAGGAATCCTATGACGAGGTGCGGCGTTGCTCCGCCAAGGACACCATACCCAAGGACACCATACCAAAGTGGGCGCTATGGCAGGATCGCTACAGAGCATCGTGATCAGCGATGCAGACGCGTTGTCAAGTGTTGAGAACGACTGGTGGGATTTGTGGTCACGCTCGCCGGCGGCAACCGTGTTTCAATCCCCAGCATGGCTCATTCCTTGGTGGCAGATTTTCGAACCGGGCTCTCTAAGAATGATCGCCATCCACCAGGGTAAACGGCTCGTCGGCCTAGCGCGCCGGCTTGCCCGGCTTTGGCTTGCTCTTGCGACGGTCCTTGACAATGTCCTCGTGAGTCTTGGCGGTGCGCTCAAGAGCTTCTTGAGGGTCGATTCACGATGCGCTCGGTCTCTTGAGGACTGCGGTCGTAATCGTTCTTCGGGGATTCGGGGCAAAGCGCTTGCGTTTAAGTTCGGTTGTTCTTGTAAGAGAAGATTGTATGATTGAAGCGCCATCCATTGGAGGGCACTCACGTCAGATTTGGTTCGGCCGCCTTTATGTCGCACGGCCCGCGTATCGGACGCAGACGGTTTCGGAGAGATCGAGATCGTCGTAAGCCGATTGGCGGCATCGCTTCTTGCGGTTGGGCTGCACTTGTTGCCGTCCTCAGGTAAACGACCGAGAGTCCAACCGCAAACATGAGCCAGGTCTGCCACATGCCCCAGCTAAAAGCGGCGATGGACATGAAAACTGCGAAGGAGGCGGCGGCGAAGGGCTGCGTTTCAATCGGCAAAAGGGATATGCGGAAGATCACCATGGTGCCCGCAAGCGCGATGAGGATCGCTCCCACCGCGCCAAGCTCATACCAGGTCTGCAGAAACATGTCGTGTGCATGCCGCCCAGTGTTCCGCGGATACACATCGCCCTGCGGTTGCTCAGCCAATTCGACCGGCTCTTGGAGCGCCGGCGTGGAGGCTGCGCCGATCCCGAGCCAAGGATGCTCGAGCACGCGCTCAGCTGTGTACTCCCAGATGATCAATCGTGCCCTAAATGAACTTGGCAGCCATTCCGCCGTTTGTAGATTCGCATTGTAGGCAGCGAAATCGACGGGAATTACCAGCACAAAAGCCAGACAGTAGAGGACCGCTAACGCGCGGATGACTGGCCTACGCCAATTCCATGCAAGAAAGAAAACTAGGAGCGACACGCACACGGCGACTAGCGAGGACCGATGGTCGGAGATAACCGCACAGGTCGCCACGGCGAGAAAGAACAGTCCCATGAGAATGGCCCGCCGCGTGCCGCTTGCGATTATCCTCAGAGCCAACAATCCCGGCCAAAGGCCGAACGTCAGGATCGCCGCGTTGTGCTTGAGCAGCGATGGTTTAATCCAAGTCACCTCGCCTTGAGACAGGCTAACGTGCCTCGCGCTCCGTTTGAGCAAAGGGATCGCGTTCATCGCCAAGCGCGTGGCGGCGAAATGGGTCAGCACCTCAAATGTCAGGAACAGCACTCCAAGAAAGATGCCCGCTGCGCAGGCGAGTGCGGCGCGGCGGGACTTGTGCTCATCAAGTCGGACTACGCCCCTATTGGCGGTGAACGTGATCACGACCACCATTAAAAATTCCGCAGCCTTAGCGAAGGCCGCGCCAGGATCAGCGGCCCAGGTAGTACTGAGGAAAACGTAGAGGGCAACAAGGAGAAAGGCGATCAATGCGGCGTTCGGCTCGATCAGATGCCGCCAGCCGCTGGGTCGCCGCAAGACTGGCAGGTTGAGCGCGACAGCGATGAGGGGAAGAAAAAGCCACGTCACCAGTGGAGCCACTGAGGTCACCGCGGCACTGAGAAAGAATAAGATTGGTATGATTGATCTGTTCTTTGCGGAATCGATACTGTCGAGGCGAGCGGTGTTGGACAACAGCATCTCCGTCGCGAATCTAGGTGAAGACAAAGGCTGCGAAGCGGCTCCAGCCTGAACCCGAAGCGCCTTGGTCTCGACGTGTGCAACACTGAGGCCCTCTGGGTCCCGCGGCAAGCTTAAATTTCATCGTCGAGAGCCGGCATTCGCCGAAGCACAAAGGAGATGAATATGAGCAATCCCGCTACGACCTGATCCTGGTGGCGGGCAGCCTGGTGTAGCGTTCGCCGGCCTTGCAGCAAGGGCTCCGGCGTCAAGCTTGGGAGGGGGAGGGCCAGATTCTTTACTCGCCAGCGCGCTAAGGATCGGAGCCGGCATATTCTCTGCATTGACAGGCTGCCGCTCGAAGCCGCCGGCGGTAAGCACCGTGCTATATTCTTGCGGAAGCTTCGCCATTAAGCTTTGGACTTCCTGACGGCAGGAAGGGCCGAGCCCGTGTGAGGTGGTTGGGGGTATCGCTCAAATTTTCTGGCATACGTGACGATCCGGCCACAGCCTTAACAGCCCGCGCTTGGTAAAATTGCGGATTCGCCAATGGGGGACAATCATGTACGCGCTAACACACATCGTCGATTTCTCAAATCTGTTGGACAGTAGCGTTAGCCAGCCGCTGACTGACGAAATTCATGGTCAGGACCAGATGCTGGAGCTGAGGACCGAGTCTGCCTCTTCGCCCGCCGGACACCTAGAGAAGGCGGTTTTCGGAGCGCCTTAGGCCGGGCAAGGATAGGAGCCAGCACTAAAGCCTGCAGGCACACGCGTGGCTTTTCGGTTTTCGCACGCGTCCTAGTGGCCTGCAAAGGACGGGGAGTTCTATGAAAAGGCTTGCGACATTGCTTATGGCGGTGGGCGGCCTTGCACTGATGCTCGTCGCTTTTACCCCCCATTCCAGCGCCGCCTGGGCTTGGGGCTGGCGCTATAATCCCTGTTACGGCGGCTACATGCACCATTACCCATACGCCTATTATCCGTATTGGCGCTGTCGGCATCGTTGGGTCGGCTGGGGCTGGTATTAACAATCGGATAATCGCTCTGCATTCTTGGCCCCATTATTCATGACGCTACTAAAAAATCGGCAGTGGACTAGAGCACCGGGGCTGTGAACAACGGGGAGGAATCAGTTTCACTAACGAGGAGCAGAACTTAGCTGGTGAAGTCGGTGCCTCCGACCACGGAGGACAACCGTCAGGACCAGCCGGGCGACGCAACGCCGATCTCTCGGCGAACTAAAGAGACGACCCCCCGTCTCCGTGCTTGCTCATTTTTCCCCCTCTGACCGTACACTTAGAAGCTCAAAGTGGTGCGGACTCCAAAGACGGCGGCGTTTTCCGCTTCAGTGCCGTTTGCATTCAACACATTCCCGCCGGGGTTCACGATGTACTGAAAGTCGGGCTGTAGCGCCCAACCCCTTTCGAGTTGAGCTGTGTAGCAGATCTCAAGTGCGAACTCGAAATTGCGCGCCATAGAAAGCCCGGCATCCTGATCAGAGCCGGACACTTGGTCGGAGATGCCGCTGTAGATGACGCCGATAGCAAGGCCGTCATCTGGTCGATATGGGATCATACCCGTGAAGGTGACGCCTCCATCGACATAAACGTCGATGAGGTTTTGCGCCGAGGGTGCGCCAATGACGCGGGCAAACAGAGTGATGCCTCTTGCCTCCTCGCCGCCCGGTTTGCGCCAAACGAGTTGTTGGAATAAAGCGTATAGCGCCCAGTCGCCTTTGATCGGGCGTCCTGGATTTCCCGTGAGCGCAATCGGGAAGCCATTCACATCCAATCGTTGATCCTCAAATGTCTCGAAATGATTCCAGCCGCCGATCTTGATGGTCCCTGCGAGGCCCTGTTTCTGATTGTACTGGTAAAATGCCTCGGCAAAGAGAAGCGGCGGGTCGCCTAGGCGAAACTCAAGACCGGCCGGGTCACACACTTCGGGATCGGCCTTGCAGTTAGGGCCTGCCGGCGCACCGTTATAGAGAGCGATCTTGAGGCCGTAATTTTCCCTAGGACTGAACAGCACTCTGATCCCGGGCGTTGCGAGTGGATAAGAGGGGCCGCCATTGGGCAGATCGGCGTCAAACAAGGTCGGCCAGCCCCAGGAGCCATCGAGGAACCAATCGCCAACTCCTTCCAGGACGAAGAAGTCACCGTCCGCGGCAAGCTGGCCGACCCTGACCGAAAGGTGCTTGTTGAAAAGGCTTTGCTGCAACCAGAGTTCGTACAGCTTGGTTGCAGGGGTGGCCTCGGTATTGCTTACGGTGACAAGGCTACGGACATAATCGGCGGTGATGCTGCGGCCATGGATCTGAAAGGCATCGGTGTAGAAGCATAGGCCCTTCCACAACCCTAGTTTTCGCATGTCGGCATTCAGATGCAGCTCCAACACGCCGTCGTAAGCGGCACCCTGTTTGAAACCGCCTGTGGGATTACCGAACGTCTCGGCGGCGTAGTAGCCGCCAATCGCAAGTCCGTTCTCGGCCAGTGACTTTCGGATGCCTGAAAAATCGATGGGAACTGCCTCTTCGGCGACGCCGGTCTGGGGAACATCGCAATCAGCATGTGCAGCAGCTGGCACGATAACTCCCAGCAACGCAGCCATGAGTAACCCGGCTGACCCGAAACCGAGCACCTGACAAAAACGCATGATACCCCTCGGCCAGAACTCCCCTTGAAAAGCTTACTGCAAAAATGCCAGTAGGGAGGCCAAGATTCGTGGACGCCCGGCATGACAACTCTTTTCGGTAGGAATGATCCGTTACGCAGCAGCGTCGGTCAGCGCATGCACGATGTCGGAGACCACCGTGTCGACGAGCTTCACGTCGTCGCCTTCCGCCATGACGCGGATCACCGGCTCGGTGCCGGAGGGGCGGATGACAAGCCGCCCGGACTTGCCGAGTCGCGACTTGCCGCTGTCGATGGCCTTGCGCACGGCGATGTTGTCCAACGGCTCATGGCCATTCTTGTAGCGGACGTTTTTCAACACTTGCGGCAGCGCCTCGAAGCGATTGCAGATCTCGCTCACCGGTTTGCCGCTCTGGGCCACCACGGCGAGGATCTGCAACGCGGTGACCAGGCCGTCGCCGGTTGTGGAATAATCTGACAGCACGATATGGCCGGACTGCTCACCGCCGACATTGTAGCCATGCTGCCGCATATGCTCGACCACGTAGCGGTCGCCGACCGGCGTGCGCTGTAGGCCAAGCCCCAAATCCAGCAGATAACGCTCAAGCCCGAGATTGGACATGACCGTAGCGACGATGCCGCCGCCGGCGAGACGCCCTCGCCTGAGCCAGGACTCGGCGATGACCGCCATGAGTTGATCGCCGTCGATCATGCGGCCCTTCTCGTCGACAATGACCACGCGGTCGGCGTCGCCGTCGAGCGCGATGCCGATATCGGCACGCACCTCGTTGACCTTGCGGATGAGGTCGGCGGGCGCGGTCGAGCCGCAATCCTTGTTGATGTTGAAACCGTTCGGATCGACGCCGAGCTTGACCACGTCCGCGCCGAGCTCCCACAGCGCCTCGGGCGCCACCTTGTAGCCTGCACCGTTGGCGCAATCGATGACGGCTCGGATGCCGTCGAAGCGAAGGTTCTTGGGAAGCGTGCGCTTGGCGAACTCGACATAGCGCTCGCGCGCGCTGTCGATGCGGGTCGCCCTGCCGATCCTTTCCGACGCCGCGAGCAGATCCGTCGCGTCGCCGAGCATCAACTCCTCGACCTGAAGCTCGGTCTCGTCGGAGAGCTTGTAGCCGTCCGGGCCGAACAGCTTGATACCGTTATCGGCGAAGGGATTGTGCGAGGCGGAGATCATCACGCCGAGGTCGGCGCGGAGCGACCGGGTCAGCATGGCGACGGCGGGCGTCGGCATCGGTCCCAGCAGGAATACGTCCATGCCGACGGCGGTGAAACCGGACACCAGCGCCAATTCGATCATATAGCCGGAAAGCCTTGTGTCCTTGCCGATCACCACGCGATGGCGGTAGGAGCCATTAGTGAAAAGCTTGCCGGCGGCCATGCCCACGCGGAGCGCCACCTCTGACGTCATGGGCGAGGAATTGGCGCTGCCACGGATTCCATCCGTGCCAAAGAATTTGCGAGCCATCGGCCGATGTCCCCCTAGTCCCCCAAAGGCGCCGCCCGCCTTTTGCGATTAGGTCGGCGTGTCATGGAATTATGCTCCTGCTCTATTCCTGTACCGTTCACAAAGTGTAAGCGATTGTAACCGCAGTTCCTGCCCTTCCCCGTTAGTCCCAAATTGTCTTGGTTTGCAAGGGATATTGAGGCGTAGGGTGAGCAGTCCGTCACCAGCTTTCCCCGCCCTTCTCTCGTTGTCGGGTACCAATCGGGTACCAACTTTTTCCGCTTGGGCTTGTTCCAGTCGTTGCCTTCGCCCCGCCGTCTTGGGCGGTCGTAGTTGTAGCCGTCCTCGGGTTGGGCTCCGCTCGCCATGGATGAATGGAAACGACTTAGGGCGCCTTTAAAGACCGATTTGAGTTGGATGCGCTCACTCCCAAGAACGCGTTTCCTTTTGGATGAAAATTTCGAGAGCAACGTAATCAGGGCCATTCGTGCGGCGGGCTTCAGGTTTAACACCGTCGTCGAGTTAGGTCTGCGCGGTCGCTCGGATCGGCAGTTGTTCGCGACGAGTTGGCGGGACAAGAGGATGTTGGTGACCTACGACCACGATTTCCTGAATGATCATCAGTTCCCGCTAAATCAATGTGGGGGCTTGCTCGTGCTGCCTCCTCTCAACACTACGCTTCAGTTCTTTTGGTCAATCGTGAACGGACCACTGCGTTGGTTCAGCTATGGCGGCGACCTCTGGCTAAACACCAAGATACGAGTGAACCGCGAGCGACAAATCTTCATACGAACCTGGGATCGGGAAAAGGGAGCAATCATACAAACCCATTTTTGGCCGCGACGTTCGGGCTGGCTATGGACAGGGGAATGAAGCATGTGGAGGCGCAAGTATTCGCTTGGACCTTGATCGTTCCATCAGGCCCCTGCTGCTGGCACGGCGTCGATCTTGCCCAGATAAATTCGCATCTTCATGTCCTAGGCCGTGTACTCATAATCGAGATTGGTAAGCGGCGGTTGGTCAATGTCCGCTTTGCTCCCAAAAGCAGACATTCGCCAGTGCATTGAGCATGTCCGCCTTGTGCCAATAGCAGACATCACCGTGTACAGAGCATCTAATCGGCAAGCGCGTATCCGCACGCGACTTTGCCGCTGGCGAGTGGCTTGATTGTGACCTCACGCTCGTACAAGGTGCGCCGCGTAAAAGCGGCATTTCAACAATGGAGTCAATCATGCGTACGATTCCGAATTCACTCAGCCGAAAGACAACCCTGCCGACCACAACGCCGTCAAGCTGGCGCACTCGCCACTTTGACCATCCTCACCATCGGCTTAGCGGTCGCTGGCGTCTCGCAGGCCCAAGCTCAGGAGAAGCGGCCCAATATCGTCATGCTGATGACCGACGACACGGGCTGGAACGATTTCGGCGCGTATTCAAATGGCGGCGCCGCGCTCGGCCATCCGACACCCAACGTCGACCAGATCGCCAAGGAAGGTGCCGTTTTCACCAACTGGTACGGGCAGGCGAGCTGCACGGCAGGCCGCTCCTCGTTCATAACCGGGCGCATTCCGATCCGCTCAGCTCTGTCTATCGTCGTCGCCCCGGGCGACGAGAACATGCTCCACAAAGAGACGCCAACGATCGCCGAGTTCTTCAAGAAGAACGGTTACACGACGTACTTCTCCGGCAAATGGCATCTGGGCGACAAGCCCGAGTCATATCCGATCGAGCACGGCTTCGACGAGATGAAGAATTTTGCGGCCTACTATGCCGGGGTCTACACCTACGACTACACCAACAAGTGGTTCCATCCTTGGTTCCCGTCGTACAATCCGCAATTCGCTAAAGCCTTCAGCGAAAACGTGAACTTGGCCGAATGGGAGGGCGTGGCTGGCCAGCCAGCCAAAGACCTCGGCAAGATTACCTACGATCGGTTTGCCACCTTCGACGAAGATCAGGCCGCCAACGCCGTCAATTATATCAAGCAGCATGCGAACGGCGACAAGCCGTTCTTCATGGACGTCAATTTCCTCAAGATGCACAATCCGACCAATGCGGCGCCTGACTTCGCCGGAAAGTCGCATCTCGGGGACTACTCGGACTCGCTAATGGAACTTGACGCCGACATCGGCAAGATCATGGATGCCATCCGGCAGGTCGCACCCAATACGATCGTGATCGTGACAGCCGATAACGGCGCCTGGCTAGATGCCTATCCGGACGCCGGAACCACGCCGTTCCGCGGCGAAAAAGGCTCGCCATTCGAAGGCGGCTGGCGCGTTCCTGGGATCATGTGGTGGCCGCAGCACATACAGGCGGGTTCTCACTTCGATGAGATGATGTCGCACATCGACGCCTGGGCGACGCTTGCGTCAATGGTCGGCCTGACCCCACCGCCGCACGAATGGGTGGGCAATGATGGCAAGCCGATCTACTTCGACAGCATCGACAATAGTGCCTACATCCTGGGCAAGTCACAGCATTCGGCGCGAACCTCGTGGGTCTATATCGACGGCGAAACCTTCAACGGTGCGCGGGCCGATATCGGCGGCGATCCCACGCAGCCGTGGGTGCATATCGCGTGGAAGTATCTCTACACCGCCAAGGACTCCTGGCTGGGCGCGGAGGCGAATTTGGGCGCGATCGGTGCGGCGTACAATCTCACCATGGATCCGTACGAGAAATACGACATGACGTTCAATGGCGCCGCACCAGCACGTGTGCTGACAACGTCGCCGGGGCGGTATGCGGGACAGGACAATGGGTGGGCACTGGCGCTGATCGAGCCGGTAATTCTCGACTTCGACAAGTCTGTCATGAAGTTCCCGAACATCAAGCGCGTCCCGGGTGGCGCCTCGACCGACCTGATCCCAGACCTGCAGCACCCGGATAATCCCGTCCCGCTGCTGAAGCAGCAGATCGAGCAACCATCACGGAACCGCGTCCAAGGCGGCGGCGGTTGATCGAGGCAGGCCACTGAATGCGGAAACGTGTGCAATCTGGCGGTGGGGGGTGTCGTAAACCACCCCTCACCCGCGCTGCCCATACACAACAAAGCGCGATGTGAAATATTCGACACGAAGTCCAGACGGGGAATGACGCCGATGAGGCGCATCGTTGGGATTGTCCTGGTCGTCGCGCTGTCGATAACCAGTTTCACGACTGCGCTAGCCGATCCGGCGCCTCCGGCAGCCGTGCCCTCGGAAGACGGCATGAGGGTCATGGCGCTTCGATGGTTTGCGCAAATACAGGCGGGCAAGATCGACCGCACGCAATACACCGCCGCCTATGGCGCGCAATTAACGGATGACGCGGTGCAGGCGATGTCGCACCAGCTCAACCAGTATGGTGCGTCGCCGATGCGCGCCGAAATCATGCAAAAGCGCGCGATAGACAACCAGACATTCTACGAGGTGAAGCTGATATTCCCGCGCGGCGATGCGGCTAGCCTTCTGTTTGGCTTCGACACGGAGGGCAAGATCACCGGCGTCGTCGTCATGAGTGTGGCGGGAGACTGAGTTGGCTGACGATCTACAACGCCATTTGCCCTGGATGTCCGCTTTGGGTCATTAGCGGACATACTGAGCAAGTCCGCGCCATGTCCGCTTTGCCCCCAAAAGCGGACATTCGTCAGCGCATTGAGCATGTCTGCTTTGTGCCAATAGCGGACATACAGCACGAGGCATCAATCGGGGCGGAGCCAGTAGCCGATGCGTGTCTCGGTCAGAAGGTATGAGGGCGTGTCTCGCTGGCTGCAAGGATCGCTGGCAGGGTGAAGGTCGGTGGATGGACACCTTGAGACGCGGGTTAACCCTGTTTACGGACAATTGATTTGGTAGGTCACCAAAGAATGTGCTTTTTTCTTTGGCTTGCCGTTCGGCAAGTTCATCCCAAGGAGACAAAAATGACGAAGTATATAGTCGCAGCCGTTCTGATCGGCGCGTTAGTCACGCCCGCTTTAGCCTGGACGTCGGGACATACTACGTGGGCCTCGATACGAGTAGCCATACCTGCTCGGTAGTGACCGAGATGGAACCTGGCATGAAAATGATGGGAAAGTTTAAGACCAAGGAGGACGCCGAGAAGGCCATGGCCGGCATGAAGAATGCCAAGGAGCGATGTAATCGTTCTCTGTGTAAGGGGCCTGACGCCAAGTCGGCCCTGGCACACACTGCCCAAAGTGCCTCAGCAGCCCAATCTGGGCACCCGATTGCCCGACCTTATGATCGTGACCATTGGGCGTCGAATTATCTTCCGCTTCAGGGCGACTTGCTGGACGCGACGCACACCAATGACGCGCTCTCGTAAAATGATCGGACGAACTCTGGTCCTTGCGGCGTTGGTCGGATCTGCGGGTATTGACGTCGTTCCTCTGACCCATGCCAAGCCCATTGCCGTCTCCCATGAGCTATTGCAGCAGGCGAGCATCATCACGCCGGAAGGGGTCACGGTCGATCCGAACAACAAGGAAGAGCTCAAAAAATACGATAACCGCCACGACCTTTCTGAGCTGGCGGATACCCTGCGAAAAGAGTTTGGCGTAACGACGTCCCATCTAACTCAACTGATCGCGTGTACGGGCACCGTAGTCTGCAGAGTTCCTTCGGCAGAAGGAAAACGAATTGATATCTATCAGGCCAGCGGCACTATAGCGCTTCAGCCCAACATCCTTGTGACGGTCAAACATGCGTTTCAGGATTTGGACACGGGGCAGCTATTGCCGACTGATAAGTGTCGCTTTCATAACTGGAAACATCCCAATGATGAAATTGCGATCATTATTGATGATCCGTCCCAACTCCCGCCCATAGCAACTTCTATGTCCAAAACACCGGAATTAAAAAGGCGAGACCTGACCGCAGTCAGACTTGCCCATCCTGTCGAAGATTGCCAGCCTTTGGCTATCCCTGAAAAAGGAGCGATGCTGCAAGAAGGTGATCGTGTGTTTGAAGCGACGGCGAAGCAAGATGGCATGCTCAGCCAGTGGAGCGGCCGAGAACCCGTTAGCCAAATCGGGACAATCCGCCGTGTTTTTCCCTCTGGCCCGGATGGTTCCTTAGCGTACTTTGCTGACTTATCCGGAGGTGAAGGTGGCTCAGGCGGCGGAATCTTCAGGGTCGTAAGCGGGCAATTGAGTCTTGAAGCGATTGTTCAGGGTGCCGGTACACCGGATATGGATGGAAAGCCGTATAGCGACGAAATTTATCATAATCAGACAGGGCTGGTGGGACTGGATGAGAACGTCTTACATCCCATGCTAGCTCTACTTCCCCAGCCAAAACCCTCTCCTTAATAAGACGAGCCCCTTTCACCTGAGCAGCTGCCATCAAAGCAGTTGCTATGCGACGTAGAGTCGGCCTGACCGAGAAAGACGCCAACCTGGCACCACGCCGCTCGCAGCCATGTGCCGGGCCGCGAAATCAATTCCAGTTAGAATCCGCAAACGTTAATACCTCACGGATGTCCGCTTTGGGTCATTAGCGGACATACTGACAAGTCCGCGCCATGTCCGCTTTACCCCCAATCGGACTTTGCCCCCCTAATGCAGACATTCGTCAGCGCATTGAGCATGTCTGCTTTGTGCCAAGAGCGGATCTTCGGTGAAGGCAGCCTTCGCTCAACCTGCGGGGTAATTCGGCTGGATCGACTTGATTTCGTTCTGCTCGATGCTCAGAATTAAGATCATAAGGGGTGGACGCGCTTTGAACGCCAGGAGAGAATTATGGCTTACCCGACCGCTTACACCTCTACTGTCGTGATTCCATTGCCCTCCGAGCAAGCCGTCCGTCAGATTATCGGCAAATCCTATGATCCAGAGAAGACCCTGAACGTCCTGAAGATGTTCGCCGGAACTGAGGACATGTACGAGGCGACAATCGGCATAGTCAAAGCAATGTTCCAGGCGAAAGGTATTGATCCCCGGACACGCGAGATGATCATCCTGCGTGCGGCAAAGGTGTTGAATGCGCCTTACGAGGCGCAAGCCAACGTGCAGATGGCAAAGAACGCGGGACTATCTCCCGCGGAGATCGACGCTGCCGCCACCGACGGTCCGGTATCTGGAATTAATCCAGAGTATGTTCTTGTGTGCAAAGCGACCGATGAGTTGTCAAAGAGCGGAACATTGCGCGATGAGACTTTACACGAACTTCTGGACAGGTACGGTGAAACAATCTCTCGCAAAATCGTGCTTATGATCGGCTGGTTCAATATGCTCAGCTTTGTTTTTGAACGGGTGCCGGGTCCCGCTCGAGACGACCGACAAGATAGGAACGAGGACCTCGCCACTCGGATGACGCCAAGATGGATAGTTAGCGCGTCCGTTTTGGGTCATTTCGGACATACTGACAAGTCCGCGCCATGTCCGCTTTCGGTCAGCCAATCTTAGGCAGCATGGGGACAATGCGCGCCATAGCGTCTAGGAAGCGCCGCTGCTGCCCGTTGCCGGGGAACGGCACGACATACCTAGGCGCGTCACTGCCCGCGGCAACTGCCGCTTCATTCACGATGTCCCCAATGCCGCGCATGACCGACACGATTGCGAGCGGCTGATAGCCCCGGATGCGCTCTGCGAGGCTAGCCCGAGCCGCTAGGGATTTCGTCATGCGCTGCGCTTTCGGGAGGGCGTTCACGGGCGTCAGCACAAGGTCATCGAGAAACCAGCCCAAGGCTTTAAACCGATCAAGGAACTCTCCGCTTCCGGCGCCAAGCGCCGCTTCCGTGGCTCGTTGCATGTAGCGCAGCATTGCGCTGTCGCCGTGGTAGAAGAAAGCCCCGCTCGCTGGTGCGGACTCACCCACAAATAGTGTTGTGATCCGATCCGGACGATAGCGCGCGCGGGTGATTTCGACGGGTTCCATGCACGTGCAGCCCCTTTCTCAATCCTACCTGCTCTAGCGCTTGCATGACCACTCAAACCCAAGCTCTTCGAGTCTTGCTTTTCGCTCTGCGGGCATACGGTCTTTCTCGCGCCGCCGACTATTGACCCAAGCCCCCAACTGAAACCCATCCGCAGTTACATAGCTTCCCCGCACCCTGCAGTGCCTATTCTCCTTCACAAAGTTTTCTAGGTATCTGAAACCCTCTTCCACCTGAGCGGCACGACCATCCCACTCGAAGCCGAGCGCTTTTAGGCGTGCCATTTGTTCTGGCGACAGGCGGTCTTTTTTTTCACGTTGATGTACGACCCATCGCCCCAATGGGTATCCATCTGCAGTTACATGGCCACTCAAAACCCTGCAATGCTCATGCACATCCACAAAATCCTGTAAATGCCGGAAACCCTCTTCCCATGCCAGATATCCTTGAAAACCAAGTCGTTAACGCCAAAAACCGTTTTGTATATACAGTCCTATAGACAGCGCCGCGCCGGGCGGGTGCGCTCCTATCCGCGACCGCGGACCTACCAATCACCGTTGCGAATGACACGATTCCCATAAATTCTTCAGATCTGCGAGTTGCGCGTGATACGTGACCGAAGATATAGGCGGTGATACCTTCAGGTTACGAGATGCCGGCGTATCGATGATGCCGCGCGTGTCGTGGTGCTGTTTTCTTCGGGGGACGCGGAATGAGGTGGGGACCTCTTGTGACGAGCCTCGCGGTTGCATCTGCAATCGCAGGGTGCTCAGTCAGTGCTTACCATCCCGTCCCGTCGGCACTCGTAAATCAAGCCGTCGTGGACGGCATGGGGTCGGCACCTATTCGGTTTTGGGGCGATCAATTGCCGCCCAATTCCGACGCTATGGTCAAAGAAAAGTGGGCGCAAGTCCGGGCTGCTCGGCCCCAGCTTCTGGCCAAGGATGCGCGACCGGTCGTCAATTTCTTGGCAATATCTGGCGGTGGTAGCGATGGCGCGTTCGGGGCCGGGTTGCTCGCCGGTTGGACTGCGCGGGGGACGCGGCCTGAGTTCGCTGTCGTCACGGGGGTGAGCACCGGCGCGCTCACAGCACCTTTTGCATTTCTCGGGCCCAAATACGACGCAGCTCTCAAGGACGTCTATACCCAATCTACAACCGCGGACATTGCCGTGGAGCATCCCATTCGGGGCCTGCTGGGGGGAGAATCACTAGCGAGCAACGCTCCCTTGGCCAGGGTCATCGCACATTACGTCGATGACGCGTTTCTCAAGGCTGTCGCCGATGAGCACCACAAGGGACGCCGCCTCCTCATCGGGACCACCAACCTCGACGCTGAGCGCCCGGTCGTTTGGGACATGGGCCGGATCGCTTCAAGCGGTCGTCCCGAAGCGCTCGAGTTGTTCCGTAGCGTATTGCTTTCGTCGGCGGCGATCCCCGCCGTATTTCCCCCGGGTTTCATCAAGGTCGAGGCGGGCGGCGGCGTGTATGAAGAGATGCATGTCGATGGCGGTGCGACCCGCGAAGTCTTCCTGCTGCCCACGCAGTTCATGGCATCGAAAGTCGACGCCACTCTCGGCATTCACCCAGTGCGGCACGTATACATCATTCGCAATGGGCACGTCAGTCCAGAGTGGAAAGCGGTTGAACCACGCACGCTAAAGATCGCGGGCCGTTCAATATCGTCACTAATAAAAAGCCAAGGTATTGGCGACCTTTACGAACTGTACGAGTTCAGCAAGCGCAATGGTATGGACTACAACGTCACCTTCATTCCCGGGGGTTTCAAGGATACCAGTACTCAAATGTTCGACCCGGTATATATGACCCGCCTATACGATCTCGGATTCAAGCTCAGCCAATCAGGCAATCCGTGGAAGAAGACTCCACCAAGGCTAATGTGAGCCTCCAAAGCCGTCAGGATGTGGCGCGCCAGACGTCCGCTATGGGTCATCAGCGGACATACTGACAGGTCCGCGCCATGTCCGCTTTACCCCCAATAACGGACGTTGGGCGGCACGTCCAAGTCAGCATTTGGCCGTCGGTTTATGAGTACACGCCCTAGATCGAGCAGGGGCAAACCTGCGCTACCTTTGGCGCGTGACTCGCACGACTCGCACAGTTGACTCAGGAGGGGCGAAGCGGGTCAGGGTGGGGTGATCCTACCTGCCGGAATAAGGGCCGCCAGCGGGCAACGTGGAGTCAGGGGAGTCGAGCGGCTCGCCGAATTCATCGACCGGATGCGGCTGCCCGTCGTCGTCCTCGGCATACGGATCAAAATCGGCAGGATCGGAACCTCCAGGCATCGCCTGCAGCGCCGCGAGCGCGGCATCCGACATGGTCGGGACGGCGGCATCCTGCCCGTATAGCAGCGCCATCATCTCGCTGCCGCTCATAACGTTGGGATAGAGATCGGGCCGCTGCTGCTTCGGGGGAGCGGGACGGTGCCGCCGTTCGGTTCTGCCTTCGAGCGCGAGCCGAGCGCGATATTTCGCCTGACGTTGCGCGCCGGACATCGGTTTATCGCCTATTCGCCGCATCGATTTTTGACCTTCCCCGCCATCGTCACGCGACCCCCTGGCCTAATATCGCGGCGAAATGTGGAATTCGCCCCCACCGGCTGGGAAGCGAGGCAATGTCTTTTTGACCCCCACTTCCCCTTAGGCATCCCGCAAGGGGCTCCAGCCCCAGGCAAAGGCGCGCTCGGCCTGGGCATCATCACTTCGATCACACCCGCCGCCTTGAAGGCCACGGCATGCGGTCGGCATCGGAAAGCTGCAGGGCACGGCGCGCCTCATCGCTGCGATCAGCGGCACGACGAGCAGCATCGACCACGCCGGTGCCATTGCACGAAGGGCAGCAGGGATGGTGACCGCGAACAGGTGGGTACCGCCGAAGCACGGGCGCGCGCCCAGGCGGTGGCGTTACTGACTGATCACTGGTCGGAGGTATGCCCGGCGCCGGTGGTGTTAGCGCCGGCACCAGTTCCGGGAGATAGTCCGCAAGAATGTCCTTCGCATCAGGCATTGCACTCTCCTGTTCCGGGCTGAAGCCGGCGCCGGCGCGTAAGGGTGAAATGCCGGCGGCCGGCGTGACCCCCTTCGGGGTTCCCACGACAAAAAAACAAAGTTGGCACCCTTCGTGCCGCCACGGCTAAGTGCTTGGCCCTCTTGGAGAAGAAAGACATGAATGTTGTTGGAGGCTGCGAAGGGTGCCAACTTTTTATGTTGGCCCCCTTCGTGGCCCCCTTCGTCATTTTGGACGGCTCCATTGCCAGCCCCCATCGAAGCCGGTCTTGGTGGATTTGATGCCGAGCTTGGCCCACGCCCGCTTGAGTGTGCGCTCGCTGATGCCCTCTGCTTCGGCTGCCTCCTCGCCATCCTTGGCATCAACGGTGCCGTCTTTCAGAAGGTCTAGCAGGAACTCCTTTGTTCGCTTCATCGCGCCGGGGTCTTTGATCTCCGCGCTGGCCGCCGCGAGAGCCTGGTCGGCCGTCACGTCAACCGGCTCGTCGCTCCAGGTGACGTAAGGCGCGACGATGCCGTTACTTATCGTCTTAGCGGAGATGCGGTAGCCAATGCCGCGCGCGAGCGGTCCGAAGCTATTCTTAACGGATAGGAACAGGCGGCGGTCGGTCTCGGCCTCCACCGTGGCGAGAAGCGCCATGCGACATGTAGCGATAAAGCCGACGCTCCCGAGGAACGCCTTTAGCGCCGACCCGTGAGATGATTTCGGTATATGTGTAACGCCCAGGACCGAGACCTTGTGCGCCTCGGCAAACCCGGCGACCGGCTCCAATACGCTGCGAACGTCGGTGTTACGGTGGCTATCAATCTTGCCCATGTATGAAGTGATTGCGTCGATGCACACGAGGCCGACGTCGCCGACGCTCTTGGTCGCCGCGGCGAGCACGTCCAAATCTTCGCCGAGATTGAAGCTCTTCTTCTTACCATTCTTCACCAGCGCGCTTTTGAGGACGTGCACCTTGCTAAGGTCCGCGCCGGCCGCTTCAGCCCTTGGCCGTATCGTGTCAGCTATTGAGTCCTCACTACAGAGGAAGATCGTGGACGCGACGGGCATGGTCGGGCCGAGCGGCCAATGCGCGCCAAGGCTGAGACGCGCCGCTAGGTCAATCGTGATTTGAGACTTGCCCAGGCCGGGGTCGCTCGCGAACAATGCTAGATGTCCGCGCGCTAGCCGATCTTGCCAAAGCCAATCGACCGCGATGGGGTCTACGTCCGCAAGGCAAACTAGCTCGAACGACCCGGACTCGGCGGCGTGGTCGGCGCCGTTGCCGTTGGCGCCGGTATTGTCGTCGGCGCCGCCGCCTCCCGGCTTCCATGTATTGCCTGACCTGAAGGGGTCGGCGCCGAGCTTTATTGCGTCGTCCCAGTCTGTCATGGCGTCCTTACCTCTGCGTCACGCCCGGCCTGGTGCCATCGGTCGGCGCATGTTTGTGCCGCGTGTATTCCTGCTCGGTCGTTGTCTGCGAAGATTGTCAGGTGCTCGATGCCGGCCATCACCGGCAGGCGCTCGATGCCGCCGCAGGAAGTCGCACACCACACCGGGCGCCAGCCTTCGAGCATGATGGCGAGCCCGGTCTCGATGCCTTCGGTGATGCCCAGGCCATCGGTGACGATCTCGTCGGGCGACAAGCGGATGACGCCCTGCTTGCCGAGCATCTTTTTGCCCTTCTGACCCTGGTCGACGTTCTTGGTGGCGTCGGCCTTCAGGAATGTCCTATGGACGCCGACCGGCTCGTTGGTGATGGCGTCCGTCATCAAGGCTACGACGGCGCTGAAGCCGACGTGGAAGCGGAGGCAGTGATCAAGATCGAGCAGGCCGACATGCAGGCCGCGCCGCTCGGTGAAATAGCGCCAGCCGAGTGAGTTCTTCAGCGGCCCAGCGGCGTCCCATATCTTCAGAGCGAGATCGACGCGCCCGGCTTCGTCAGCGCGGTCCGGTGCAGGCGGCGGCGTCGTGAACGAGAATGAAGTAGAGAATGAGGTAGGTTTGAACTCCGGAAGCAGCCCTTGCCGCACGAGCGCGGCCTTAACATCGCGCCAATCGCAATTAGCGAAGCAAACGACATCGATGCCGTCATCCTTGCGCGGATCATCGCTCACCTTGAGCGATGGCGTGCGGTCGTCATGCACGGGGCAGCGGGCGAGGCCGGAACGCCCCGCCCACTTACCACCTAGCGCTTTGGTGATGCCCCGCGCGTCCATCTCTGGTTACGCTCTCCACTCACACGCGAAAGGAATCTCGTCGTCCAGCACGCCGCCGATGGACTGACCCTCGGCCTGGTCCGGCTCCGGGCCTTCGACTGCCTTCAGCTTCGGCTTGTCGCTATCCCACGGTGCCCAATCCACAATTTCGAACGTCGGCGTGATAATCTCAGTGCGATGCACCTTGTGGACGTAGGACTCAGTGCCAATCGTGACGACCGGCACGAGATCAGGGTAGCTGTCTCGTGCCGCCTTCCACGCCCTAAGCACCCTCCGAATGGCGTTGATGCCGCCCGTGGAGGTCGTGACGAACTTGAGCCTCGCGCCCGTCATGTGCCTGAAAGCCGCTCGGAGCGTGAAGCCCCAAACGTCCTTGGATTCGGCATCTTCGGGGAAGTCGCCCAGATCGTTCCTGATGATAGGATGCTCGTTGACCCATGAGCGCCAACGCTCATCAATCATCTTGCCGTCGATCCACTTTTGGTAACCGTCTTGGATCGACAACGGCGCGAACTTGAGCTTGCGCCCGATCGGGACAATCTTCTTTTCTTGCCCCTCGAAGTAGGTTCCGAGTTTCGCATTGAAGCGGAACAAGTCACCGTCCATATCGACGCCGATGGCTTGGTCGAGCATGGCGAAGGGGTCATCAGTATGTTTAACTAAAGCATTCATTTCACTCTCCTAAGTTTTAGGTTGATGGCGCACGCAGACACGCCTCGCGGGTGCCAACCGCGCGGCTTAAAAACTTTCGTGGTTCAGTGATTGGGGGGCGAGCCTTCCGCTTGCGCGCGGTCAGGCGCTGTCGTACAGATGAGTCTCACTGATTTTTCTCCAATGGAATCGAGCCCTGCCGCCACAGCATCGGGCTCGTTTCTGCGTCTAGGGTTAGGCTTGGCGTGCTCGGCCCAGCCGCTCGGCTGCTGCTTGTTTCTGTTCGGGCGACAGCACCCGCTTTTCACGGAACGGATTCACGCCGAGCCGGAACGGCCAGCTTGGGCACGCGACGGCGGTGCACTTGCGGACTTCGGCAGCGTTACCGCAGCAGCAGTCCAAGCACCGCGCTCGAAGGGCCTTCAGCGGGTTCCGCTCACTGTGGTACAGGGCAAGAATCTCCGAAGGCACCTCGCCGGGGTGTCTGCCTATCAACTGGCCTTCGTCGCCGGGGAACGCTGATAGCTGACGCAGATCGCGCAGGGCAGCTTCGGTCGGACCTGACTCGAAGGTGCTCATCTACTCGATCCCTAGCTTCTGGCGCAGCCATGCGGTCGGCACGCGCTCTTTGCACCTTTCGCCAGTGCCGAGCTTGATGGTCGGCATGGTCCCGTTTTTCACGGCGTCGTAGCCGGTATTTTTGCCGTAGCCACATGCCTTCGCCGCATCTTGGATGCTAGTGGTCGGCTTGCTCAGAATCTCCTTCAACCATTCGTCCATAGCTTGTGTCTCACCGTGGTAGTCTGATCGAGCCTACTTTTCTCCGTTTGTTCCCTCCGTGTCAATAAAAAGGTTGTGTCATCCGGACTACTAATGGTAGGTGTCACTACCACTGAGGAGAGAGTCGCAATGCAATCATCCTTGAAGATTTTTATTCACAACACCCTTGCGCAGATCATCGGCAGAAAGCCGGTGACGCTTTACGAGCGCCAGCGCCCCTTGGTGGCCGCTGGTCTGTTAGACGCAGAAGGCGGGCACGGTCCCGGGTCTGGCGTAAAAGCGTCCCCGCGATCCGTCGCCATGCTTCTGATTTCATTGCTTGCCACCGACAGCCCCTCCGACACGGACACCGTGGCGACGTTCGCAAAGCTCAAGTGCTTGGGCGGGCATCCGTGCGGCTTGACCGGCAAGGCGACACTTGCCGACGCACTCACCGCCATTCTCGAAATGGACAGGCTGCCGCCAGAGGTTTGGCTACAGGTCGAGCGGTCGAGGAATCACGTCATCATCACCTACAACGTTCCCGATGGATACGGTCAGAGCTTCTTCACCAAAGGCGGCAAGGCGGCTCCGGAGCACCGCCCCGGACTTCACGGATACATGGCTATGCATGAAGGCCTCCACGCAATCTCCAAGGCATTGAAAGGGTAAATGCGATGCGCGGTAACATCACACGACGCGGGAAGCATAGCTGGCGACTCAAGTTTGATCTCGACCGAGACGGCGGCGAACGCAAGGTTCGCACCATCACGGTGCGCGGCACTCGCAAAGACGCCGAAGCGGACTTGGCTCGACTGCTCGACGCCGCTCACAAGGGCGTTCTGCCCGATGCCTCCAAGATCACGGTCGAGACCTATCTATGGCAATGGCTCGACGGGAAGCATGATCTCTCGCCGGTCACGCGAGAGCGGTATGCCGGCGCGATAGCCAAGGCGATCATTCCCGATCTCGGCGGCATCGAGCTACAGAAGCTCAAACCAATTCACGTCAAGCAATGGATCGCGAAGCTGCTCGACACTCGATCCGGTCGGACCGTTGCGAATATCTTCCTTGTGTTGAACGGCGCACTCAAGGAAGCGGTCAAGCTCGAACTGGTAGGGCGCAACGTCGCGGCGGCGGTAACGGCACCGAAGATAAAAACCGACGAGGTGCCGATATTAGCCGCCGACGAGCTTAAGGCCGTCATAGCCTCACTGTCGGGCTCTAGGCTCCTTCCTATTGCCTCTCTCGCTCTCGCTACCGGGATGCGTCGGGGCGAGCTTCTGGCGCTTCGATGGTCGGACGTCGATCTCGTTCGATCCGTGGTGAAGGTAGAGCGGTCGATAGAGCAGACTGTGAGCGGCGGTCTAAGGTTCAAAGAGCCTAAGACCCGCAACAGCCGCCGCACCATCACCATGCCATCGAGCGCGGTGGCGATGCTCGACCGCCATCGACGCGAACAACTTGAATTGAGGGTGAAGCTCGGCATGGGCAAGCCTGCCGCCGACGCCCTTGTGTTCTGCAATCACGATGGCTCGCCTATCAGCCCGAATAGCTTTTCGGTCATGTGGGGGCGTGCGGTACCGGAGGCGACGTTCCATTCACTACGGCACACACACGCCTCGGCTCTCATCGCTGCCGGAAAGGACGTGGTGACGGTCTCGCGTCGTCTCGGTCATGCGAAGCCGACAATCACGTTGAACGTCTACGGACACTTGTTCGCCAATACCGACGCCGATTGCGCCGACGCTATCGAGGAAATGCTGGCGAACTAGGGCGTGTACTCATAAACCGATGGCTTGGGTGCGCCGCCCAACTTCCATTGTTTGGGGTAAAGCGGTCTTCGACCCTCATTGGAGGCGCAAAACGTCTAGTCCTGGACCGTTGCTCGCTTCTGCTTAGCCTCGTCCTGTGCCTTGCGGGCCTCGTCGCTCTGAGCGTCGGCGCCCGGCGTCAGATGAACGACGACGCGGTCGATCGTTCCCACGAATGGGAAGGGGCTCCGATAATCGTCGCTCACCGGCGTGCCGGTGCTGTGGCCGACATCGGCTGTCTCGTCGAGAGCGATGAGACAGCATTGCGTCTCGTCGATGCGCCCCTCGGCCACCTGTCCATCGACGAGGATGCGGCCGGTGCCGCCCTTGCCGAGTCCGCCGCCGTCGTAGGCGAAGTCAAACTGCACCGTCGCCTTGCCGGCGGGTACCAATCGGGTACCATTTTCCCGCTTTGTACTAGCGAAAAGGCCCGAAACGCCGGCCTTTTTGTTGCGATTAACACTGTGTAAGCAAAAGTTACACCAATTCCGATTGGTGAATCAGGGGTTTAACTCTTTTTTCCACGGCGCAAGCGGATTACGCGCCCTTCCCTTCGACGCTTGCCCGCCAGACGGAGAGCGCCTGCCGGGTTCCGGCGACGTCGTGGACGCGCAAAATCTGGGCACCTTGCGCCGCCGCCACAAGGGCGACGGCAAAGGATCCAGGCTCTCGCGACTGCGGTGTTTCGCCGCCGCTCACCCCGCTGATGAAGCGCTTGCGCGAAGCGCCGACAACCAGAGGCACGCCAAGCCCGTGCAGCAGGCTGAGATTGGCGAGAAGCGAAAGCGTGTGCTCCATGGTCTTGCCGAAGCCGAGGCCGGGATCTGCGGCGATCCGGGCGCGATCGATGCCGGCGGCTTCGGCAGCGGCGATACGACCTTCGAGATAGTCGAAGACCTCCAGCGCCACGTCGTCGTAGCGGGGGTCGTCCTGCATGGTCTTGGGCTCGCCCTTGGCATGCATGAGGATGACGGAAAGCCCGGTCGCCGCCGCCGCCGACAGACTGCCTTTGTCATAGGTCAAGGCCGACACGTCGTTGAAGATCTTGGCGCCGGCCTTGTCCGCGGCCCGCGCCACGCTTGCCTTCCGCGTATCGATGGAAATCGCGGCATGGAGTCCGGCAAGCCCCTCGAGCACGAGGAGCAGGCGTGAGAGCTCCTCGCCCTCGTCAACGGTGTCTGAGCCAGGGCGCGTCGATTCGCCCCCGACATCGACGATATCGGCGCCGGCAGACGCAAGCTCGGCAGCATGGACCATGGCGCCTTCGGTCGTATCGTAGAGACCGCCGTCAGAGAAGCTGTCAGGCGTGACGTTGACGATCCCCATAATGAGTGGGCGCGTGAAGCTTAGGCCCGCAAAGGGCGGACGCGGCGCGGTGATGCGCTTCAGCGCTCGGGCAAGGTCAGGGTCGCGCGAAGTTGCCAGCTCTTTTGCGGTGAGGAGCCGCCGTTCTGTGCTGCCCGGTGTGCCCTCGATCAGCTCGGCGACGGTAAACGCGATCGCATTCCCCGCCAAAGGGAGTGCGACGCCTTCGGTCATAGCCTCGGCAGCAATGTCGCCGTAGAGAAACCCGATGGGCCTGAGATAGAGCTTCGCGTCCGCCATGCCGCCTGCCTTAGCACGATGCGCTGCTCAGATGCGATGCTCCGCAAACGAAATGGCCGGGACAAACCCGGCCATTCATTCATCCAATTCGGAGACCTCAGCTCGTGGGCTGAGGCGCCATGCCGCCAGCGTCGGGTTCCGGCTCGGGCGGCGCCTTCTTGCCGCGGCCGGCAGTGGGCACGGCGGAGGCCGGCGCTGGACGCGGCGAGATATCGGCCGCGAACTCACGCACCGGCGGTCTGCCCTTGAGCAGGTCCTTGATCTCGTCGCCGGACAGCGTCTCGTATTCGAGCAGCCCGCGCGCGATCAGGTGCAGGTCGTCGATGTGCTCGTCTATGATCTTGCGCGCTGTCTCGTAGGACTCATCGACGAGACGATGGATCTCCTCATCGACGATAGTCTGGGTCTCATCGGAGAGATTCTGCGTCCGCGCGATGGAGTGCCCGAGGAACACCTCCTCCTCGTTGTCGCCATAAGCGAGCGGCCCGAGTTTGTCCGACATGCCGTATTGCGTGACCATGGCCCGCGCGAGCAGCGTCGCCATCTTGATGTCAGAGGCCGCGCCGGACGTGACTTTCTCGTAGCCGAACACGAGCTCCTCGGCTACGCGTCCGCCCATGGCGACGGTGATGTCGGCCTTGAGCTTGGCGCGGGTGTAGGACAGGAGATCGCGCTCAGGCAGCCGCATGACCATGCCGAGTGCGCGGCCGCGCGGAATGATGGTTGCCTTGTGCACGGGATCCGAAGCCGCCTGATGCAGCGCCACCAGAGCGTGGCCGCCCTCATGGTAGGCGGTGAGCGTCTTCTCCTCCTCGCTCATCACCATGGAGCGGCGCTCGGCGCCCATCATGACCTTGTCCTTGGCGTCCTCGAACTCAAGCTGAGTGACAAGGCGCTTGGAGCGGCGCGCCGCAAGCAGTGCTGCCTCGTTGACGAGATTGGCGAGGTCGGCGCCGGAAAAGCCCGGCGTACCGCGAGCGATGACGCGCAGATCCACGTCCGGCGCAAGCGGGACCTTGCGCGAATGCACCTTGAGGATCTTCTCGCGGCCGATGATGTCGGGACGCGGCACCACCACCTGGCGGTCGAAACGGCCGGGGCGGAGCAGCGCAGGATCGAGCACGTCGGGACGGTTGGTCGCGGCAATCAGGATGATGCCTTCATTTGCCTCGAAGCCGTCCATCTCCACGAGCAGCTGATTGAGGGTCTGCTCGCGCTCGTCATTGCCGCCGCCAAGGCCGGCGCCACGATGGCGGCCGACGGCGTCGATCTCGTCGATGAAGATGATGCAAGGCGCGTTCTTCTTCGCCTGATCGAACATGTCGCGCACGCGCGACGCGCCGACGCCCACGAACATCTCGACGAAGTCTGAGCCGGAGATGGTGAAGAACGGCACGTTGGCCTCGCCAGCGATGGCGCGCGCAAGCAGCGTCTTGCCGGTGCCGGGAGGACCGACCAGGAGTGCGCCGCGCGGAATGCGCCCGCCGAGCTTCTGGAATTTCTGCGGATCGCGCAGGAACTCCACGATCTCCTGCAGATCCTCCTTCGCCTCATCGACGCCGGCGACGTCATCAAAGGTAACGCGGCCATGACGCTCGGTGAGCAACTTCGCCTTCGACTTGCCGAAGCCCATGGCCCGGCCGCCGCCTGATTGCATTTGGCGCATGAAGAAGATCCACACGGCGATGAGCAGCAGCATCGGAAACCAGGACACGAGCACGCCAAGCAGCGACGGCACGTCGTCCTCGGACGGCTTGGCGGTGATCTTCACGCCCTTCTTGTTCAGCCTGTCGACCAGGCCGGGATCGTTGGGCGCATAGGTCTGGAAATTGCGGCCATCGGAATAGTGCCCGGTGATCTGATTGCCCGCGATGGTCACGTCCTGGACGTTACCGCCGTCGACGTCGCTCAAGAGCTGCGAGAAGCTGATCTCGTTGCCGCGGACATGCACGCCCGGACTCTGGAACAAGTTGAACAGGGCGACCAGCAACAGGCCGATGAAAACCCAGATTGCGAAGTTACGGAAATTCGAATTCATGACGACCCTAGCTGAATCGCACTCGTAAAGGGCCCGGCGCCGAAGCTCCGGCATTCGGCCCTCTCTGGCGGGACCCTCACTAACCTATAGGATTCGTTAACATAGGTGGGAACAGGCTCATTTCCAAGTGAGGCTACCGCAAAGAGGTGCATGGTTCCTCAACACCATTCCTCAAATGCGGCGCGTTGATGAAATGCGCGCTGAAGCAAACCGTCGCCTCGTCATCGGACCGAGGTCCAAGTCGCGGAAGCATGATCGACTCACCCTGGAAGCACGCTGGCAGCGTGGCGCCGGCAAAGCGCGGTAGCGCAGTGAGCCAGGGTGCGGAGGCACGGAGATCGCGCCAGTGAGATTCGCCGAGCGCACTGACGGTGACGGGCGCAGCCGAGCTTAGCCGAAGCTCGACTCTGAAGCGGTTGTCCCACAGCGCCCGTTGCCCGGGCTCGAGTCGCAGCGAGGGGAGGCCAGTGCCCCTCGTCTCGCGGAAGATGCCGAGGCGCTCGCCGAGAGGCTGCAGCCGACAGCCGCCGAGCGTGTGAGTCACGCTTGGAGTTCTCGGCGAGCGAGGCAAGGAGAGATTCGAGCTTCGCGAGCCGTAGCGGCTTGGCGCGGCCGCCGACGGCTTTGACCCCCCGCGCCAAAGCGCGAAGGGCGATCTCCTCCGGAGCGGCGATCAGCGCGTCGCGGGCGATGAGGCTGTAGCCGGCCTCGCTCATAACGCCATGCTCGGCTAGGAATCTATCCATTAACTCATCGATCGCGGCCCGCGCCCGTCTGAGCCGCTGCGCCGAGCGCGCGAGTGCCTCAGGCGTCAATTCAAGTTTCGCCAGCGCATCGCTTCCCCTCCGCATTCGCGCGCGCTCGAAGCGCTGATCGCTGTTGCTCGGATCTTCCGCCCAACAAAGACCAGCTTCGGTTAGAGTGGCGGTGAGCCGTGCTTTGAGAATGTCGAGCAGCGGGCGAAGCACAACGATGCCGGACCAGACGCTCTCCGCGGGGATGGCGGCGAGGCCGTCGAGCCCGCTGCCGCGCTTCAAGCGCATGAGGAATGTCTCGGCCTGATCGTCGAGATGATGCGCCGTGACCAGCGCCGGAATGTCGTTGGCATGGCAGTAAGCCGCCATGAGATCGTAGCGGGCCTCTCGTGCCAGAGCTTGCAGGCCTCCACTTTGCCGCTCGTCACGCATCCAGGTGAGGATCGCGTGACGAAGGCCGAGGTCCTTCGCCATGCGTGCCACCATTTCGGCCTCCGCCCGCGAACCCGCACGAAGTCCGTGGTCGACCGTAAGCACCGTCAATTCGGGTTTGCCCGCGCCTTCCAATCTCCAGCGCGCGATGAGGTGAAGCATCGCCATGCTGTCCGCGCCGCCCGAAACCGCAAGCGCAAGCCGAGAGAAGCGAGACAGCGGGGCGAAGGCCCCGCGTGCTTCGCTCGGTGTGAGCGGCAGGGACATCAGCAGGGCGCCTTGCGCAGCCCGCTCCCGCCACAAACGGTGTCTCTGTGGCCCTCAGCGTAGGCGTAGGCGGCCTTTGTGGGATGAGTCGGGGCAAGTAGCAGCCCCTGGCGTCCTGGACGCTCCTCAGGCAGCGGCTCCTGGCCATCAGGCGGCGGCTCGCCGCCACCGTTTAGCTTGCCCTCCAACGCGCCGAGCTGCTGCGTCATCAGCTCGAACTGGCTCGACAGCGCGCCCACCTGCGTCTCAAGCGCATCGATTCGCGCGCTCATGCCGGCAGCGGGGCCGGCATCGCCGCCGGTGCTTTCTTGCGGCAACTGCACATCGGGTTTCGCCTTCACGAGCGATTCGAGGGCCGCCACCATCGTTTGGAGGTCGGCAATCTGCTGCTCTAGCCGGCCGATTCGATCAGGGGGCTGGGTGGCAGGCGCCGCAGCCGGCGCCTCACCTTCAGCCGGCGGAGCCGCTTGCGGTTCGGCCGGGGGCTCGGCCTGTTGGGCGAGACCAGGGCTGGCAGCCAAGAGAAGCAGTGCAACTCCTGCCAATACAGTCGCCAAGCGCGAGCGGCTGCGCTCAATCGAAGCGGAAGAGATCACGGGGATGAGCCTTATCAGAATTTCGTGTCAGTCGTGGACTATAGCCGTCAATGGCCGCCCGCAACATGGCTCATTTTGCTGCCGGTTCTTGGGCCAAACTGTGATGCCGCGCAGCCGGCAAGCCGGAGCCGGAACACCGTTCCGGTCTCGGTTTCCTCGCGTCAGTTGGCTAGCGGCTAATAGCTCGCGACCGCGCCGTTGTTCAGCACCGTCTGCGCCCTGCGATTCTGTGACCAGCACGAGATGTCGTCGCAGACGGCAATCGGCCGTTCCTTGCCGTAGGAAATAGTCCTGATGCGGCTCGCGCTCACGCCCTGCTGCGCCAGGAATCCCTTCACTGCAGTGGCTCGGCGCGCGCCGAGGGCAATGTTGTACTCGCGCGTGCCCCGCTCGTCGGCATGTCCTTCGATGGTGACCGTGTATTGTGGATATTGGTTGAGCCAGACGGCCTGCTTTTGCAGGATGCCTTCCGCCTCGCCGGTCAAGGACGAGCTGTCCACCTCGAAATGGACGAGATCCCCGACATTGGAGGTGAAATCCTGAGCTGTTCCCGGCGCCGCGCTGTCGACGGAGCCAACGCCATATTCCTTAGGCGGCAACTGACTTTTCGCGCACGCCGCTAGGACGATGGCAACGGCGAGAACGCCCGCAATTCCGCAGGCGCGCCTAACCCCACCACTCAACCCCATAATTGGTTACTCCCGCTAGCCGCATTTTAGGAATCGTTAGGCGCAAAGCCTTAACGAACCCCTATGCCTCGAGCGTTTCGGAGGTTTTGCAAGCGCGAGAGGTAGGCGCGTCGAACAGGCGAGGCTTCAAAGTCGGATTGGTGGGCTTAAAAATGGAAGGGATGCCTGGGGCGCCGCAGCTACGCTTCGGCGACCCGGCATCCAGATCCATTTGCGGAAGATGATCCCCCTCCGCCCCAAACTTGTGTTTCGTGCGCGTTAGACGCGAACGACCTGCTCGACCACGACGTCGGCTGAACCGAGCTTCAGGGGCTCCTGCGTTACAGCCTTCTCGTGATGGAAACAGCCGCCCAGCGCAACGGCGGCGGCCACAATCGTGGCGACGACGATAACGCCCTTCAAACCCTGCATGGTCTTCTCTCCTTTGGTTAAACGGCAAGTGCCGTTTTTGCATGTACCGGTCTGGTGCTTTCAGATCAAGAACGGACTGCGGTCCGGCGACCGTTTTGTCGGCCATTGGTGCCAAAATGCCACGCCGAATCTCACCCCAAGCACCTGGTGAGGCTACAAGGCGGAAAGAGCCTGATCAAGTATAGTTAACATAAGGATAAGAGGTTTTCCTAAATGGCACGGAGGCCAATTTTCGGAGTGCTTTTTAGGCAGATTCCGGGGGCGAGTGGCTAGTTGATCAGTGGCGACCAGGCCGGATCCGAGCCGAAGGCCGGGGTGGAAACGAGCCGTTCGTTATAGCCAGTGAGGTCGATGGAAAAGAGCCTCGGGCCGCCGCTCGCACCCGGCGATTCCCGGAAGAACATCAGCACCCTGCCATTCGGCGCCCAGGTCGGACCTTCGTTGTGGAAGCCCTCGGTCAGGACGCGTTCGCCCGATCCGTCGGGTTTCATGACGCCAATCAGGAATTGTCCGCCGGTCTGCTTGGTGAAGGCGATGAGATCGCCCCGCGGCGACCAGACCGGGGTGGAGTAGCTGCCACCGCCGCCACTGATCCGGTGCTGGTTCGATCCGTTGGCATTCATCACATAGATCTGCTGGGAGCCGTCCCGGTCGCTTTCGAACACGATCTGGCGACCGTCTGGCGCATAGCAGGGAGACGTGTTGATCGCCTGGCTGTTGGTGAGCTGAATCGTGCGCCGGCTGCGCAGATCCATGGCGTAAATGTTCGATGCGCCCCCCTGTTCGAGGCTCATGACGATTTCCTGGCCATCCGGCGAGAAGCGCGGCGCGAAGGTCATGCCGGCAAACGTACCCACTATCTCCTTCTGCCCCGTCTCGATGTTGAGGAGGTAGACCTTCGGGTTGTCCCCTCCGAAGGACATGTAGGTGATCTCCTGTGTCGACGGGCTGAAGCGCGGCGTGATCACGAGGTCTTTTCCCGTAGTGAGCAACCGCACGTTGTAGCCGTCCTGGTCCATGATGGCGAGGCGCTTCACACGCTTATTCTTAGGTCCGGACTCGTCGACGAACACTACGCGGGTGTCGAAGTAGCCCTTCTCCCCGGTGATGCGCTCATAGATCACGTCGGCAATAATGTGCCCGACGCGACGTGCATCTTTCGCTCTGGTGAAGAACTGCTCGCCGGCGAGCTGCTTGCCAGCGAGCACGTCCCATAGCCGGAACTCAGCCTTTAACTTACCGTCACTATTGCCAATTCTGCCCACCACCAGCGCCTGAGCGTTGATCGGGCGCCAATCCTCGAAGCGGGGCGCGCGCGCCACGTCGAGGCCCTTCTCGATGAAGCCCGCGGAATCGATTGGCAAGAACAGCCCTGACGATTTCAGATCGTTCGCCACCACGTTGGAGATTTCGCGCGCCGCGTTGGCGTCGATGGTGCCGTCGCTGGTGAAGTCCGGAATGGCGATCGGCATCGCCTTGATGTTGCCTTGGGTAATATTGAGCTCAACCACCGCGTGTGCTTGGTCCGTGGCCATGAAGGTGCCGATGATCGCACTTAGGAGGAGTGCGCTGAGCTGCCAACTCCGTCGCCGAGGCATTGAGGAGGAGAGTTTGATCATGGGTTTCGAATTGCTGTTGCGATGAGGAAGCCTAGTCGCTGCCATACATCTGTCTTGGGTCGAAATTGAGGATCATGTCGCGCCACACGGCGTATTTCTCAGCTGGAAGCTCGTAGGGCTGGCACTGAAAGACCGCGCGCACGGCGCTGTCCGCGGCAGCCTGGAAGAAGGGCGAGCCGCCGCTATTGGCGATGCTCGGATAGCCGATCAGGCTGCCGTCCTCGTTCAGCTGCAGCCTGAGCTTGATGATGATCGCGTCGGCGCCGAGACCGCCAGGCGGCGGGCTCCAGCACTGCGCGATCTTGGCTCGGAGCGCGTCGATCTCGTTGACCGCCATGGTCATTTGGGTGCCGCTCGATTGCCCCTTCACCGGCTTTCTCGGCCTCATTTGGGGCGGATCGATCGCCTGCGGCTCCTTTGCCGCATCAGGGATCTTGTTGAGCAGCGCCGCGAGCCGATCGGCGTTGACGTCGCGCTTGGTTTCGGCATGAGGCGCCGGCTTGGGCTTCGGCTTGTCCTTGGGCTTGTCAGGCTTCGCCTCCGCGTTCTTGGGCAGAGGCTCCTTTTTTGCCTCCGCCTCCTTGGGCTTTTCGACCTTCTCAGGCTCAGGCTCCGGCGGCGTCTCGGCTTTTGCTTCCGGCGCCGGCGGAGGCGGTACCTCGGCTTCGGCCTTTGGCGGCTTTGGCGTTTCCTTCTCGGTCACGGCCTTGGGCTTTGGCGCCTCAGGCTTGGCGGCGAGCGGCGCGTCGTCTTTCGCGTCGACCATGCCAGCCTTGATCTTCGTGAACTCCGACGGCGAGACGATGTCGATGGGCACGTCTTCGATCTTCGGCGCGTCGAGCGCTTTCCCTGCGGGAAATACCACCAGGACCCACAGCAGGATCGCGAGATGCAACGTGATGGAGATGACGGCGCTCTTCCGCACCCAAATGTCCCTATTGAGGCTTCTGTTCCAGATCGGAGACAAGCGCGATCCTGCGAAAGCCGGCGGCGCTGATCGTTCCCATGACCCGCATGACGACGCCGTAATTCACCCGGCGATCGCCACGCACGAAAATGCGCTCGTCGTACCCATTCTTGGCGATGGCCGTGAGCTTGGGCACAATCTCGTCGATCTTGAGCTCAGTCTCCTGCAAGAAAATCCTCCCGTCGGGATCGACCGAGATGGTGAGCGGCTCCTTGTCGCCTTCGAGCTGCTTCGCTTCGGTCTTGGGGAGCTCGATCGGCACGCCGACCGTGAGCAACGGCGCCGTCACCATGAAGATAATCAGGAGCACGAGCATGACGTCGACCATCGGCGTCACGTTGATCTCGCTCATTGGCCGCGATGCGCGACGGCGACGGCGACCGCCATTGCTTGATCCTGCTTGAATGGAGGCGCCCATGGGTCAGCTCCTCACATCGATCTGACGCGATAGAATGGCTGCGAACTCGTCTGCGAAGCCTTCGAGCCTCGCTCCTTGGCGGGCGGCTTCGCTATTAAATTTGTTATAGAAAATGACCGCGGGGATAGCCGCGAGCAGGCCGAGCGCAGTGGCGAACAGTGCTTCGGCGATACCGGGTGCCACGACCGCGAGATTGGTGTTCTTGCTGACGGCAATGGCCTGGAAGCTCGTCATGATGCCCCACACCGTGCCGAACAATCCGACGAACGGCGCCGTCGAGCCGACCGTCGCAAGGAAAGTGAGTCGCCGCTCCAGCTGCTCGACTTCGCGCGTGACGGTCACGTCCATGACCTTCTCGACCCTGAGCTGGGTGCCCGGGCTCAACTTTTGACCTCGCTCGGTGCTGCGTGCATATTCGCGCATGCCGGCGACGAACAAAGCGGCCATGCCAGTGTTCCGCCGCTGGCTGAGCGCCTGGTTAAGTTCCACCAGCGACTGTCCGGACCAGAACACCTGCTCGAACTTGTCGGTCTCTTTGCGCGTCTTGGCGAAAAGAAAGAACTTCTCGAGGATGATGGCCCAACTCCACACCGACGCGGCGAGGAGCCCGATCATCACGATCTTGACGACGATGTGAGCGTTCTGAAACAGCGCCCAGACCGAGAGATCGACGGCAACATCAGGCGGCGTCATGACGGCCTCTTGGCGCGAGCTCCAAAGCGTCTCTCTCGGGCTCATCGCCTAAGAGAAACGACGGCTGCCCGGCGGGCCCAAAGGCCCTCGGGCTTAAGACGAACATGCCGGAGAGAGCGTCGCCTCTTGCGAGAGAGGCGTGACCTTACGGGCGCGAATGCGACTAAACTTGGGCTTATTGACCCATAACGGCAGCGTCAGCGCTCGCGCCCAAGGCCCGCGAATCCGGCGTTTCAGAGACACCCTTACGCGCGCTGGTTAACGAACCGTTCAAGCGCGCTCCGAATAAGCGCGCCAATTCGCTGCGGCTTGCCCGAGGCGGAGACCAGCACGACGGTAACGCGCGCGCAGGCGACCACGGTCTCTCCCCGCCGGACCTCTTGGGCGAGGACCAGCGAGGCACCGCCAATTTGAGCGCAGTGCGTGACCACTTCGAGCACCTCATCGACCAGCGCGGGCTTCAGATAATCGATCTCGATGTGGCGCACGACGAAGACCCCCGGCTCACCCAATTCGGCGGCGGCGAGGCTCTGATGGTCGATACCGAGCAGCCTGATGAAGTCGGACCGGCCGCGCTCGCAGAATTTCAGATAGTTGGCGTGATAGACGTGGCCGGCGAAATCTGTGTCCTCGTAATAGACGCGGATCGGCAAGACATGGGTCTCGCCCTCGATCCGCCCGGCGAGATCCGGCCAATCGCTCACTGTTCTTCGTCGCCGTTGAACAGTGGGAATTGGGTGGGCCGCTGCACCGGCGCCGGCATACCGAGATGAGCGAAAGCCCCCGCGGTGAGCACGCGGCCGCGCGGGGTGCGGGCGATGAAGCCCTGCTGCAACAGATAAGGCTCGATGATCTCCTCGATGGCGTCGCGCGGCTCCGACAGCGCCGCGGCAAGCGTCTCGATACCGACCGGCCCACCGCTGTAATTCACGGCAATGCAGCGCAAATAGCGATGATCCAGCGCGTCGAGTCCGCGTGCATCAACCTCGAGCTGCGCGAGCGCACGGTCGGCAATCATGGCGTCGACGGCGCCGGCGCCTTCCACGGAGGCGAAGTCGCGCACGCGGCGAAGCAGGCGCCCCGCCACCCGCGGCGTGCCACGCGCGCGGCGCGCGATCTCATGCGCGCCCTCTTCCGTGAGGGGCAGGCTGAGTAACCTAGCGCCGCGCCGCACGATTTCCTCGAGCTCGGGTACGCCGTAGAAATCGAGCCTGATGGGAATGCCGAAGCGCTCTCGGAGCGGCGTCGTGAGGAGCCCGGTGCGCGTGGTGGCGCCGATGAGCGTGAAGCGGGCCAAATCGATGCGGACCGACCGGGCCGCCGGCCCCTCGCCGATGATGAGATCAAGCTGAAAATCCTCCATGGCCGGATAGAGGATTTCCTCCACCGCGGGATTGAGCCGGTGGATCTCGTCGATGAACAACACGTCGCGGTCTTCGAGATTGGTGAGGAGCGCGGCGAGGTCGCCTGCCTTGGCGATGACGGGTCCGGAGGTCGCGCGGAAATTCACGCCAAGCTCGCGCGCCACGATCTGCGCGAGCGTCGTCTTGCCGAGGCCAGGCGGACCGGCGAACAGCACGTGGTCGAGTGCCTCACGCCGGCCGCGCGCCGCCTCGATGAACACTTTCAAATTGGAACAGACCTTGGACTGGCCAATGAACTCGCTCAAGGTTTGCGGCCTGAGCGAGGTGTCTGCCTGGTCCTCGTCGCGCCGTGCCGCGGCCAGCATGCGCTCGTTCATTGGGCGAGCTCCCTAAGGCCAAGGCGGATCAGCTCCTCGGTGCGCGCCTCGCGCCCGGCCTTGCCCACGGCGAGCGATACGGCTGCCGCGGCCTGAGCGTGGCCATAGCCGAGATTGGTCAACGCCGAGACCGCGTCGCGTGCCGACGTCCCCTCGGGAAGAATCGCCGCGGCCGCAAGTCCGGCGCCCGGCCGGATCGCCGGCGCAAGCGACGGCATCTTGTCTTTCAGCTCCGCCACGATGCGGCTTGCGACCTTGGGGCCAACGCCAGGAGCGCGCGCCACCACGTTCTTGTCCTGCAAGGCAACGGCATTGGCTAGGTCTGCAGTATTGAGCGTGCCGAGCACGGCGAGCGCCACTTTGGCGCCCACGCCCTGCACCGTCTGGAGGGCTCTGAACCAGGCGCGCTCATGCTCTGTGGCGAAACCGTACAATCTGATGGCGTCCTCGCGCATATGGGTTTCGATGGCGAGCGTCACCGCCTCGCCGACGGCCGGCAGGCCGGCAAGCGTGCGCGCGGCGCAGGTCACCTCATAACCGACGCCATTCACGTCGACGATCAGCGTCGAGGGTCCGACCTCGTCGAGGCGCCCGGTGAGCTTGCCGATCATGGCGCGCCCCTCGCCGCGAGCGCGACCGCAGCCTCGAGCCGCCGCCAGGTGCGGCAATGGGCGTGGGTGATGGCGATGGCAAGCGCGTCTGCGGCGTCCGCGCTGTCCGGCACCGCCCGCGGCAGAAGCCGCGCCACCATCGCCCTGATCTGGGCTTTGTCGCCATGGCCGGCGCCAACAACGGTCTTCTTGATGGCATTCGGCGCATATTCGGCGATGGAAACGCCGCAAAGCGCCGGCACCAGCATGGCAATGCCGCGGGCCTGCCCGAGCTTGAGCGTGGCGGAGGCATCGCGATTGACGAAAGTCTGCTCGATCGCCGCCTCGACCGGCGAGAGGCGGGAGAGCACCTCCTGGAGCCCGTCGAACAATTGCCGGAGCCTGACGCCGAGCACCTCGCCGTCGTCGGAGCAAACCGAGCCACAGGCGACGAAGCCGAGCCGGACCCCGTCGGACTCAATGATTCCCCATCCCGTACGCCGTAGCCCCGGGTCGATGCCGATGATGCGAATCGCTTCGCCAGCCATGCCTAGGTGATATCACGACCGGGGCGTCTAGCGACGATTGAGAGGGGCCTGTGGACTTATTCCGGCAGGCTCAAATCTTGACCGCGTTGGCGAACAGGTCGTTCCCCCATTCGTAGAGCGGCCGTTTGAAATCGGACTCGGTATGGATGGCCTGGCCTTTGCGCTCGGTCCATTTCTTCCCATAGGTCTCGAACGGAAAGTGCCGGATGTAGTAGTCGCACGTCTCCTCCCAATGCTCGACCGAGAGGGACTTGCCGTAATGCTGGCAATAGAGGTCAGTCTTGACGTTGGTCATGCCGCCGGGCGTCCGCCCGTGACCCTCGGCGAAAAGAATCTCCGGGCGGTTGCGCCACAGCATCAGAATGTCCCGCTGCTCGGGACCATAGAAGCGGCGGAAATGGAGCAGCGGCAGATCGGGCCGGTATGGCTCGCGATCCTCGGGGGTCATATACGCATCGAACAGTTGCACGCGCACGGCGTCGGAGGCGTCTGCTTCCAGGCCGGCTACGAAACCCCGCACGTCCCCGGTGACGCGTTCGTCGGGGTCGAAGCAGAACATCCAATCGTGCGGCAGCTCTGCCCGCGCCATGTCGAGGAGGAGGCCGCGATGCCTCCCTTCGGCGCGCTTGCGCGCATCGACGTCCTTCTCCCAGGACTGATTGGCGACAATCAGCGCGACCTTCGGATGCACGCGCAGCATGCTCACAGTATCGTCGGTGCTGGCATCGTCATAGACGACGATCGCGTCGACCTGGTCGGCGAGATGGTCGAGCGTGTCGGGTAGGATCAGCGCCTCGTTGCGGATGCGCGTCATGCCGACGAGCAAATGCTTGCGCCCAAGCAGAGCTTCGTTGCCAGTGATGATTTGCTCCGAGTCGCGGAGCTGCCAATTGCCTGAACCGGTCGCGATCATCGCATAGGCTCCAAGCGAGCGGTCAAAACCCGAAACGCGTCAGCAGTGCCGCGATCCAAATCAGCGCGGCCAGCACAATGGCGAAGAACACAGCCGCCGAGCCAAGATCCTTGGTCACTCGGATGGCTGTGTGCAAATCAGGCTGCACGTGATTGCACAGGCGCTCGATGGCGGTATTGAGGAACTCGACCGCCAAGAGAAACAGCAGGCTGCCGACGAGCGCCACCCAGGTCCAAATATCAGCCGCGACAAAGAAGGAAAGCGGCAGGGCGATAAGCGCGATCGCGACTTCCTGCTTGATCGCAGCCTCGGTGTTAAGGCCTTCGCGCAAGCCTCTGACCGTATTCCAGAACGCAGCCCAGATGCGCGCAATGCCGCCGCGGCCGGGAAGCGCCGCCTGCTCGCGAAGATGCTTGTATTCGACGCTCTTAGATTGGCGGTCCGGCTTCATGCGAGCGCCTGCGCTCAAGCGGCCGTCAAGCGCCGCAGCACGTCCTCCGCCACATCGAAATTGGCGTAGACCTGCTGCACGTCGTCGAACTCTTCCAGCGTGTCGATCATGCGCAAGAGCTTCTGCCCGGCCTCCTCGTCGATCGACACCTCTGACTTTGGCCGCCACATGATCTGGACCGAGCGCGGCTGGCCGAAGCGCGCCTCGAGCGCCTTGGCGAGCTGATGCAGCTGATCGGGATTACAGTAGACGACGTGGCCTTCATCACTCGATTCGCAATCGTCAGCGCCGGCATCAATCGCCGCCTCCAGCATCTGATCGGCCGTCGCCTTGGCGGCATCAAACTCGATGGCGCCGAGCCTGTCGAAATTGAAGGAGACCGCGCCGGTCTCGCCGAGATTGCCGCCGAACTTGGTGAAGATCGACCGCACCTCGCTCGCGGTGCGGTTGCGATTGTCGGTGAGCGCCTCGACGATCACGCCGACGCCGCCGGCGCCGAAACCCTCGTAGCGCACCTCCTCGTAGTTGGCGCCGCCAGCCTCCAGGCTCTTCTTGATGGCCCGCTCGATATTGTCCTTAGGCATGTTCTGGGCGCGCGCCGCCGTGACCGCGGTCCTGAGCCGCGGGTTCATGGCGGGGTCCGGCATGCCCATCTTCGCCGCGGCGGTGATTTCGCGGCCGAGCTTGGAAAAGAGCTTGGAGCGTTTCTTGTCCTGTGCGCCCTTGCGAAACTGGATGTTCTTGAACTTCGAATGGCCAGCCATTGAAAGTCCTATTGGTTACGGGCCTTAAGCATAGCGGTGCCGCTTATACGGGGACGCTCGCTCAAAATCCATAGCTGCCGGGAGTGTGCCCGGCGGTTGCGCGACCCCGTTAGCGAAGCCTTAACCCTAACGGTCCGACAACAGACGTTTGGGCCGTTTCACTTCAAGAGGGGCAACGATGTCGAGCATGACCACAGAGTCCACCGCGCCGGCGGAGACCGCGGAGCGCACGCCGACGCTTTCGGAGCTGTGCGGCGACGCGGCGAAGCACGTTGCGCAAGCCCGCATCGCGCTGTTCAGCGAGGCTGTCGATACCGACGGCGCTCTCGACCATCTCGACCAGGCGATCTTCCTCCTCCAGCGCCTGTCGGCCCATGGCCGAGCGATGGGCCTCACCGGCAGGACAAAGCTGCGTTCGGCTTGAGCGCCGCGCGTTATACCGGCGACGCGGCGTGCACCCAGAACTCAGGCTCCGCTTGCGATAGCCTGCCGCCGAGCCTGATCGGCCCGATGACTTTGGCGAGGCCTGTGGCGTCGTCGATCTCGATGCCGACGCCGGAGATGGTGGCTTCGCCAAGCGCAGGCTGAAATCTGCCATTCGGAATCTTGGTGAGGAAGCGCGACAGCGGCTCCTCCTTGTTCATGCCGAGTACCGAATCGTAATCGCCGCACATGCCTACATCGCTGATATAGGCGGTGCCTCCGTTCAGCACCTGCTCGTCGGCTGTGGGCACATGGGTATGCGTGCCGATCACGGCGCTCGCCCGGCCGTCGACGAAATAACCGAGAGCCTGCTTCTCCGATGTGGCCTCGGCGTGAAAGTCGATGAGGATGGCATCGGCGCCGCGCTTCAGACCGCAGGCCTCGATCTCGCCGTCGATGGCGCGGAACGGGCAATCGAGGTCGCCCATGAACACCCGCCCCATGGCGTTGATCACGAGCACGTCCGCCCCGTTTGCCGCCTTGAACAGCCCGGCGCCGCGTCCGGGCGTCCCCTTGGGAAAATTGATCGGCCTGAGCAGCCGATCATGCCGCTCGATGAAGATGACCGTCTCGCGCTGGTCCCAGACATGGTTGCCGGTGGTCACGACGTCGGCGCCGGCGTCCAAAAGCTCGGTCAGGATTTGCTCCGAGATGCCGAACCCGCCGGCGGCATTCTCTCCATTGACCACGACGAAATGCGCGCCGTAGCGCTCGCGCAAACGCGGCAGCCCCTCGATGAGTGCCGTCCGGCCCGATCGGCCGACCACGTCACCGAGAAACACAATCCGCATGCTTGCCGCCGATCCGCAAACCCTAAGGGCCTCGCTTAGGCCCGACCAAGGTGAATAGCCCAAACCTGGCCCTCACCGCCAGCCTCGGGCGGCGGTCTGATTAAGCCGTAGTGGCAGGGGTGGGGATGCCTCGCATAAAGGTAGCGAGGCCGCGATGGCCGTCGGGGCGTAGATCCCTCGTGTCCCTACTAATGTAGGTGGGCGCCGAATGTCGGAGACCACGGTCCCCGACGGGGTCAGCTCCCATAGGATCTTATAGGGCCAGGGGATAGCGCCCCTAACGCGCCTCGCAGCCCGCCACTTGCGACTATAGCTCGTGACGAGGAGAGACGAAACTAGCGCCTGGTTGCGGCTTGACCGGCGAATCGCTGGCTCAACTGCTCCAGACGATCGGCGGCGGCGCTGATCGTATCGGCGAGATCGGCACGCATCACCTTCGACGATTCATCCGCCGACGACTGGTCACGGCGGGCCTCGGCCATGGCGCCCTTCAGCTCCTGGAGCTGACGCCGCGCCTCCCAAAGTTCATCGGTCACCATCAGCGACGCCATGAGAATCAAACGGTCGTCGCCAACCTGTCCGAATTTGTGTTTCATGGTCTCCATATGGGAGGCGAGATATTCGGAAAGGGCGATGAGATGCGCCTCCTCGCCGGCCCCGCATTCGAGGCGATAGGTGCGGCCGTTGAGCGTGACGCTTACCTGTCCCATGGCATGCCCCCCTAATATTCAGCACCCTTGGCGGGGACCATGTCCCTAAGCGTGCCCATCACCATTTCCAGCCGGCCAGAAACCTCGCTGTTCGCGTCTTCGAGCCGCCGGGCGCGGCTGCGCTCATGGTCGAGTTCGGCGGCGAACCGATCGCGCTCCGATGCAAGGCGATTGCGCTCATCGGTCAAGGAGCGAAGTTGCTCTTTGAGCTTGATAGCCGACTCGCGATCTTCGAAAAGCTGACCCAGGAATCGCTCGAGGCTGTCGAGCGACGAGCCGAACCGCACCAAAGCCTGTTGCAGAGCGTCAGTTTGGGCCATTACGAGCTATGTCCCCTCACCGCTCCCGCCTCGCCGCCCTTGACGGCGCGGCGACCCTCGGCGGAGCGACTGCATGACAATGTGGTGACGGCAATGCCAATGGTCAACACATACTTGCTCCCTCCTCACCCCGCCGTTGATCGACGATGGTGGCTGGGCGGACATTGACAGCGCCGCGGCCAGCGTGATTTGAGACGAGACTGACAATACCGCACCAATGCGGGAAGAAAGGCAAGCGGAGGCTGCAACATGGCTGAAGCAGCGCCTCCTTGCCGGCTCTACCTCACGCTTCCGGCGAGACTTTCGACCGGAGTCGAGAGCTCCTTGGCGGAAGCCTTGGGCATGGCCGATATTGCTTGCGTTCTGCTTTGCTGGGATGGAGGCGATGCCGACCAAGCCCTCGACGTTAGGCTGCGTGCGCTGACGCAAGCGCACGACGTGGCATTTCTGATTGAGAACGACGCCGCGCGTGCTGAGCGCATTGGCGCTGACGGCGTCCATATCCCCGCGGACGCAGAACTGTACGGACAGACGCGAGAGCACCTAGGTCAACGCGCAATCATCGGTGTTGGTTGCAATGAAAGCCGTCATGAGGCCATGGTGTTCGCCGAGCTTGGTGCGGATTATGTTGCATTCGGACCGGCGCCTGCGCTTGGGGAACGCGGGCTAGAAGAGCGCGCCAGGCTGATTGCCTGGTGGTCGGAGATTTTCGTGGCGCCCTGTGTCGCCTGGAACGTCGAGACCCTCGAGGAGGCTGCGAACCTTGCCAGCCTCGGGGCTGATTTCGTGGCCCTGTCCGCTTCGATTTGGCGGACCGAGGGCGCGTCACAACCCATTGCCAAAATCGGCGCGGCACTGCGTGACGCGAGGAGTGCGGCGTGAAGGCGGCGACTGCTTACCGTTGCCTGTTTCTTGCGGCCATAGTGTTCGGGTCCGAAGCCCCTCACGTTCAGGCTGCGGAAAGCCCGTCCTTCAAGGCCTACTCCCAGGGCCAGTACATGACGGCGCGGAAGCTTGCCGAGACCGAAGCCGCGCAAGGCTCCAAGGAGGCCTACACTCTTCTCGGTGAAATCTACGCGGAAGGCTTGGGCGTCGCCCAGGATGATAAGAAAGCTGCCGACGCCTACCGGAAAGGGGCCGATCTTGGCGATGCCAACGCCCAGTTCTCGCTCGGCACTTTTGCGCTCGAGGGCCGCGGCGTAAAAAAGGACGCCACCGCAGCGGCCGATTTATTCGAGAAGGCCGCGAAAAGCGGTCACGCCATGGCCCAATACAACCTTGCTCTCATTTATCTTGACGGCAAGGGCCGCGCCGCCGACGAGACGAAGGCGGCTGAATGGATGCAGAAGGCGGCAGCGCAAAACCTGGGCGCAGCGGAATATGATCTCGGCGGCTTCTATCAATTCGGGCGCGGCGTGCCGGTCGATCGGGCAAAGGCCGCGGAGTGGACTGGCAAGGCGGCTGAGGCCGGACTTCCGGAGGCAGAAGTCGAATACGGCGTGATGCTGTTCAAGGGCGAGGGCGTCGCCATTGATGAGCAGCGAGCGGCCAAGATGTTCCGCATGTCCGCCGAGCAAGGCAATCCAGTGGCCCAGAACCGCCTCGCCCGCCTTTACGCCAACGGCGTGGCGGTGGGTCCAGCCGATCCGGTGCGGGCCGCCAAATGGCACCTGCTCGCGCGCGAGGCCGGGGTGAGCGATTTCACCCTCGACATCATGCTTGCCAAGCTGACGCCCGAGCAACGCGCCGCCGCCGACAAGGCGGCGCAAGCCTGGAAAGACCATCGCCTCACCGAATGACCCGCCTTGACAGCAGCAAGACCTTAAGTCCTAAAAGGCGGGCCACTCTACGAATTCACCCCATCTTCGCAGGGCTTCATGAAAATCAACGGCAACGAGATTCGGCCGGGCAACGTGATCCAGCACAACGGCAAGCTTTGGGTCGCGGTAAAGACCCAGCACGTGAAGCCAGGCAAGGGCCCGGCTTATGCCCAAGTCGAGCTCAAGAACGCCATCGACGGCACCAAGCTCAATGAGCGCTTCCGTTCCTCAGAGACGGTCGAGCGCGTGCGGCTCGAACAGAACGACTATCAGTTCCTCTACGAGCAGGGCGACATGCTCGTGTTCATGGACATGGACTCCTACGACCAGATCGAGCTTCCCAAGGAGTTCTTGGAGGATCGCGCGGCCTTCCTGCAGGAGGGCATGAAGGTCACGGTGGAGAGCCATGAAGGCAAGGCGATCGGCGTCGCCATCCCGGAGCAGGTCACGCTCGAAGTGGTCGAGGCTGACCCGGTCGTGAAGGGCCAGACCGCGGCGTCCTCCTACAAACCCGCGAAGCTTGAGAATGGCGTGCGCATCCTGGTGCCGCCCTTCGTCGTCGCCGGCGAGCGCGTGGTGGTCGACACCAACGAGCTTACTTACGTCCGCCGCGCCGAGTAGTAGGTTGATGGATCTTATCTTATGGTCATGGCCGGGCTTGTCCCGGCCATCCACGTCTTCACTTGTCATGCCCGCGAAGGGCGGGCATCCAGTAGTCATCGACCTCGAATTATTTGCCTACATGGGGGTTACTGGATTGCCCGGTCAAGCCGGGCAATGACAATCGCCGAGACCGCAACATGCCTGTTTCTGCCCTGATGAACGTGATGGTCGGCGCCGCCCGCAAGGCAGGTCGCAGCCTCGCGCGCGATTTCGGCGAAGTGGAGCAGCTTCAGGTTTCGCTCAAGGGGCCGGCCAACTTCGTCAGCGCCGCCGATACCCGCGCCGAGGAGATCCTGCACAAGGAGCTCATCCGCGCCCGCCCGGGCTACGGGTTTCTGCTCGAGGAGCATGGCGAGGTGGAGGGCGCCGACCGCACCCATCGTTTCATCGTCGATCCGCTCGACGGCACCACTAATTTTCTGCACGGCATCCCGCACTTCGCCATCTCGATCGCGCTCGAGCGCTACGGCGAGTTGGTGGCTGGCCTCATCTACAATCCGGCAAGCAACGAAACCTTCACCGCCGAGCGCGGCAAGGGCGCCTTCCTCAACGACCGGCGCATCAGGGTTGCGGCGCGGACAGAGCTCGCCGACTGCTTGATCGTCACCGGCATCCCGCATCGTGGCAAGGCTGGCCAGGAAATCTTCCTGCGAGAGATGCGATCCATCATGTCCGCCACGGCCGGGATCAGGCGCACCGGCGCCGCCGCGCTCGACCTCGCTTTCGTCGCGGCCGGCCGCTTCGATGGCTTCTGGGAGCGGAACTTACGCGCCTGGGACCTTGCCGCCGGCATCGTCATCCTGCGCGAGGCCGGAGGCTTCGTCAGCGACGCCGAGGGCAAGGACCGCATGCTCGACACTGGAAGCGTGGTCGCCGGCAATGAGACCATCCAAAGGAAGCTGTTGAAGGAGCTGAAAGCCGCCGCCCCCGCGCGCGACACCATCGCGGCCGCAGACCCCTCACGTTAGATTCGTCGCAGCGCCCTGAGGTTGCCGTTTTGCCAGTCTTAGTATTCAGTTAATCTCTGCCCGCAACCGCCCCCCGATTCCCTGACGGCACCATGGCAGCGACGACGTACAAGGCCAAGCTTACCTACCCGCAAGTGTTTCTCTGGCGGATGAGCCTGTTCCTCGTCCTCGCCATTCTGCTCGCCATCATCCTCGACGGCCAGACACAGCAGCTGCGCACGAGCTTCATGGCCAATCCCGGTCTGAACGGCCTCATCATCGGCGTGCTGATCGTGGGCGTCGTCTATTCCTTCCGCCAGGTCTTGCGTCTTTATCCCGAGATCCGCTGGGTCAACGGTTTTCGCATTTCCGATCCAGGTCTCACGGTCGACACCACGCCAGTGCTGCTCGCGCCGATGGCCACGATGCTGCGCGACCGCACCGGCCATCTGTCGCTCGCGACCGGTGCCATGCGCTCGCTGCTCGACTCCGTCGCCGCCCGCCTCGACGAGCAGCGCGAAACCACGCGCTATCTGGTCGGGCTGCTCGTGTTCCTTGGTCTGCTCGGCACCTTCTGGGGCTTGCTGCAGACCGTGAGCTCGGTGGGTTCCACCATCAGCGCGCTCGACACCAATGGCAGCGAGAACGTGATGCTGTTCGATCAGCTGAAGGAAGGCCTCGCCGGGCCGCTGAAAGGCATGGGAACCGCCTTCTCCTGCTCGATGTTCGGCCTCGGCGGCTCGCTGATCCTGGGCTTTCTCGATCTGCAGGCCGGACACGCCCAAGGCCGCTTCTACAACGAGCTCGAAGATTGGCTATCCGGCATCACCGAGCTGCAATCGGCGGAAGGCGCGACCACAGCCGGCGTGTCGCCTCAACTCCGCTTCGCCCTGCTCGACATGCAGCGCTCGCTGTCGGATTTGAGCGAGAAGATCGAGCTCCGCGTGCTCGGCGACAATACCGGCGACGCGGTGAAGGATCTCGCCCAAGGCGTGGAGAAGCTCATCCGGCAAATGCGCGCCGAGCAGAAGGTCGTGCGCGAATGGGCCGACGAGCAGGCGCAGCAACAGCACGAGCTTGCCGTCGCCCTGAAGCAGATCACCGGCAAGGTGAAGCTGCCGGTGCATGAGGAAGAGCGGAGCTAGCCATGGCGCTGGCAAAATCCCGCCGCGGCCCGGGCGTCAATTATTGGCCAGGCTATGTCGACATGCTCTCGACCTTGCTGCTGGTGGTGACGTTCCTCATGTCTCTGTTCATGCTCTCCAACTACTTCATCACCACGCAAACTAGTGGCAAGGACACCATGTTGTCCCGTCTCAATCGCCAGCTCTCCGAGCTGACCGAGCTGCTTGCGCTCGAGCGCTCCAAGAAGCAGTCGATGGAGGACAGTCTTTCGGCGCTACAGGCGACCCTGGTCGACAAGGACAAGGAGAATGCGCGCCTCACCGGGCTGCTCGGCGATCAGGGCGGCAAGACCGAAGGCGCGGAGGCCAAGGCAACCGCGCTCGGTGGCCAGCTTGACGAACAGAAGCGGATCACCAACGAGGCATTGGCAAAGGTTGAGATCCTCAATCAGCAGCTTGCCGCGCTCAGGCTCCAGCTCGCCGCCTTGCAGGAAGCATTGGATGCCTCGGAGGCCAAGGATAAGGAGAGCCAGGTCAAGATCGCCGATCTCGGGCAGCGGCTAAACGTTGCGCTTGCCAAGAAGGTGCAGGAGCTTGCCCGCTACCGCTCCGATTTCTTCGGCAAGCTCCGCGAGGTTCTTGGCGCCCGTGCCGATTTCCAGGTGGTCGGTGACCGCTTCGTGTTTCCGGCCGACGTGCTGTTCGACTCGGGCTCCGCCGATCTCAAGCCAGAGGCCATGCCGCAGATCGACAAGCTCGCCGACGCTCTGAAGCAGCTCGAGATGCAAATTCCGCTCGACATCGCCTGGGTGCTCAGGATCGACGGTCATACCGACATCAAGCCGATTACCAACCCGACCTTCCCGTCGAACTGGGAGCTGTCGTCGGCGCGGGCGATTTCCGTGGTGCGCTATCTGATCGACCAAGGCATTCCGCCGAACCGGCTGGTCGCCGCGGGTTTCGGCGAGTTCCAGCCGCTCGATCCCGGCGACAGCGACGACGCCTTGCGCAAGAACCGCCGTATCGAGCTGAAGCTCACCGAGCGGTAGTCCACCCACCGCCACCGTCAGTTGCGGGAGCGGGATTTTCGCCCTGCGACGTTTGCGCCCTACGGCAACACCCGAACTTGACGCCCGACGGGCATGTTATGTTATATCATCGCAATGAAAGCCGCCCATCACCACGCGCCCAAGCTTTCGCGCAATCAAGGCCAGGTCCTGTCTGCCTTGCGCAAGGCGAAGGAGCCCTTGAGCGCCTATGCCATTCTCGACCGGGTCAGGGTCGCCGGCATCTCCCATCCACCGACGGTGTACCGGGCCCTGAATGACCTGATCCAGCTCGGCATGGTGCATCGACTCCAGTCGCGCTCGGCCTTTGTCGCCTGCGACCATGGAACCTGCAACGGCAAGGCCGCCTTCGCCATCTGCCGCCAATGCGAGAAGGTCGTCGAGATTTCACTGAGCGATCGTGACGAGCGGGTGTTGCTCGCGCTGTCGCCGAAGGACATCGCGGCCGAGCAGATCACCTTGGAAATCGCTGGGCTTTGCGCAGCCTGCCACCCGGCCAGGGCGACGTAAGCCGCACCATCTTTGCAACCCATTGAGAGGGGAATGCGAATGGACCAGAGAAGCAGCATCGGCCATGAGCACGCTGGCGAACTCGCAGTCGCGTCTCCACTACAAGGTTTCTCCCTCCTGCGTCTTTCGGTGCCGGCGCGGTTCGCCATAGTGGGCGCCATCGCCGCCCTACTGTGGACCTTGGTTTGGCTGTGGGCACTCGCATGACCCAAGAGAAGCCGCCGGCCATCAGCTTTCACGATTTGACACTCGGCTATGACCGGCATCCCGCCGTACATCACATCACCGGCGATGTCGCCCGCGGCGACTTGCTCGCGCTTGTCGGGCCGAACGGAGCGGGCAAGTCCACCTTGCTCAAGGGCATCGTCGGGCAGCTCAAGCCGCTTGCGGGTTCCCTCAGTCTCGACGGGCTCAAGCGGAGCGACATCGCCTATCTGCCGCAACAGGTCGACATCGACCGGAGCTTCCCGATCACGGTGTTCGACGCCGTGGCCATGGGTCTTTGGCGCGACATCGGCGCCTGGCGCGGTCTCGACCGTGGGCTCAGTCTCGCCGTGCTGGAGGCGCTCCACACCCTTGGGCTGCAAGATCTCGGCGAGCGAAGCGTAGGCGCGCTGTCGGGTGGGCAGTTCCAACGTGTGCTGTTCGCGCGGCTGCTCTTGCAAGACGCGGCCATCATCCTGCTCGACGAGCCGTTTCGCGCCGTCGACACCAAGACGGTCGAGGATCTGCTTCGCCTGATCGGCCGCTGGCACGGCGAGGGGCGCACCGTCATTGCCGCGCTGCACGATGTCGATCAGGTGCGCGTGCATTTCCCGAGATACGCTCCTGATCGCCCGCGAGGTCGTGGCCTGGGGACCGACCAAGCAAGTTCTGACCGCCGAGCACCTCGCTAAGGCGCGCCAGCTCACCGAGGCATGGGACGAGCATGCCGAGATTTGCGAGCGTGGCGAGGCAGCCGGCGAGCGGATGTCGGCATGATCCACGCCCTTATCGATCCCTTCGTCGAATTCGCCTTCTTGCGCCGGGCGCTGGTGGGTTGCTTTGCGCTCTCGCTCGGGGCGCCGCCGGTCGGCGTATTTCTCGTGCTTCGCCGCTTGAGCCTGATGGGCGACGCCATGAGCCACGCGATTTTGCCCGGCGCGGCAATAGGCTTCCTCGTCGCCGGCCTATCGGTTCCGGCGATGAGCCTTGGCGGATTTATCGCCGGCATCGCGGTCGTCTTGCTTGCCGGTCTCGTCACCCGCTCGACCGTTCTGCGCGAGGACGCGAGCCTTGCCGCCTTCTATCTCGTCTCGCTCGCGCTCGGCGTGCTGATCGTGTCGATGAAGGGCAGCAGCATCGACCTGTTGCACGTCCTGTTCGGCACGGTGCTCGCCCTTGACGACACCGCGCTGATCCTGATCGCCGCCATTGCCACCCTGACCATGGCGATACTCGCCATCATCTACCGGCCGCTCGTGCTCGAATGCTTCGATCCAAGCTTCTTGACCTCGGTCAGCCGGTTGAGCTCTCCCACCCACTTTCTGTTCCTCGTGCTCGTGGTGATGAACCTGGTCGGCGGCTTTCAGGCGCTCGGCACGTTGATGGTGGTCGGCATCATGCTTTTGCCGGCGATCACCGCACGCTTCTGGGCGCAAGACATTTCGAACATGATTATCGTCGCGATTGCGGCGGCCTTTGCGGCAAGCTTCATTGGGCTGCTGCTCTCCTATTACTTAAACCTGCCCACGGGCCCCGCGATCATCCTCACGAGTGGTGCCGGTTATCTCGTCTCCATGCTCATCGGCGTGCAGGGCGGCCTTCTGTGGCAGCTCATGCCGCGCAAACATCTCGAAGCTTGATTCAAAAGGAGGGAATTCTCGCCATGACCCGCCGGCTGTTTTTCGTTGCCGCGGCAGTCTTTGCCGCAATGCTCTGCGGCTCGGCCGGAGCCCAAGCCGCCGAACCGATGAAGGTCTCGGCCTCGTTTAGCATCCTCGGCGACATGGTGAAGCAGGTCGGCGGCGACCGCGTCGAGGTATTCACCTTCGTCGGACCGAACGGAGATGCTCACGTCTACGAGCCCACGCCTGCCGATGCCAAGGAGCTCTTAAAGTCGAAAATTCTCTTCATCAACGGCCTCGGTCTCGAGGGCTGGATGACGCGTCTCGAAAAGTCGTCGGGCTTCAAGGGAACCGTGGTGACCGCAAGCAAGGGCGTCGCCCCGCGCAAGATGGTCGAGGACGAGAAGACGATCACCGACCCGCATGCCTGGCAGAGCCTGGCCAACGGCAAGGTTTACGTTGCCAATATCCGCGACGCCATGATCGCCGCCGATCCAGACGGCAAGGCCACCTATGAGGCAAACGCGCAGAAATTCCTCGACGGCATCGCACAGATGGAGACGACGGTGAAAGAGGCGATCGCCAAGCTCCCGGCCGATCGCCGCAAGATCATCACCACCCATGACGCCTTCGGCTATTTCGGCGCGGCCTACGGCATGGAGTTCATCGCGCCCGAGGGCGTGAGCACCGAAAGCGAGGCCTCTGCCAAAGACGTTGCCAAGATCATCACCCAGATCAAGAAAAAGAAGATCCCGGCGGTGTTCATCGAAAACGTCACCGATAGCAGGTTGCTCGACCAAATCTCCAAGGAGACCGGCGCCAAGATCGGCGGCACGCTGTTTTCCGACGCGCTGTCACCACCGGACGGACCGGCCGGAACCTATCTCGACATGTTCCGCAACAACATCGAGACCATGTCCGAGGCGCTGTCGTCGTAAGGCGTCGTCACTAATTGCGGAGACGCAAGGGTGGGCGCCCCCAAAAGGGCGCCAGCTCACGTCTTGGGCAATTCCTTCCGGACAAGCTCTTTTGGATTTTCTCGTACATTGCTCCAAGCTTGAGCTGACCCGCGGAAACCTCTTTTTGCAGCGACTTGGCAACATCGGTGGGAAGTGAATACGCGCCATCGGTCGCTACGTTCGCGTCGGCGACATAGAGCTCGCCACCTTTGAGTTCGAGATGACCATTCATGGCGTTGCCGAGGGAGAGGACCACCCCAATCAGCCAAGCCTTCTTCTCGTCCTTGACGCTCGCGCTCATGGCGTTTGCCGGCCTGCTCGAGGCGTTGCAAGGCTTGACGCCGGACCGCGTGCCCGACCTTCCGACCGCATTCAGCGGAGCTGCCGGGGTTCTGTCGGCGGCGCTGGTGGCAAGCTCTTGGCCAAATCGCGCCAAGCTTACGCTGGCGCGGCCCAGGCAAATCTGATGTATCCTTGAGCCATGGAGAGTTCCGCGCGCAGGCGCTCAGTTCCGGTCAATATTGGCGGCGTTGTTGTCGGCGGGACCGCGCCCATCGTGGTGCAGTCGATGACCAACACCGACACCGCCGATGTCGATGCCACCCTAGCGCAGGTCGCCGCCCTTGCCCGCGCAGGCTCCGAGCTCGTGCGCATCACCGTGGACCGGGATGAGGCCGCCGCCGCGGTGCCCCACATCCGCGAAAAGCTCGACGCGCGCGGCGTCGACGTGCCGCTCATCGGCGACTTTCATTATAACGGCCACACGCTGCTCGCCGAGCATCCTGCTTGCGCGGAGGCACTCGCCAAATATCGCATCAACCCCGGCAATGTCGGCTTCAAGGACAAGCGCGACAGACAGTTCTCGGCCATCATCGAGATTGCGATCAAGAACGACAGGCCGGTACGCATTGGCGTGAATTGGGGGAGTCTCGACCAGGATCTGCTCACCCGGCTGATGGACGAGAATGCAAAGCTGCCGGAGCCAAAGGACGCCCGCGCCGTGATGCACGAGGCGATCACGCAGTCGGCTTTGCTCAGCGCCGAGCGGGCGGTTCAGCTTGGTCTAAAGCCCGACAAGATCGTGCTCTCCGCCAAGGTAAGCGCCGTGCAGGATCTGATCCAGGTCTATGCCATGCTTGCCGCGCGGTCCGACCTTGCTCTCCATCTCGGCCTCACCGAGGCCGGCATGGGATCGAAGGGCATCGTCGCTTCCTCCGCCGCCCTCGCCGTTCTTCTCCAGCAGGGCATCGGCGACACTATCCGCATCTCGCTGACGCCGGAGCCCGAGGGCGACCGCACGCTGGAGGTGAAGGTCGCGCAAGAGCTGCTGCAGAGCATGGGTTTCCGCAGCTTCGTGCCACTGGTTGCGGCCTGCCCGGGCTGCGGCCGCACCACCTCGACCACCTTCCAGAAGCTTGCCCGCGACATCCAGGACTTCATCCGCGACTCGATGCCGGAGTGGAAGCGTCGCTATCCAGGCGTGGAGACGCTGACCGTCGCGGTGATGGGCTGCATCGTGAACGGTCCAGGCGAGTCGAAGCATGCCGATATTGGCATTTCGCTCCCCGGCACCGGGGAGGCCCCCGCGGCGCCAGTGTTCATCGACGGCAAGAAGGTGGTGACGCTGCGCGGGCCCGGCGCCGCGGCCGAGTTCAAGCAGATGGTGCTCGACTATATCGAGCAACGCTTCGGCCAAGTCGGGCGCAGCCGCACCGCCGCGGAGTAGTCCGCACCCGCTACTCTTTTTCTCTCAGTTCTGAACCGCGTAATATTCGTGCGCGTAATGGAGCGCGAACATGGTGTGGATGAAGGCCCAGGACAGCATAATCGTCACCAACAAGAAGATGAGGCCCGGAGCGGAGAACGTCTCCTCCCGGGTGGCGCATTCGATCCATGCGAACACTGCGCCGACGCTGGCCGTGGCGCTGACGATCGTCAGCACCAGGATGGCGAAACTGCCTTCATCCTGAGCCAGAGATTGCCGGTGAATCTGCGCCACGTCGCTGTTGGCAACCATCCAAAGGCGAGGACGAGATAGAGGGCAACGCCGACGTCCCAACCGGCCAGAACGCGCGTCACGCCGCGAAACTGCTCTGAGTACATCGGCAGCATCGCCACGACAAAGAGACAGACGAGGATCGACACAAGGAGCCTCGGCCGCGCAACGAGGATGCGGAGAGGCATCGGCAATTTTCGCTCCTGTGTGAGTTTGGCCTTGGTCATGACCCGTGTCCCCCGATTCGGCAGAACGCTCAAGCTCGGCGCGCGGCGACGAAGCGCGCGGCTTCTTTGAGGGTTGCACCTCTCTTTCCGAAGGCCGCTAGCGCCGCTTCCGCATCGTCGACCAGCGCGTCGAGCCGCGCACGCGCCGCATCGATCCCGAGCAAAGCGACGAGCGTCGCCTTGCCGCGGCCGGCATCTTTGGCGGCGGCCTTGCCCATCGCCGCTGCGTCACCTTTCGCGTCGAGCAGATCGTCGGCGAGCTGGAACGCCTGACCGAAGGCGGACGCATAGGCTGCGAGCGCGCCTCGCGCCACGGCATCAGCGCGGCCGAGCGCCGCGCCGGCACCGCAAGCAAAGGTGAATAGCGCGCCGGTTTTCATCGCCTGCATCTTCGCCACCTCCATTGGGCCGAGACGCTGCCCTTCGGCGGCGAGGTCGAGCGCCTGGCCTCCGGCCATGCCATGCACACCTGCGGCTTCCGCCAATAATCCGATCAGCTCGGCGCGCACACCGGCGTCTCGATGCGTGCTTGGCCGGCTCAAAATGCCGAAGGCGAGCGTGAGTAGCGCATCGCCGGCAAGGATGGCCGTCGCCTCGCCAAAGGCGATATGCGCGGTTGGACGGCCGCGCCGTACCGTATCGTCATCCATGGACGGGAGGTCGTCATGCACCAGCGAATAGCAGTGCATGCATTCTAGCGCGACGCCGGCATCGAGCGCATCCTCCTCGGCCACCCCGAAGAGCCGCGCCGATTCGATAAGCAGGAATGGCCGCAACCGTTTGCCGCCGCCGAGCGCCGCATAGCGCATGGCCTCGATCAGTCGCGCCTGGCCAGAGGCAGCCGGCTCCGGCCGAAGCAGAGCATCGAGACGGTCCTCGATGAGCTTCGCGATGCGTTCGAGCTCTTTGGTCAGGGCCATGCTCTCACGTGGGAAGGACGATCGACGGCTCGTGGCGGGAGGAACCTAATACCACGTTGCTCTCGGCGGCAACCGGAGGGTACAAGGCCTTCCGCACGGTGATTCAGGCAGAGATGGGCGCAAAGAAACCGGCAAAACGGCGACATCCCTGGCTAAAGCGCTTGGGCCTCGTGGTCCTGCTCATCATCGCGGCCCTTCTCCTCTCGGTCGTCGCCTTCCGCTTCGTCAACCCGCCCATCACCCCGGTGATGATCGCCGAGAAGCTAAAGGGCACGGCGCTCCAACATCGCTGGGTCCCGCTGCAGGACATGTCCCGCGAACTGCCGCTTGCAGTGATCGCAAGCGAAGACGGCCGCTTCTGCCTCCATTGGGGGGTGGATTGGGGGGCGGTGAAGGACGCGGTTGAGGAAGCCAAGAGATGGCACCGCAGCTTCCGTGGCGCGAGCACCATCCCCATGCAGACGGCAAGGAACCTCTATCTCTGGACCGACCGGAGCTATGTGCGGAAGGTGCTCGAAGTACCGCTCGCTTATCTCCTCACCGCATTCTGGCCTAAGCAGCGTGTGATCGAGGTCTATCTGAACGTCGCGCAATGGGGCCCTGGCATTTTCGGGGCGGAGGCGGCCAGCCAGCACTACTTCAACAAAAGCGCGTCCGAGCTCACGCGGAAGGAGGCCTTGCTGCTCGCCGCGGCGCTGCCCGCCCCAAGGCTCCGCAATCCAGGCAAGCCGAGCCCGAGAATGCTCAGGATCGCCAAGTCGGTGGAGCGGAGAATGCCGATCCTTGCCGCGCGCTCGAGCTGCGTCTTGCCGCAAATCAACCGCCAATCGGCCTCTGGCCAGCGCTAGGGTTAGCCACTATAAGGGCGCTCACTCAAGACGCCCGCGAATATCCCGCGGTCATTTTCAAAGGTTGGACCATGGCTGTACCCAAGAGAAAAACCTCGCGCATGAAGCGGGGCAACCGGCGCTCCCACGATGCCCTCAGTGCGCCGACTTATGTCGAGGACAAGGACTCTGGCGAGCTTCGTCGCCCGCATCACATCGATCTGAAGTCCGGCAAATATGGCGGCCGGCAAGTGCTCGCCGTCAAGGAAGAGGCTTAAACGAGCGCCGGTTCCGGAACTTTCCGGCTAGCTTCAGGGTAAAGGCCGCATGGTGATCGTGGAGCCGGAGGAAAGGGTCGTCCGCCATCGGCGAGCGAGCTGGTTATCCGCGGTTCCGCTGCTCGCTTTCGTAGTCATTGCCTATGTCGCCTTTGCTGCCGGCGGCGCCGATTTCGTGCTCACGCGCTTCACCGTGGCGATGCCGTCCGGAGGAGCCTGGCAAATCTCGCTCGGCGACTTGATGCTCGCCTTCTCCCTGTTCGTGCTGTTCTTCGAGGTCGTCAAATCGACGCGCACGGGAGGCAACTCGGTTGTCGATCACGCGCTGTCCATGATCGTGTTCGTGGTTTGCCTGATCCTGTTCCTGGTCTGGCCGCCCGCCGCCACGTCCCTCTTCTTCCTGATCATGCTCACCTGCCTGGTCGACGTCATCGCCGGCTTCTCGGTCACCATCCGGTTGGCGCGGCGAGACTACGCTGTCGGCAGCGACACCTAGCGACACCTAAAGCCGCACCCAGTTCCTAGCGGAGACCGGCTGAACCGCCCCTGAGGCGCCCATTCAGGTAATGGGCACAACGTGCCATGCCCCAAGAACGGTGCGAAGAGTGGCGACAATCGAGGATTTTACCGCCGGGAGAGCTGGTCGAGCCGCTCCTGCATGGCCGAAAGCTCGGCCTTGAGATTGGCGATCTCGTCTTCGCTGCGAGGCGTCTCAGGGGACTCTTTGAGACCCGCTGCCGGGGCATGGTCGTTCTTGGTCTCACCGGCACCTCCGCCCGAAAACGGGCTGAACAGGCCAAGCGCTCGCTCGAAGGTTGCAAAGTTCTTGCGCACCTGCTCCTGCATGGCTTCGAAAGCCGCCGTACCAAAAGTATGGGCAAAACGGCGGCGATATTGCTCTTGCTGACGGGTGAGCGAATCGAGGCTGAATTCGAGGTAGCTCGGCACCAGCCGCTGCATGCTGTCGCCATAAAAGCGGATGAGTTGGCGCAGGAAACCGATGGGCAGCAGGTTCGTACCCCTGCTTTCCTGCTCGACGATGATCTGGGTCAGCACCGAATGGGTCAGGTCTTCGCCGGTCTTGGCATCATAGACGACGAAGTCTCGCTCGGACCTCACCATTTCGGCGAGGTCTTCTAGCGTTACATAGGTGCTCGTGTCGGTATTGTAGAGCCTGCGGTTCGCGTATTTCTTGATTATGACCGGGCGGTTCTCTTGGTCGGTATCCCGTGCCACGTGTCTCTAGACTCCCTGGCCCCTGGCGGAAACACCAAGGCAAATTCATGCCGCAACTGCGAGATCATTAGCACGTTCTTTGTGCGCAGCACCAGAGGCTTTGCCGCACTCTCGGCCGACCGCCAAACGTAGGCTTCCATAGGGAGAATCACTACATTATGACCTTAGGTCCCTGGGGAAGTGGAGATCAGTATGAAAGACGAGGATGTTGTCATTGTCAGCGCGGCCCGGACGCCCGTTGGCTCGTTCAATGGCTCGCTGGCGAGCGTGCCGGCTCACACGCTTGGCGAGGTCGCAATTCGCGCCGCTCTGGAGCGGGCGCATGTCGCCCCTGCGGACGTCGATGAGGTGATCATGGGCCAGGTGCTGACCGCCGGCCAAGGGCAGAACCCGGCGCGGCAGGCTGCGGTCGCAGCCGGCGTCCCCATCGAGGCCACCGCCTGGGGCGTCAACCAAGTGTGCGGCTCAGGGTTGCGCGCAGTGGCGGTGGGCGCCCAGCAGATCGCCACGGGCGATGCCGAGATCGTCGTCGCCGGCGGTCAGGAGAATATGAGCCTCGCGCCGCATGTCGCGCATTTGCGCAACGGTCAGAAGATGGGTGCACTCGAGCTCGTTGACAGCATGATCAAGGACGGGCTGTGGGAAGCCTTCAACGGCTACCACATGGGCACCACGGCCGAGAACGTCGCCCGCCAGTGGCAGATCAGCCGCGAGGAGCAAGACAAGTTCGCCACTGCATCGCAGAACAAGGCTGAAGCCGCCAAGAAGGGCGGCAAGTTCAAGGACGAGATCGCACCCGTCACGATCAAGACCCGCAAAGGCGAGACGATCGTGAGCGAGGACGAGTACATTCGCGAGGGCGCCAAGGTCGAGGACGCGGCAAAGCTCCGTCCCGCCTTCGACAAGGAAGGTACCGTGACCGCCGCCAACGCCTCGGGCATCAATGACGGCGCTGCCGCCGTCGTGCTGATGAGCGCAGCGGAAGCGAAGAAGCGCAAGCTGAAGCCGCTTGCCCGCATCGCCTCGTGGGCGACCGTGGGCGTCGATCCCAAGATCATGGGCTCCGGGCCGATCCCTGCCTCGCGCAAGGCGCTAGAGAAGGCCGGCTGGAAGATCGGCGACGTCGACCTGGTCGAGGCAAACGAGGCCTTCGCCGCGCAGGCGCTCGCCGTGAACAAGGATCTCGCCTTCGATCAAGGCAAGGTCAACGTCAATGGCGGAGCTATCGCCATCGGCCATCCGATCGGCGCCTCCGGCGCGCGCATCCTCGTCACGCTCCTGCATGAGATGCAGAAGCGCGACGCCAAGAAGGGACTTGCCACGCTCTGCATCGGTGGCGGCATGGGTATCGCCATGTGCGTGGAGCGTGATTAGAACGCGCTTGTAGGTAGTGCAGAGGACTCGCGCCGGCTCGTCCGTCGCGGGGCCAATTCGACTTGAAAACGCGAAGCGCCGTAAGAGCGCCTAAAGGGAGGAACGCGACATGGGGAGAGTAGCTCTCGTCACGGGAGGAACGCGCGGTATTGGCGCCGCCATCAGCAAGGCACTGAAGAAAGCCGGCTACAACGTCGCCGCCAATTATGGCGGCAATGACGATGCCGCCAACGCCTTCAACAAGGACACCAAGATCCCGGTTTTCAAATGGGACGTCGGGGACTACGTCGCCTGCGAGCAGGGCGTCGTGAGCGTGGAGAATGGGGTCGGTCCGGTCGAGGTGCTGGTCAACAATGCCGGCATCTCGCGAGACGCCATGTTGCAGAAGATGACGCACGAGCAATGGGAGCAGGTGATTCGCACCAATCTCGATTCGCTGTTCAACATGACCCGGCCGGTGATCAACGGCATGCGCGATCGCGGCTTCGGCCGGGTGATCAACATCGCCTCGATCAATGGACAGAAGGGGCAGCTCGGCCTCATCAATTACTGCTCGGCCAAGTCGGGCGTCATCGGCTTCACCCGGGCACTCGCACTTGAGAGCGCGCGCAAGGGCATCACCGTAAACGCCATCGCCCCAGGCTACGTGGCGACCGAGCTGCTCGCTGGCGTCTCCGAGGAGGTGATGAAGTCGATCGTCGGCCAGATCCCGATCGGTCGCTTGGGCGAAGCCGACGAGGTGGCCCGTTGCGTGACCTTCCTTGCCGCCGACGAGGCCGCCTGGATCACCGGCTCGACGCTCACCATCAATGGCGGACAATTTATGGATTAGGCCATAGGGTGGGCAAAGCGAAGCGCGCCCACCGAAAACTGGGTGCCTCACGGCTCGAAGTTGTGAGGCGCCAACTCGAAGCCGGCAAAGTTGAATCCAGGCGCCACGGTGCAGCCCATCAGCGTCCAGGCCCCGAGACTTCGGGCGGTCTGCCAGGCGCCGGCAGGCACGAGCGCATGCGGATGCTCGCCTCTGAGCCAATCGGGACCCAGCCGATATTCGTGGCGCGCCGCGCCATGTTTGACCTCGAGCAGCAATGGCGCGCCGCCGTACCAGTGCCACATCTCGGCAGCGTCGACGCGATGCCAGCACGAGACTTCGCCGGCCCTGAGCAGGTACAGAATAGCGGTCGAGTGCGAGCGGCCCTTGTGACCGGGCTCGTCCCGGAACGTCTCGCGGAAATAACCGCCTTCCGGATGCGGCGCGAGCTTCAGATGCGCGATGATCTCGTCTGCGGTCAGGGGTTCTGCCACGGTCAAAACCTGTCCTTGCGCCGCCGCGTCTCGCCGAAGATTTCCCAAAGCTCTCGTCCCTCCATGCCGAGCCGCTTCTGGATCTCCGGGCTCGACGGACGCAGGAAGGGATTGGTGGCGAGCTCCTGCGCGACGGTGGTCGGCAGCGCCGGCTGCTTTCGCTTGGCAAGCTCCTCCGCCTCGACGGCGCGGGCTTGCAGCGCCGCGTTGCCGGGCTCCACAGTCAGCGCGAATTTGGTGTTGGCGCGGGTGTATTCGTGCCCGCAGTAAAGTTGCGTCTCCGGCGGCAGCGCCATCAGCTTCTGCAGCGAGCGCCACATCATCTTGGCGTCACCTTCGAGCAACTTGCCGCACCCCACCGAGAACAGCGTGTCGCCGACAAAGACGATGCCGTCCTCCGGAAACAGGTAGCTTACATGCCCACGCGTGTGGCCTGGCGTCTCGATCACAAGCGCATTGCTGTTGCCGATCGCCACACAGTCGCCCTCGCTCACCTCGACGTCGATGGAGGGGATGCTACCTGCCTCCTGCTTCGGGCCAACAATGATACAGCCGATCAACGCCTTCAGCCGTTTGTTGCCGGCGGTATGGTCGCCGTGATGATGGGTGATGAGGATGTGTGTAAGCGTCCAACCCTTCTCGGCGAGCGCCGCCAGCACTGCATCGGCGTCGGGAGCATCGATGGAGGCCGTCGCCCGCGTCTCCGGATCGTGGATCAGCACCCCATAATTGTCGCTGCGTGCCGGGAATTGGTGAACCTCAAGTCTCGCCATGGTTCTTCCTGCCGCTGCATTGCCGGCGGGGACCGTAGCATCTCTTTAAACTGGATTGAAATGGGGCCGACCGTTCAGGGCGGCGACATAGTATCTTGCGCCGCCGGCGCTCCATGCGCCTCGGTTCCGCGGACGAAGCTCGATGCAACTCGATGCCATCGATCTCAAGAATTTCTACGCTACCCCGCTCGGCGGCGTGGTGCGCCGCCTGCTCGGGGCGAGGCTCAGAGCGCGCTGGAGCAATCTGCACGGCCAAAGCCTATTCGGCCTCGGTTTCGCCACGCCCTATCTCGGCGCCTTCCGTTCCGATGCCTGCCCCCTCGGCGCACTCATGCCGGAGGAGCTCGGTGTCATCTCCTGGCCGCGCGAGGGCAATTGTCTGAGCGTTCTCGTCGACGAGGCCGAGCTTCCACTTCCCGACGAATGTGCCCACCGGTTCCTTCTCGTGCACATGCTCGAATGGAGCGAGCGGACGCGCCCGCTACTGCGGGAGCTGTGGCGGGTGCTCGCACCGAACGGCCGGCTGCTCATCATCGTGCCGAACCGCCGCGGGCTCTGGGCGCGGGTCGACACCACACCCTTCGGTCATGGGCGCCCGTTCAGCCGCTCGCAGATCACCAAGCTCTTGAAGGACGCGATGTTCTCTCCGGAAGACTGGCAATACGCGCTGTACATGCCGCCCTTCAGCTGGCGTGTCCTGCTCAAATGGCCGGTGTTCTGGGAGCGGCTTGGGCTCGTGCTGTGGCCTGCCTTCTCCGGCGTGATCCTGGTCGAGGCGACGAAGCAGATCTACGCTGCGGTGCCGGTGAAAGAGAGCCGCAAGCTCCGCCGTCGCGTGGTGCCGGTACCGGCGGGGGTGACGCCATCTATCGCGACAGGAGAAACACGGCCTGCTCGCCGAACAAGTTCTGCGCAAACAGCGGCATGGAGACGCCGAGCTTCGTGCCATAGGCGTTGAGCGCCACCACCCGCTCGACCTTGGCGCCCACATCGCGGCACAAATCCAAAAAATCCTGGATGGTGCAGAGATGGATGTTCGGCGTGTCGTACCAGCGGTCCGGCAGATTGTCGGTCTTCGGCATCTTGCCGCCGAACAGAAGCTGGGTGCGCACGCGCCAATGACCGAAATTGGGGAAGGACACGATCACCCGGCGGCCGATGCGCAAGAGCTGCTCGAGCACATGGCGTGGCGAATATGTCGCCTGGATGGTCTGACTAAAAATGGCGTAGTCGAAGGCGAGATCCGGATAGTGCACGAGGTCGGTGTCGGCGTCGCCTTGGATCACTGCGAGCCCCTGCGCCACGCAGGAATTCACCCCCGCCTGGCTCAGCTCGATGCCTCGTGCATCGACTCCGCGCCTTGAGGCAAGCAGACGCAACAGAGTTCCGTCGCCGCATCCAATATCGAGCACACGTGCGCCGGGCGTCACCATCTCGGCGATGAGCAGGAGGTCGACGCGAGACGTGTCGGTCGTGCGCACGGCATGGGGCGGGACATTCACGTTCATGGCCGCCACCCCTCAGGCTCGACGACGCCACGATGGCGTGCCGCGGAGTTGAGGAAGCCCCTGATCGTGTCGAACAGCTCGGGTTCATGCAGCAGAAAGGAATCGTGACCGCCTTTGGTCTTGAGCTCCACGAAGCTGACATTGGCGGCAACCGCGTTCAGCGCGTGCACGATCTCCCGGCTCTCTTCGGTCGGAAACAACCAGTCGCTGGTGAAGGACACGAGGCAAAAACGCGTGCGCGTGCCCTGAAAAGCGTTGGCGAGCGCGTCGCCATGGTCGGCGGCAAGGTCGAAATAATCCATGGCGCGAGTGATGTAGAGATAGGAGTTGGCGTCGAAGCGGTCGACGAAGCTCAGGCCCTGATAGCGGAGATAGCTCTCCACCTGAAAGTCCGCGTCAAAGCCGAAGGTAATCTTCTCGCGGTCTTGCAGATTTCGCCCGAACTTAGTGTGCAGCGCGTCGTCCGACAGATAGGTGATGTGCGCGGCCATGCGGGCGACGGCGAGCCCTTTGCGCGGGCTCCTGCCCTGCTCGAGATAACGGCCCTGGCACCAGTCTGGATCGGCCATGACGGCCTGGCGCCCGACCTCGTGAAAGGCAATATTCTGCGAGGAATGGCGCGCGGCGCAGGCGATCGGCACCGCCGAGAACACGCGATCCTTGTAGGTCGATGCCCATTCGAGCACCTGCATGCCGCCCATGGAGCCGCCAAGCACGCAGAGCACGTCGTGAATGCCGAGATGATCGAGCAGCCGCGCTTGCGACCGCACCATATCGGCGATGGTGATGACCGGAAAATCGGGCCCGTAAGGGCGCCCCGTCGCGGGATTGATGGAGCTTGGCCCTGTCGAGCCCATGCAGCCGCCGATCACATTGGGGCAGAGCACGAAGTAGCGGTTGGTATCGATTGGCTTGCCGGGGCCGACCATGGTGTCCCACCAGCCAGGCTTGCCGGTGACGGGATGGATATTGGCCACGTGCTGGTCGCCGGTTAGCGCGTGACAGACGAGCACGAGGTTCGACTTGTCGGCGTTCAGCGTGCCATAGGTTTGATAGGCGATGGAGAAAGGCGCAAGTTTCTCGCCGCAGTCGAGCGGCAGCGGATCGTCGTAATGGACGATCTGGCTCTCGGGATTGGCGATCTGTGCAAGCCGAACGGAATGGTCCAGAAACGCTTGCGATACCGGCGCTTCACTCATCACTCTAAGTCCATGGCTCCATTCGGCTCGGAAGACATTATGCCAGGGAATTTGACAATTCGGCGTTAGCTAGGAGCTTAAGCCCGAAAGTCAATCTTTTCTTTGCCTTGGGCAAAGGAATGGTCCTATGAGAGGCGCCGCTGCCGACACGGATGCCAAGGCGGCGGATCGACACCGGGAGAGCGAAATGACGGCAAAGCGGGCCTTGCGCCCACGGCAGGGCATTCTCGACATTGCGCCGTATGTGCCGGGGAAAAGCGCGCTCGCCGACGGTGGGCCAGTGATCAAGCTCTCCTCGAACGAGACGCCGTTCGGCCCCTCCCCTCGCGCCGTCGCGGCCTACCTCAAGGAGGCGCAGAACCTGTCGCGCTACCCTGACGGCTCGGCGCGGCCTTTGCGGGAAGCGATTGCCAAGCTTTATGGGCTCGACCCAGCCCGCATCGTCTGCGGCGCGGGCTCCGACGAGCTGCTCAATCTGCTCGCCACCGCTTTTCTCGGCCCCGGCGACGAGGCGATCTATTCCCGACACGGCTTTCTCGTCTACCGCATCGTTATTCTGGCGCGGGGCGCGACCCCCGTGGTTGCGCCGGAAAAGTACCACACCGCCAACGTCGATGAGATTCTCGCCCGCGTGACGCCCGCCACGCGCGTGGTGTTCCTTGCCAACCCGAACAACCCGACCGGCACATACCTCTCCTTCGACGAGATCAAGCGCCTGCGTAGCCGTCTCCCCGATACCGTGCTCCTCGTCCTCGACGCGGCCTATGCCGAATATGTGCGTGCCAACGACTATGAGTCCGGGATCGAGCTTGTCGCCACCACCCACAACACGGTGATGACGCGCACCTTCTCCAAGATCTATGGGCTTGCCGCGCTTCGTATTGGCTGGGTGTATTGCCCTGAGACGATCGCCGACGCGGTGAACCGCATCAGGGGACCGTTCAATGTCTCTGGTCCGGCCATCGCCGCGGGCGTCTCGGCACTGGAGGACCGCGCCGGCGTGGCGCGTGCAGTCGAGCACAACGAGATTTGGCGCGCGCGCATGGCGGAAGCTCTGTCGGCGCTTGGCCTCACCGTGAACTCCAAGCGCTGCGAATTTTCTTCTCGTCCATTTCCCGCGCGCCAACGGTCACTCGGTGGTTGACGCCGACAAGTTGCTTCAATCGCGGCGGATCATTCTCAGGCGGGTGGAGGAGTACGGCTTTCCCGATGCGCTACGCATGACCATCGGCACCGAGGAGGAGAATCTCGCGGTGCTCGACGCGCTCAAGTCCTTCATGGGCGCCTCAGGTGCAAGGCGCCAATGACCGAGCCTCTGTTCGACACCGTCGCCATTGTTGGGCTCGGGCTGATTGGCTCCTCCGTTGCCCGCGGCGTCAAGGCCCGCGGGCTTGCCCCGCGCGTCGTCGGCTACGACAGTTCGACGAAAGTGCACACCCGCGCCAAGGAGCTCGCCTTCTGCGACCGCGTCGCCAATACGCCGGCTGAGGCGGTAAAGGACGCCGAGCTCGTGATGATTGCAGTTCCGGTCGGCGCCACCGCCGATGCGGTGAAGTCCGTCGCGCCGCATCTCAGGCAGGGTGCAATTCTCACCGAGGTCGGCTCGGTCAAGGCCGCGGTGATCCGCCAGGTGTTGGCCGTGCTCCCGGCCCATGCCATTTTCGTTCCGGGCCACCCCATAGCCGGCACCGAGCATTCCGGACCGGATGCAGGCTTCGCCGAATTGTTCGAAGGCCGCTGGTGCATCCTCACACCATGCGAGCGGAGCAGCGAGGAGGCGGTCGAGAAGGTCGCGAAGTTTTGGAAAGGGCTTGGATCCGCGGTCGAGACCATGACGCCTGAGCACCACGACATCGTGCTCGCCATCACCAGCCACATTCCGCACCTCATCGCCTTCAACATCGTCGGCACCGCCGCCGATGTCGAGGAGGTCACCAGCTCCGAGGTGATCAAATTCTCGGCCGGCGGCTTCCGTGATTTCACCCGCATCGCCGCATCGGACCCGGTGATGTGGCGCGACGTATTCCTCAACAACAAGGAGGCGGTGCTGGAGATGCTTAGCCGCTTCTCAGAGGACTTGGCGGCGCTGCAGCGCATGATCCGCTGGGACGACGGCACCGCGCTGCTCGAGCTGTTCACCCGCACCCGCGCCATTCGCCGCGGCATCATCGAGGCGGGCCAGGACACGGCCGAGGCGGATTTCGGCCGACCGCACGGGCACGAGGATTGAGAAGAGCGGGCCTGGTGCAGAATGGCTGAGCTTTGGGTGTTCGGCTATGGCTCGCTGATGTGGCGGCCGGGCTTTCCCTTCGCGGAAGCGCAGTCCGCCCTGCTCAAAGGCGCCCATCGGGCGCTCTGCGTCTATTCCATCGTGCATCGCGGCACCGACACGGAACCTGGCCTGGTGCTTGGCCTCGATCGTGGCGGGGCTTGCCGCGGCGTCGCATACCGCGTCACCGCCGGCGCCGAGGATGAGACGGTCGCCTATTTGCGGGAGCGCGAACAGGTCACCGACGTCTATGTCGAGGCGGTGCGACCGATATGCTTGCTCGATGGCTCGGGGCGGGTGCTCAAGGCGCTCACCTATCTCGTCGACCGCAACCATCCCCAATATGCTGGCGGTCTTCCGCTCGAGGAGCAAATCCGCATCGTCAAGGCTGGCAAGGGTCAGGCCGGCGGCAACGTGGAATACGTGCTGAAGACGCTCCGGCATTTGCAGGAGGCTGGCGTCCACGATCCCCTGCTCAGCGACATCGCTGCACACCTCAGTGAGTTTCGGGACTAGGCAGGCTCAAGCCGCATCGGTGGCGAATTGCAGCTCGGCGAGCCGCGCGTAGATACCGCCATTGCCAAGCAGGCTCTGATGCGTTCCTTCCTCCACCAACCTACCCTCATCGAGGACGAGAATGCGGTCGGCACGCGTCACGGTGGCAAGCCGATGCGCAATGACGAGGGTGGTGCGGCCCTGCATGATGGCATCGAGCGCCCGCTGCACCAGCGTCTCGCTTTCCGAATCGAGCGCGCTTGTCGCTTCATCGAGCAGGAGGATGGGCGCGTCGCGCAGCACTGCCCGCGCAATGGTAATGCGCTGGCGTTGCCCCGCTGACAGGGTTACGCCCCCCTCCCCGAGCATGGTGTCGTAGCCTTGCGGAAGGGCAGCGATGAAGTCGTGGGCGAAGGCCGCACGCGCCGCTTTTTCGACGTCGCTGCGGCTCGCTTCGCCAACGCCATAGCCGATATTGGCGGCGACTGTGTCGGCGAACAGCGCTGGCTCCTGTGGCACGATGGCGAAGCGCGAGCGAAGGTCGTGGAGATTGACCTTGTTGACCGGCACGCCGTCGACCGCCACGGTTCCCTTCTGTGGGTCGTAGAAGCGAAGCAGCGATGCGAAGATCGTGGTCTTGCCGGCACCGGAAGGACCAACGATGGCCACGTGCTCGCCGGATCTCACCCGGAACGACACGCCGTTCAGCGCGCTGATCGCCGGCCGCGTGGGATAGTGGAACATGACGTCCCGGAACGCGATCTCGCCACGCGGAGGGTCTGGCAAAGCGACTGGGCGCGCGGGCGATTTGATCTCGGACTGTACCTCGAGCAGCTCGCCGAGCCGCTCGGCAGCGCCTGCCGCTTGGTTGATCTCGCCCCACACCTCGCTGAGCTCGGCCATGCCGCCCGCGGCAAGCACCGCGTAAAGCACGAACTGGCCGAGCCGGCCGCCGGTCATGGTGCCGGCCAGCACGTCCTGGGCGCCGTACCACAAGATGCCGACGACGCTGGCAAAGACGAGAAAAATGGCGAGCGCGGTGAGCCCAGCGCGGGCCTTGGTGCGCGCATTCGCTGCGTCGAACGTGCGCTCGACGGCGCCCGCAAAACGCGCGCCGGCCGCCGTCTCATGCGTGAAGGCTTGCAGCACCCGCACCTGGCTCAAGCTCTCGCTGGCATAGGCCGAGGCGTGAGCGAGGCTGTCTTGCGCCTCGCGCGAGAGTGACCGCACTGCGCGCCCATAGGCTACGAGCGGAAGCACAATGATAGGAATGGCGGTCAGCACGAGCAGCGACAGCCTCGGGCTCGTGACGATCATCATCGCCACCGCGCCCAGCAGGATCACGATGTTGCGCAAGGCCTGAGAGAGCGTCGTGCTGGCCGCCGCCTTGATCTGCGTGGTGTCGGCGGTCAGCCGCGACATCACCTCGCCGGACTGTACCGTCTCGTAGAAGGCGGGGCTCAAGCCGGTGAGATGCCTGAAGATGTCGGCGCGAATATCGGCGATGACACGTTCGCCGAGCCAGTTCACGCAATAGAAACGCGTGGCGCTGGCGATGGCGAGGACGAGGCCGACGCCGAGCAGCGTGGCGAAGTATTTGTCGACCAGGCCGGGCTCCACTTCGCTGAAGCCAACGTCGATCATGCGTCGCACGGCAAGCGGCACGGCGAGGGTGGCAGCGGCCGAGACGATGAGGGCGACGAGCGACGCCGCGATCATACCCTTGTAGCGAAGGAGATAAGGCTTGAGCGCGAGCAGTGGGCGGAGCGACGCGCGCCCGTCCTTGCCCTCCTCGGCAGGGGCCGAAGCGGGAAAGGAGTGCAGATCCTGGCCGTTTGGCTTCGCGGTCACGGGGGGTCGTCCTTAGGTTTGGGGAATGTACGGAAGCGGCCCGCTTACGGAAAGACCAAAGGCCCGCGCCCTTCCGGCGCAGCCTTGTGCCAGCGCGGAAGTTCGGTTATAGGCTCAAACCCAACGATAAATCACGATTTCCAAGGCAAGAAGCGCCATGAAAAAGGACATCCATCCCAACTATCACCGCATCAATGTGGTGATGACCGATGGCACCGAGTTCGTGACCTATTCGACCTACGGGGCGGACGGCGAGACGCTGAAGCTCGACATCGATTCCAAGACGCATCCGGCCTGGACCGGCGGCGGCCAGCACCTGATCGACCGCGGCGGCCGGCTTTCTCGCTTCAAGAGGAAATACGAAGGCTTCCTCAAATAGGCTCCTAGTCGGCGTCAGGGCCGAAGGCGGCGCGCAGCCGTGAGAGCTGCGTGCTCAAAGGGTGGTCTGCGTCCTCTGGCGCCGTCGCTTGCTCCAGCCCGAGCATGTGATCGAGCCGGACGATCCGTTCCTGCAACTTCACGCTCTGCTCGATGAGCTCTTTCAGCCGCGGCGGAAGCGCATTGAAATCCCGGCCTGGCTGCTCGCCTCCCTTGACCGGAAGTTTGATCTTGCGTTGCTCGGTAAGAGCCTGCTCCAACGTCAGCTCTCCCTCGCTCACCGCCCGCCGGATGAGGAGCCAGGACGCAAGCTGCATCAGCCGCGTGGTGAGACGCATGCTCTCGGTGGCATAGGCGAGCGAGTACGGCGGCTGGAGATCGCGCGCCTCCTTGCGTCCGTCGCCATCGAGATAGGTGGCGGCCGCCTCGACCAGCGCCATCCCTTCGCGAAACACTGTTCTGAATTGATCGGATTGCGCGAACTTCGCGCCAAACGATACGGTGACGCCGTCACCGCGCCTCGACCTCCCCGCCATCGGCTACACCCCTCTACGCAAAGTGCCCACGGCATACGCGCCAAGCGGCTAACTCGCCCGCCTGAGGCCCACAGGTTAGACCGTCGAATGGGGCAAAAAAAGAGCCGCCATGCGGCGGCTCAGGAAGTTAACAGGGAGGCGTCAAACAGAGTGGACAGGCCACTCAAATCCAGAGGACTGGATGGCTGAAAACCTAGCGCAAACCTCCTAATATCGAGTTAACGCTAAGCCGCGATTTACCTAAAGGAAGTGGTTTAGCAAGAATGGTTAACGCCTAAAGGCCGCGTCCGCGGCGCTGCGCGACAACTCCTTGGTCACGCGCACTTGCTCCACCCGCGCGATTTCAGCCTTCAGCTCCTCGATCAATTCAGCAAGCTCCCCGACCGAGAGCTTGCTCAAGTCTTGACCAAGCTCGTAGGCCTTCTTCTTTTTCGGTTCGAGATCGTCGAGATCCATGACGCTTTCCTTTGGCGCCGAAGCATCCTAGCACCTGTCCCGCATTCATTGTGGCCGAGAAGAGGGAAGGATTTCCATGTTGCCCGAGACCATGACCGTCATCGAAGCCAAAGGCCACGGCGGGCCCGACGTGTTCGTGCCGGCCACGCGCCCTGTTCCCACGCCGGGCACCGGCGAAGTGCTGATCGCGGTCAAGGCCGCAGGCATCAATCGCCCAGACGTGTTGCAGCGTCAGGGGCTTTACCCTCCACCCAAAGGCGTTTCGGATCTGCTCGGGCTCGAAGTGGCAGGTCACGTGGCGGCTATCGGATCTGGCGCGACCAAGTTCAAAGTTGGGGATGCCGTTTGTGCGCTGACCAACGGCGGCGGCTATGCCGAATTCTGCGTGACGCCAGACGGCACGACCCTTCCGGTGCCGGAGGGCCTGTCCATGGTGGAGGCCGGCGCGCTGCCCGAGACCGTGTTCACCGTCTGGCACAACGTGTTCGAGCGCGGCGGTTTGAAGCCTAACGAATGGCTGCTGGTACATGGCGGGACGAGCGGCATCGGCACGACCGCGATCCAGATGGGTCGGCTCTTCGGTGCCAAGGTGATGGTGACAGCGGGGACTGCGGAGAAGGCACGCGCCTGCGAGGAACTCGGCGCCGTCCGTGCCATCAATTATTGCGCGGAGGATTTCGTCGAGGTTGTGAAGGAGGTGACCGAGGGCCACGGCGCCGATGTGATCCTCGACATGGTCGGCGGAGACTATGTCGAGCGCGACCTACGCGCAGCGGCGATCGACGGCCGCATCGTCCAGATTGCCTTCCTCAAAGGCTCGAAGGTCGACATCGACCTGATGCGGCTGATGATGCGGCGGCTGACGCTGACCGGCTCCACGCTGCGCGCCCAGAGCGCCGAAGCCAAAGCGCGCATAGCTCGCGCCGTCGAGCAGCACGTGTGGCCGCTTGTCGCCGAGGGCAAGCTCAAGCCGGTGATCGACTCGACCTTCAAGCTCGAGAACGCCGCGGCAGCGCACGCCCGCATCGACGATCCTGATCACATCGGCAAGATCGTGCTGGTGGTGGGATAGCGGCCTGCCCCGGTCCTCATCCAGAGGAGGGCCGTCCTTCGACCGACCATCCTCATCCTGAGGGAGAGCGAAGCGAGTTCTCGAAGGAGAGGACGGTCGGCTCAGGATGGAAAGCCCATCTCGAAGAGTAAAATACTAGGAATCATTTGCAAAGACGTTGAAATAGTCCGGAACCGTTTGATTCCGGAGCCGGAGCATCCTATATAGAGCGCTTCCCCTTCATGTGAATTTGGCTCGCTCTCGTGGCCTTAGGGGTCGAGAGACCGCCCTTTCTCTTACAGGTATTGCAAGGCTCATGGACCGCACGCCCCTCATGCCCAAAGCGACCGCCGTCTGGCTGGTCGACAACACCTCGCTCACCTTCGAGCAGATCGCCGAGTTTTGCGGCCTGCATGTGCTCGAAGTGAAGGGCATCGCCGACGGCGACGTCGCTCATGGCATCAAGGGAATGGATCCCATCTCCTCCGGCCAGCTCAGCCGCGACGAGATCGCCATGGCGGAGAAGGACAGCTTCTACCGGCTGAGGCTCGCCGAGCCGAAGGTCGAGGTGCCGGAGGTCAAGACCAAGCGCGGCCCGCGGTACACGCCGGTGTCGCGTCGCCAGGATCGTCCCAACGCCATTCTCTGGCTTTTGAAAAATCATCCCGAGCTCAAGGACTCGCAGATCATGCGGCTCGTCGGCACGACCAAGCCCACGATCATCGCCATTCGCGAGCGGTCGCATTGGAACTCTGGCAGCCTCGTGGCGCAGGACCCGGTGGCGCTGAGCCTCTGCTCCCAGATCGATCTCGACGCCGAGGTGAAAAAGGCGGCCGCGAGGCTCGCCCGCGAGCGGCATGAGATCGAGGCCGTCGAGCCCGCCAAGGGCGGCACCCTCATACCGGCAGAGGAAACCATTGCCCGGGCGCCAGTCCCCGCGCCCGAAGCACCCATGGCAACCGCGCTTGCCCAAGAGGCCCGCGAAGCCATGGCCGCACCGGAAGAGGAGGAGGACGTTCCCGACGTTGACTCAGTGTTCGCCAAGCTGAAGGAGCTGAGGCGGGACTAGCCAGACTAGGCCTTTGATCGGCAGCTTTGATCGGGATCAAGGCTTCGCGGTCCCTCGTGCCCGATTCTCGCATCTCCACTTCAATTCGGAGGTGCGGCATGAGCACTGGCGAAATTCTCTTCTTGTTTCTGGTCGTAGCCGCTGCGCATTTGCCGCGACGCTCGTTTATTATTCGAGGGGTTGATCCTCTCAGCCTCGCTCACATGGGGAATTGATCGGAGGGCTTGAGCGTGGCTAGGCTGCGACAGGAAAACGCGCCCAGGCTGCCATGACGAGCCCCTACGATACCGATCTCGGCAAGACCCCCGCTAACTACCAGCCGCTCACGCCGCTCGTCTTTCTTGAGCGCGCGGCAAACACGTTTCCCGATCATCCCGCCATCATCCACGGCAAAAAGCGCTATTCCTACGCCGAGTTCTATGATCGCTCGCGGAGGCTCGCCTCGGCGCTCGCGGCCTTGGGCATCGGCAAGAACGACACCGTCTCGGTGATGCTCGCCAATTCTCCTGCGATGCTCGAGGCCCATTACGGCGTGCCGATGACCGGTGCCGTGCTGCACGCCATCAATACGCGCCTCGATCCCCCCGTCATCGCCTTCATGCTCGACCACGCCGACAGCAAAGTGATCATCGTGGACGCTGAGTTTGCCCCGGTGGTCAAGGAAGCCCTCGCGAAAGCGCGCGTGCGGCCCATCGTCATCAATTACCAGGACCTTGAATGCGGGGTCGATGTGATGCGGCTCGGCAAGCTCGACTATGAGGAGCTGCTGGCCAGCGGCGACCCGGACTATGCCTGGGAGATGCCGGGGAATGAGTGGAGTGCCATCTCGCTCAACTATACGAGCGGTACCACCGGCAGTCCCAAAGGCGTGGTCTATCACCATCGCGGCGCGACTTTGATGTGCTACGCCAATACCATCGCCACGAACATGGGTCCCCATCCCGTCTATCTCTGGACGCTGCCAATGTTTCATTGCAACGGCTGGTGCTTTCCCTGGTCGCTGTCAGTGGTCGCTGGCACTCATGTCTGCCTGCGCTCGGTGCGGGCCAAGCCCATTTATGACGCGATCGCCGACGATAGGGTGACGCATCTTTCCGGCGCGCCCTTCGTCATGTCCGCCCTGCTCAACGCGGCTGAGAATGAAAGACGAAGCTTCCACCATCGCGTTGCTTTCAGCCATGCCGCGGCTCCCCCACCCGAAGCCGTGCTTGAGCGTATGGACGCGGCAGGCTTCGAGCTGACCCATCTCTATGGGCTCACCGAGACCTATGGGCCGGCAACCATCAATGAGTGGCATGGGGACTGGGACGCCCTGCCGCCTGAGGAACGCCTTTCGAAGCGCGCGCGGCAAGGCGTGAGTTATGTAGCGCTGGAGGGGCTGACCGTGATGGACCCCGCGACCATGGAGCAAGTGCCTGCCGACGGAGAGACGCTGGGCGAGGTCATGTTCCGCGGCAATATCGTGATGAAGGGCTACCTCAAGAACAAGAAGGCCACTAAGGAGGCCTTCGCCGGCGGCTGGTTCCATTCCGGCGATCTCGGCGTGCTCCACTCCGACGGCTATATCCAGCTGAAGGACCGCTCCAAGGACATCATCATATCCGGCGGGGAAAACATCTCCTCCATCGAGGTTGAGGACGTGCTGTACAAGCACCCTGCCGTCGCCGCCGCCGCCGTGGTGGCCAGGCCCGACGCCAAATGGGGCGAGACGCCTTGCGCTTTCATCGAGAAGAAGCCGGGGGTGGAGGTGACCGAGGCCGAGATCATCGCCTATTGCAAGGAGAAGCTCGCCCGCTTCAAATGCCCGAGCCGCGTGGTGTTCACCGAGCTACCCAAGACCTCGACCGGCAAGATCCAAAAGTTCAAGCTGCGCGAGGCGGCAAAGACGGCGTGAGCCTCGCCGGAGCACCACGTCGACCGCCAAGCACCCTGGAGACTCTTGCCAGAGGCGATGGCAGAATGTCGTATGCACGTTGGCGCGGAGGCGGGCGCCAATAGAAGGACGTTTTCACCAATGCCGAGCCAAGGTCTGAGATTCATACCCTTGCAGGAGCACTCCGACGAACGCGGGCGGATGCGGATCGTCGAAGTCGATACTGACCTGCCCTTCGTGCCGGTCAGGAGCTTCATCATCTCCGACGTGCCCACCGGCAAAACGAGGGCCGGCCATGCCGTGTCCTGCGAGGAGCTCCTCATCGTGGCGCAAGGCTCCTGCCTCATCACCGCGCGCACGGGAGCCGGCCTTGAGGAGCATCGCCTCACGCCCACGACGGGCGGCGTGCATCTGCGGCCGGGCACTTGGCTGATGTTGAGCGAGTTTGAGCCCGAGACGATTCTCGTCACCTACGCGTCGGAGCGATACGCCGATACGCGTTTCTTCGCCGAATTCGTCGACCTGGAGCGTTGATCGACGCTCCCGTGACGCATCCCCTTCACCGCAATGCTTTGGTTGTGGTCAAGCATGGGCTTCCCCTTGCGGGGCTTAGGCACGCGTTTCAAGATGTCGCAGTGCGGGTCGACGCCGGAGTGGCGGAGTGGGGGACTTGGACACAACGCTCGAAGGCCAATTCAATCTGATCGCGAGCTATGTCGCGCTCGTGATCGAGTGCGGTGCGGTGTTCGTCGTGGCCTTCGGCGCCACTCAGGCCATGGCGGCCCTGCTAAAGGCGATCGCCAACGGCCAGGCCGGCGAGATCGAAGGCCGGCAAATCTGGCTCAGATTCGCCACTTGGATCCTGCTTGCGCTCGAATTTGCACTTGCCGCCGACATTCTGCGCACTGCGGTCGCACCCACCTGGGACGACATCTCCAAGCTCGCCGTCATTGCCACCATCCGCACCATGCTCAATTACTTCTTGGCGAAGGACATCTCGGCCTTCGACCAGAGTGCCGAGTCGCGGCCAACCGCCGAATCCAGCTAGAAAAATCGACCAAAAATCGACCGGAATCAGGTCCGCTAATCAGTTGGACGCAAGTGCGAATATGTGGTTCAGTCCCGTGAAACGACGTGCGGGCGCAAGTGCCAAGGACGCGAGGACGCGTCAGGTTGCGCGGGTTTCGGGGGTTTCAAAGGCAAGGCTGGCGGAGCTTTCGATCCGCCGTTGTTGGCCGCAAGGATTGCGGGGTGCTGACCCCGCCCACCTCGAAACGTGGGCATCCTTGAACCAGGGGCCGATGAATGGTGAGCAAAGCACGGGGCAAGCGGTTTCAGCTGTTCCTCATCAAGCCGTCGCACTACGACGCTGACGGCTATGTCGTGCAATGGCTCCGCTCGACCATGCCTTCGAACTCTCTTGCCGCGGTCTATGGCCTCGCCTGTGGCGCGGCCGAGCGCCAGGTGCTCGGGTCCGACCTCCCAATTGACGTTTATGCGACGGACGAGACCAACGCTCGCGTGCGCCCCCGCGACATCGCGAGGCGCATCGCCGAAAATGGGGGCGTCGGCCTGGTCGGGATCGTCGGCGTCCAATCAAACGAGTTCCCACGCTCGCTGGACATCGCAAGACCTTTGCGCGCTGCCGGCGTACAGGTGATGGTAGGCGGCTTTCACGTTTCCGGCTGCCTCGCCATGCTCAAGGAGATTCCGCAGGACATCACGGCAGCACAAGGCCTTGGCATCTCCATCTTCGCCGGAGAAGCCGAGGAGGGTTTCGACGAGGTCCTGCACGACGCTGCCAAGGGTGAGCTGAAGCCGCTCTATAACCATATGAAGAAGGAGCTACCCGGCATCGGCGACGTGCCGTCCCCGCCCTTCCTGCCTGCCGACTTTGTCCAGCGCACCGTTGGCAATGTGACGAGCTTCGATGCCGGGCGCGGTTGTCCATTCCAATGCTCCTTCTGCACAATCATCAATGTGCAGGGGCGCAAGTCGCGCTACCGCTCCCCAGACAGCGTCGAGAAGATCCTCCGCATGAACTATGAGCAGGGGGTCAACCGCTTCTTCATCACCGACGACAATTTCGCTCGCAATAAGGATTGGGAAGCGATCTACGACCGCATCATCAAGCTCCGCGAAGAAGACGGCCTGGACGTCCGCTTCATGATTCAGGTCGACACGCTCTGCCACAAGATCCCGAACTTCATCGAGAAGTCGCGGCGCGCCGGCGTCACTCGCGTGTTCATCGGGCTTGAAAACATCAACCCGGCAAACCTGATCGCCGCCAAGAAGCGGCAGAACAAGATCACTGAGTACCGCAAGATGCTGCTCGAATGGAAGAGGGTCGGCATCATGACCTTCGCCGGCTACATCCTGGGCTTCCCCAACGACACGCCGGAATCGATCCGCCACGATCTCGAGATCATCAAGAAAGAACTCCCGCTCGACGCGCTCGAATTTTTCGTGCTGACGCCACTGCCGGGCTCCGAGGATCACAAGATCCTGTACGAGAAGAATGTCTGGATGGATCCGGACATGAACAAATACGAGCTCGAGCACGTGGTCACCGGCCACGCCAAGATGTCGCGTGAAGAGTGGCAGGGTGCCTACCGTTCGGCCTGGGAACTCTTTTATACCCCGGAGCACCTGGAGACGATCGTGCGGCGTGCCTATGCGAGCGGCATCAATATTCGCTCGCTGATGCCGGTGCTGTTCTGGTTCTCGAGCGCGGTGCCCGTTGAGAATCTGCATCCGCTGCAATGGGGCATCTTCCGCCTAAAGCGCCGCCGCGACCGCCGCTCGGGACTGCCGCTGGAATCGCCGGTGGTCTTCTACAGCCGCTACGCCGCCGAGATCGCCCGTAAGGCCGCGCTGCTTGCCAAGCGGTGGCGGCATCTCAAGGGCATCGTGCGCAGGGTCGAGGCCGATCCGCGCGCCAAGTTCTATATGGACGGGGCCCTTACGCCGATCGCGGAGGAAGACTCAGAGCATATGGAGCTCTACACCCAGAACGACGCCGCGCGCGTCGCAGTCGAGCGTGAGCGCCGGGTGGCCCGGTACCACCACACGAACGGTGACACCGGGAATGGGCACGCCACAAACGGGCAGAAGCGCAATGGGCCAAGCGACGCCGAGACCCATGCCGGCCACCACCACGACCATCCCGAGCTGCGGCCGGAGATCAACCCGCCCGCAGCTTAGGCGCCCTCCCCAACCTAATCCACGTCTGTCATGGCCGGGCTAGTCCCGGCCATCCACGATTTTCGGTCCCGGCCCTAACCGCAATACGTGGATGCCCGGCACAAGGCCGGCATTGAGGTGTTCAATTGTGACGTTGGGAGGAGCTTAGAACCCGCCAAACGTCCGGCGCAGGAAATCACCGAACGGGCCAGGAGGCCTCCGCCATGGCGGAGGCGGGTATGGGTATCCTTCCTCGGCGTACCGGGGGTCGTAGGGGCGCGGATAGGCGCCGTACCCGGGTCGCCCGCCTGATGGTCCCGGTCCGCCCGGCTCAGCCTGGATAGGCGCAATCGCGGAGGATTCGACCCAGCCCGCCGCGCCGCTATTGGCGTCTTGCACCTGCACCCAGCCCGGCTGGCGCGAGATCACGCGCACCTGCCAGCCCGCGGGAAGTGCATAGACGAGCTGGGACTGCATCGAAGGCTCCGAGCGCATATCGGCGGTGCCGGCGACCACGCGGGCCCATTCGTCCTTCTCGGCCGGTCCCTCGCCAGCACCTCGGCCCATTGCGTCCTGCTGCTCGTAACCTTCGGGCGGCGGAGCGCCATCAGGCGACGACGTATCGGGGCCTTGCTGATCGTCAGACGGTGGGTCGTTGTCGGCTGACCGCTGCTCAGCACGGGGCATCTGATCTGGGGCCTGTGCATCGCGCTTGGCGATTTCGAGGGTCGCAGGCTTGGCCGCGCTTGGCGCGGGCGCAGGCGTCTTCGGCTCGATGGCTGCGCTCTTTTGGGGTTCGGGTGCCGTATCCTTGGCGGGTTTGGCATCGGCTGACGCGACATTGTCCTTTTGGCACTGGGTATTTGCCGCAGCGGCAACTGCCGCGCCCTTGGCCTTGTCGGCGGGGGCGCTCCCGCCCAGCACCGCATGGGCCAGAAACACTGTGCTGCCGGCATAGAGCACGGCTCCCACCAGCCACAGGGTCAAAACCAGTCTGCTATTCATGCCAAGCCTCCGCGCCGGCTCTTGGCCGGTCTGATTTCGGTCGCCCCAGTTAAGCAGCAACGCCCGAAACAGACGGTTAATTGACATGCCAAAATGGCAGAAGCGTGGGAGCCGATGCCCAACAAAAAGGGTCGAAGCTTGCCATGGTGGAAAACGGATGGCACCCCCTTTGCTAGGTTCACGCCCCGAAGGCCTTGGGTCATGCCGGTCAGCGCCGCCTATAAGGATTTCCTGAAGGATCTGCTTGCAGGGTTCGGCCCGGTCAGCATCCGCAACATGTTCAGCGGCGCCGGCGTCTATGCGGACGGCGTGATGTTCGCTATCCTCGCGGAGGACACTCTCTACCTCAAGGCCGACGAGTTTTCCGCCCGTGCTTTCGCCGATGAGGGAAAAAGTCCCTTCACCTATCGCCCCAAGGGCCGCAGTCCGGTCGCCATGTCCTACTGGGAGTTGCCGGAGCGCCTGCTCGACGATCCGGAGGAGCTGGTCGCCTGGGCAAGGCGCGCGCATACCGTGGCACTCGCTGCTAAAGCCAAGCAGAAGTACTGACCCTGGGTCAGCACCCCGCCCTTGTTGATGAGGGTCTTCTCGGCGGCGTGAGCGGAAACGGTGAGGCCGAGAACGAAGGCGAGTCCCACGATCGATGCACTCCCCGCTGCGTGCAAGCTGCCTGGTGGCACCGCGTCCTCCTTCTGCTCAGGAGGTTCGACAACTAGCCCGCTGCTCGAAAGGCCTCCTTGACCTCGGTCAAGGTCACGCACTGAAAACGAGCGGCCCCCGAAACGAGCGTGCTCTCTCCGTGCCTACGGCGCCGGAGATGCCAAGCCTTGATGTTCGCTTCTTTGGTCCCTCGTGAAGCGGAAGCGCCTTTCCGCTCTAATGGCTCATCTGAAGCTTGAGCCGTTCGATTTCGTCCTTGAGACGCAACTTTTGACGCTTCAGCTCGGCAATTTTGAGATCGTCGGCTGTCGGCCTGGCCATCTCTTCTTCGATTTTTCGATCAAGTTGACGATGCTTCTCGGATAACTCCACAAGATGTGCGTCGAGCGCCATATTCAGACCTCCGACTCAGTTGGTCCAGGGCCGATTATTTTGACAAATCGGAGACGTTTTGTCTAATGCCGCCCGTGTCGGGGCGTCGCCCCGGCCCGCTTCGGGCCCACGTGCCAGACAGCGCACCTCCATGCTAGAACCCTTGCGCAGCCTTGCATTCGCCCTGATAATTTCGCGAGTCCCCGACAGGCATAACGAGGAGCTGGGGCGTCCATGGAGAGCGAGGACATTCGCGAGCTCCGGGCGACGTTGCTCAAGCTCAAGCAGGAGCATCGCGATCTCGACAGCGCCATTGACGCGCTGGAGGAATCCGGCCGCGCCGATCAGCTCCAGCTGAAGCGGCTCAAGAAAAAGAAGCTGTTCCTCAAGGACGAGATCGCCCGCATCGAGGACCAGCTGTTGCCCGACATCATCGCCTAGCCTCGAGCTTGCGCCGCTCCAGCGCGAGCACGAGGAGCCCCAGCGTGCACGAGGAGCCCCAGCGTGCCACCGAGCAACTCTAGGAGGAGGAGGCGGATTGGCACCCCGTCGACGATGAGGCTGAGGATGCGGCCAAGCGCTATCGAGTACATAAAGAACACCGCCCAGATCACCGCGACATGCCGCCAGGCCGGTGTGAACGCGGCGATGATGCAGAAGGTGGTCATGCCGAGATAGTGGTCCATGATCGCGCGGAGCATCTCCGTCTGGTCCGTCCCTCCACTGCAATGGTCATGGTCTTGGGAAGCACGGCGGCAGGATTGATGCCGTAGTTGAGCGCCGGCGGCACGAGGATCGCTGCAACAACCAAGAGAAAGAGTTCATTATGACTTTAGGTTTCCCCCCGAAGATCCCGCCTTGCCTAGCCAATCACAAGCGCCGCTCCCGCCCCAATCTCCTTGCCAACCATCGCGCAACCCTATAAATCCCCCGCTTTTCGCGAAACTAGGACACCCCTCCCGCCAATGAGCATCACATGAGCGATGACAAGCCCGGCGTCGGCATCATCATGGGCAGCAAGTCCGATTGGCCGACGCTGAAGGCCGCCGCCGCCGTGCTCGACGCTCTTCGCGTGCCCTACGAAACTCGGGTCGTCTCGGCCCACCGCACCCCAAAGCGCCTCTATGATTACGCCACGAGCGCGCGGGAGCGTGGGCTGAAGGTGATCATCGCCGGCGCCGGGGGCGCTGCGCATCTACCCGGCATGACCGCATCGATGACGGAGCTTCCGGTGCTTGGCGTGCCGATCGAGAGTCGGTCGTTGAAAGGACTCGATAGCCTCCTGTCCATCGCCCAGATGCCGGCCGGCGTGCCGGTCGGAACGCTCGCCATCGGCGAAGCTGGCGCCGCCAATGCCGGCCTTCTGGCGGCACAAATCCTCGCGCTCTCCGACAAGGCGCTCGCTGCCCGCGTCATGGCATGGCGCGCGGACCAGACCGACGGCGTCGCCGAGGCCCCAGAGGACGATGCCTAACGACCTGCCTCCGGGAAGCACCGTCGGCATATTGGGCGGCGGCCAGCTTGGCCGCATGCTCGCGCTCGCCGCGGCGAGGCTTGAGCTCAAGACCCATATCTATTCCGATGAGCCAAATGTGCCCGCCTTCGATGTGGCGGCATTCTCGACCGTCGGGTCGTTCGAGGACGAGGCAGCGCTCAGTACCTTTGCCGCGAGCGTGGAGGTGGTCACCTGCGAATTCGAGAATGTGCCGGCCCGCGCGTTGGAAATCGCCGGCGGCAGGACGCCCGTGCATCCCCCCGCCAAATCTTTCGCCGTGGCACAAGACCGCCTCGTGGAGAAGAACTTCGTACGGGGGCTCGGCATCCCCGTCGCCGACTATGCGGACGTGCGTGACGAGCAGAGCCTGCGCGATGCGTTGGCTTATGTGCAGCTGCCGGCGATCCTGAAGACGCGGCGCTTCGGCTATGACGGCAAGGGGCAGGCACTGGTCTGCAGCGAGGCCGAGGCCTTTGCTGCGCTGAAAGAGCTTCGCGGCCGACCCGCGTTGATCGAAGCCCTCGTCGCCTTCGAGCGCGAAATCTCGGTCCTCGCAGTGCGCGGGCAAGACGGTGCATTGAAGTTCTACGATCCGGTGGAGAACGTGCACCAAAGCGGCATTCTCGCCATCAGCCGAGTGCCAGCATGCATCCCCGCCAACTGCGCTGTCGAAGCAAAACAGATAGCCGGCAAGATCGCCGAAGCTCTTTCTCATGTCGGCGTGCTTTGTGTCGAAATGTTCCAGCGTGAAGGCGACACCCCTCGCCTTCTGGTCAATGAGATCGCGCCGCGGGTGCACAATTCCGGCCATTGGACCATCGACGCTTGCCTCGTCAGTCAATTCGAGAACCATGTCAGGGCCATTGCCGGCTGGCCGCTCGGCGATACCGCACGCCACAGCAATGCGGTCATGACCAATCTGATCGGCGCGGATATCAACCGTTGGCGAGAACTGGCAGGCGATGACCTGGCCTTGCATCTCTATGGCAAGGCCGCGGCGAGGCCCGGCCGCAAGATGGGCCACACCACCCGGCTTTCGCCCAAGACTTAAAGGCTCATCCTTCGAGACGCGGCCTATCGGCCGCTCCTCAGGATGAGGAATACGCTCCTCATGGTGAGGAGCAGGCGTAGCCTGCGTCTCGAACCATGAGGTATCGAACTGCACGCTCTGGACAATCAGTGGCTCTTTTGTTAGAGCAGTCGTGGATGCGGGGCGCTGGTTCCGGCCCGGAATGGCTTTGGCCACTCCAATTTCCTCAACCCTTGAAACGGAGAGTGACGCGCGTGCAGGTCGTCGTTCGCGATAACAATGTGGATCAGGCGCTACGGGCGCTGAAGAAAAAGATGCAGCGCGAAGGCATCTTCCGGGAGATGAAGCTCCGCAACTATTACGAAAAGCCGTCCGAGAAGCGCGCCCGCGAGAAGGCCGAAGCCATTCGCCGCGCCCGCAAGCTCGCTCGCAAGAAGGCTCAGCGCGAAGGTCTTGTTTCCGCCAGGCCACCGCGCACGCCCCGCGCTCCGGCGCGCTAAAGCGCCCTCCAAACTTCCAATGATCGTCATGGCCGGGCTTGTCCCGGCCATCCACGATTTTGATTAAGAAAGACGTGGATGCCCGGCACGAGGCCGGGCATGACGAATTGGTATTGAGGCAGTCTGGGCTAGGACGCGAGCGCCACCGGCTCGACGTAGACCGGGCGGACAACGGCGGGTCGCACCGGCTCGCGCGTGTCGAGGAATGCTTCGACCTTCTGCCAGGCGCCGTGGTCGAACAGATCGTTATGATCTCCGCGGCGCAGGAGGGCGAGCGTCTTAGGCTCATTCGCCGCGGCATAGACCTGGCGGGCGTGATGCACGGGAATCAAGCAGTCGCGCGCGCCGTGCACGATCAGCAGCGGCACGTTGACCGAGCCGATGCGGTCGATGGTGCGGTATTGATCGGTCATGACTAACCGAAGCGGCAGGAACCACCAGACTTGAAGGCCGACATCAACCACCGAGGTAAACGGCGCCTCCAGCACCAAGGCCCTCACCTTGCGTTGCAAGGCAAGCCGCGTGGCAACGCCGGTTCCGAGCGACTCGCCGTAGGCAACGATAGTGCGAGGCGCCACGCCAAGCTCCTCTTGCAGATATTCGTAAGCGGCGACGGCGTCGGCGATATTGTTGGCCTCGGTTGGCCAGCCGCCAGATCCCCCAAATCGGCGATAGTTCAGCATGAACACGCCATAGCCGCTCGCCGCGATCGCTTCGATCTTGCGCGCGCGATTAGCCGCCGAGCCGCTATTGCCGGTGAAATAAAGCAACGTGGGCTTGCCGCGTCGCGCCGGCAGATACCAGGCGATGAGTTTGATGCCGCCTTTGCCCGCGAAAATGATCTCTTCGACGTCAGCCAATCCGACCTCGCGCGGCATGTAGCGCTTCTTGTCGGGGAGATAGAGGAAATAGCGATGCAGAACCCGGGCGCCGATGCAGATCAGCGCGTAGGTACCGAGTAGCGAGAGCAAGAGATTCAACATGACGGGATCAAAGCCTTTCCATCAATTCCTGCAAGAGACGCTCTCTCCTTATGGTTTCCTCGCTGAACGGCATTTGAATGCATCATTCAGCAATGCGGTGGGCTTGAAAGCCATGGGGCTCGGCAACGCGAGCCGTCGACATCACCTTTTAGGATCGGGGTTAGAACGCCAAACCGTCTGGTCGAACCATCATGCCGGTCAAGTCTTGCCGGCGCGCTGCGCCATCAAGTCGTTTGCCACCCGGGACGAGTGGCGGTTGTCTTTTCTCAGCTTGCGCACGACGAGGCGGTTCCGTTCCTTGTAGTTTAGAGTTGTTCGAACACTGGGAAAAGCCCCCTAACGGGGGTCAAACACACGGTCAATGGGGCCATGCCATGACCTGAATCCGGCAAAAGCGGGAATAATCAAGATTTCTTAATTAGCTGGGGTCTTTGCCGATATCCAGCCGAGCCCTACAGCCCCTTGGCGATCTCCTCGGTCATCTTCTTCGCGTCGCCGAGCGCCATCATGGTGTTGTCGCGATAGAATAGCGGATTGTCGATGCCGGCATAGCCGCTGGCGAGCGAGCGCTTGTTGAAAATCACGGTGCCCGCCTTCCACACCTGAAGCACCGGCATGCCGTAGATCGGCGACGAGGGATCGTCCTCGGCGGCAGGGTTGGTCACGTCATTGGCGCCGATCACATAAGCCACGTCGGTTTGCGCGAACTCGCTGTTGATGTCCTCGAGCTCGAACACCTCGTCGTAAGGTACATTGGCTTCGGCAAGCAGCACGTTCATATGCCCCGGCATACGGCCCGCAACTGGGTGTATCGCATACTTAACCTCGACTCCGGCCTTCTTCAGCCCGTCGGCCATCTCGCGAAGCGCATGCTGCGCCTGCGCCACGGCCATGCCGTAGCCCGGCACGATGATCACCTTGCTCGCATTTTTCATGAGGTAAGCGGCGTCCTCGGCCGAGCCGAGCTTCACCGGCCTCTGCTCGGCGCCGCCCGCTGGCCCGGCCACCTCGCCGCCGAAACCGCCGAGTATCACGTTGATGAAGGAGCGGTTCATCCCCTTGCACATGATGTAGGAGAGGATCGCGCCGGAGGAGCCGACTAGCGCGCCGGTCACGATCAGCGCGGTGTTGCCCAAGGTGAAACCGATGCCGGCGGCCGCCCACCCCGAATATGAGTTGAGCATGGAGATGACGACCGGCATGTCGGCGCCACCGATCGGGATGATGATCAGCACGCCGAGCAGGAAGGACAGCAGCGCGAGCGCCCAGAAATACAGCGCCGTCTGCTCGCGGCAGAACATCACGATGCAGAACAGAAGGAGCAGCGCGAGCGCGATGTTGATGATGTGCCGCGCCGGCAACATGATCGGCTTGCCGGACATGCGCCCGGAGAGCTTGAGAAACGCAATTACCGAGCCGGAGAAGGTGACTGCACCGATGGCGCAGCCAAGCGACATCTCGACCAGGCTCGCCGTGTGGATGGCGCCTGGCGTGCCGATGCCGAACGCTTCCGGCGCATAGAAGGCCGCGGCCGCCACCAGCACGGCCGCCATGCCGACCAGCGAATGAAACGCGGCGACCAGCTCCGGCATCGCCGTCATGGGAATGCGGCGCGCCACCACGGCGCCAATGCCGCCGCCGATGGCGATGCCGACGATGATCATTGCCCAGGTGAGCGGCGTCTCGGGCCGCGCTACGGCAAGGGTGGTGAGCACGGCAATAGCCATGCCGGTCATGCCGAGATAATTGCCCCGGCGCGAGGTCTCCGGCGATGACAGTCCGCGCAACGCCAGGATGAACAGGACGCCCGCGACGAGATAGAGTAGCGAGACGAGATTTGAGCTCATTCGTTACCTCGCCGCGCGCTCAGTTCTTTTTCTTCTGGTACATGCCGAGCATGCGCTGGGTGACGAGGAAGCCGCCGAAGATGTTCACGCTCGCCATGATGAGCGCGACACAACCAAGCAGCTTTGCGATCCAGCTGCCCGACGTAATGCTGTCGGCCTCAACCGCGACGGCGAGCAGCGCGCCGACCACGATCACCGAGGAGATGGCGTTGGTGACCGACATCAGCGGCGTGTGCAACGCCGGCGTGACGCTCCACACGACGTAATAACCGACGAAGATCGCCAGCACGAAGATTGAAAAGCGAAATACGAAGTCGTGGCTCTCGGAGCCGAGCACTGCTTGCGCACAGGCGCTGCCGCTGATCAGGCAATCCACGAGCAGCGCCAATCCGACGATGGCACATGCCAGCAACGCTTGCCCTCGCCTCATGTCTTGCCCCCCTTTGGCGCCGGACGCTTGGCCGTCCCGTTCTTCTTGCTCTGAGTTTCGTCACCGTTGTTTGTGTTGGCTTTGGGCACCGCGATTGGGCTGGCTGCTGCTCGGCCGGTACGCGCGGCGATCATGGCATTCACAATAGCGTTGTCCTTGGCAATCACCGTGCCCTTGACCAGCTCATCGTCCCAGTTGATGGCAAGCTCACCGGTCTTCTTGTCGATCATCGGCTCGACGAAGGCGAGCAGATTGCGGGCGTAGAGGCTCGACGCGTTCACCGGGATCGCACCTGGAAGATTGAGCCTTCCCATGATGCGCACACCGTTGTGCTCCACCACCTCTCCTGCCTTGGCGAGCTCGGCATTGCCGCCGCGCTCGACCGCGAGATCGACGATGATGGAGCCGGGCCGCATGCTTTCGATCATGGCCTTGGAGATGAGTTTTGGCGCGGGGCGCCCAGGGATCAACGCGGTGGTGATGACGATGTCTTGCGTCTTGACGTGTTCGGCCACGAGCGCCGCCTGCTTCTTCTTGTACTCGTCGGACATCTCCTTGGCGTAGCCCGCCGCCGTCTCAGCCTGCTTGAACTCCTCGTCCTCCACCGCGATGAACTTGGCACCAAGAGAGGCGACCTGCTCTTTGACCGCCGGGCGCACGTCTGTGGCCGTGACGATGGCGCCGAGGCGGCGCGCTGTGGCGATAGCCTGAAGGCCGGCGACGCCTACGCCCATGACGAACACCCGCGCCGCCGGCACAGTGCCGGCCGCAGTCATCATCATCGGCAGCGCCCGCTCGAACAAAGCAGCAGCGTCGACCACGGCCTTGTAGCCGGCAAGATTGGCCTGGCTCGACAGGACGTCCATGCTCTGTGCCCGGCTGATGCGCGGCATCAACTCCATGGCGAACAGCGAGGCGCCGGTCTTGGCCAGCGCCTGCAAGCCATCGGCATCGGAGTAAGGATCGAGCATGGCGATGAGCATGGCGCCAGGCTTCATGGCTTGCACCTGGGCCAAGGATGGGCGCCTGACCGTAAGCACGATGTCGGCGGGTTTCACCGCGTCGGCATCCGCCGCCACAATCTCCGCGCCGGCGCTTCTGTAGTCTTCATCGGAGAAATGCGAGCGCAAGCCAGCGTCCGAGCGGATCAGCACCTTGGCCCCAAGCTTGACGAGCTTCTTCGCGGTCTCGGGGCTCAATCCGATGCGAGGCTCCTCA
>CAVUZR010000002.1:0-141458 GCA_963745855.1 uncultured Alphaproteobacteria bacterium | reverse complement strand
GCGGCGTCCAGTCTCGCATGCGTCAACAGGAGATCGCGGGTGTCGTCATCGAGCTTATGTGGCTCGCATTCGTTCCAGGATCTCCAAGCTCGCCCTGTAAGACGTGCTGAGCGCAGCCGAAATTATCCCAGAAGGCGCCCTTCAATCCCACTGCGCGCAGTGCCCGAACTTTAGGGGCCACTTCACGCTCACGCTCGTCACTCCACTCTCTGAGTTGAGCCGCGAGCTTCCATGCCGCCCCTCCCTCGCGATCTGGCTGCTCCTGGTCCCTCCGGACACATTACAGCCCGAAGTTCACCCTTCCGAACAATTTTGCAGCGAGCGAAATTCAGGTGAGTAGCGCCCCCGCTGTTGAGCTGCTGCACTGTGTTAGTGTCGCTCCTTACGCCCAGCAGAGGGACGCGATCAGTGATCCTTGAGCAGCAACTATCGCCGCGGGCGGTGGCAGCAATGTTGCGCATGAGCGCTACTCAGAACGGCATGAGCCTCGCCGTTATCGTGTTGGCGGCTTCAACTGATCGCTGGCGGGTACAGCGTGCCGGATGGGACGGTGAGGCATAGCGGCTGTTCGCCCTTGAGGCCCTGCACGATGACAGTGCCTTCAAACGTGCTGCATCACGCGCTGCCAAGATCGTCGCGGAGCATTGGCAGGAGATTGAGGCTGAGAGCTAGGCTTCCCTACACAATCCGCCGCTCGCGCACCCTGTTGTGCTAATTTTGACCCCCTGATCTTTGAAGCCAGGGTAGTTACATCCAGGAGGCCTCGTAATGATCATGCGCTATGCCGATCCCTTCGAAACACTTTTTGCCTTTCAACGAGCCCTTGAAAATCGTCTTTCGAGTGACTGGCTTGCAGACACCACCGCCGGCACGGGTACCTATCCGCCTATCAATGTTTTCCAACAAGGTGATGATCTGGTTGCCATCATTGAACTGCCGGGGGTGAACAAGGAGGATCTCAATATTCAGGCGAAGGACAACGCGATCCGTGTCTCCGGTCGAAAGAGTATCGATTATCCCCAGGAGGTAAGTCTTCATCGACGGGAGCGCGTTTCCGGGGTGTTCGATCGTACTCTGGCCGTTCCGATGCAGATCGATCCTGACGGCATCAAGGCCGAATATAACGATGGCGTTTTGGCACTCTTTATTCCGAGGGCCGAACAGGACAAGCCGCGGACGATTGAGATCAAATAATCAGCCCGGGAGTATCGAAATGGCCGCACAACAAGAACTGCAAGTGCAGCAAAAGCGCGAAGTGGACAAGGCGCAAGAGCCGACGACGCCGACGCGCGCCTTCCTGCCGACCACTGACATTTTTGAAACCGAGGATGCCCTTACCGTGGTTCTGGAGATGCCGGGAGTAGATCGGGACAACGTCGATGTGAATGTTGAAAATGGCATTGTCACCGTGGAAGGCAGAATCAACTTCAAGAAGTATGAGGGCCTCCAGCCTGTCTATAGCGAATACAATATCGGTCCTTACCGAAGAAGCTTTCGGATCTCGGGCCGGGTCGATCAGGACAAGATCAGGGCCGAGATGCGCGACGGAGTGATTACGCTGGTCTTGCCGAAAGCGGAGCAGGCGAAACCACGTCGAATCGAAGTGGGATGAGTAGGGGGCTGGAGATCAGACCCCTTGTTCCCCAAGAGTCTCGCCGTTGGACATAACACGCCAGGCTTTTCTCGGCTTCGCGCGCATACGGCGAATGTCGGCAGGCTCCAGCTTCAGGTCTGTCCGAGGGCCACGCCCGAGGAGCAGCGCAGACGCTTCGTTTTAGTCGCGCCGGCTTCGGTCGGCGCCCTTTTTTGCTGTTCAGTGATAAGCTCCACACCTGCGGTCAAATCCGCCAAGGAGTAAAAGCCATGTTCAAGACATCAATCGTTACCGGAGTTCTAACCGTCATCGCCTTCACCCCCTATGCCCAGGACCTCTGCAACGATGCCCATATGAAACAGATGGATGCCATGATCGCCAAAATGACCGACGCCAGCAAGAAGACAGAGGCGACAGCGGCTCTCGATATGTCGAAGGCTGCGATGAAGAAGGGCGATACAGCAGAGTGCATGAAGCACATGCAAGAAGCTCACAAGGCAATGGGCCTGTGACAGGAGGTCGTCGCAGGCGTCGGCTTCGGTCGGCGCCCTTTTTGCTGTTCAGCAGATGGGAGTGCCGAAAGAAGCTGGCAGCAGTTGTTCTTCTGCGAAAGGCTTTTAAGTTTTCGAGGACCCGCGTGGACCCGCGCCCCTGCAGCACCTTTAAATCCTCTTCCTCGATGCTCTCGCGCCCCTGCAAAATCTTGCGGATCGCCGTCATCTCGTGGCGGATGCGGGTAAGTTCAGCTGCTATTTGCACACCCAGCAATTCCCGGGAGGTGCTCCAATTGCAAACTGTGGGCGCTATCAGTCCACGTTTTTGCTGCAAATCGGCAGCCTGTTGGATAGGATCGTTGCTTTTCTCAGTCATGTTGCCATCCCTTTGTTCGGGCTGGCGACAATAACACACGGGGCAGCGTCTATCCCCTTCCTGCGTCTAGCGGCCCTTACCGGATTTCCCGCTTTTCACCAGCGGGTCACGCTCCTTACGAGTGGGATTGCGTACCAGTGTATTGGGTTTTGACAGGGTTCTTCGCGGCGGAATGATGAACCCGATCTTTGGCTTTGCTCTCGCCGTCTTTAAAAAACTTCTCACTCATCTGACTGCTTCCTTTTAGGTTACGGATGCGACGCGGGGTAAATCCTCTACGTCGACAAACCTCTTGACCACCACAACGGTGTCGTGTGGCTGCACGGCCAAAGGTTCCAACAACGCTGCCTCAGCCGCCTCATCGGCTGGCTTGTTGCCGTCAACGAGCATGGTGATGAACCGTGGCTTCCGGAACCTGAGTAGCCGTCTCCATGCTCGCAAGCTTCTTGAGCATTGCGCTCACGATACGATCCTCGGCTTCCACGGCTCGCTGATGTCAGTGGTCTTGATGTAGGATTCGATTGCCTCCAGCCTCTGCTCGATCTCGCGGGCCTCGATGCAGTTTCGGATGTCCGTCAGGATAGTGACAAGGACACGTCCGAAAGCTGGAGTCATGTCACCATGGCGGACGCGGCGATAAACGTTCCTCATCTCGGACGCCACGCCCCCGATCGTGCTCAACTCCGCTATTCGGTGGCGCCGCTTCCCGGGGGCTGTCTCCGGGTTTATTACTCTCGTCAGTCATGCTGCTAACCTCTTCGGCCATCGCACGTGCAGGGCTTCACAGACAGCCCGCCACTGCATCTCGGTTGCACTGCCAACATCAAATGTGACTGTCTGCAGTGCGGCGAGTAGGGATTTCTGCGAACCCTACAAAATAGCAGTGTCGCTATCTCCCCAGCGGATATACGGGGGCGGACCTACACCCGGCGCACTCCCGCTGGAATACGATGAAAAGGGCTATCCAGAACTGCCTGATTGCCTCCGCCGTTAGCAGCGGCTATTTCAAGCCCGCAAGCTTGATCCAAGGGAGGCGACGTCATGAAAACTTTCATTTCGATGTTTGCTGTAACTCTAGCATTTGCCTTCACTGTCCCAGCTTTTGCTGGAGACACCGCGGCAAAAAAGGCCGAGGAGCAATGCCAGAAGGACAACGGCAATTGGGATGCTAAGAGCAAGACGTGCTCAGGAAAATATTGAAGTGCCTATTGCGCCAGCTTGATCCGCACGGCCTGCGCGTCCTTATCGACTGCCCCCTCGAATATTACGAAGATGGATACCCGAAGCTTCCCAGGCATGTCTCGATCGAAGCGCCAGCAAGGGGTAAGTCTGCAGCATGGTGCCAAGTTGTCAGGCGCACGCTCTTATCCATTCGACAATAATCCAGGGCGTTCCATCACGATGCTCTCTCACGTAAAAGCCGTACTCAGCACGCTTAGTCATGATCGCAACCTCTCGGATAGTTTTATCCTGCCTCTGTAAGGGCAGAGCGGGTCAGGAGGGTGTTTTCACATCTTCCGCGCCGCCACATGCCAAGGGCCAGCGCCCGCTTGCGCGAAGATCATAGTTTACCGGCGCGGGTGCCAGAGGGCGTTGGCTCGGCCTGGCGCCCTTTTTGTTGTAACCTCCAAGACATGCCTAGAAATGAAGTTCACGTCGAAGTGCAGGGTGGAGAGATCGTCGTCACGCTGCCTTACTCCAAGTACGGCGTGACGTATTACAAGCCGCTCCGCGGGTGCGCGCCGGGCGCATGTCACTCAAGGACGACCCGCTCGCTACCATGACGGCCTCGGACTTCCTTGCTCTGGCATGGCGCGCGGCGAACGCCAAGGCTCGCGAACTGGGGTGGAATCGGTGAGGACGGTCCACGCCCGTCGCGATCTTGGCCACGGTGATGGCGCCGATCACGTCAGCCGGTCTTTTCTCGCCTTTTGGGCCTTTGGGCGTTATTTTATGAAGCCCTCTTTTCGGGCGATCTCTTTCAGGCGGCGAAGCATCCGCTTGATTTGGTCTTCGCCCTCTTTCTCCGATGCCACGGGCCAGGATCCAATGACCTCATCGCCGTGTTTGAAAACGACCATGAAGGGACGCCCATCCGCGTCGTCGTTGTCCGGGTTCGCAACCACCTCGCCGGTCGCATAAGCCATCTCGTCGCTCCATGCTTTCCGCTAAGCATATAGGAGCGCGAGGCCGCTGTCGCCGTCGCTGAGACACTACCCCGGTGACGGTGTTCCCCCCGACCCGTCACTGGTTCCCCCCAAAGGAACCGGAGGAGCCCGGACTAGTCCCCTCGGGGCTTCTCCATGTCGCCGGACTGGAATAAAGAAAAGCCCGACCGCTGAACGAAGCCAGGCCGGGCTAAACCAGACAGGGTCGGCTGAGAATTGGGGTTACTCGCCGACCGTGCTTTAAACGTCGCGGCACGCCTCATATTTCCGACATAAAAGCCGCCGACCGAAGCCGACGCGCTTATGTCCGTGTGTGTCCTCAGAGTGTCCAGAAAATGGGTTGGAGGGACCAGCGTGGGAAATAGGGAGAGGTTGAAGGGCATCTTAGAGCGGCAGGCGGCAGCCGCCGAGCTTGAGCGGTTGGACGAAGAGGCAGCGTCTGCGAAAGCTGAAAAAGTAAGATCGGTGAGAGTTGAGGTGATCCAGAAATGGCAAGAACAACGAGCTCACCTCGAAAACTACATCGCTCAAATAAACAAGGAAACCAGCAAGAACAGTGTTCAGCTATTTGTTATGAAGAATCCGGGACATGCTCACACTGGGGTGAGCATGGAAGTGGACAAAATGGAGGTCGCATTCCGTCAACGCACGCCACATGACAAAAAGTTGGTGATTTCAGTAAGAGCCAACAGCAAGCACCAACGTTTCCATTTCGACCAGTTCCCTGTCACAGGCACAGCAGTACATGCTGAATGTGTTGGAAGTGACAAACGAGCAGCTTGAAGCAACCGTTCTCGACTTCCTGGATGCGACTACACCGAAATAGGAAAGCGTCGGCCGAAGCCGACGCCCTTTCATGCAAAGCGGACGGCAGGCTTACATCTTTTTCGGTGCGCACTTGTTGGTAGCGGCATTCCAAATGCCGCCGGCCTTGGCGCAGTCGGCTGCGGTCTTTGCGGTTGTGACGTCGCCAGCGAATGCTGGGCCGGTGAAGGCGAGGGCCAAGGCCACTGCAAGAATGGAAATGAGGGTTTTCATGACGTTTTCTCCCTTACGCTGGAACCAATCCCGGTCTCTGAACGCGCTCTTGGCGACCTATGTTCCAGCAACGGTCGCTCCTATCGCGGGTTAGATTAGACCCAGCTGCGACCACGCATGCCGTCTGTGAGTTCTAGACCCTACTGCAGGCGCACTGGAATCAAGCGACGATCGGCGCGGTGCTGACAGTGAGCGGGCTCATCGGCATTACCCTCCATACGCCCATCGGGGCGCTGATCGATGCTACTCATTATAAGCGCGCACTCATTATCGGCGGCACTTTCGCTCTGGCGGTCAGCGCACTGGCCATTGCGTGGGCACCAACCTTGCCGGTTGTCCTTACCGCCGACATCTTGATGGCTGTAGCGGGGGCAATCTTCGCGCCGACGGTAGCGGCGATCACACTAGGAGTTAGTCGTCAACAAGGTTTGCCTGCACGCCTCGGTCGGAACGCAGCCTTCGACCGGGCCGGCAATATTTTCATTGCCGTAGCTGGGCTGGTTGGCTGGGGCTTCTCACAGCGTGCCGTCTTCTATCTCGTGCCGCTTTTTGCCGTCCTGACTAGCCTCGCCGTGCTGTCGATCCCCGCCAATTCCATCGACCATGACCGCGCGCGAGGCCTCGACGACAACAGCGGCACGGCTGACCACCAAAAACCCGCAGGATGGCACGTGCTTCTCGAACGCCGGCCACTACTGGTGCTCTCCGCGGCGAATGCATTGTTCCACTTCGCCAATGCTCCGATGCTGCTCCTGCTCGGACAGAAACTAGCGCTGGCTCATCCAGCGAAGAGACCGCATTGACCTCAGCCTGCATCATTACCGCTCAACTCGTTACAATTCCCACTGCGTTGCTGGTCGGATGGAAGGCAAATATTTGGGGACGCAAGTGCCTTTTGCTGGTCGGATTTGCGGCGCTGCCGATCCGGGGTGTGTTGTATACGATTTCCGATAACGCAGTTTGGCTCGTTAGCGTGCAAATCCTGGACGGGGTGGCTGCCGGCACCTTGTGATACGCTTTACCTTCTCGTGCTCGCTGACGTAATGCAGGGCACCGGCCGGTACAACGCAGCCCGTGGTGTGCTTGGTACCGTGCAAGGTGTGGCGGGATCGCTGACCAATGCGGTGGCAGGCTTCCTTGTGATAGGGGCTGGATACAGTGCGACCTTCTTGGCGCTGTCAACAGTGGCAGCGGTGGCGTGGCTGCTCTTGCTGACAGCAATGCCCGAAACTGGTAGAAATCTTGCTGCGCCTGACTAAGAAAGCTCGGTGGCGGAAGGCGCCCTTGACCGGGTCGCTCTTCGACTGAACCGGCAATGACATCGCCGCGATCAATAACGCCGCGAGAAGAAGCGTCGTGCGCGTCACTCGCAATCCCTCTATTAGTTCTTGGTACGCTCGAAAACAGCGCCGTCGGTACCGGCATAATGCATGCGGTCGGCATGATCTCGCAGTGCTTCGTGGCTCACCCGGCAGGCCACCGTGTTACCGGCCTCGTCCTCAATGAGAAATCGAATGCCATCCCCTCTAAGGTCTCGTCCTTGAGGCGCGTGAGAGGCACCGCTATCTCCACCCTGAAGTGAGCGAAAGACCGGTCTCTAATGCTTTTAGCTGGCGCGAAACGCCGCAATGCCTCGCCGACGACGCGTTGATCTTGATGAAGTGTTCCTTAGGCTGGAACCGAGTTTCGACAGCGACGTTTGTTCTGGGTCGCGTGTTTCAACTTTCTCTCGCCCACCGGCGAAAGCCGGGTTTTCCGCCGCTCAATACTCATGAAAGAATTCAGTTATGCGTATCGCGCAGATTGCGCCTCTTTATGAATCGGTTCCCCCAAAACTTTACGGCGGTACGGAGCGAGTTGTAGCGTGTTTAAGCGACGCGCTGGTTCAGCGCGGTCATGAAGTAGTGCTGTTCGCTAGTGGTGATAGCAAAACACGCGCGGAAGTCGTTCCATGCCGAGAGATAGCGCTCAGGCTGGACAAGAAGCTCTCCTGGGACATTCCGGCTCATCTCGCCATGCTGGCGGAGGTTCGAAAGCGTGCGAGTGACTTCGATATTCTCCATTTCCATCTTGATTGCTTTCACCTTCCGCTTTTCCAGGACATAGTAGATCGAACGTTGACCACGGTGCATGGACGGCAAGACATCAACGATCTGCGCCGGCTATATCAACACTATCCCGACTATCCACTAGTCTCGATTTCGGCAACCCAGCGACGACCGCTGCCGCATCTGCGCTGGGTAAAAACCATCCATCATGGATATCCGAAGTGTCAGTACACCTTCTCGCCTGTGGCAAAGGGTGACTATCTGGCCTTTCTAGGCCGCATCGCGCCCGAGAAAGGTGTGGACCGCGCCATTGAAATAGCTCGCCGCACGGGCTTACCACTCCGCATCGCCGCGAAGGTGGACCCAGCGGATAGAGATTATTTCGAAGCACGTATTCTTCCGCTTCTTGACGCACCGGGAGTGCAATTCGTCGGTGAGATAAGCGAAGCCGAGAAGTCGGACTTCCTGGGTGGCGCCCATGCCCTACTCTTTCCCATCTCTTGGCCCGAGCCCTTCGGTCTCGTGATGATAGAGGCCATGGCCTGCGGTACGCCGGTCATTGCCTTCAATCACGGTGCGGTGCCGGAAGTGATGCGTGATGGAAAAACTGGATTCATCGTTGAAAATGTCGAGCAAGCTGTTCACGCGGTGGCTCATCTCGACACTATTGACCGCGCGGTGGTCCGCGCCACATTCGAGCGTCGCTTCTCGGTCGAGGTAATGGCGGCCAAATACGAGGGCGCCTATGCCGACGTCATTGCGCGAAATGACACGAGGCGCCTGCGTATTGCGGCGACCGAAGATCGTAAGCTAGCTCCAGCAAGCGCTTCGCCCCAAGCGGTGCCGGTCACTCCCCTCGCAGGCCGCGCGTAGCTCGCGCATGACTGCCGATGTCCGCTTTGGGTCATTAGCGGACATTGCCAGCGTCCGCGTCATGTCCGCTTTACCCCCGAAAGCAGACATTCGTCAGCGCATTGAGCATGTCCGCTTTGTGCCACAAGCGGACATCGCACACACGCCCAACACGATTCGATGCCGCGCCTTGGCAGACGCTTGGGAGCAGTCCGCCGCCGAGTTCAACTTTTGATAGTAAATTGGCAACTGCCGCCCGCAAGGCTTGCAAAGTGGTTTCCAAGGCCTATATTTTTGACACTGGGCCGCCCGACTTAGGCGCTGACGGCAAAGACTACCGTGCCAACTCCGTGCACGCCCCCTTTCCCGACAAATCTCAGCAGCGGAGCGCCCCCTTGCGGCCTCAAGGCCCGTAGCTTCCAGGTCGCGGCCAGCCGCCTCGTAACCCCAAGAGGTACCATCATGAACGCGGTATACAATCCCGAAGTCGCCGCCGACAAGGCGCACGAGCGATACCCCAAGGGCAACGGCCAATTCGAGGCATTGACCCTCGACACGGCCTTCCCAGAAACTGCGCGGGTTTTTGCCGAGAAGACCGTGGCTCAGACGCGCGAGGTCTATGACCGCTCCAAGGACGCTCTGGAGGCGGCAGTGGACACTATGGAGAAGTCTTTTGACGCGGCAGGCCAGGGCGCTGTTGCGCTAAACCGCAAAATCATCGACATCGCCCAGCGGAATGTAAATTCCGGCTTCGACCTGGCCAACAGCTTGGCAGGGGCCAAGAACCTCGCCGAGATGATGGAGCTACAGGGCGCCTATTGGCGTAAGCAGTTCGGCGCGCTCGCGGCCCAAGCCGAGGAAGTCCGCGCGCTGTCGACCAAGGTGACCGCCGATACGGCCGAGCCGGTCAAGGCGCATGTCACGAGCAGCATGGAAGAGCTGCGCAAGTGGAGCTGAGTTCCCGGCCCCTCGCCGTAACTCAAGCAGGAGGGCCAGCGCGTGTTCCGGCCCTCTTGCGTGCAACAATCAGCGCCGCCAGGCGCGCGCTCATTGAAAGCAGAAGGTCCAAAGCAATGCCGAATTTCAACTACAGCGCGGGGGCGGAGCTGTTTCCTCTAATACGTCGGAAATTCACTAAAGGCCCAGTCGGCTATAAGCGATTCACCTCCGCCGCCGAAGCCATCCGTTTTGCGGTCGAGGAGCTCCCACCGGATCTTCTTCGTGGTGCCTATCTTGAAGTCGATGATGAGAGGTTCGATGCGAAAGGAATTCGCCAACTTTACGAGAGCGACACATATCCACTAGGCCGGCGCGCATGACGGTGATTAGTTCGAGTTCTAGCCCGCAGCTACACGGGACGCAGGAGTAACATCAGCGTGGTGGGCGCCTTAGTTGGACTAGAAGCCCGCTCCACCGCGACAACATTGGAACAAAAAAAGACCACGTGGCACGCGAGGTTTGGTCGATGCCAGTGAATGTTTCATTAGCTGACTCGCTCAGCTTTGATAGGAGGGCGCAAGTGTCGTGGCAGTTCACCGTCGGACTCAGAGTGAAAGGAAAGGCCGACCGGATTGTCGTTTACGCCGAAGACGCGCTCATTGCAGCGTTAAAGGTCAAAGCTGAACGACCAACGGCCACAGTGATGTATGTGCGCCGATTGAACCGACGCGGCGACACACGTCACCCGCCGCACACCCTCACCGAAACGCCGCAATGAGAGAATCGGCCCCGAGAATAGCGGCCTCGTCCCGGGCGTAATGCATTCGGCTGGAAGGAGGCTCGATTGACCTACATCGTCAATGAGAGCTGCATTCGCTGCAAGTACATGGACTGTGTCGAGGTGTGTCCTGTGGACTGCTTCTACGAGGGCGAGAACATGCTCGTCATTCACCCCGACGAATGCATCGATTGCGGCGTTTGCGAACCGGAATGCCCGGTTGACGCAATCAAACCGGACACGGAGCCCGGCCTCGAAAAGTGGCTCGAGATCAATGCGAAATATGCTCAGGTTTGGCCGAACATCACCATAAAACGTGAGCCACCGCCCGATGCGAAGGACTGGGAGGGCAAACCTGATAAGGGCAACTGGCTATCGCCAAACCCTGGCACAGGTGATTGACGCCTGGACAGCGCTAGCGGCTTTCAACTGGCTGGGGCCACGCGCGATCGAAAACGCACGATGGAGCTCTGGCTTTGGTTGCCGACCTCGTAATCGGCCTCGCAAGGTGCTCATCAGGGGGTCAAGTACAGGGCTGAGGGAGGTAGACAGGTCGCTGAACCAGCGAGCGCGAGATGTTCGAGCGTGTGGCCAAACTGGTGAAGACGGACAGGGTGAGATCATGGAGGCTCGCTCAACTGGCCCGGTCGATCTTCTTGACGGAGTTCATCTCTGCGTTCTTCCTGGCGATGCGCTACTTCTTCAAGCCCAAGGCGACCATCAACTATCCCTTCGAGAGGGGACCGATCTCGCCCCGCTTTCGCGGCGAGCTTGCGCTGCGGCGCTATCCGAATGGGGAGGAGCGCTGCATCGCCTGCAAGCTATGCGAGGCAATCTGCCCTGCACAGGCCATCACCATCGAGGCGGGGCCGCGTCGCAATGACGGCACGCGGCGGACCACCCGCTTCGACATCGATATGATGAAATGCATCTACTGCGGCTTCTGCCAAGAGGCCTGCCCCGTTGACGCTATCGTCCTGGGACCGAACGTCGAGTTCGCGACCGAGACACCCGAGGAGCTCTACTACGACAAGGAGCGCTTGCTCGCGAACGGCGACCGCTGGGAGCGCGCGATCGCGAGGAACATCTCGCTCGACGCCCCCTATCGGTGAGCTGGTTGGCGCGGCTTAACTTCGATCGCGGCTGGCATAGGCGGAGGGACACCCGCGCCACCGATGACAATCACAAAAGTTAGTCACTCGCAGCCTCATATCTTTTGTGAAATTCTTCTGGGTCCAATATGTGTAGATTGCCGCTGCTATCTTTAACAACCCACTGCCCTGGTTTTACGCGGACTAAGCCGAAATCAGTATCAAGATGAAGAATAGCATTCTCTCTGACTGTAACCATATCTTTCAACCAATCTGGAAAAGGATATTTGAAATCCATAGTTTCCAAGGCTGCTTCATAATGGAATGCCTCAACGGTTTCTAGCTTTCTGCGATAGAGTGTCATTTGCTAACCGTTCATATCTTGTAGTGTCCCCAATCGTGGCATCCGCTGGCAATGTCATGGTCAGAAGCCCTGCGTGGCTACAGCAGATATATAGAGCCAGGCGGGATGCGAAAGCCCGCGCCCAGCCATTTCACTGGCGATGCAGCCAACCGCCAAGCGGTCAAGATTGTCTCAGCCCAATCGAGAAATCGCGGGGAAGGAATTAGAGCCGCAACCGAGCGGGAATGAGCGTGAAGCCAACAGCGACGGACGCAAAGAAGCGATGTGCGCCGTGGTGCAGTCGATAGTGATAATCGCCCAGCGATAGCTCCTCGACTTCGACGGGCGGCAGCGCAGTTCGGGAGACAATCGCGTGAAGCACGCTCACCATGCGAACGTGATCAAGCCCCTCATAATCCATGGGTGGCGGCTCAATGGCGTCGATCCGTACAAACAGTTCGGGAAGCGCGTCCCACAAATAGTACGGTGATTGCCGCTCAAAGGCTGGCATTCCAACCTCATTCCACCACTCGACAGGGAACGAGAATTCAGCGCCGTTGGGGAGCGTGAAACTTATCATCGACAGTGAACTAGCTCGGGCGAGTTTCGCTGACGAGCAGCACCCCATGCCCGCCGTCCCCTGGGCGCGTATCATTGGCTAACTCATCACCCCGACGCTCTAACGCCTTCCTGATTTCAGCCAGCGTTTCGGCGTCGCTCTTGTTTCGGGGTTCGAGAAGAAGGACTATTCCGCCGAGAAACAGGATTGATCCAAGCATGATTGCGGGGATGGCAAATAGGTACATCTCGAAAGATGAGAAGTTTGAAAGCGACTGAATCATCTTCGCACCTAGATATCAGCCTTTTTCCTAGTGCCGAGTACCCTGAGGCCTAACAGTTCACCGATTCAACCCGCGATAGGATAGGGGTGTTCCGGGCTGCGCTAAGGACAAAATTTCTAACGGGCGCCAGGCCCGAAGACGCGCGGGGCTTTTTCTTTTCCGTCGTCACCACAAATCGCACAAGAAACCACGCGAGCCCTCGCCCATTTTTGAACTTTGTTTGGAGTGAACATCGCGCATGGAGAAGCCCCGGACGGGGGGACGACGCGGGGCCTCTCCGGTTCCACGGGGGAACCAGTGACGGAGGGAAGTAACCGTCACCGTTGAGTAGGTAAGGACGGGGATTTCAATATCAAGCATCGGGGGGCGTCGACTTCGGTCGGCGCCCTTTTGTTGTAGCCTCAGACATGACCGCCAATGACAAACTTTACGTCGAAGTGCTGGACGACGAGATCATCATCACCCTGCCCGGCACGAGCTACGCGGTGACGTACTACAGGGCTACAGCTTTCCCTCAGCGGCTTCTCACCAAGTCCCACTCGGGAGGAGAGGATCACGATGCCCCAATGACGCAAGCAGAGTTTCACGGTCGCGCCTGGAGGCTTGCCAACCACAAGGCGCGCGAGCTCGGTTGGATTGTGTAACCCAGATACGCGGAAGCCCCGGCGTTAGGGAAACCGGGGCTTCGCTGTAGGAGCTTTGCTCTCACATAGGCCGGAGCGTGGGGGGAATGCTTGAAGAGGACGGGGTCGGCCTACTTAGCACTTAAACTCGGCAGTGCAGGCTCAGTTCCCTCTCGCAAGAAACCCGGCCGCGGTGGCCGCAAGCCGGGTCTCTCTCAGCGCTAAATCTTTAGCAGTTTGCAGCAGGCGCTAGTCCGGCCGCATGGCAGCCTTCTCCTCAGCTTCAGAAGCAGTCTTTTGCGCCTGTGTCGCTCTATTTGGGCGATCGTCTGTCTACGAGCCAGCTCTGCCATCATCCGTCCGTGATCGACAGACCCAACTTCGGCCTTTTCACCCAATCGGGCGAGTTCATTTCACTCAGGGATCTTCCAGACATTCGGGCTCCACTTTTGGCTACCAGATTGCCACGAGCGCGCACGAGGGCTTCGGCTTCGGCCGGCCGCCTCTTTCTATTTCGGTGTATTCGCATCCAGGAAGTCGAGAACGGTTGCCTCAAGCTGCTCGTTTGTCACTTCCAACACATTCAGCATGTACTGCTTTGCCTGTGACACAGAACTGGTAGATATGGAAACGTAGGCTTCGCCATTGGCTCTTACCGAAATCACCAACTTTTTGTCATGTGGCGTGCGTTGACGGAATGCGACCTCCATTTTGTCCACTTCCATGCCCACCCCAGTGTCAGCATGTCTCGGATTTTCCACAACAAATAGCTGAACATCGTTCTTGCTAGTTTCCTTGTTTATTTGAGCGATGTAGGTTTCGAGATGAGCTCGTTGTTCTTGCCATTTCTGGATCACCTCAACTCTCACCGATCTTACTTTTTCGGCTTTGGCAGACGCTGCCTCTTCGTCCAACCGCTCCCGCTCTGCGGCTGCCGCCTGCCGCTCTAAGATGCCCTTCAGCCTCTCCTTATTTCCCATGCTTGTCCCTCCAACCCATTTTCTGGACACTCTGCCCACGGAGAAGCTTCCAAAATAGGTGCGTCGGGTCCGGCCCGTGTTTCCGTCGCATCATTTAATGCTTTCCTTTTTCTAGCGTCGGCTAGGTCGGCCGCCCGTTTTTCGTGACGGGACATCCGGATTAAATCACCTTCGCACTAGCTGATGGAACGCACGGAGGTCTTCTTCGGACAGCCGCTTCCACCGCTTTCCATCGGGTGTCGACCAAAGGTTGCACGTCAAGCAGCCTTTTAGACGTTTGCCACGATTGTCGATCTCAATTAGCGGCTGCTTGCATTGGTTGCAGCAAGCGATCTTGTCGGCGTCAACCATCTGCGCTCGATAGGATTTGGTGTTGCTGAATGTTTATTCGGAGAATCGATGTTTATTGTGGTGGTTGAGAGGACTACCCCAGATGCACGGAATCCAAGTTGACCCGTTTCCCCGCGCATCGAAGTCCCGTTTTTTCTGTGGCGCGGATCTCCCCCCGGTGGATGCGTTTTCCGATGACCCGTTTCCCCGCGCATCGGAGTCCCGTTTCCGTGGCGCCGATTTCCCCCCGGTGGATGCGTTTTCCGAAATCACCAGCGCAAATGAACCTTGTCCTAGACATTTTGAGAATGCCATTCGGAGACACGATGTGAGCGCAAATGCGTGTCTCAGCTTCTGCCTCTTATTGTTTACATATTGAGACAGGAGGATAGTGGACTAACTATCTGATTTTACTAGGGTAAGCTTGGCTCCAGCCACGATGGCTGCGAGCTCATCGTCGGTTACGAAATTTCGGAGTCCCGTTTTCTGTGGCGCGGGTCTCCCCCCGGTAGGCTCAAAGTCCTCGATGCCCTGATTTCAATGAACCTTATACAACTGTGAGCTTGGCCCTATTTACGATCGCAGCGAGTTCGTCATCGGTCATGTCCACTGCCTTACGGAAGCTAACGGCATCGCTGGTGCTGAATTGAGCAGGGCGACCATAGGCTCGATCTAGGAGCGCGGTTGTTGCGGAAACGCGAGCGCCCGGCCTGCGCAAGCGGAGTGCCCTTCAATGACTTTTTGGGAGACAGCCAACAACTTAGGGCGTGTACTCACAAATGGTCATCAATTGAACCGTTGCGGGGAATGTCTGGATTACCCCCGGTCGCGGACGTGCGGCGAGCCCGCTTAAAAGTCTATTTAAGCGCCAACAGCAGACATCGCCCAACAGTCAGCCGTGGCCGCGGGACAAGCCACGCCCTATAAATTCTCGGGTTCAGTGGTAGCCATGGGGCGCTGTGATGCAGGGCTCATTGTTGCTTCAACTGCTGATCTTGCTGGTGGTGGCCAATGGGACGGCTGTCGTCGCCAAGAAGCTCCTTGGAGCTACGTTGGCGCGCCCGCTGGACGGCGGCGCTCTCTTTAGCGACGGTCAACCCATATTCGGACCCTCAAAAACCATCCGCGGCATCGTCGTGTCCCTATTGGCAACGTCCATCTGCGCGGCGGCGATGGGACTTGGATGGGAGGTCGGTGCTCTGGCCGCAGCCTTTGCCATGGCCGGCGATCTTTTCTCTAGCTTTGTGAAACGTAGGCTGCACCTGCCCTCAAGCAGCATGGCGATAGGCCTCGATCACATTCCGGAGTCCCTTTTCCCCCTCCTCGCCAGCCGGTGGCTCCTGCCGCTGAACATTCTCGACATTGTGGCCGGAGTGACGATCTTCGTTGTGGGGGCGCTGATCCTGTCGCCTCTCCTTTTCAAGTTAAATCTTCGCGACGAGCCCCACTGAGCGACGATCGTCAGCTCGAAAGGTGGAAGTGGTGCAGAGTGATCTCTGGAGGACAGTTAAAGCGCACAGGGACGACGGATGACCCCGCGCCCACCGATGTGTAGCCAATCATGTCATGGTATTTCCAAGCGCCGGAGCCCATGGACCGCGGCAAGACTGAATTAAGCGTGATTGGGATACCGCCCGGTAGGCAGATCTGGCCGCCATGGGTATGGCCGCTCAGCAGGACATTGAAGCCGGCAGCGGCGGCCTGCCGATACACTTCCGGCGTGTGCGAGATCAGGATGGAAAACTCGTCGTGAGGGATCGCGGCAGCAGTCTTCTCGATGTTGTCCACTCCGTAGGAACGGGCATCGTTGATGCCGCCGAGATAGAGGCGCTGGTCGCCGCGCTCGATAACGGCGCTCTCGTTGAGCAACACCCTTATTCCCATCGCCTCTAATCCAGGCACCATGCCAATCGTGTCGTGATCGCCGAGCACGCCGTAGATCGGGCCTTTGAGGGCATCACGCACGCGTGCCATTCCGGCAAGTGTTCTGTCATACGGACCGCAGGTCCCGCCCCGGTAATCACCGGTTAGAATGCAAACGTCGTAGCGTGCCTCAGCGAGTAGATCGATCGCGCGCTCCATTGCGCCTTCACTCATCTCGACATGAAGGTCACTGAGCTGAACGATGGTGAACCCGTCGAAGGCGTTTGGAAGGTGCGGCGAGTCAATGCGATTGTGCCGTATGGCAACCTTTGCCGCATTGCGAATGCCTCGCCAATAGAGCCCCGTCGCCATGAGGACCGCGCGGATCAGGACAGATGACAGCGCCAGATTCTCGGGAAAGGAGCGTATGCCTTGGCCGAAGACCTGCGCCTCCTTCTCGATCTCGAGGCGCTGTCGCGCATGAGGCCCGAGTCGCTGCTCAAGGATTGTCTGAATATCTTGGTTCGCCATGGCCTGTGTGAGAATTTCTGGGGCGGGCAGAGTTGGCAAAACCCGGTTTGGCTTTCTTCTACGGAAGAGCGAAGTGCGCGAGGGAAGCGGACCGTGGAAACAGCAAATAAAGGATCGAATTGTGGCCGGAATCGCTACGTCTGCTTTGGGTCATTAGCGGTAGAGTGCGAGTTCTCTGGGATGTCCGCTTCACCAACTTTCCGGGGGTGCCGTCCTCACGCGCAGGGCGCGGATATCCGGTGGTCGGCATTCCTTGATTTCCTGGCGCAACTGAACCTTGTCTGGTCGTTCAAACAGTGCACGAAAAGCTCAGTCGTACACTAACCAATTGATATACCAATGCCTTTATCGCTATGTTGCATCCGTGTAGCGCACACCCTCACTTCTGTTACCGCACTGGCCCTCATCCGTGATCTGCTGACGCTTGCCACCAACTCTCTCCGGCTGGTGCCCATTTGGTTCCTCGGACCTGGAATGAGCGGCCCTCAAAATAGGCGCCTTTCTCTATTGCGAGCGATTGGTGTTGAATATCGCCAATGACATGAGCCTTGGATTTCAGAACAACGTCTCCGCCTTGAATCGGGCCTTCCACTTTTCCATCCACCACCACGCGTTCGGCTGTAACCGCGCCGGCTACCTCGGCCCCGTGAGAGATCACGAGGGACGTGCCATGAAGTTCGCCGTCAATCTGCCCGTTGACCTCCACTAAGCCCTCCGCGGTTACGCTTCCAAAAATCTTCAGTGCCTTAGCAATAACCGTTTTCTCTTTTCTTGATTCAAACATGGATCGCCTCCCACGCGGCGCGCTTCACTCAGTGGAAATAGATCTGGATCGAGAAGGTCGGATTGACACCCGCGGGTGGGGGCGGGAAGGGCGCTGCCCTCTGCACCGTGGCGATCGCCGCCTGGTCGAGCTGCGCCTTGCCGCTTGAGCGGGCAATGCGCACGCCCTGGAGTCCTCCGGCAGGGCCGATGCTGAAAGCGACCGTGGCCCTCCCGCCGCCACGGGCCGCGGGTCGGTGACGCCCGATGGCCGCGCGCACTGATGCCGCATAGTGGCCGGAGGTGACTTTGCTTGCAGGATGTGCCGCAGCGGCGCGGCCGAAGCCGAGGCTCATCGGCTTGGCGGTGATCTTGGTTTGCGCCGCGGCGGTCACGGTCTGCTTGGGCTTTTTAACGGGTGCGGTTTTGGGCTGGGCCGGCTCCGGCTTCGCCTCGGTCGCAATGATCTTTGTCTCCGGCGCACGCTTTTGCTTAAGGGGCTTCACGTCCGCTGCGGCTTCCTTGACCTCGCTCTTGGGCGCGACGGCGGGCACGGGCTCAGGTTTTGCTTCCTCGGGCGCGCTCTTGGCGATCTGCGGGGGCTCAGGCTTTGGCGCTGGCTTCACCTCTGATGGCGGCGTCTCGACCTTTGGCTCGGCGGCGATAGCGGGTTTGTTCTCGGGCGCGGGCGGTGCTTGCACCAGCGCGGGAGAGGGCTTCAACTCCACTGGGGGAGTTTCAACTTTCGCTGCTGGCGCAGATTTCTCCTCAGGCTCACCCTTGGCGATCGGCGACGGCTCGGGCTGCGGCGCCGGCTTCGACTGCGCAGGCGGCGTCTCGACCTTCGGCTTCGCTGCCTTCTCAGGAGCGGGCGCGCGCGCCGACGGCGCAACCTCCACCGCGGGCGACGGCGAGTTCCAGGGCCGCGGAGTTGAAGCGGGTGCAGGGGTCGCTGCAGGGCGACTGGTATCGGCGCTGATGGTGCGCGGGCTGCGGCTTCCGGGACCTGGCCCCACGATCAGCACGGACTGCAGCGCAGCGGCGCCAAGCAGGATGGCACCGGCGGCGAGCACAAACAGAGCCAGCTTCGGTCGGTCTTTGTGGGTCACGGCAGCCGGGGTTGATTGCAGGACTGCCAACTAAACCAGTTACGCCGAATTTGACTTACCTGAGCCGTTGACTCCCGCCAACGCTAGTATTCGCATTTAGGTTAAGGAGCTTGGGCGCGCGAATGCCCGAACCAACTCTGCTCACGGCATCTCTCAACTCCGCCCCACGCATGGGGGGTGGGCTGATGGTACCTTTTTATGCTGTACTCCCCGGCACCCCCCACCCCCGTTCAACTCAATCGTTGCACAGCCAGGGGATCTCCCCCCGTCATCAGCATTTGTGTTGCTTCTGGCTGCGAATGAACCTTGTCTGTTCAATTAGCGGCCTGGAGAGCACAGCATGGTGGACTAGGGCGTGTACTCATAAACCGGCGCCAAATGCGGTCTTGGATGTGCCGCCCAACGTCCGTTATTGGGGGTAAAGCGGTCCATGGCGCGGACTTGTCAGTATGTCCGCTAATGACCCCACGCATGTCCGCTACTAACCCCTAGTGGCACGAAGCCGCCAATGACCCAAAGCCGTCACCCTAGGGATACTGGATAGGCCCCAGCGCCAGGTGTTTGCTCTCAGAGCGGGGGCAAGTGGCCTCCTTCACAGCCTCGCGCCGCGCCGGCAGCCTAATTTTGAGCGGGTTTTGGTGCGTGTTAGCCATATTGGGAGGGATTCAAGACGGGGCAGTCACGCCGGGGTTTGCATTCCACCCAGCTTGAGGGAGCTAGTGACGAGGGCAATCCTTTTAGGGCTGCTTGTGGCGGGGGTTTTCAGCCTGCATGGCTACGCGGCCGAGCCTGACGGGTTGAACGATCCGCCGATTGGCGGACCGCACAACCTCTAGGTTTGATCCGCCGATTGGCGGACCAGAATCAAGGCCGGTTCTTGCCACCAAGCTTCTGACGGGATTGATCGCCCGGAACGTCACGGTGATATCTGCGCACGGACAACTTCATTATAGTTTGTCGTAAGCGGCGGTTGGTCAATGTCCGCTTTGCCCCCAGAAGCGGACATGGGTCAGCGCATTGAGCATGTCTGCTTTGTGCCAAGAGCGGACTCTCCGGTGACCCTCTTGACTTGGAAATCATAGACCGCGTTTACGAGGTCGCCCTGCGCCATATTGAGGGGCGTAACCAGTATCTCGTGTCGAGGAGAAGGACGCTCTCCGCAAGCGTGTGTTTGCTTAGCTGCAACGGCCTATTCGATTTCGACAGCCTCTGCGACAGGGTCTGGCGAGTATGCCCGAGTAGGGAAGTAATCACCTCTAATTTTGAGCGATGTGATGGATCCTACTGAACCCTTTTGCCGGAATGCGGTATCTCCCGGCTTGAGGCGACCATCACCTCGAGCACATCCCAGAGCGCTTTGATTGATAGTGCGGAAAGCTCTTCGAGCTGTCCTCCGAAAGCCATCAGCCGATCTGGCCAATAGGCGACCTCCAGATCAACTATCGTGCCGAAATTCCTTATCCCAATGAATCTTTTTAGGAGACTAAAAGAGCGGTTCACATTGCGTTGAGTGATGGTTAGCGTCTCGCGCTGAAGCAACGCAGCGCTCTGCATTGCGGCCTCAAACACGTTTTCGGAGGGGATGAGCGTGTTGTGCGAAGAGGACGCTGGGCAGCTTTTAGCGTCGGATGACGGAGGAGCAAGGTCGGCAAAATAAACGTTCGGATACGCTCCGCTTAACCCTTGGGCCGAAAAGCTGCTGTGAACGGCGTTGCGCATGGAGACCCCCCTCTCGCCCTCATCGGAGTGATGAAAGCTAGCGCAAGACGCTTCCGAGTGAAAGTTAAACAAACTGTAGTTGGGCAGAATGACCGAAGAAGCAATTGGTTAAATAGGTAAGCTGAGGATTTAGTTCATACTGTTACGAAGCAACTCGAGAAAGCTTGCCAAGTGATTCGCCTAGCATTAGCTTCAAGCTGTCTGGTAGCCAAAACCCATAATCAGTCAGGTGCTAACAACAAAGCGCGCTCAATTCTTGAGGCCTTCTCTCATCAGGTTTCTGGCTGCCACATGCGAGTTCCAGCATAACAGCAAGAGGCAGTACCATGAATGAGTCGCTCGATCCTAAAGTTGCCGCCCGCAAAACCGCCGCTCGATTTGAAGAATTAGCACGGGACACTGAGGTACCTCAGGCAATGCGCGATCTCGCCGAAAGGAACATCGCTCAGATGCGAGAAACCTACGAGCGCTCCAAGGATGCGCTGGAAGGCGTATTGCAAAGCTGGGAGAGATCCTTCGATGCGACTAATCAGGGGGCGGTAGCCCTCAACCGGAAGATCATCGACATCGCCCAGCGCAACATCAACTCCGGCTTCGATCTCGCGAAGAGTCTCGCCGGTGCGAAGAACCTGGCTGAGGCTATGGAATTGCAGGCGGACTATTGGCGCAAACAGCTCGACACGGTGGCAGCTCAAGCTGAGGAAGTGCGTACACTCTCCGCTCAGGTAGCTGCTGATGCGACCAAGCCGATGAAACGCGGCATGGATGAGCTTAATAAGCGAAAGTAAAATTCAACGCCGGTTTGAATACTAAGGCCAGCCACGCACTGACGTCGGGGAATGGTGCGTTGCCGTGTCGAAAGAGGTGGGATGCGGGCGCATCTCCTGCAGTGCGGGGCAGCGACCGCAGGACGCTGGCGGCGCGTGTTTGACTTTAGCTGCAGCATTCAGCCTGTCGTGATCGCTCGACAAGGCAACTTTTTGCGGACGTTGGACCCGTCCTCCTTTGATCGTTCGACCACCGCCTCGGCTTCGGCAAGGAAGTCGCGATCTAACAATCTAACCGTGTCCAGATATGCGGATACCGCAGATTCTCCACCATCGTCGAAGCCATCTAAAAAATTTGCGAGTGCAAGCTTGACGCCAATGCCTTTGATTCCCTCCGAGGGTGTTTCGGTGATGGCGTGCTGAATATCCTCGACTCGGACATGCCTGCGTTTCTCATCGCGCTCGTTGGTTGCTGACATCTCCGCTTCGAGAGCACTCAGCCACTCGCGCCAAGACGCCAGCAACGCAACGTCGCTGCTCGTGCTGTTATCGGATTTGTTGGTCATCGGAACCTCCATTAAGGTTCGACGGCCTCGTCCCGGCCGGACCCGCCTTGCGCGGCCGGGGTTGGATTTTAAGCTTAGTGGAGCACCAAAAGAAAGTCACCTAAGCATTTGTCCGGAAAGCGAAATTAATCGCTCAAAACCGCGAATTAGGACCAGAGGCTACCAAACACGGGATCAGGCCGAAGCCGACGCCAAAACCTTTGACCGGAGAACGTCTCCTGCCTGCGCGATCGTTTGCGGGAGCATGAGTCAACTCGGCTCGTGGTGCACCGTGTCCGCTTTGGGTCATTAGCGGACACACTGACAAGTCCGCGCCATGTCCGCTTTACCCCCGATAGCGAACATTCGCCGGTGCAGGTGGAATGTCCGAAAAGTGCCAAAGGCAGACATTCAGCGATTCTGCTGTATTGAGCCCCAAGGATGATGACCGGCTCCGGACGTCGAGAGGCTCTATTCGTGCCGGAACTCAGGTGCCGCGATTGGCGCAGGCGTCGGCGGGGGGCAGCGGAAGCAAACGCCAATGCGCGAGCGCGCGCGGCTTATGAGAGCAGTTATGCCCCGCCACCTCCGCCCGGAGCGCGCAACATCCAAACATCGCTGATGCGGCGGGCCACGACCCCGGGCCTGTCGACGGCACCTACGGCCAACGCACGGCGGATGTGATCAGCCAATATCAGTACAGCAATCGTTTGTCCGTCGATGGCCGCCCATCGCCACAGCTGCTCGACCACATGATCCGTCACGGTGGCTAACGCTTATTAGCGCGATGGAAGACACCTCAATAAGATCTGTTGTTGAGCACCCACACATGATCCAACGCATGCAATCGTCTCGCACAACACGACCTGAGAGATCAAACAATAAGAGCCTCGATTCCCATCGCGAACCTGGCCCCAATAATGAGAGCCCGGCTCAAAAAGCCGGGCCTCTTTTTCGGACGGCCTAGTTGCAACAACGGGCGGGCTCCGTGCTAAGCCCACATGCCTATTCTGCGCAAAGCTCCGTCGAATTCAAGTCAGTGGTTTGCGTACTGCACGAGGCCTTTCTTGCAGGCTCTTTCGAATTCACCCTTCGAGATTTGCTCGTCGTGGTTCGCATCGGTCAGCGTGAAGTTAACGACATAAGGAACGGCGTCCTTTTTTGGAAGCGTATCCTCCTTCACTGCCGCCGCGCTCCAGACTTTCTGACACTGGCTGTCTTTAAGAACTGCGGCTGGCCGTCCGGATGTCATTGGCTCGGCCAGGGCATATGTTGCGCTGAGTAGCAATGCCAAACTTGTCAAAGTTGCTGCGCCTACGAATTTCGTGGTCATCGATTTGTTCCTCGGTATCCTCGTGGTGAGTGACGACGGACGGTCAGTCCGGGTTGCATGAGGCAGACATGGGAATTGCTTCATCTTCGCGCCAATCGAAACTCGGCCGGCCATTGATCGGAAGTTCCGATCAAATTGCATCCGGCGCGGCGCCTCCCCATATCCTCTTGATGGATACGCCTTCCGCGCCGCACCCATGCCGACTTTAAGGCAACTCGAATATCTGATAGCGCTCGCCGACAGGCTGCACTTCCGCCGTGCGGCAGAACGGGTGCACGTCACTCAGTCAACCCTCAGTGAACAGTTGCAGGCCCTGGAGTGTCGACTTGGCGTTCAGCTCGTCGAACGATCGCGATCAAAGGTCGTCATCACGACGATTGGTCGTGAGGTGGTCGAAATTGCCCGCCGCGTGTTGAACGATGTTCGGCGCATTCGTGATATCACCGGCAAAAGTGGCTGTGGTCTCGACCGCGTCATCCGACTGGGCATCACCTCCACAATTGGTCCCTACCTTCTGCCGCGCGTCGCTCCACAACTTCGTGCTCGTTATCCGCAGCTTAAACTCTATGTCCGCGAGGACCTACCTCACGAACTGTTTTGTGGACTTGGTGATGGAGTGCATGATGTCATCATCGCGCCGCTACCCGTGGCACAAGATGGACTGAAGCACGCGGTACTCTTTGACGAACCCCTCTATTTGACAGTGCCGGTGGACCACGAACTCGCCAAACGCAATGATGTGCGCGCCAAGGATCTCGCGGACGTCGAGCTGTTCGCTCTTGGTCCAGGACAGCAGTTGCACCGCGCCGTGGTCGATCTTGCGGCCGAGGTTGGTGCCAAGGTGCGATTCGACTACGAAGGAACCAGCCTCGACACGCTACGCGAAATGATGGCCACCGGCCTCGGGGTGAGCATCCTGCCGGGACTTTATGTTCGAGGCATCATCAACAACGATTCGCGCTTCAAGATTTTCGGTATTCGCGGCCGTCGCATACGCCGCACCATCGGGATGTTCTGGCGTAAAACAAGGGCCGGCCACGAGCATTTAATGCGTCTTGCATCCTTCATGGTGTCCAAACATTTCTCGCAGAGCGCAATCAACATTAGCGTGGTTCCTGGTTCCACAAGGGCACAAGCTGCCACCGGGCCGACTTCGCATCTCTCGCATATAACTGAATTTGTCACTTTCATGGTGCCTCCCTGCAAAATTAGGGGGCCTTTCGCAAGAAGCCCGACCGCTCGCTACTGCCACAGCCGGCCTTCTGTCAGCCAAGGGGGCTGATTGCCAGCGGACGGAATAGCCCTGTCCAACCGACCCGCGATAGGATCGGGTGTCCCTGCCACGGCTGGCGTCGGCTTCGGCTGGCGCGATCCACGCCAGCTCGCGCGCTTTGTCGTTGGCGAGCTTCAATGCTTGGGCGATGAACTCGGTTCGCGTGATTGGACCCTTCTGCTGATCTTGAAAATAGTCGAGCCTCGCCACGAGCTGCGATCCGCGATGTGGCTTACGGTACACTACCCTAAGGCTGGTGCCCGGCATCGTGACGATGATATCTTGGTCCCGCACCTCGACGCATAGATCGGAGTGATCCGTCATCGGCAGACACTAAATGAAAAAAGGCCCGGCCCTATCCCCAAGCGCGAATCATGCATACTAGGCAAAATATTGATCGAAGACATCGATGGAGACGGAACCCCGACCGCTAAACGGGTGTTTTGAGGGTTGGGGGGAAATTCTATTGGTGGCGAGTGAGGGCTGCGCCACCAAAACGGGGGACTTTTCATGACGAAACTCGACATGCTCAATGCCCAAAGGGCAGAAAAATTTGCTGCGCTATGTGTGTTTGTAGCGCGTGACCTTGGTTATGGCGACTTGCAACATCTAAGCGAACAGGATCAAAATTACATCGAAGGTGAAGCAAAGAATTATGTGGAGCTGTGGGGTGAAACGCTCGAAATGAAAACCAGTCCCACCATGCGCCCGATCACACCTTTACGACGCCTCTTGGCTGAATATCACGAGACTTGCGAAAAAATCCTCGATGAGCAAGAAATCGAGATCGGTCTCTGGGCTTACAAAAAACGAACTCAGGGGCCTAGGCGGCGGTCGGCGTCCTTCTAGCAACGGACGAAACTCGAACGCAAAGGGCGTCGGCTTCGGTCGGCGCTCCTTCGCTATAATCTCTCCGAATGAGCGAACAACGAAAATTCCCGCCACCCTGGACTGTCCAGAAGATTCCCGGTCAAAGTCTGCGACGCTAACGGCCAGTCGCTCGCGTATGTCTATTCACGCGAGAACCCGAATGACGCCCGTATGGCCAAGGTGCTCACCGAGGATGAGGCGCGTCGGATAGCGGCGAACATCGCCAAGCTGCCAGCCTTACTCGGTAAAGTTAGCGAAGACTGACTTGCCACTAGGTGAAGAAATCAGCAGCTTCAGTAACCCCATCTGCAAGCGGCGAACCACCACCAGCAGCAGCCTCCGCAACCTCCGCATCGCTGGTGTGCGGCTTCTGCATTTAGGATTTCCTCAATTGGGGAGAGAGTACAAACTTCACAACGAGATCAGTCTGCACGGAGATCGCAGATGCTCAAACGCGGTCGCATACTCACTGAGGACGAGGCTCGCGCCAAAGTCCGCCTCTGGAACAACAAAGCCATCCACCGCGAGGCTGAAGAGAAGCGGTCACGCTGTCCTGCCGTGGCGTCCGACAATGGCGTCACGACCGTGGGCGACGGCGTAAAGCGCCTGTAAGCGCCTTTGGTGCTGCGGGTCGTATATTTCAGCGAGCCGGGAGGAACCGCCTCGTTAAGCGCCTCGATCTAACGCAACGCTGTATGGCGCTCGCTGATCGCAGCAACGCGAGGGCCTACCCCTCGAAGGCCCGCTAGCGCTGCTGCGTCAGAACAAACCTTCGGGGTTTCTGCTGAGTTCTTCGCCTAGTGGCAAGAGTTTGACGGTGAGCTCATAGTCGTGGACTTGCGCGACCCGGAGCATGACCTGGCACGCGCCCTGCGTGGCTGCGCAGATTGAGGAGCGGTTGAATCCGAAGCCACTGCCCGACCTTGTCTCGGCGGCGGCGGCGGTAGCAGACAGGTTCGGCGCTGCGCCCTGGGTGCAGGAAGCATTGGAAGAAGCACAAGAAGGATAAAAACATGGCGACGAAAATGAATAGACCCGAAGCCTCTAAAGGCACCATCTTTAATCCGAAAGACGACATGGGTTTAGACAAGCCCGGTTACTCAGATCAGTCGCATACACGGGCAAGGTTCCGAAAAAGACCGGTGCGGACAAGCCATCAAGCAAGGGGTGGTGGGAGAGCTCGCACGGGAAGATGCCTTGGGACTCCGACGCCAAAGACCTGATCAACGCAGCGAAAGAAGATGTGAATTGCTACGGGGGCCCAGGCACAGGACGCGGGGAGAAGCCGAAGACCGGCAACTCGCCGAGGCCGGACATGCGCGGCGCTGCAAAGTCGCACAAGTACGACCCAGACACGGACTTCGGAATGTGATGCGCCAGCGAGGGATGCTTACCGGATACCATTGGCATACGCACGCGCGCCGTGCTTCCAGCAAGACTACTGCAGGTCCTTCAATGTAGGTTGCCGTCATTCCCACCGCCATCGGGCAGAGAGCCGCGATTGCGTGATACGCAAAAAGGGTGCCCTCTGTCACAAGCTTGGCAATAAGAATTGCCAGTCATGGTATGAACTACGCCTGGTGGTGCGGGTGCGACAGAATTAATCAGAATGCTCCCTTGAACATTATAGGCCGGTCATTTAAACTAACGCTCTTCGGGTAACAACTGTATCGGTAGTGCCCCCCGTCTAGCCGAATGTTACCCGGTACGCGTCGGTTTTTCCCTCCCGACGCATGCGCGCAAGCGCTTTTGAGGCACCTAACCTCCGGTTAGGTGCCTATTTTTTTGTTTAAGTTCAACGAACCATCCGTACCGTGTAACTTTTTTTTCCAAAACGATCTGATTGATTGCGGGATGTGTCGAGGTTGCCCGATCTTCGCCATGGTTGCCGACTTTACTCGTTAACGATTCGCGCGCAGGCTAGAGGGAAATAGGCTGCACGACCGAAACGGGGGAGCTGGCCGGGGGGCACGCTCTCCCTTTTTTCTGTTAGGCGTGCTGTCGCGACATCGACCGCATCATTATCCCATAGCCGGGATGCCTAAAAAGGGCGCCGACCGAAGCCGACGCCGCCTAGTGAACCCGCACCCCTTCGTAGCTCACCTTGATTGATTGCTCGTCCTGACAGTCGAGCACAACAGCGGCAACGATCAGGGCTCAGTCTTAGGAAGGTCGGGGATTTCAGTCTTAGGAAAGTCGGCGTCGGGAATTGAGGGTGAGGCCGAAGAGTGAGCTGGAGACTGAGGACGGGCGTCGGCAGACTCAGGACGGGCGGCAGCGCAAAGTGCCTGTCGGCCACTCGACCACCAGGGACGATTATGCTCGGTGTCCGTAGCCGAGCAGACCTGTGACATCTGACTAGAGACACACAGAACAGCCCCAATCGAAAATTCCTTGCCCTCAAACATGCAATAGGGCGAGCCAGCTGGAGTAGGAGGCGTGCGTGGTGCTGTTTTGGGCGGTGCTGCCGGTGTTCGCTCAGGCGGTGCTCCAGAAGGCTGTTGGGCAGCTCCTTGTGTGGTTAGGCACAACAAAGCCACGCACACACCGCCGATGATGTCTTTTCTCATGGGGGCCCCAACCGTATGTCAGTGAAGTTGTCGGATAGGCGCTAGTCTGTTTCGGCGCCATGGAAGCAAGGCTAGCAGACCAAGGCCGGTGACGCTAGCTGCGGGCCTTTATTCGGGCATACCGCGGTGGTGGGTGGCCTTGGGGCTGGGTGCTCTCACTGCGGGCTTACGGGATGATGGTCGGGCTAAAAGTAAATTGGTGGTAGGCGACGAAGCCGCAATTTCCTGCCAATGCTCCGCGACTATCTTGGCAGCGCGTGACTGCGCTGGCAGACGCCTCGTTGTGTCATTAAGTGTGAGCGGCCCTGGGAAGTCGCCGTCGAGTCTCCTGTTGGCTATCAACCGATTGGCACTAGCGATAAGATTATTGTTCCTCCTAGCCAGGGAGGGCCCAATGAAATCTCTCGCTTTCGCCTTGTGCGTTTGCGCTCTAGTCGCCAGCGGAAGCGTGAGCGCAGGTCAAACCTGCAAGGCAAAAGCCAATCAGCAGAAGCTTGTCGGCGAGGCGCTCGTCAGCTTCGTAAAGCAATGCGAGTCCGATGCGCTGATGGTTTGCGCGAATCTGGCTGCGGGCAAACCTGACAGCGACGCCTTCATGGATGCGTGCGCTGTGAAAGCGTTGGGAGTGGGGCCAAGGTGGTGCAACCCACACCACTGCAAGACCAGCTCCGACTGCCCCAGCCGTAGGTGCCCTTCGCCGTTTTCGACGGCGAAGCGGCGACCATGGAGCCTTCGCCCTTGACGTCGATGCCTGGGCCTAGCTTCCGCCCGTTGTCGCTACGGAGTTCACCGCAGCCTGGGTAATAGAAAAAGAGATGCTTGGAGCCTGTCGGAGAAATCGCGCTCAGTGTATCTGGCAAAGGGCCATGGGTCGCCTCGAGGGCAGCGAGTGAGGCGAAGCCATCCACATCGTGACCTTCGGTAGTGTCGATGTCGATGACGAAAAGACCGCTGTCCCTTCCGACTGCGATACCAAGTTGAGCATCAGGGAATTGGCTCCAGTAGGAGCGCAGCTGCGCGTCGTCGCGAGCGTTACCCCAGGAGCGGCCATTGGACTGGGCGGCGCTCAAATAGCCTTTCTTGATCGTGCGGCCCGGACGATCTGGATCAGGAGCGAATTTGAGCGGGAAGACATGCCAGCCGCGCGCCGCGTATCGCAGCGCCGCAGTTAGGACTTCGTTGTCGGTTTTATCTAGCATTACCCCAGCCCCTCCGCGCGTCCGCGCAGGACGCAATCCGAGTTTAATTTGGAGAAAGGTGCGTCTGCCTCCCCCGCCTTTGTCGGCAGGGGCCAGTCGCTGGTTGGGGTGCCCAATTCTTCGATCCCAGGAAGCATGGCGGGACGGGGCGGGTATGCACTTCACACTTCAGGGATTGGGTCTCGCGAACCTCGATCCCTCTCTAGTCTCAATTCTCAATATACCAATTCGCAAGAGAAGTCTACGTCCTGCAAAAAGTTGAACCCACCGGGAGGTTCGCGACAACCGGTGGGTTCTGATAGTCTGAGACCAGATGAGGTCAGCACTAGGAAGCGCTGATGTCTATTTTGGGATAGACAATTACCTTCCTAGTCTATTTCGCGGTTGCAGTCTAGCCTGTCGTTTCTTTTTACTTGACCTGTTGTTTGTCGGCTATCCTTCATATCACCTAGGTAGCGGAGGCTTGTGACGCTGATCATTCGAAAGTCCCTCGGCACCGTTCCCCTGACAGCATAGATGGAGCCTTTGTCTACTCGGCCTTTGGCTGGTCTACCACGTTCGATGACAGGCAAGCCGAGCCGCGCGAAGTTGAAGCGGTCCACGATGCACAAAATCTCATCATAGTCATCGCGCAGGAACAGATTGAGCTTTCTTGTTGGAGGGGGCATCTTCCTTCCGCCGCGCTTCGCAACATAGACAGGTTCATTATGATCCCTTGGCGAAATTCTATTCGCCACCCCAATCACGCATACCTCACCTTCAAGTCCGCATTGGACCCTGTCGATTCGTCTAATTGGCACGCCGGATGGAGTGATGCCAATGATCCCTTCTCTTTCAAGCATGGCCTCGACTCCAATGGGATCTGGCCCGCGCAACTCGCACAACTCCCGTATTTGCCGATCTATCTCAGGGGCAGTGCGGCCAGACTGGTCAGACACGCCCTTAAAATCCATGTCAAAGCCGGTGAGTAGCTCATCCCACAAGGCATCAATTTGCTCATCTAAGGTTTTCGTCTTCACGCGAGTGGTGTTCATCTCGCACCCACCTTCCGTGGCCTGCCACCCTTGTTCACCCCAGGCTTCCGAGGTACAGGCGCGGAGCGTGGCTTGCGATGAGTCTCCATGCGCTTCCGCATCCACTCCTCAATCTCCTCCTCGACCCAGCCGATGGCTCTGTCGCCGGCAGCGATCTTGACTGGTACTGGGAATGATGGATCGTTCTTGATCAGTTTTTCGATTGCGCATCGCTCAAGTCCGAGGCGCTCATACACATCGACACGTCTCAACCAAGTGGTCATAGCTTCGCTTCCCTATATCTCACGCGGGGCCCATTCGAGATGGACCTCAAGTGATGGTTGATTCCGATTTAGGGATTTGCAGCTTGCGAGCCGTTCCCCTGCGGCCGGACGGTGTCTTAGGCTTAACGTGGATTTCCTGATCCGAGTGTTCTGGTCAGGATTTCCGTCCCACGGCGTGCCTATCCATTGCGAAACAACATTCGCAGGAGGTCATGCCCCCGCAATAGCGGGGGCCAGGGTGCAGGAAACTCTTACTTGGCCTCCGTGGAAAAGTAAAGTCTACGCGACCGCACCTCGAATGGGGATCACTTCTCCTGATGAGACCAATGGAGGGTCATTAAGATACCGCGCCCAGTCATTCATGAGCTGGATGCGCCGCTCAAAGTGATCGCTCCGCGCATAAGCCTTCTCTGTCTTGTTACCATTCTCGTGAGCGAGCGCAGCCTCAAGAACCTCTTTGGGATACGCTGTCCGGTCGCTGCCCCAGTCGCGGAACGAAGACCGGCATCCGTGGACGGTCGCCTCGGTGCCCAGCTTCTTCATGAGGAGCAGGACAGTAGCACTGAGCATGGGCTTACTGGCGCGATTGAGGAAGATGTAACAATCGGTCGCCGGATTGTTCCTCGGCATGCTCCGCAATATCTCGATGGCTCTCGCCGAGAGTGGAACGCGGTGCGGCCTCTTCATCTTCATGACCTCAGCCGGGACGTTGTACGTCTTGGCGTCAAAGTCGATGTCACTCCAGCGCGCCTTAGTGACCTCGCCGACGCGGAGCGCAGTCAGGATCGTAAACTCCAGAACGGGTGCCGCGTTAGCGTCGTGCGTTCTGATCCTCGGGATCAGCAACGGCAGCTCACTATAATGAAGCGCAGCGTGATGCTTCGGTGCCTCAGTCTTGCGTGCTACGGCGTCCTTGAGCTTTCGACCGTCGGCTGGATTCTCGCCTTCTCGATAGCCGCGAAGGATCGCATAATTGAAAATGCGGTCCAGCCTCTGGCGAAATTTGGTTAGCATCTTCGGACGTTTACGCGAGAGGTCAGTGAGGATGTTCAAGACCTCAGCCATAGTGATCGAGCCCACATCGCGAGCCATGATTGGGTGCGCATATTTCTTGAGCGACTTGCGCCACTCGCCTGCGGTCTTGGCGGTGAATGTGTGTTCCTGATCCGCCATGAAACGGTCAGCTATCTCTGAGAAGCTTTTGCGCTTCGCATCCGAGGCGATAGCGGCCTGCCTAGCGTCGCGTTTGTCCGCGAGCGGATCGAAGCCTAGCGCCAGCTTCTTCCTCGCCGTAGCAGCTAGGTCGCGAGCCTCGGCTAGTGTTACATTCCGCGCAGAGCCCAGTCCAAGGTTGCGCTCCTTACCGCCCCGTTTGTACCGGAAGATCCAGAGCCGCGCATTGCCTCGTGCTTCGAGGTACAGGCCCTGCCCATCGCAGAGGCGGCAGTCCGTCTTGATCGAGTTGACCTTGAGGGCGGTGAGTCGATTTATGACTAGCATGAGTTCCCCCTTCGGTTTACCTACGCGTTTACCCCTCCCGGCAAGCGCTCCTTACCGAAACTCTATAAATCTTTCGGAGAAGGATGGAAACAAGTTTTTATTGATATTCCAATGGGTTGGGAACTCAAGGAAACTTAGGGAAACTCTCGGAAGCGTACTGAATCGCGAATTGATCGGCGGCGATTCAAGCCTCAGCGATAGTGCACGACGCCCATCGAAGGGTGGCGCCGCTCCCAGCCCTGGCTCTGCAAGGCCGGCAAATCGACCTCCTCTTCAGGGTAGCCAATGCAAAGATGGCCGATGAAGGTCCAGTCTTTCGGCACGTCCAGTATTTCGGCGACCTTGGTCGGATCGAGGATCGACACCCAGCCTAGCCCGATGCCTTCCGCCCGCGCCGCGAGCCACAGCGTGTGGATGGCGATGGCCACGGAATAGTCGAGCGTCGCCGGCATGGTCAGCCGACCGAGCCCATGACCTTGCGCCGTGGTCCCGTCGGCGAACATCGCGATTTGGCATGGAGCGTCATCGAGGCCGGAGAGTTTCAGTCGAGCATAGAGCACAGCGCGATCAGGCTCCTGCTGCCGCAGCGCATCTTGATTGCAGAGCTCGAAGCAGGCGCGGATGTCGGCGCGACGCGTTTGATCCTCGACGATCACGAACCGCCAGGGCTCGCTCAAGCCAACGGAGGGTGAGAGACAGGCGATGCCGATCAGCCGCTCGATCGTGCCTGGCGGCAGCGCATCCCGCCTGAAGCGCCTGACGTCGCGGCGCCAGGCAAGCAGTGCCTGCAAACTCTCTCTGAAATCTGCATCGAATTCGGGATGCCGCGCGCGACTGTCGAGTTTCGCTTCCATGGAGCGATCCTAGCACGGATCGTTCGCCACCAGGCGTCCTAAGCTACCCCGCGGCGGCGACCTTGGCGGTCCCAGCCTTAGCGTGATGAACCAGCGCCGCATAATCGCTCATCAGGTTCCGCGTGATGTCGCCGATGGTGAAGCGATACGGCCCGATCTCCGACACCGGCGTGACCTCTGCGGCAGTACCGGTGATAAAGCATTCGGAGAAGCCCGCCATCTCCTCCGGCAGGATCGCGCGCTCGATCACCTTGAGCCCGCGCTTCTTGGCGAGCCCGATGACGGTGCGCCGGGTGATGCCGTCGAGGAAACAGTCCGGCAGCGGCGTGTGCAGCACGCCATCCTGGACGAAGAAAATATTGGCGCCGGTGGACTCGGCGATCTGCCCGCGCCAATCGAGCATCAGCGCGTCGGCATAACCCGACCGCTCCGCCCTATGCTTCTCGATGGTGCAGATCATATAGAGGCCGGTGGCCTTGCTCATGGCCGGCGCCGTGCGCGGGTCTGGCCGCCGATAATGCGCGATGGTGAGGCGCAAGCCCTTGGTCCGCGCCGCTGGATCGAAGTAGGAGCCCCAGTCCCACGCGGCGATGGCGAGATTGATCTTGGTCGCCTGCGCCGCGACGCCCATCTGCTCGCTGCCGCGCCAGGCGATCGGCCGCACATAGCCGTCGATCAGGCCGTTCGCCCGCACCACATCGCGGCAGGCCTTGTCGATCTCGGCGACGGAATAGGGAATCCCGAAGTCCAAGCCCTTGGCCAACTCGTGCAGCCGCTGGCTGTGCTCGGTGAGCTTGAAGATTTCGCGGTCATAGACGCGCTCGCCTTCGAACACGGCGCTGCCATAATGCAGCGCATGGGTGAGGAGGTGCACCCGCGCATCGCGCCACGGGATGAGTTCGCCGTTCATCCAGATGACTCCGTCGCGCTGATCGTAAGGCTGAGTGGCCGCCGCCATTAGAACCTACTCCCTCTCAGACTATGGGCCTTCCGGTTGAGCCGGGCCCGAACGAGGGCCTTATTATGCCCCGGAGAAGCCCTGCACAAGAATTGCGCAAGCCCGCGCCGGGGAGTATCAATGCCGGAATTAAGTCAACATGACTGACATAAATGAACCTCTAGCGCAGGCCAAAAATTAAGTCAACATGACTGACATAAATGACCCGCTGTCGGAGCCATTGGACGTCAAGCGCCGCGCCGGCAGCGCGCCCACCAAGTCCACGCGCCGGTCTGATGCCGAGCTCTTGGCCTATGCCGAGTTGCTGTTCTTCGCCTATCGCGATTTCACCCGCGACCCGGACGCGATCCTGCAGGATTTCGGCTTCGGCCGGGCGCATCATCGAGTTCTTGCACTTCGTCACCCGCCATTCCGGCCTGCGCGTCGCCGATCTGCTCGACGTGCTGAAGATCACCAAGCAGAGCCTCGGGCGCGTTCTGAAGCAGCTGATCGACAAGGGCTATATCGTGCAGCGGGCGGGAAGCGTCGACCGGCGCGAGCGCTTGCTCTATCCAACTGCCGCCGGCCGCGCACTGACCAAGCGTCTCGCCGCGCCGCAGCTCATCCGCCTTGCTGAAGCGCTGCAGGCCGCCGGTCCGGGCGCAGACCTGATCGTGCGCCGCTTTCTGCAGGCCATGATCAACGCCGAAGAACGGCCCAAAGTCTCCTCCATCATGTCCTCATTGCCGGCTCCCGCTCAAGGCGACGGGAACGCGGAGGCCTCATGACGATGACAGCAACGATCAAACTGCATCGCAACAAGGCGCCCGACGACAATTGCCCTCACATTCTGGTCATCGACGACGACAGCCGCATCCGCGACCTGCTCGCTCGCTATCTGCAGGAGCACGGCTTCCGCGTCACCACCGCGATCGACGCGGCGACGGCGCGGGCGACCATGCGCAGCCTCTCCTTCGACCTGCTCATCCTCGACGTGATGATGCCGCACGAATCCGGGCTGGAGTTCGCGCGCTCGCTCCGGCGCGAGTCCCAGGTGCCGATCCTGATGCTGACGGCGCGCGCCGAGCCCGAGCAGCGCATCGAGGGCCTGGAGACCGGCGTCGACGATTATCTGACCAAGCCCTTCGAGCCGCGCGAGCTTCTACTGCGCGTGAGCAACGTGCTGCGCCGTGGCGGCAGCGCGCCAGCGACCGGTGAGGTGCGCATGGGCAATTTCGTGTTTCATGTCGGCCGCGGCGAGCTCAAATGCGGCAGTGAAACTATCCGTCTGACCGAGCGCGAGCGTGAGCTCCTTCGCTACTTCGCCCAGCGTCCCGGCATGCCGGTGTCGCGGCACGAGCTCGCCAAGGACGATGGCGAGAATGGCGGCGAACGCGCCATCGACGTGCAAATCAACCGGCTCAGGCGCAAGATCGAGAAGGATCCCGCCAATCCAGTTTATCTGCAGACCGTGCGTGGCAAAGGTTACATTCTGTATCCCGAATGACGCCCGCGATCCCAGACCCCAAATCTCTTCTCGAACGGTGGCATAAATTCTACGGCCAGCTCGCGGCTTGGACCCGCGAGCGCATGCCCAAGGGACTCTACGCCCGGGCACTGATCATCATCATCGCCCCGATGGTGCTGCTCCAATCGGTGATCACCTTCGTGTTCCTCGAGCGTCACTGGGAAACGGTGACGCGGCGACTATCCACGGCCACCGTACAGAACATCGCCATGTTGATCGACATCTACAAGGCCTATCCCCAGGACCAGGATTACGAGACTCTGGTCAAGCTCGCCAACGACGACCTCGGGCTTCGCGTCACCATCGTCCCCAATGACGAGCTGCCGCAGACGCGCGCGCGGCCGTTCTTCGACCTGCTCGACCGCACGCTGTCGGACGAGATCACGCGCCAGATCGGCAAGCCGTTCTGGATCGACACTGTGGGCGAGTCCAACTTCGTCGACATTCGCATCAAGCTCGATAACGCCGTGATGCATGTGCTGGCGCGACGTAGCCAGACCTACGCGTCCAACTCGCAAATCTTCCTGTTGTGGATGCTCGGCACCTCGCTCGTGCTGCTCACCGTAGCGATTCTGTTCATGCGCAACCAGATCAAGCCGATCCTGCGCCTGGCGGAAGCCGCCGATAGTTTGGGCAAGGGGCGGCCTACGCCTCCGGATTTCCGCCCGCGCGGCGCGCGCGAGGTGCGCAAGGCGGCGCAGGCCTTCATCGAGATGCGCGACCGCATCGAACGGCATGTCGAGCAACGCACCACCATGCTCGCCGGCGTGAGCCACGATCTGCGCACCGTGCTGACCCGCTTCAAGCTTCAACTTGCCATGTTCGAGGATTCGCCGGAGCTCGACGCCATGCGCGCCGACGTCGACGAGATGCAGGCGATGTTGGAAGACTACGTTGCCTTCGCCAAAGGCGCCTCAGGCGAGGAGATCGTGCGCACCGACATCAGCGAGATCCTCACCGAGGTGCGCAACCAGGCCCACGGCAAGTCGGACATCCGCATCGACGTGGGCGATGCGCCCCTGGTCGTGCCGCTGCGGCGCCACGCCTTCAAGCGCGCCGTCGCCAATCTCGTCAACAATGCCGTGCGCTTCGCCGACCACGTCGCGGTCACCGCGGGACGAGAGGATAGCTCCCTTGTAGTCGAGGTCGACGACGATGGTCCCGGTATACCCGAGAACGAGCGGGATCAGGTGTTCCGCCCCTTCTACCGACTCGACGGCGCCCGCAATCAGGACGCAAAATCCACCGGCCTTGGCTTGGCCATCGCCCGTGATATCGCCCGCATCCATGGCGGCGACATTGCCTTGAGCCAGTCGCGACTCGGGGGCTTAAGAGCAGTTCTGAAGGTTCCCGTCTGAGCCCGACCCGTGTACCCTGGTGCGAGTCACAGGGGGAGGAGGGATATGCCGAGATTGGTCGTTGCCGCGCTTGCGCTCATGGCCTGCGGCTTCGGAAACGAGGCCTTTGCCCAATCGCCGGGGAACACCGACGCCAACGGCAGCGCTGCCCTACCGACCCTCATCGTCCCCAACACGCTAACTAGCCCACTCACCAGTGGGCTCGACCCCAAAGGTCATGGCGCCACTAGCGCGCCTCCCGGCGGCGAAACGCCCGACGCGGCATCGGAGGCGCCGTCCTCGGTCGAGGGCGAAGAGACTTTGGACCCCGATACCAACTAGACTACTGCCGGCAATTTTGGGGAGGAGCAGCATGCGTATCCGAACACTGGGATTGGCGGCGTTGATGGGCGGCTCGCTGACGGGGGATGGCGTCGCCCAATCCCTCCAGAATGAAATCCAGAATGAAGAGGCCCCGGGCTCGGAGATCCCGATGAATATCGGGGGCGGCAGGGTCGAAATCGGTCGCGCGTGGAACATGACTCGGTCGCCAGTCGAGATCGGAGGCCAGATGCTGGCTGCCCCAGACGATCCGGACAAGCCCTACGCTGAGGACACCGTTGATGCCGACCTGCCCGGCGTGGGACCGTAGGATCTCTCCGGCCCTGACGACGACGACGCCTTGCCCGACTGATCTCTGTTAAGCGCTCGCCGGGCTGGCGGAACCACCGCCGGTCGGTTCGGTGGCGGCCTCGCTGCTGGCGCGACGCTTCCAGCCGCGTGGCACGAACCCGCAAGCGAGGTGGCAGAGGCTCCCGCATGCAGCCTCGACGCTTGTCAGCCATTGCTCGCCATTCTTCAGCCTGCGGTCGAGCGCCGTCATGGTGCGGTCGAGCCCTGCCGAACTATCGTCGAGCCAAACGCGAAACACCTTGGCATAGATCGAAGCAAGCCCTGCGACGCGAAGGCCAGCACCAGGACCTTCGAGCTTTGCGCCCGCACCGGCGAGCATCCAATATTGCGAGGCGAGCGACGAAGGCAGGAGCTGCGCAGCTTCGGCCGGACGGCAGCAGAGATCGGCGGAGATGCGGCGAAGCGCAGTCTTGTAAGACGTCATGACCTCGAAGCGGGTCATGACAATGTCGAACACGCCATCGCGCGGGCTTTGCTCCGACGCCGCGAGTTTCGCCTTGGCAAGCACAGCGGCGTCGATCTCCATCTGGAACGCTCTGAGGATGTCAGTCCTGCAGGTGAAATCGCGGCGGAGATCGGCGAGGCTCAGGCCGGTGCGCTCGCCAATTGCGGCGAAGGTTACGGCGTTCCACCCGCCCTCTGCCGCAAGCTCAAGCGCAGCCTGTATGGCTCTGTTACGTTTGCTGAATTCCTCGAACATGGACGTACTCCTTTGCCCGCGAGCATAGGGTGTTTCTGTGGCCATCGAAAGACGCGCGGCCTGCTCCGCCGTGGTCCCCTCCCCCTTGCGGGGGAAGAGTTAGTGAGGGGGTCCCAATCATAGCTCACTACCCCCCTCCCGACTGTTCTTCGAACAGTCGATCTCCCCCCGCAAGGGGGGAGGTGAAGTAGTGCTGGCTCGGTGAATTAAGATCACCGTGGCCATACAAAATTTTCGTTGCTCACCAAGGACTATACGGTGGAGATGCGCGCCTCTAGGTAACGTGCAAGGTAACGGCCAAGCAGCCCCCGTGGCGGGCTTTAGGCACTTGGGTGGTACTGGAGGTGGCCCTGGCAGATAAGAGCCGTCAGCGGGCGCTGTGAGGCAAGACCTCACTTCGGCTGCATTGGACGGGTCCATTATCAAAAGGGTTTCGTGTAAGGTTAGTACCAATGACCGCAGTGTTGATTATCGTCGCCCTGATGTTGGTCGGCTCAGCGATTTGGGGTTGGCGGGGCACTCGACAGGGCTGAGTAGCGCTTACACGCGCCTTGTCGTTGGCCGCTCGCCATGCTCACGCACCAACATCGGCGATTTGCCGATCACTCAGCCCTTACCTGACCACTCAAACCCCAGCGCATCGAGACGCGCTGACGAGGATGTCGGCCCGGGTATATCAGCATACCAAGCCTTCTAACGAGACGGAGACGGCGAAATCGCCAGTGAGTGCGGCCCAGAATGCAGAGAGCGAATCCGCATCTGTAGTTTGATGATGCGGTTTGCTAATCGCCCCATCGAGTCCGACGTGTAGGCATACTCAGGCAATCCTGAAGGTCCGTGAGCCTTTGAAGCGTAGAGGGGTGCAATCAGTGCCCAGTGCTGGCGCTTAAGAAGTCGTTGTTTTAGATGTTGCCGAAAAAGTGAGATTTCATCGATTCGAAAAACTATGCCGTGGGCAATGTCATTTCGACGGTGGATATATCCGCGCGCCTCAACCATTAGCTCATCAAATTGGCCTTCGCGTTTCTGGCAAGGACTGGCATGAAAGTGTGCTTCAGCCGCCTTGGTCAACGCTGCCATGCGCTCTGGAAAACTTCGCCGCTCATATACGCGCATCGCTTCGATTTCATCTAAGTTGCCCAAGAATAGGCTGTGAAGGCGACTAAGCTCGAACTCAAGCGAACCCCAGCGGCTCATAACGAAGCCAGCGAAGGTGAACGTCTTATCTGGGTGGGCATCGCCGTTTTTTGGCAGCGGTGGGATATCCCAAGGCTTCGGCAAAACCCTATTTCCTTCCCTTGGCAAGTAAGGTTGGCAGCTTGGCGATGTTGCTCGCCATGCGCCTAGTTTCATCGAGCGTCAGCGACTTGGCGATTCCGGCATCGCGTGAATCGGCGTGGCCGTAGACATAAGCTAAGGTCTGACCGTTTGAGTCTATGACCTTGAAGCCGCCCTCGATAGGTTCAACGGTCCATGGTACCGGGAAATAATCCTTTTTGGCGTGCTGCTCATTGTTATCTTCGGCATTAGCTATTTGCGGATAGGTTTCGTTGCCTGCTTGTGGCCTGCTCCTTACTCTTTTCACCAGGAACAGCAGGGCCCAACTGCTCCAGTGGGCAATGGCAAGAGCCTGCCGCAATTCTTTATTGCAGCCCCCCACACCCCCCTTCCTCGCCCAATCCTGGTTGATGCAAAGCTGGTATCGGTCCCCGGCTATACGCCTATCGTTATCTTCCCGGCTCAAATGAAAGTAAGACGGCCCCACTACGACCCAAACCACCGAGGCAATGATGCCGAGCCGCTGCCAACTGATAAGGCGCATTGAATTGCCGCCCCGCCATAGGTGTGCTTCTCAACCAGTAAGTCGGGCAACTTGGTGATGTGTTGCTAGCGATGCGCCTGGGCTCGTCCTCGCTGCTGTCCGTTTACTGATCGAACGAATTGATACAGAGCTTTGGGCGAAAAAAACGAGCGTCACAGCTTGTCTACGGCCTATGCCAAGCTTACGATGGCATTTCTCACGATCCTACTTACAAGGTATGGGAGGTCACCATGCCCCAAGCAAAGAAACCCTCGAAGCGGAAGCATCGGGCATGCGCGGTACCGTTGTTGGGGGCCGCCGGGTTGTCGTTGTCGCTGGCGAGCGGCGCACCTGCTGCAACGGCTGGGCCGACAGCGCACGAAATCACTCTCGGTGAGGAGGAAATCTCTGACGTCAGTCTGGCGACGTTCTATGTCTTCGACAGGGAGAACATCGGACCATCTCAGCCGGGCGTGCAACTAGTCCACCGAGGCTGCGGAGGCTGCCACAGAGGCTGCGGAGGCTGCCACAGAGGCTGCGGAGGCTGCCACCGAGGCTGCGGAGGCTGCCACAGAGGCTGCGGAGGCTGCGGAGGCTGCGGAGGTTGCGGCTGCGGAGGCTGCTGGTGGTTGTGGTGGGGCTACTGAAGCTGCTGATTTCTTCGCCTAGTGGGAAGTCGGTCTTCGCTAATTACCGAGTTAATGCTGGCAGCTTGGCGACGTTCGCCGCTATGCGCCTAGCTTCATCGAGCGTCAGCGACTTGGCGATTCCGGCATCGGGTGAATCGGCGTGGCCGTAGACATAAGCGAGCGATTGGCCGTGGCAAAACACGACAAGTCCCCCGGCGGGCGTAGAAGGCGCCGGCAATGCCGGCCAGGGCACCCAAAATGGAGGCGGGGAAAAACAGGAAACGGTCAATCCTGGCGAGCATTCATGCCCTCCCGGCTACAGGGTTCTCGCGGTCCCGACCGCGTCCGGCTATTGCGAGCCGCCGGGGGGAACGGCCGAGGCAACTTCGACGGGCTGCCAACACGGCATGGTGGGCACGCCTCCTAACTGCCACTGCCCGAAGAATTCAGAACTATTGGGAGGCAACTGCATTCATTACAGCGCGACTTGTCGTAACGGGCTGGCCGCTGATTTCACGCCTCAACCTTGCGAGGGAGCGGACGAAAAGCTCGCATGCAAAATGCGTCAAGACGGATTGAAGGACTGTTGCTGTTTGACCTACGACAAGCTGTAGGCATGAGAGTTCACCAACGGCAAGCGGCCAGGGGTGAGGATGAGGAAGCGATGACCGGCGCGCTGATCTTCGAGTCGAAGTGCGGGACCAGGACATCATCGTCACGATGCCGGAAACCAGCTTTCGGGTGGTGTATCGGAAGCCATACCAGGGATCCCAGCTCGTGGCGAGGCTCGACTATTTTCAGCACGATCAGAAGGGCCCAATCACGCGGGCACAGTTTCTAGCTCGGGCCTGGAAGCACGCCAACGACAAGGCGCGCGAACTGGGGTGGATTGTTTAAAAGAGCGCCGGCCGAAGCCGACGTCTGCGACGACCTCCTCTCACAGGCCCATTGCCTTGTGAGCTTCTTGCATGTGCTTCATGCACTCTGCTGTATCGCCCTTCTTCATCGCAGCCTTCGACATATCGAGAGCCGCTGTCGCCTCTGTCTTCTTGCTAGCGTCGGTCATTTTGGCGATCATGGCATCCATCTGTTTCATATGGGCATCGTTGCAGAGGTCCTGGGCATAGGCGGGGCTGAAGGCCATGACGGCTAGAACTCCGGTAACGATTGATGTCTTGAACATGGCTTTTACTCCTTGGCGGACTTGACCGCAGGTGTGGAGCTTATCACCGAACAGCAAAAAGAGCACCGACCGAAGCCGACGCCGCAATCCAAAATCAGGCAGTTACCTTGTCAGCAATACCGCCGCCGCCTCATCGCATCGAGACCAAGCAGGCCGGTCGATCAAGCCGAGGGTGGAGGGCTCGGGGACCGGCGCGATATGCCGGGGCCGACCGTGGAATAGAAAACTATACCCCGCCCCCGTTTCTCACCTGGCCCTAGGGGGAGTCCGAACCCGAAAGGGGCCGACTGATGGTGGGACAGACCACGCTGCCGCCATTAATGGCCTCGCCTTCTATACAAAGAATAGAAACTTCGTCAGTCCGCCGCGACCCATTGACTCAGAAATCCCCACTTCTGCTTCCATGCCTGTAATGGTTCCGCTGCGTCCTCACATTCCTTTTCAAATGGTTCGCGGTACATGTGGAACTCCGGGTCGAAAATCAGGCCGAGCCTGAAGCAAGTGCTCTCCTTCTTGCCTAAGAAGTTGTTCTTCATTGAAATCAAGATGTCCGTGACGACAGTCTCAAGCGGGCGACCCTCCCAGGCGGCGGTCCCATAGTCTGCGACTTCCGCATGATCTACGGCAAAATCCAAAGCGGCAAACTCCCAACCCTTCGCAGTGAGACTGTGATACCACGTTGAAAGGTCCGGGAACTCCGAGATCGCCCAGGTCGGCTTATCATCGACTAGTAGCTTGATTGCGTCCTCGATCTCCTCAGCCCGAGCTCGTGCCTGTGGCCCATGCTGATCGTGGAGTTGGGCCTCCGCCTCCTTCCTTTTGACGTTGGCCTGCGCCGAAACGTCCGCGTCGTGCTTTTTTTTGTCAATCCAATCCTGTTCTGCTTTGGCCCGCCTTTCGGTTTCGCGTTGGATTTCACTAGCTCGATCCTCAACGATTTGAGGCTCGAACCACAGGGGTACGACGGAAACGGGAGTGTTATCCCGCCGTAGACTCTGGATGGCAGCGGAAAGGTCTGCTTGACGGGCATAGATCGCGCCGCACTGGCCGTGCTCCGCAGCGATGAACGCGGCTTCGACCGTCTTGCGTTGGATCTCGGATGCTGCTTTGAAGGATCGAAGCAGTATCTTCCTCTGGTCGTTAATCAGCGCTCGATGAGCGGCTTCTTGCTCCGCGGTGGTCAAACAGATCACGGCTGAACCATTGTCGATCTTAATCAAGCCGTAGCCGTCTATCCCAGTCGCAATCTTTTTCTCGATCTCGGTTGCCTTAACCTCCCAAGCCTTTGTTGATTTCTCAAACTCCTCGTTCGTTAGGGTCTTCAGCTCCTGAAAAGTGCCGAGCTCGACTAGGCCGAGTAGCGGCAACAAGTAGCTCGACGGCTGCTTCAACAATTCGCCACGCAGCGCTAACAGTACGTCCTGGCTTTGTAGGTCCGTTTCCGGGCAAGGAGATGGGTCAAAGCGAACCGTGGCCACCGGGTAGTAGGCGCTTAAGATATCTTCGATCTGGGCCGCGTCGATCTTTTCCGCCGCCGGATGCAGGATACACGCATCGGCCAGTCGCCCGTCGAATACGATGTCGCCACGAATGTTTCGCGCTACGTGCGGTGCCTTCCCTCCCGCGTTAAAGAGCAAAACTCAGTCGGTCAACTCGCCCTCCAACAAAAAACGATTCTTGGACGTCTTGACGATGTCGGGTTTTGGTGCCGTTGGCTTATCAGGCTCCTTTTCTGTCATTGACTCTTCGTACTCTTTCTCAAGGCTCATATCGGAAACGGTCTTCTTGAGTTCATCGTTGAGGTCAGTCAGGGTCGACAGAACAGGACTTCGCAGCGCGCTGTCGTACTTCTTAAGTAGCGTCGCAAGGGCCGCGGTGTTCGGCGATGCCACGTTCTTGGCGATCTGGTTGTGAAGAAAGCGTTGATGCTTTAACGCGAGGTCATCTGCCTCGCTGAGGGCTTGCTGCTCAGCTTGTTTGGTCGTCTCCGCACGCGAACGGACAAAATCGGCCCAGCCAGGGACTGCTTTCATCTGGCCATTCAGTGTCCCTTCGGCGGCCTCCATCGCCCGGACGTCATCACTATCGAGCGCTGACTTAAGCTCGGAAACATTTTGGGCAATCGACGCAATCTCCGGTGTCTCAGGATGGACGCTCAGATAGGCACTTAGGTTGTCGAGCAACGTGTTGGCGTCACGAATGACGCGGTTGCGGAGGACTATCTCGGTTGGGCCCTTCGCTACAGGACCAGAGTCGAGGCTTTCCGGGACTGTTTCTGGACCTTGATCAACTCGGCCAACATAATTTGCCGAAACCCACCCGGTCATTCCGTTCAACAGCTCAACTTGTTGCCATCCGTCCTTTGACTGATGGACCTTCAACAAGGTGCCCTCGGGGAGCTGTCGGAGTTCCTTTGACGAGGTTGAGCCAGCTTTCCTCAGGCTTAGGTAGTCAGTGCTGGGGTCTGGCAGTCCTGTGACTTTCTGCTGGAAACCGGCAACCATCGCGCTGGCCGGTCCAATGCGAAGGAGAGAGTAGTGCAGAAGGTCAAGCTTGGACTTGATCCTTTGCCCGTCAACGGACCAGATCGGCGTCTCAAATTTTTCGCCGCTGCTGAGAAATGAGTCACTTGGGATTGAACTTCGTGAGATCAGCGAGTCCTTGAGTGGAGTTCCGTGTTCTCTATTCAACCAACCAATCGTAACGGCAAAGCTGCCGTTCGCTGATCTGATCACGATGGTGCTGGGGAACGACTGAACGTACTGTTCGGCGAGCAGCTTTGCTTCCTCAGGGGTCGGCCTGCTGCCAATGACGATCCACCCGGCAAGAGCAGATAGCTTCGCGTCAATCCCCGGACCGGTGTCCGCGCGAATTAGCGCGCTTGAGCTTGCGGCCTCATGGGGCGGCTCAGTCCGTTTTGATGGCGGTTCTAGCTGTCGGCCTGGCGGCTCAGTCGGTTTTGATGGCGGTTCTGGCTGTCGTCCGGTGGCAGTCTGCTCGTCCGCGCGAGTTTCAATTTCCTGGATCTCTTTGTAGGAAGGAGGGTCGGAATTTGGGTAACCGATGGATCGACGATATGCGGCCAGCGCTTCGGCAGTTTGAGGACCAAAATCGCCATCTATTGGCCCGTCATAGTAGCCGAGCTCGCTTAGTGCATACTGCATCCGCTTAAACGCGGCAGTTTCCTGACGCCGTCGCTCAGCCAGCTCCTGATGGCGCTGGATGATCCCGTTTATGATCCCTAAGACATCGTTCTGAGCAAACGCTGGACCAATGGCGCATGGAAATACGACAGCGGCGGCGCTAAGCCCAATCGCGAGTAGAACCGAGGACCTAACAGGACTACCCGAAGCCATCTCGACGCCATCCAACGCCCTTTAAAGGTTACGGAAATTCAAGCATTCATGCGAGTTCTAAGTTGAAAATACCATAACCCGTTGTTCCTGGAACCAAGGCTGAGGTGGTAACAACCTTTGTCGCTCAAAGTCCACGAGACTGCCAACAAAATGCTTTGCATAGGAGCCACATTCCAGACATCAGTCGGAGGTAGCAAGCACCTCGCGTGCTTGCTGGAGAAGCTGGCGGAGAAATCGGCGTTCGCCAGCGGCCTCTTTCGTATGGAGCCCGTGCCGATACATACCGTTGCGCTTCCCTTCAGGAGCGCCCCCGCGCGCACCGTGAAATCGGCAAACTCTCCAGCCCCGGACGGCAGGAGCCTTGCATCGGTCTTTAGTGCGCTTCGGCCCTGATGGAGAAGTCGAAGTCTGGCGATCTCTTTGATAAGACGCCGGAAATTCACAAGATCGAAATTCTCGCTGATAAACTCCCTGGCAAATAACCCTTTGTCGCGGATAGGCTCACTGTTGGAACCAGAAAGCCTGCTCTCGAAGTTATAGAGTGGGTGGCAGTTACTTTCGGGAGATTGATATGGATGCCAATACGGTCGCGCTCGCTTTGATCCAAAAATGGGTGGGGCCTGACGACAAGATCACCGACATGTCGGCCTTCTATGATGCGTTGGTCAAGGCCCTCACGGATGCTCACAAAGAAGGAGAAGATGAAGGCCAAGACGAAGCATCTGCTGAATTGGAAACCACACACGCAGCTTCCACTGCGCTATAAGTCGGAGAACTGATGATGCGCCTTTTTATCTGCTTCAGCGTCGCGGTAGTGACGCTACTCAGTTCGTTTGCTCCCACCCAAGCCGCGCCGCATGAGCATTGCTGGTGGCATCACCACCAGCGCCACTGTCACACTTGAACTGATTTTTTGGTCATCTGCTGATTGGTTCCCCGGGGAGGACAAGATGCACCTCACCCTCCGTTAGGCCCCAACTGGCAAGGTTGCTGGCAGGAATACGGCCCACGACTTCGACGACATCTTCCCCTGCCTTTATGACCTTCGATACCGCGCCTTTGGCCTTGTCGTCGTCGCCTATAGCCACCAAGAACCATTGCTCCGCGAAAGGCTCGTCGGCATTTGAGCGGACGCCATTTTTTTGGCGTCACTATGTTCGCTCCTTCACGATTTTTTTCAGCAAGCGACATTCTGGGAGGTTGCGCCGGATCAACGTGGGGGCGGGGCTTTGTCAGCGGGTCGCTGGTGCACAGCCGAGGTGGGGCTCACCAGCTTTCAACTCCCGAAGGCGCTCAACTCCACCGAAGATGCTCACATAAAAGACATGAGCACCTTCGAGACGGATGAGCATCTTCAGGCGACGCCGTCCATCAGCGCCGACGCTGACCCGTGTGCAAGTGAGCAAGCATGCACGGCGACTTCCCGCTAGCCTAGGGCTCTTAATGCGATAGCTTTCAGCTTTTCAACTTCCCTTTCACCTTTGCAGGCTGAAGCCAGAATGATCTGGGTAAGGTTCTTCTTGAGAACATCAGCCTGATCGGGGGTTGTGGCGCGGCTAGCTTGGAAGTGCTGCCAAGCAGCTTCGTAGGCAGCCGTGAAGGCATCCAATTCGTCGGATGGAAAATACGGTGAATACCTTCGGAACGGCATGCGCAACTCCACTCATATTGTTGTGCCTTTGGGGGTGTCGGAAACTAAGCAGGGGTTGTTACAGGATCGTTACAGCCCTGGACGTGACGCCGCCCTGGATGTCGATCACTTGGATAGTGGCGGATGGACCCCAAGGACGAAGGCTTGCGGCGCAAGGCATAAAGCAGAAGCCCCGGCCGCATGACCAGGGCCGAGGCTTCTAGCACTTGCGTCGACAGACCCGTGTTGGCGCTTGGGGTCACGCCCGGGGATAGGGCCTATCCTTCGATCCTGCGCGAGATGTTCCGGGCGCGGGTTTATCGGCTGATTTCAAGCGCTGGCGGTTCTCTGATGCTATACGGTCATCGGGACAACGTGGCGATTAGAGGAGTATTGGTGGTTGAACCAGACCTTTCATGTATTCGGGCCTGTATTGATAGGCGCTCTCCTCCTCGCCCTTCCTGATCTGGCTCTCGCGAATTGGTGGATCGTTCGCGCATCCGATAAGAAGTGTCTCGTCGTCGACATAGAGCCAACGGGCAAGGACAAGAGCGTCACCAGGATTGGCAGGATGGTTTACCCCACGCGCGAGGAGGCTGAAGCCGAAGTTAAGCGGCTCTGCAAATAGTGAAGCGACCTCAACGACCAGAACCCAGAACCCTAGTCGGGCAATCACCGCCTCAAAGACCGAATGAACATCTGCCAGACGCCTTTCCAGATCGAGAGCGAGATCAATACGCTAGTCGTGCTCTTGCCTATGTGATTTTACTTAATGGGGCGGCCGCCCTCATCCTGGTGACGGCACTGGCTTTTGCTCCTCAATCCGCATCCGATCCTCGCAGGCTCACCTGGGCCATGTTGGTGTTCGGCTCCGGTGCATTGGCGGGACTGCTGAGTTCCTTACTTGCATACATCGGTCGAACTGCAATGGCGTCAAGCAATCTGATCGTGCAGGACGTATTGCGCGTAGGTGCGATTATCGCGGCTGTTGGCTCCGGTGCGGCATTCTTGACGGGCCTTAACATAATGGCACTCATGGTCCCAGAGGCTTCCAGTACTCGCCCGAAGAGTAAGCCTCAGGATCAAACCCCAGCCCCGACAGCTCCGGCCCACGCTGACCTCAAACCACTCGCGCCACCAGTACGAGCGTTGGTTGACACCACTCCTGGCGTCATCGCGAAGGTGCTCAACTCCACCGAAGGTGCTTACACAAGAAGTATGAGCACCTTCGAGGTAGATGAAATTTTGGAAAGCACATTGGAAGCAAACGGCCCGTCATCTCATCGAGATAGGCCTCGCCGCCCAGGGGTGCGATTGCCTCGTCATCGCAGTCGGCCAACATGTCAGGGGATCGGGGGTGTCAAGGGGAAGTTGCGGCTCCCTGGCGGAACTCACAGCGTGGCAACTCCATCGGTCCGGCCCCAAAACCTCCAAACGATTGGGCTAGTATTAAGCCGATTGTGGCCCACCCTTTTGGAGGAGTCCGCGATGGCAACGACCCGCTTCCCAACTTTGCTAGTGCTCCCGGCGACTTTGTGGCTTGCTGCCAGTCTGGTCCGAGCCGACGAGGATTGCAGCATCACTCGTCCGGGTGGAGTGAAGGAACCTGGTGTCACAAACATCAAAGGAGAATGTTGCAGCTCCTTCTACTCCAATAGCGGCAACGCGGATGACTGCGTGCCGCCGACGCCGGGTCGACCGGATGGCGCAAAATTCTATACTTCAGTGTCAAAACACTGAGGCGCGAAATAGCGAAGGTGCTCACTCCACTGAAGATGCTCACATAAGAAACATGAGCACCTTCGAGACCTATGAGCACCTTCGGGACCGGTCTTTGTGCGATGCAATAATTCTGAGGTAGCTATTGTGCAGTGCAGCATAATGGACTATATGAGCACGTAACCGCCCCCGGCGGCCCCCCAGATGAAAGGTAATCACAGAGATGTCTGACGTTCAAAAGTATGGTGAAGAGTTTCAGCGAGTGGGCAAAGACGGCTTCGATGCCGCCGTTCGCTCGTTTGGTGAGGTGAATAAGGGCCTCCAGGCTATTGCCGCTGAGGTCACCGACTACTCGAAGAAGGCGTTCGAGGATGGGACCCGCGCTTTCGAGCAGCTGCTCAGTGCAAAGTCATTCGAGCAGGTGATCGAGATCCAGTCTCAGTACGCGAGAATGGCCTATGAAGCGCATGTTGCTGAGTTGTCGAAGCTCGGTGAGATGTATTCCGGTCTGACGCGTAACGCCTACAAGCCAGTTGAGCAGGCCGCTGCCAAAGCCGGGTCGCCTTATCGGCGAAGTGCCTAGTTCGACGAAAGACCTGCGGGCAGCCTCAGGTCTTTTTTTCTATTTCTTTGCGGACCGGGATCGCTGGGCGGTGGGACACCCGCGCCAGAAAGCATAGTGATGATGTGGGAAGATTGACTGTCCCACTTTTCGCTAAGCCATTGAGTGGTGGTGGAGCTGTATGTGAGAGGACAGGCAGCGCATGGTCATCCTGTCGTGTTGAGCCGTTCTTCCGACATCAGCGCATGAACACACTATGTCTCCGAAGATCGAACTTAATGACCGATGACGATAACGAGGCTTTTGATAGCTACCAACGTTGCGATATTTGCGCTGCAAGCTGTCTACAACGATGCCCTCATTTCAGTCTTCGCATTGTGGCCTATAGGGCGTTACCACGTTGAGGACCTTCATGCAGTCGTAGGGTTCGAGCCCTGGCAGCTTGTTACCTACGCCTTTTTGCATGCAAACCTTGCCCACATCGGTTTGAACATGTGGGCTCTATTCCTGTTTGGCCGTGATGTGGAACGCACGCTCGGCGCAAGGCACTACATTCTCTTGTATTTCGCCGCCGTCGTCTCCGCAGCGATTGTTCAGCTAGCTGCTGTAACCGCGACGAGGCACGCTGGGATATCCCCGACCATTGGTGCCTCCGGTGGGATTTTTGGTGTGTTGCTTGCCTTTGGCGTTCTCTACCCACGCCGCACCGTCATGCTCCTTTTCCCGCCAATCCCGATGCCTGCATGGCTCCTTGTCATCGTGTTCGGACTGATTGAATTGGCCAATGGTGTTCTCGGAACCGAAGCGGGCGTTGCTCATTTTGCTCACCTCGGCGGGATGCTTGGCGCATACCTCGAACTAAGATACTGGCGACAGCGCCACTAGCTTCCGGCCGCTAGCGCGAAGGTGCTCAAGTTCCCTGAAGATGCTCACACAAAAAGGGTGAGCACCTTCGAGAGGTTGAGCATCTTTGAGCATCTTCCGACCAACGCCGCTCACCGAGGCTCGAAAGGGGTGGACGGCAACATGCCCTCCCAGCTCCGCAATCTAGTCCTTAGACGACGGCACTTTCATCCGAGCTGAAAGATGACGGCGAAGGCAATCGGCTGTCTTGCCATCAAACGCGACGAGCTTGATCCCCACGCCAGTGCGCTGAGCCTCTGCCCAGCACACATCCACCGCCTCCTTGCACGCCTCTTCCAAGGGGTAGCCGTAGATGCCCGTACTGATCGCGGGGAACGCTAAGCTGGTGCAGCCGTTTTCGACCGCGAGCTGAATTGCAGATACGTAGGCCGACCGCAGCAATCGCCGCGCCTCCTCAGCGGTGTAACGGCTGTAGATTGGCCCGACTGCATGAATGATGTACCGCGCCGTCGAGATGTCGAAAGCGGGCGTTAGCACAGCCGATCCCGTGGGGCAGCGGCCGATGGCGGCGCAGGCGTCGGTGAGCTTCTCCATGCCAGCAGCTCGAAAGATGGCACCGCAAACGCCACCACCCATATGCAGCTGGGTATTGGCCGCATTTACAATCGCATCCGCTATGACACGGGTGATATCATCCTCAATGACCTGAAGGCCGTCGTGCTGCATTGGCTTCTGAGCACTGTTGAAGAAAGCGTCTCTTCCGCCGCTCTACCGCACGCGGGCGGTAAAATCACGAGCAAATCAAGGATGAGAGGCAACCTGCCCGGTGCTCAACTCCACCGAAGATGTTCACGTGGAAAACATGAACACCTTCGGGGTCGATGAGGCCGCCGCCTCCAAGGCATCGAAATGCCCGAGAAGCCTGATCTCTTCAAAGAAGAACTGGACCAGCTGAGCGACCAAGAGATCGAGGCGCGTCTTGCCGCAGCTGTCTGGGTAGACGATAAGCGTGCGGCGGTGCTTCGCTACCTCGAAGAGAAGAAGCTGGGCAAAAAGAACGAGGCACGGTCGGCTGAATTGGAGATAGCACGTAGCGCCAAGGAAGCGGCTTGGGCGGCTGCGAGCATGGCGACGGTGGCGAACTGGAGAGCAAACCTCGCCATCACCATAGCGAGCGTGGCAGCGGCAGCAGCCATCTCAGCAGCAGTCGTCGCGCTGGTCGCCCTATATATTAAGCGGTGAGCGTTCGCCCAGCGCGGCTTAACCGATCTGATGGCGACTGTGCGAAACTCTGGCCGAAGATGGCCGCCGCCACACCATCAGTTCGTCGGCCAACCCGATGACCAGCATGTTACGGATGTCGCTTCGGACTAGCTTGCCGACGTCGTGCTCGCGCATTGCGGGGTCATAGTACAAAAGGGAGCGCCGACCGAAGCCGACGCCGTTAAATTGGCGGCTCGGGATCGGCCGCGCGGAGCTGTCATAGAGCGGTCATCGAGCGGTCATCGAGCTACCATCTGTTCTGCAACCGCACGGTCATTAGGCTCGATACCGATCTCCCTAGCCGGTAGATCATCCCGAGCGGATCAAAGTGGAATTGGGGGATAGCGTTAAGGCGTCATAGCGATCTAAGGCGCATAACGATTCTTGTTCTGGCCTTAGCCACCTACCTCCCGAAGCCAGTCTCAATCAAATATCAACGATTCATAGTTAACAAGTCGGTTTAGCCCTGCGGACGATAGTGTTTGAGTATGCGCGTTATTATTGGACTTGTGGCCTTGGCAGTCTGCCTTTCAGTGGGCGGCTGCTCTCGCCCCTACCAAGAGGTCTACGCGAAGCCCCTACCGGCGCCGCCCCGGCACCCGACGAAGGTGAAGTCGGTGAAAAGGCCCCCACCACCTGCCAGGAACTTGCCACAACTGACAAAGACGAGGTCAGTGAAGCCGCCTCCGCTACCGCCCGGGAAGTCTGCACAAAGTCGGCCCCCGATTCCACCCAGCGGCAGTCCGGCCACTCCGGTCCGCCCTCCTGCCACCGCCAAGCACTATGTCGTCGTGGACCCGGTCGGTAATTGCGCGGTGGTTGACGCCCAGCCGGCCGACGGCCTCAAAATCATTGGGGATAAAGGCGGCTACCCCTCATTGGAAGCCGCTAACCAAGCGTTGAGGGAGGCCAAATGCAAAGACGTAGTTGGGACAGGAGCGGACGCCAAATTCAAAGCCGCTAAGGCAAAAGCAGAGAGGCTCGGCGGGGTGTATAAGCTTACCCGCGAGGACATCGAGGGTTTAAGCCAAGAACAGCTCAAGCAACTTAGGGGGTATTAGAGTTCCCCGCCGCATCGTGCGCCGCCTGTCGCCGACGACGACAGGCACTTCACTATAAAAAGAGCCCCCGAGCCTGACCCTAGACATCAGAGGAGGCGTTTGAGGCATCGATTGAGGGGGGCGTACCCCGGCACCCGCACCCCTCCATTCAACTCAGTCGTTGCCCAGAGAGGCGCTGCCGCTTCTCGTAATAGCTTCTGGACTTGCTTGAGGACAATTGTCCAAAGGCTTGGGCCTAGGTTTTTTTTGCGTCCTGTGGAATCTAGTAGTAGTATCTGCAATTCGCGTCCCTTGTTTCCTTTTCGCGTAGGCGCGTCAGTAAGCGTAGCGAGGCCCAAACCGTAGCCAGGGCCCGTTCTCGAGTTGGCGTTCTTGCGATGAGTAACAGCGTCGAAGACGGCATCATCGTCGAATTGGACGGCGACGAAATTGTCGTTTGGAAGCCGGGAACGGTTTTTCTTATCGCTTTCAAAAAACCTCACCACGAGCGGCATCTAGTTGTCGTGCGCAGTTGGCTTGCCGACTTCACTTCCAAACCATTAGCAGAGTTTCGGGCTCTAGCGGCTCAGCTGGCCGTCAACAAGGCGCGATCGCTGGGATGGATCGTTGAAACCATTTTGGCCAACAAGCGAAACAAATTCCGCCGCCCGCTCAACCGGCGATGGTGCTACCCATGAAGGAGAACCTAACCAGAGAGGCGGTCGTCGTCGTGATTGACGATGACGCCTCATGCCGGTCAGGCCTAAAGGAGCTCTTCGAATCCGTCGGACTAAAGGTCAAACTCTACGCATCGGGGAGTGCCTTCCTGGAAGATCGCATTCCAGACGCTACGAGCTGCTTGGTGATTGATGTGAGGTTGCCCGCAAAGAGTGGGCTCAAGGTTCAAGAGGAATTGGCAAAGGCCGACGTTCACGTGCCGATCGTCTTCGTCACCGGCCAAGCTGATATCCCGATGGCCGTGAGCGCGATGAAATCAGGAGCAGTCGATTTTCTGACCAAGCCCTTCCGTAGCCAGGACCTACTTGATGCGGTTTTCGCGGCCCTGGAACGGGATGGTGCTCGCCGCAAAATGCAACAATTGCACTCGACTATACGGGAACACCTTGAGTCCCTAAGTGCCCGTGAGCGAGAAGTGGTCGTGAGGGTAGCAGCGGGGAACCTTAATAAGCAAATAGCTGCCGATCTTGGGTTGAGCGAGGTCACGGTGAAGGTCCATCGTGCCAATGCCATGCGAAAAATGCGTGCAAAGTCATTGGCAGAACTGGTGAGAATGATTGACCACTTCGACAATGCGCTAACCTCAAGGTCGCCAAACTTAGTGACGCCTTGACCTCTGTAACTTGGCGAGGATCTCGGTCGCCGGGTCATGGCCTGTCAGACGTACCAAATCAGCATAAGCGGAGTGCAGCTAGCTCGCTTCCCGCATCTGCATGTTCATTCAAGAAGCCTTGCAGCCCAAGCTTCACCACGAGCCCACGCAGCCCTTCGGCGGGTGTGGCCGCGATCCGCGACTCGATCCTAGAGAGCGCAAGCAGCGCGACTGTTTCTTCATCGACTGTTGCGGATTGTGTTTTTTCAAACGCGATGAGCCACTCCTGAAACAGAGCGGTGAGCTCCTCATCCCCGTCTTTTGACCGGAGCTGCGTAACCGTCTCGCTTTTGGGTGGTTTACCGGCCACCGAGCGTCCCGTCCTGGCGAGATAGAGGAAGCCCCGAGAGAAACAGGCCTCGCGGGGCTCTAGACTGGGAGTCCTTCAATGCCCGACGGCCACTGCCGATGGCCATCGTTTAGGGTTGATGGGAGGAGGGGAAACTCTCCACCACGAGCCACGAATAGCACGGTTCGCGTTCCCGAAAAGAAGAGCCTTAGAGTAAGGCGGAGGCGCCTGGGAGGTATATGGCCCCGCCCAATCATTGACGGGGCATTATCGGGTCCGTCCGCAAAAGGCGCCTAACGCTCACTACCCCCAAAGTGTTAGTAGCCATTGGGAGGGCAACGGTTATTCCCGCGCGATCATTACCGACCCCGGGGGTTGGCTGAACAATACGGCGCACAATGAACCTCACGTGCTCACGATCGATCTCCCTGATCGTTCCAGCAGCGACCAGCCGATCAAGCTCCTCAGTTTTCATTCGGGAGATAGCTTCTTCTTCCTCGATTTGCCACTCGCGCGGATCGAAGATCAACCGGCATATCCAGCGTCCTCCGGACACCCAGGGGCGGGTCATGGATCCTAATCCATGGGTGCACCCCGACACCCCACCCCCTCCGTTCAAATCAGTCATTGCCCAGAGAGGCTGTGCCGCTTCTCGTCAATAATTGGTGGGGCAAGCTGTTGGTGGCAAGTGTTGCTCGACTTCCGATAACAACTATTATCGGAAGCACACAACTCCTAGGGGGGCACTAAATCGTGGAATGCCTCGTCATGAACGAGGCCGCCTATTGCGCATCAGGCTCGACAATCCTGCGTATGATCGTGTGAACGAGCCGCATCCCGTCTTCTTCGCTGTCACCAATCAACGCCTGAGCAACTTTTCCGTCAGTCCGATCAGCAAGCGAGTTGATTGCTGGCACGTCACCATCAGCCGCTTTGGCTAAAAGCGCAGTCGCAATCTTGCGCAGAGCTTTATGATCATCGCCAGCAGCTTTGATTTCCATCATGAGCCTCTGTCGAGGTCCCACGCATTGGGGGGAGGCTATGGATCCTAATCCACGGTACACCCCCGGGCACGCCCAGAGTGTTATGGATCCTAATCCAGGGTGTACCCGACACCCCACCCCTCCGTTCAACTCAATCGTTGCACAGCTAGGCGCAGCCGCTTCGGGCGTCGGCTTCGGCCTCGCCATCCATATGGTGCTCCGTGCCTCGCAATTTCTTGCCTTGCCACCCGCTTCTAGCGGGCGCGATATATTTGCGCTCAACAATTTCCTTGATCCGAGCGCGCGTGCCGCGAAGCTAATGCTCCATCTGGGTAAGCCTCGCTAGTCAGGGCTTGATCTACATGACTAAACAAGGCAATCGCGAAATGGAATCGCTAGATAGAAAAATGCGGACCAGAGCGGAGGACGACCTCGCATGGCGCAGAGCTGCTAATCGAGGGCGGTCGAACCGGGCATGGGAGTGGATCGTCGGAACGGTGTTCGTGATTGCAATCATTCTCACCGGCTACCGCTTGGTTCAGACACAACAGCATTTGGAGACAAAGCAGAGCGAACTTGAGAACGCTAAGCAGGCGGCAGATCAGGCAAAAACGCAGGCTATGGAGCTCGCGAAACGGGCCGCCAGTCTCAACTCAGAGCTCGAGAAAACAAACGCTCAGCGCGATGAGCTTCAGACCAAATTGGATCAGGCCACCTCGGAGATCAAATCAGCCCAATCCCAGCTTGAGGGCAAGCAGTCTCGCGAGGCATGCAGAGCGAACTTGAGAACGCTAAGCAGGCGGCAGATCAGGCAAAAGCGCAGGCTACGGAGCTCGCGAAACGGGCCGCCAGTCTCAACTCAGAGCTCGAGAAAACAAACGCTCAGCGCAATGAGCTTCAGACCAAATTGGATCAGGCCACCTCGGAGATCAAATCAGCCCAATCTCAGCTTGAGGACAAGCAGTCTCGTCTAGGAGGCATGCAGAGCGAACTTGAGAACGCTAAGCAGGAGGCAGATCAGGCAAAAGCGCAGGCTACGGAGCTCGCGAAACGGGCCGCCAGTCTCAACTCAGAGCTCGAGAAAGCAAACGCTCAACGCAATGAGCTTCAGACCAAATTGGATCAGGCCACGTCGGAGATCAAATCAGCCCAATCTCAGCTTGAGGACAAGCAGTCTCGTTAGGAGGTGCAAAGCGAACTTGAGAACGCTAAGCAGGCGGCAGATCAGGCAAAAGCGCAGGCTACGGAGCTCGCGAAACGGGCCGCTAATCTCACCTCAGAGCTCGAGAAAGCAAACGCTCAACGCGATGAGCTTCAGACCAAATTGGATCAGGCCACGTCGGAGAACAGGTCAGCCCAATCCCGACCTGAGCTCGAGAAGGCGAACGCTCAACGGAATAAGCTTCAGACCAAATTGGATCAGGTCACGTCGGCGATCAAATCAGCCCAATCTCGCCCTGAGCTCGAGAAGGCGAACGCTCAACGCAATATGGTCGAACCCGGAATCTGGCAGAGGGATCTCGCCTCTTATGTCGAGGTTGGCGACTTCCTGATGGCGCAAGGCAATCTCGGCGAGGCCCTTAAATCGTACCGGGACGCTCTGGCGGTTGCCGACCGCTTGGCCAAGGTCGACCCCGAAAATGCCAGCTGGCAGCGCAATCTCTCGCTGTCTTACAGCAAGGTCGGCGACGTGCTGACGGCGCAAGGCAATCTCGCTGAGGCCCAGAAATCGTACCGGGACAGTCTGGCGGTTGCCGACCGCTTGGCCAAGGTCGACAGAATTGCCGGCTGGCAGAGGGATCTCGCCTCTTATGTCGAGGTTGGCGACTTCCTGATGGCGCAAGGTAATCTCATCGGGGCGCTGAAATGGTACCGGGACGCTCTGGCGGTTGCCGACCGCTTGGCCAAAGTCGACCCCGAAAATGCCGGCCGGCAGCGCGATCTCTTGCTGTCTTACAGCAAGGTCGGGGACGTGCTGATGGCGCAAGGCAATCTCGCCGAGGCCCTGAAATCGTACCGGGACGGTCTGGCGGTTGCCGACCGCTTGGCCGAGTCCCAGGCTCAGGCTACGTCAGGGTCTGACGGGGAACCCTCTGCGATTGATACATCTCGGCAACCCCTGACGAGAGTCGACTGCGATAAAGCCGGCATGGCGTGGAATGATAGTGCGAATGTTTGCGGGTCAGTAGCGGGGGAAGCTACTGTTCAGACTGCACCAAGCTCAGAGGCACCCGAAACCGCAAGTCAGCCGCTAACAAGAGCTGACTGCGATAAGGCGAGGATGCAGTGGAGCGATAGCGCGAACGTATGCGGGACCAAATCGGAAGAATCGAAAACTGCAGGCGCACAGAGGGACGCGCTGACGGCGCCAGAGAATCACGAAGCGTGGCCCGCAAACATTATCGACGGTCTGCATCAAACCAACCGCTCTGACTAGATTCGATTGCGACAAGGCCGGCATGGCGTGGAATGATAGTGCGAATGTTTGCGGGTCAGTAGCGGGGGAAGCTACTGCTAAGACTGCACCAAGCTCAGAGGCACCCGAAACCGCAAGTCAGCCGCTAACAAGAGCTGACTGCGATAAGGCGAGGATGCAGTGGAGCGATAGCGCGAACGTATGCGGGACCAAATCGGAAGAATCGAAAACTCAGGTCGCATCAGAGGCTCCGCCCGAAGCGCTGACCGACGGCACCGCCAGTCAGCCACTGACACGAATTGACTGCGATAAGGCAAACATGGTGTGGAACGAAAGGGCTAATGTTTGCGTAGAAAAATCGGAAGGAACAGAGGCAGGGGCGGCACCAAAAATCGAAGCTGGCCCGCAAACATTATCGACGGTTGCATCAAACCAAGCTCTGACTAGATTCGATTGCGACAAAGCCGGCATGGCGTGGAATGATAGTGCGAATGTTTGCGGGTCAGTAGCGGGGGAAGCTACTGTTAAGACTGCACCAAGCTCAGAGGCACCCGAAACCGCAAGTCAGCCGCTAACAAGAGCTGACTGCGATAAGGCGAGGATGCAGTGGAGCGATAGCGCGAACGTATGCGGGACCAAATCGGAAGAATCGAAAACTCAGGTCGCATCAGAGGCTCCGCCCGAAGCGCTGACCGACGGCACCGCCAGTCAGCCACTGACACGAATTGACTGCGATAAGGCCGGCATGGCGTGGAACGAGCGCGGGAACGTCTGCGGCGCAAAAACGAGTTCAGTGAAACCGCCTCCGCTGCCGGTCAGGAAACCTCCAGAACCGACACAGGTAACTTCGGTGAAACCGCCTACGCTGCCGCTGAGGAAGCCTCAACTAGCGCTGACCGACGACACCGCAAGTCAGCCGCTAACAAGAGCTGGCTGCGATAAGGCAAACATGGTGTGGAACGAAAGGGCTAATGTTTGCGGAGAAAAATCGGAAGGAACCGAGGCAGAGGCGGCACCAAAAATAGAAGCTGGCCCGCCAGCATTATCGACGGCTGCATCAAACCAACCTCTGACTAGATCCGATTGCGATAAAGCCGGCATGGCGTGGAACGAGCGCGGGAACGTCTGCGGCGCAAAAACGAGTTCAGTGAAACCGCCTCCGCTGCCGGTCAGGAAATCTCCAGAACCGACTAAGGTGACTTCGGTGACGCTGCCGCTGAGGAAGCCTCAACAAGTACCCGGCGTGGTCGGGCCGAAGGATTGAAAGGCCAGGGTGCTTCAGTGAAGCGGCACTGTACCCTTGCAGCGACGCAGCGATGTCTCGGTCTCCATCGGCTTCATGGCTGAGCCGCCGTCGTTCTTGCTCGCGGCAACGCAGGAGGCCATCCATTGCGACTACCGTTTTGTCTTGTGGCATCTCATGTCCAGCAATCCTGAAACGGTGGCACCCTCTTTGCCAGCGCCTCGATTTCGCGCCAATGGTGCTCCACGAGCTTGCGTGTCTCCCCGATCATTTCATTGACGAGAGCTGCGGCGCGCTCGGCATTGCGGTCAGTAGCCAACAGCGCGAGGCTTGTCGCCTTCACTCGTTCGTCGGCATCACCCCACGTCGGCGAGCCAATGTGGTTGCTCTCAGCAAGGCTGGCTGCAATGAGCACCTTCAGCGCGTGCTTGATCTTGTCATCGTGCCCTCCGACCAGAGGGTCCTCGCAACAGACGTGTCCCAACCGAGCTTCGTCGATATCACGGCGTGCCCGGCTTCGTGATAGGCGACAGCTTCTCTTGCAGCGGTCATCTGGTCAGCTCACTTAGTACGTGAGAACCTTTCGCACGACGGACCATGCCTGCACCTTGGCCTCGAATGTCATCGCTGCGTGGGCAGGGCTAGTCGAGGGCAAGCAAGTGAGGATTTGCCGTGGATTAGTCAAAACTGGCAAGGCGTAACGGCGAAATGCCGTCTCTGCTTTGCTGCCGTTGAAAAACACATATGTGATGTTTGGGTATCGATCAAAAAAGCCCTGAAAGTCATTGGCTATCTCGTTTGTAATAGACGCATCCAGGCTCCCTGGCCTTATGCACGCTTGAAGCGAATCCCAGAGACCGACGCGAGCTGAATCAAGGAGCCTCACCCTTTCCTCATAAGGCAACGAAGGGCCCGCGCCAAATAGCTCGTCCATGATGGGCCAGAACGCATTTCGCGGATGCGCGTAATATTGGCCTGCTTTCAGCGACACCTCTCCCGGCATGGAACCTAGAATAAGTACTTTGCTCGTTTGAGAGGCGATTGGCGGAAAGCTCTGAACCCGACTCATTGTGGGCTAACTCGACATAAGGGTGGCTCAACGCGCTCGCTGTCGGAACATCGAAAACATCCCACTAAACGACATTCAATCGAAATCTATTGCTTAACCCCTTCTCAAAATGCGCATTAATGCTTGTCGGCAAAGGGTGTTGAGCATTCCTTCGTAGTGGTCAAATTTGTCGACTTGTTTGTTGTAGGTCTGCCATCGCATCCATTTTGGCTTCGGCGGAAGGGCCCATTCATCGGGATCACAGTCGCCGATCAATCGTGCCTTGATTTTCGCTTTCCCCCGATGCGCCCGATCCACGGCGGTACCGAACTGCGATGCGTAGGCGACCTGTCTTCCCCATTCATGCCGTCCGCAAAAGCGCCTCGCGCCTGGAGGCTTCCGCAGGATAGAACATCGATGGGTGATTGGAGATTTGAAGTACCACTGGCGTCCACCGAAGTTACGAGGTTGCGCGACTAGATCGATCCATTGGTCAAGCTCTCCCATCTGAATGCGAAACCAGCCTGCGCGCTCGGTCGGCAGTTGGCTAGTGAGTAGTGCGTTTGCAACGCGCTCACCGGAATAACTATTCGTCCAGCTATACGAGCAGGAAACCCTTGCTCCAGGCTGGAGCAGTCCCTCGCGAGCGAGTTTGTTGATGTCCAGCTTCAGCCCGTCCTCGAAACAAGCTCTCTGTCTAGGTCTAGGCATTCAACAGACTTTCTCTGAGTTGACGCTGCGAAGAATCGCTCGGCATCGACGCGCGCGCATATTGTTCCGCAAATCCCCCATTGGTAACACTTGAAGCCTACGGGCATGACGGCCAACTACAGCGCGCCTCGCATCTGAGCTTCTGAACTTCATCAAATAGCCCCTAAACCGATGGCTCGAAAACAAAACCATGGGCAGTGGCCTCCGCCGTCAACCACGCGATGGCATCGGCTTTGCTGGGGAACACCGCGCGCTGCGGCTTCATTCTTCCTAGGTCCTTACTGACGATGAGGTAGCGAGCTATCCAGCCGGAGGGCGTCTCCTCAACGTCTGTTTCCATCGTAGCGCCGGTCTTAGAGGTCAACACGTCAAACTACTCCTTCAATCAACTCGACCCGGCGAAAAGCGGATCGTGGCCAAAGGTATGCAGTCCCAATCGCGTATCAAGAGCTGGCAACGGTCGCATAGGTTGGTCTAGGGGTCTGTCCCCTACTAGGGGAGAGAGGTGAGGTCGCCGGAGCGAGCGAGACCTGCCGGTTACCGACAGGCCAGTCGAGCCCGATGTGCCGGAGACCGCCAGCGTCTGCGTGGCGGCAACCGGGGTGAAGTTGAACGCGGTCATGCGGCCTCCGAACTGTCCACAGGTAGAGTTGGCACCGCCAGGGGCTCTTCGCCCGTTTGGGGGCGAATGTCCGGGTTCTCGCAGTACTTCCTGATGCGGAGTCCACCCCGGTTCTCTTCGCTCACCGTGAGCGGTGCCGCCTTCTCGATGTCCACTGTGGTGCGATGTTTCCGTGTCTCGGCGTCGAGCACCTTGACCTTGCCGGTAATGCCGCGGGCCAGCATGACGCGGGCGAGGGCGTGCTCCGAGTCGCGGGAGCCGACAACGATCATCTCGCCGTCATACTCGACGTGCCAGGAGCGACCATGGTTGACGGAGTGCAGTAGTGCGTCCGTCATTTCGCCTTCGCCCTGGCCGCTGCCGTGGCCGCGAGACGCCTGTCTGTGCGGCGCTTCTGTGCCTGCATCACGTTCTTGTTGCTGGGACCGTCCGGGCCATCAACGATGCCTTCGACCCGCCCTCCGGTGCCAACGCCGTCAACCCAAACACCAGGGCGACCAAGCCGCTTGCCTGTGACCGGGTCCACCAACCCGTAGACGACGCCGATGGGGGCCACCCGAACTCCGCGCGATCTGGTCATGCTTGCACCCGTTCGGTGATGCGCCGTTCGGCACACTCGCGTTTGATCGCCTGTCTGATGATGTCGGACTTCGACAGCTCTCGCTCTGCCGCCAGCGTCTTCAACATGCGGTGCGTGCTGTCCGATAAAAGCACCTGCACCATCTTCTTCGTCGTATCGGCCATAAAAGCCTCCAATGAGGTAAAGTCGTTACCTCTGCGTTACCTTAGAATCCTGATGTAGTGGATTTTTTGTATGAAATGCAACCATGCCTTATGATCATAAAGCACAGAGGCGTTTGGAGGGTTTCAACTTCGCGGTTGGAACCTATCGGTGTCATGCGGTGCGCGCCTTCTGCTCCCGGAATTCCAAATTGCGGAGGCCGCGCCAGTTAACGTTGAGCGTGTTCGTGTAGCTGTCGAGATCGGCGACGCCAAACTCCTTCAAGTCCTCAATCGCATTCGCCACGCGGCGCTTGGGCATCTTGAGCGTCTTGGCAATCTCATCCGCGCCAATGTCGCAAGGCCACCCATGCTCCTTCACATAGTCGAGCAGAAAGCGGAATACCGACGCCGCGTCAGGCACGCCAAGCCGCTCGATATAGCAAAGCGCATAGGGCAAGCAGTTCCAGTGACGAAACGGAAACCAAGTCATCAGGCCGCGTCCTCCTCGGTTGACTCCTCTAGGCGCTCAACCAATTGCGCAAGCAAGTCGCGTTGCTTCTGCGAAAGCGGGCGCGTGTAGCGTTTCAGGGTGTTCAGGAAGTTGATTTCAAATTGCGAGAACAGTTCTGTGTGCTTCAAGAGCGTCCTGGCACAGCGCCGAACCTCGGCCATCTCAGCCCTGCCTTCTGGGAAGATCAGGACGTCCTGCCACGTAACGCCAAGCTCGCGGACAATCTCATGAGCTTTTGCCGCCGCCGCTGCACGTTCGCCAACATGCGCGCTACCGAACATGCCGCAGATGAGCGCAAGCCGATTGCGAATGTCGGTCATGACGCCACCCGCCGCTTGAATTTGCCGCTGCCGCTGTTCCTGCCATCGGTCGAGGTAGTGGACAAGCGGGCGGAGGGAGGATCAGTGAGAGAAGCCTCACCCTGAGAGGCCCCGGTAGTGGTTAAACTAGATATGGAGTCTACGTGAGCCACTGCTATTCACCTCTATGTCACCCACATGAGCACCACTTTGCGATTTGGGTGTTGCTGACGTGAGCATCGGGGGTGGAGTCCACGTGAGCACCGGGGTGGAGTTCACGTGAGCACCGGGATTCTGTTTTTCGTAGTCCCAGGTGCGCCCAGCCCTGTATGGCTTGGGGTCAAAAACTACAACCCCATCCCACCTTAAAAAGTCATTCGTTGGCGGTTCGAACAGGCCACCGGCACTGGCCTTGCTCGTGGTGCCAAGCTCGGTAAGAAACCAATGCGGAGCCTTACCCTTACCATCCACGCCGAGGCAACCAGCGGCAGCGAGCTTGATGAAGCCGTAATGCTCTAGCTCTGCAAACCACTCGCGGATTTTGCGCCGGCCTAACTTAAGTTCACGCTCTGCATCACGATACGAGACATAAGAGCGATTGCGTCCCCGAGGAACCCGGCGCTTCAATGCAACGTACAAACTCTTAGCTCCGTGCGACAATGCCCTCCACGCAGGCAAGTTCTAGAGTTGGCCAAAGCAGGGGAGTGAACTGCCCCCCAATGCGACCCTTGTCATGCTTGCTCATGGCCGCACCGCCTTGAGCGCATCGATCAGCTCCGGCAACTTCTCGATGTCGAGGCTGACGCCGACGCCGGACGCCATGAAGCATTTCGGCACCGTGGCCGTGTAATGCTTGATCTCGATCTTGGTTTGCTCGCGCCATCTGTACAGATGCACGCGCACCTGACTCGAATGCCCGGTGTCGATGGCCGCGATCAGAGATCGATTGTTGGCACGGTGTTTGGTATCGGTGGGCGTCCCATTTTTTGCCAAACCGATTTCGAGGCCGGGGCCGTCAACCCTGGCCTTTCGGTTTTCTGAGCTTGCCATCTCACGCGACCTTCGCGTTCGTGCGTGAGGCTTCCCAGGTCTCAAGGTCGGCCTTGAGCCAGTAGCGGCGCTTGTTGATGACGGTCGGCGCGGGGAAGCTCAGTGCTCCATCTCGCATCCAGCGCCACAGCGTCATTGAAGTGACGCCGTATCTGACACAAACCTTGGAAGCGGAGAGATAAGTCGTAGGGTCTTGCATCGTGCGTGATTCCTCCTTGTTTGCACAATGCCTTTCAACCTAAGCACGCTTCTTTATTGAAGCAAATGGATTTGTCCCTATTAAACCTATTCAGCGCTTCCCCCGCATTGGCACCACCTTGCCTGGGGCTCGACCCTCGAGCAGCGCCATGACGTGCGCACCCCATGCCTCCAGTGCCGAGGTCTTCTCGGTGGCATAGTCGTGCCGCTGATAGATGCCGACGACGCCGGCCTTGGAACCAGATTCGTGCCCCAGGATTGCCTCCGTCACCTGGAGCGGCACACCAAGCTTCTGAAGGCCGGTAGCAGTGGTGCGGCGGATGTCATGAACTACCCAGGCTGGAATATTTACCAGCTCGTCGAGCCTGGCTTTGGCGCGTGACCAGTCCGGTAAGCCCGACGCAAACACGAGGGGCTCTTGTTGAGCATCACCAAGCACTGCGAGTGCTGCAGTAGAGAGTGGAACAGTGCGCGCCGCCTTCGTCTTGGTTCTGCTGCCCTCCAGCACGATGTCGGTGCCGACAATCTCATTCCAGCGAAGCTTGCTGATCTCCGTGCGCCTAGCGCCAGTCAGGACCAGCAGCTTGACAGCAGTCCCGTAGTCGCCAAGCTGATCACTCGCCTGCCAGACCTTCACTAGCTCATCGTCGGTAAGTACCCTATCGCGTTTTGTATCACTCCCAGGCTTGGGAAGATCTTGCATCGGGCTGATGTGGAGGATGCCGCGGCCCACTGCCCAGCGAAACAGACGATGTAGACGCGAATGCATACGGCGCGCCATGGTGAGATGCCCGCGGTCGGCGATGCTATCAATCAAATCGAGAACGTCTCTACGCTGGATGTCGGTGATTTCACGATGGCCCCAGTGCGCAAACACCTCGCGCTCAAGTGCACGCTTGGTGATGTCGTGGGTGCGGTTACCAGACTGGTCACGCTGCAGCCACTCCGTGGCCACACTACGGAAATCAGTCGCGCCGGCCACAGCTGTACGTGCAGGATCTTGACCGGCCTGAACCATGTCGCGGGCTTCGAGCCATTTGGCATGGGCCGTTGCAACGGACATCGCCGGATATATGTCGAACGTCTGCCGTCTGAGCCTGCCGTGGATACGGTAGAAGTAAACCCACGTCTTACGGCCGCTACTGGAGATACGAAGAGCAAGGCCTGGGAGCGACGAATCGAAGTGATCGACTTGCCCGTCCTTGGGTGCCTTGAGCCTCTTGGCGGTCGCATCGGTGATGGTTTTGTGTTTCGGCATTTCGGCCCCTCCTTCTGGCGATCACGGGGCGGGTGATAAGGTAACTGCTAGGTAACGAATATCCCTGGTTATGTCATGTTACCTGATGTGATGCAACACCTCCGAACAGTCCATAACACTTGTTGTGGACCAAGGACTTCATGGTGGTTCGCCCCGGTGAATTAATGGCGGATTTCCGCCCTGCTGCTTCCTCGTGCGGTGAATTAAGAGGACAGCTCGTGGGAGCGCTTGGCGGCGGCTGCCACGGCGCGCTTGAGAAGATCGGCCAAGCCGTCTTTGCCCATCAATACTTCAAGCGCAGCGGCTGTCGTGCCTTTCCGCGAGGTGACGTTCTGTCTGAGCTCCGCCGGTGAAAGGTCTGACCGGCGCAGGAGTTCGGCTGCGCCAGCAAGCGTCGCGCGCGCCAGCCGTGCTGCAAGGTCGGGTTCGAGGCCTTGGTCAATACCTGCTTCCGTCAGACACTCGGCAAGCAGGAACACATAAGCCGGCCCACTGCCCGAAACCGCGGTGACGGCATCCATCAGGCTCTCGTCGTCGAGCCAGATCACCTCACCCACCGCTTCGAGCAGCATGTTGCACGAGAGCGCTTGAGCGCGCGTCACCTCGGGGTTCGCGCAAGCCACCGTCATGCCCTGCTCGATCGCGGCCGGCGTGTTCGGCATCGCCCGCACGATGGCAGTGCCCGACGGTAGGCGCGCTGCGAGGTTCGCCAATGTGCGCCCGGCAGCGATCGAGAGCACCACCGTCGAAGGCCCGAGCGAGGCGCCAAGCGTGGGCACCACCTCGTCCATGATCTGCGGCTTCACCGCGAGCACGATAACCGCGGGCGCGGCAGGCAACTTCGCTTGATGACGTACGCGGATGCCGTGGCTTGCCATCATCACTGCGGCTCCTGGCGCTGGCGTCGGGTCCTGGACGTAGATAGAGGCCGAGTTCGAGACCTTGCCGGAGCCATCCGGCAAGCATCGTCCCGCCCATCTTCCCCGCCCCCACCAGGAGGAGCGGGCCACCGAGGTGAAGGGTCACGCCTGTCCTTGCGTCTCGAGCATTGTAGCCGCGAGCGCATCCTCGGATGACTTGCCGGCCCACAGCACGAATTGGAAGGATTGATAGTAGCGCTCGCAGGCTTCGAGCGCGCCGCGCAGCAGCGCCTCGCATTGGCTGACATGGGTCGTGGCGCCGGCAAGCAGCAAACCGTGGCGGTAGAGCAGCATGCCGTCCTCCTTCCACAAATCGAAATGCCCGAGCCAGAGCTGCTCGTTGATCAGAGCCATCAAGCGATAGATCTCGTTCAGCCTGGCCTTTGTCACCTTGCAGTCGAAGGCGCAAGCCAAGTGCAGCGCCTCGAGATCGTCCCGCCAGGTGAGCGAGATGTGATAGTCGCACCAGGCGCCCGAGACCGACAGCGTCAGTTCGTCGGGAGCACTCCGCTCGAACGTCCAGTCGTGGATGGTAGCGATATGCTCGACCATGTCCACCGGGTTGGTGAATTGGTCATAGTTAGCCTGTGTCGTTGCCATGCGTGTGCCTCTGTGGCCTCTCCAGAGTTCCGCGCACGCGTCACGCCGCCGCGAATCAGATTGTGAATCAGTTATATATCGGAGTTTGTGCCTCCACCAACCGGACCCGGACTCGCCGACTCAAAATGCTGTGGACGCTCCAAAGATAGTTGTGGATGACCTGTTGCGCGCTAGAGCTTGCAACGAGTCCGATTCGCTTCCCGCGCGTTCGCGGCTCCGCCAGGACAGTCAATAGCTTCGTTTGACCTTGCGCCGGCGTACGGGACGAGTTGTCGGCGGCTCGGCGATCTCGTCCTCCAACTCGCCAAGGGCCTCTTCGAGCAGAGCGATGCGCTGCTTCAGCTGGTCGTTCTCCTCCCGCGCCTTTTGCGCCATGGCCTTCACCGCATCAAATTCCTCGCGCTGAACCACGTCGAGTTCGCGCAAGATGTTTTCGGCTTGACCGCGCATCACGCCTTCGACCTCCTTGCGCACACCTTGCGCCACACCCGCCGCGTCGGTGATGAGCTTGCCGAGCTCGTCGAAGAACTTTCCGGTTGTCTGCGTCATCGGAGATACCTTCGGATCGCTTAAACTGGCCAAACTATGGGGTTGCCGGCTGCTTCGATCAAGCGCCAGGCGCCGGCCACCACGCCGCCTTGACAGAGAAGGGTCGGGCGGTGAAGGGTCCAGGCCGTCCGCGGACCTGTTGGGGCCTCATGCCGTTCTTCGTCATCCCCTACCCTGTCATCGATCCGATCGCGATCGAGATCGGACCGCTCGCCATCCGCTGGTATGGGCTTGCCTACATGGCCGGCATCCTGCTCGGCTGGCTTTACGGCCGCTATCTGTTGTCGCGCCCAGACCTGTGGAACGGCAAGCCGCCGATGAGCATCACCCAGGCCGATGATTTTCTGCTATGGATCACCCTTGGCATCGTGCTCGGCGGCAGGCTCGGCTTCGTCCTCTTCTACGAGCCCAGCTATTTCTGGGCGAACCCGCTGGAGATCCCCGCGGTGTGGAACGGAGGCATGTCCTTTCACGGCGGACTGCTCGGCGTCGTCGTCGCGGTCTATTTCTTCTCCCGTGCCAAGAGTATCAACCCCCTATCGCTTGGCGACATCGCGTCGGCGGCGACCCCCTTCGGTCTGTTCTTCGGCCGCATCGCCAACTTCATCAATTCGGAGGTGGTGGGACGCGTCAGCGACGTGCCGTGGGCCATGGTGTTCCCCGGCGCCGGTGACGCACCGCGCCATCCGAGCCAGCTCTACGAAGCCGGGCTCGAAGGCGTCGTGCTGTTCACCATCCTCGCCATCGCCACCTATCGCTACAAGGCGCTGACCCGTCCCGGCATGGTGTTCGGGCTGTTTCTCTGCTTCTATGGGGTCTTCCGGAGCTTCCTGGAGTTTTTCCGCGAGCCCCACGCGGGCCATCCGCTCGACATTGGGATTTTCACCCCCGGCATCGTCTATTCTATTCCGATGATCCTGCTCGGCCTCTGGTTGATCCGGCGCGCGGTGACGAGACCTGCGCTCGCGTCATGATCCGTGCTCTCGCCCGCGACGACATGCAAGACAGCTCGCTCGCCGCAAGGCTGCAGGCGCGCATTGCCAGTGGCGGTCCCTTGAGCGTCGAGGCCTTCATGGAGGCGTGTTTGTCCGACGCTGCGTCGGGCGCCTATGCCTCGCGCCAGCCGATAGGGCTCGCGGGGGATTTCATCACCGCGCCGGAGATCAGCCAGATCTTCGGCGAGCTGATCGGCCTTTGGGCGGTCGCCGTGTGGCAATCCATGGACGAGCCGAAGCCTGTGACCATCGCCGAGCTTGGGCCCGGGCGCGGCACTTTGATGAAGGATGCGATCCGTGCCTGGAGGGGCATTCCGAAGTTCCTCGATAGCGTCTCCGTGGCGCTCGTCGAGACAAGCAATGTCACGATTGAGGCACAGCGGAACGCCCTCGAGGCTGCGCCAGTGCCGCTACGCTGGCATCGAAAGCTCGACCCGCTGCCTGACGCTCCGCTTATCGTGCTCGCCAACGAATTCATCGATGCCCTGCCGATCCGGCAATTCGTCCTTCGCGGCCGCTCTTGGCGGGAGCGTCTGGTCACGACCGATGACAGAGGCGGCTTCGCATTCACCGAGGCAACAGCATCCCCACCAGAAGATCACACGCGACCAGCACCGCACGACGCATCCGAGGGCGCCATCTGCGAAACAAGGCCGGCGGCAGCGAAGCTGCTTCGCGAGTTTGGCCGCCGGGCCTGCCAGGCCCCGCTCGCGGTCCTGATCGTCGACTATGGCCATGCGCAGACCGGGCTCGGCGACACGCTACAGGCCGTGCGCGGCCACCGCTTCGCCGATCCACTTGCCGATCTCGGCGAAAACGATCTTACCGCTCATGTCGACTTCGCCGATCTGAAGCAAAGCGCGAGCGCGCTCGGCCTGAAGACTTACGGTCCGCTCCCGCAAGGGGAATTCCTGCTCAAGCTCGGCCTCGGCGAGCGGCGCGACCGCCTGCTCCAATGCGCCACGCCCGCGCAAGCATCCTCGATCGTGTCAGGCGCGACGCGCCTCGTTGATGCCATGCAGATGGGCATGCTGTTCAAAGTACTCGCGCTCACCAGTGCGGAGCTTTCGCCACCTCCTCCTTTCGGAGCAGATCATTTCACTTTATCTTCGTGACCGGCCATGGTGACGCCAGACAGGGCCATGTTCTGCGCCTCGACACTTGAGAGCTGTGATGGCATCCGCCACGGATTCTTCACGCGTCAAGGCGGCGTCTCCAAGGGCATGTACGGCTCGCTCAATTGCGGCCTCGGCTCTCGCGACGATGCGGAGAGTGTACGGCAGAACCGTGCCTTGGTCGCCGAGACCTTGGGCGTTCCGGCCGGGCGCCTGTTGACGCTCTACCAGATCCATAGCGCAAGAGCGGTGATCGTCGATAAGCCGTGGAATGGCGAGGCGGCCGAGGCCGATGCCCTCGTCACACGCACGCCAGGTCTCGCCATCGGCGCGCTCACTGCCGATTGCGCACCAATCCTGCTCTGCGATCCGCAAGCGCGGGTCATTGCCGCCGCGCACGCCGGCTGGCGCGGCGCCCTTTCCGGCATCGCCGAGGCTACGATGGCGGCCATGGAGGAGCTTGGCGCCAAACGCGAGCGGGTCGTCGCGGTGATCGGCCCCTCGATCTCGCAAAGGGCCTATGAGGTTGGCTCCGACTATGTCGACCGCTTCCTCGCTGAGGAGCCGGCAAGCGAGACCTTCTTCATGACCGACGAGAGCTCCGGCGAGCCGCACTTTGACCTGTCCGGCTATGTCGCCGAGCGCCTGTCCCGCGCTGGTGTCGGGTCGGTCTCCGACCTCGGTCTTTGCACCTATTGCGACGAGACGCGCCTGTTCAGCTATCGCCGCTCGCAGCATCACAGCGAGGAAGACTATGGGCGTCAAATTTCCGCCATCGTGCTCGCCTGATCCTCATTCACCATAGACGGGTGGCCAGCTCGCCATCCATCCTTAAGCTGGACGCCGGCAGGGCAGGTAATCTATTGTTCGGGCGAGGTTTGGAAGCCCCGCCCGCGAGTATTTAGCGCTGTCGCGAAGGGGCTTTGCGGCCAACAGAGGGAGTATTTGTTGGACGCGACTCCACGAAGCGTGCGGCGCTGGCTCAGGCGTATCGCAACCACGGCGCTGACCGCTGCGGTTGTCCTCGGGCTTTGTGCCGGCGGGTTCGCTCAGAGCGTCAAAGCCGGCTTTTTCAGCGACGCCACCAGCAGGCTCTTCGGCCGTTCCTCCTCCAAAATGGACTTGGCACCGATCGTCGGCGCGCCACCGAATATCGCCAAGCAATTTGGCCAGGAGCTGGCTACCGCCGGCAACGACAACAAGCTGACGATCACGCCGGATGGCACCGGCTCGCCCTACACGCTCAAGGGTTATCTCATAGCCACCAGCGAGAAAAAGGGTGCCAAGATCTCCTACATCTTGGACATCACCGACACCAAAGGCGGCCGTGTCGGCCGGGTGTCGGGCGAGCAGCTCATCGCCGGCCGCTCGGGGGCCGATCCCTGGAGTGGCGTGGACAGCACGGCGATCCATAGCCTCGCCACCAAGATCGCTCCGCAAATCGCCGCGAGCTTGTCGGGTGGCGGCTCGCCTCCGCCGGTCGCGTCGGGTCCGGCCCCGAGCCCGAGTCCCGGAGCTACACCCGCCCCTTCCCGAAGCCAAAGACCAAGTGCCAACGCACCCCAGGCCGCCGCGCCACCGCCAGCTGCCCGGGCTTCGAAAGAGCCTTTGACGACGATCGTCGCCCCAGTCTCGGGGGCCCCTGGCGATGGGACGAAGTCGCTCACCGCCGCGATCAAAAAACGCCTCTATGCCAAGGGTGTGAAGCTCGCGACCGTGCCTACAGGCAACACCTACACCGTCAAAGGCATCGTCAGCGTGACCGACGGCTCTGGCGGCAAGCAGAGCATCCGCATCGACTGGCAGGTGCTCGATCCGAGCGGCAAGCGGGTTGGCACCGTATCCCAGCAGAACAACATCCCGAAGGGCTCGCTGGATGGCCCCTGGGGTGCCATCGCCGACGCCGCGGCCGGCGCCGCAGCCGACGGCATCGTCAAGCTCCTGCCCAAACCGAGCGGCTGAGGCGAAAGGCCAATCCACAAGCCCTTGTTGCCGTGAGTTTACAGCGGCCCTTCAGCCTTGCTAAATGCGCGAGCCTTCGGGCACGGGGTTTCCCACCGGCTGATGCAAGGCTCTGACGCTAAGGAGCGGGATCCGATGAAACTGGTTGCAGGCAACAGCAACCGTCCGCTCGCCGAGGCGATCGCGGCCTATCTCAAGATACCGTTGGCCAAATGCATCGTCCGCCGCTTCGCCGACATGGAGATCTTCGTCGAGGTGCAAGAGAATGTGCGCGGCGAGGACGTGTTCGTCATTCAATCGACCTCGGCGCCCGCCAACGATCACTTGATGGAGCTCTTGATCCTGATCGACGCGCTGAAGCGCGCCTCGGCGCGGCGCATCACCGCCGTCATTCCCTATTTCGGCTATGCGCGTCAGGATCGCAAGCCAGGGCCGCGCACCCCGATCTCGGCCAAGCTCGTCGCCAACATGGTCGACCGCGCCGGCGCCGACCGCGTCCTCACCCTCGATCTGCATGCCGGACAAATTCAAGGCTTCTTCGATATCCCGACCGACAACCTGTTCGCGGCACCCGTGATGGTGCAGGACATGCGCCAGTACTTCGACGCCAATAATCTCATCGTCGTGTCGCCAGACGTCGGCGGCGTGGTGCGGGCGCGCGGCCTCGCCAAGCGCATCGACGCGCCGCTCGCCATCGTCGACAAGCGCCGCGAGCGGCCGGGCGACTCCGAGGTGATGAACGTCATCGGCAACGTGACCGGGCGCACCTGCCTGCTCGTCGACGACATCGTCGACTCCGGCGGCACGCTGGTGAACGCAGCCGAGGCGTTGCTCGACCACGGCGCGACGCAAGTCTCGGGCTATATCACCCACGGCGTCCTCTCCGGCGGCGCCGTCGCCCGCATCATGGGCTCGCGTATCAAGGAGCTGGTGATCACTGACTCGATCCTGCCGAGCGAGGCGGTGAAGGGCGCCCACAACATTCGCATTCTGCCGATCGCGCCGTTGCTCGGCGAAGCCATCGCCCGCACCGCCGAGGAGCAGTCGGTCTCAAGCCTGTTCTATTGAGCCGGGTGGGAAGGCTGATGCGCTTTAGGCATGCCCTTCATATTTGAAGGAGACTTTCAACTTGGTGCGGTACGATTCTACCTTGCCGTCGGTAATGACCAGGTCCTGCTCGACGACCTCGGCCACCCGCAGCTCCCGCAGATGTTCGCCGGTGAGCTCAACCGCCGTCTTGGCAGCGTCCTCCCAGGATTTCGTGCTGGTGCCGATCACTTCGATGACTTTGTAGACACTCTGCGGCATGGGGAGGTCCTCCTTCAGAACTTAGACTTTGAACAGCGGGGCTCAGCGAGCTCACTCTGGGTTGTGACTTCATCCTACGCCGAATATGACACTCTGTCTGGCGGCTTTGCCCCCGCGTCCATTCGGCCTCTGTCTTGCCACCAATTTGGCATCTCACGCTTTTAGACTAGTGCCTTTCACATCCCACAACCCTAAGGAGCGACCATGCACGTCAATTTGGAGCACGCCGAGAAAGCCATCGCGGCCGCACGCAAAAAGGCCATCGGGCTCAAGACGCAGATGTGCGTCGCCGTGGTCGATTCCGGTGCGAATCTCAAAGCCTTTCTGCGCATGGATGACGCCTGGGTGGGCTCCATCGACATTGCCATCAAGAAGGCGAAGACCGCCTGCTTCTTCGGCATGGCCACCGGCCAGCTCGGCCAATTGTCCCAGCCCGGCAAGCCGCTTTTCGGCATCGAGCATTCCAATGACGGGCTGATCACCTTTCCTGGCGGCCTGCCCATCGTGGACGGGGACGGCGTTCTCGTCGGCGCCATCGGGGTGAGCGGCAGTTCGGTCGAGAACGACCATGCGGTCGCCGAGGCCGGCGTGAAGGTGCTGGGCGTGAGCGAGCTGCCGGAGCATCCCTGGCGGACCTAGCCTTTTGCCGGGCGTCACACGTCCGGCGCGGGCCCGATTGGCGGATTGCCTTGAGTTCGCGAGCCGTTTATAAGCCCCCTCAATCTTGCATCGCTCCGCATCGCGGGCGCTTGGTTCAAACTTGGGGCCTGTCTCAGGCCCTTGATTGTTTCTATTGGAGAAAATTCATGGCTGAGGCGTTGGAACTCAAGGCCTGGACGCGGCCTCGCACCGGCAAGGGCGGCGCACGCGCGGCGCGTCGCGAGGGGCGCATTCCCGGCATCCTGTATGGCGACAAGACGACGCCGCAGACCATCGACGTGGACTACAAGGCGATCACACTGCAGCTGCATACCGGCCACTTCCAGAGCACCATCTTCATGCTCGATCTCGATGGCGCCAAGACGCGGGTGATCCCACGCGACGTGCAGCTCGACCCCATTCGCGACTTCCCTATTCACGTGGACTTCCTGCGCGTCGGCGAGCATTCGCTGGTCACCGTCGATGTCCCGGTACGCTTCTTGAACGAAGCGGCCTCCCCCGGCATCAAGCGCGGCGGCATCTTGAACATCGTGCGCCACGAGATCGAAGTGCGCTGCCCGGCAGATGCCATTCCTGAGCATTTCGACGTGGATCTGACCGGCCTCGAGATCGGCGACAGCGTGCATATCTCGGCCATTGCGCTCCCCGAGGGCGTCAAGCCAACCACGACCGAGCACGACTTCACGATCGCGACCATTGTCGGCCGCTCCGCCGAGGAAGCCGGTCCTGCCGTCGCCACCGCGGCTACCGCAGAGCCAGGCGCTGAGGAAGCTGCCGCTCCGGTCGAGGCTGCTGGGGAGAAAGACAAGGAGAAGGAGAAGAAGAAGAAGAAGGACTAGTCTCCTTCGCCTTCTTACAGCCTTCCGTTCTTTCTGTCGGGATGAAGAGATGAAGCTCTTTGTCGGCCTCGGCAATCCGGGCGCTGAATACGCTTTCAACCGGCACAATGTGGGATTCATGGCGGTCGACGCCATCGCTGCGACCCACCCCTTTCCTGCCTGGCGCAAGCGCTTCCAAGGCGTCGCCGCCGAAGGCAGGCTCGGGCGCGAGCAGGTGCTGCTGCTCAAGCCGCAAACCTACATGAATGACTCCGGGCGATCGGTCGGAGAGACGGTGCGCTTCTACAAGCTCGACCTTGCCGACGTCATCGTGTTCCATGACGAGCTCGATCTCGTTTCTGGCAAAGTGCGGGTGAAGGCCGGCGGTGGCGTTGCCGGTCATAATGGCTTGAGGTCGATCACCGCCCATATCGGCAATGACTATGTGCGCGTGCGCATCGGCATCGGCCATCCCGGCAGCAAGGAGCTGGTGAAGAACTGGGTGTTGCAGAATTTCGTCAAGTCCGACCGCAATTGGCTCGAGCCGCTGCTCGGCGCCATCGCCAAGGCAGCCCCCGATCTCGCCTCAGGCGCCAGCGACAGATTTCAGTCCTTCGTCGCTCACGCCATGCACATGGAAGCCGAAGCCGCCGATGAGCAGCCAGCGCCGCGCCAGCGCCTGGAAGCGCCAAGCACCGAGAGCAACAAGCCTGCAGCTGCGGAGGGACCCTTCGGCAAGCTTCGCCGCTGGTTCGGCTCGTGATGGTTTCCTGACATGGGATTCAAATGCGGCATCGTCGGACTGCCCAACGTCGGCAAGTCCACCCTCTTCAATGCGCTGACCGAGACCGCGGCCGCCGCCGCCAACTATCCATTCTGCACCATCGAGCCGAATGTCGGCGAGGTGCCGGTGCCCGACACGCGGCTCGACACGCTCGCCAAAATTGCCAGGTCCGCAGAGGTGATCCCGACGCGGCTCACTTTCGTCGACATCGCCGGGCTGGTGCGCGGCGCATCGAAGGGCGAAGGCCTCGGCAATCAGTTCCTCGCAGTGATCCGCGAGGTCGACGCCATCGCCTATGTGCTCCGCTGCTTCGAGGATGACGACATCATCCATGTCGAAGGCCGCGTCGATCCGATCGCCGACGCCGACACTATCGAAACCGAGCTGATGCTGGCCGATCTCGACAGCCTGGAGCGGCGCGTGCCGCTGCTCGAGCGCAAGGTGCGCGGGCAAGACAAGGAAGCGAAAAAGGCGCTCGAGCTGGTCGAGCGCGCGCTTGTGCTCTTGCGCGAAGGCAAGCCTGCGCGGATAGCTCAAGTTGCCGACGAGGAGCGCGCGGCCTTCAACGCGCTTAATCTGCTCACCGCTAAGCCTGTGCTCTATGTGAGCAATGTCGATGAGGCGTCTGCCGCCACCGGCAATGCGCATTCGGCGCGCGTGGCGGAGCGGGCGAAGGCCGAAGGCGCCGGCTGCGTGATCATCTCCGCCAAGATCGAGGCCGAGCTTGCCGAGCTTAAGCCCGACGAGCGCCAGGCCTATCTCGCCGAGCTTGACTTGCCCGAGCCTGGGCTGAACCGGCTGATCCGCGAGGGTTACAAGCTCCTGGGCCTCATCACCTACTTCACCGCGGGCCCCAAGGAGGCGCGCGCCTGGACAGTGACCGAAGGCACCCGCGCGCCGCAGGCCGCCGGCGTCATCCACACCGATTTCGAGAAGGGCTTCATCCGCGCTGAGACCATTCCTTACGACGACTATGTCGCTCTCGGCGGCGAGGTCGGGGCGCGCGACGCCGGCAAGCTTCGTCTCGAAGGCAAGGACTACGTCGTCAAGGACGGCGACGTTCTGCACTTCAGAATTCGCGACGTGAGGTCCTTAGTGGCGGGGTAACAGCCTCTCGGCGATCGCAATGGCTTGCTCAACGCTAATTCCCCGGCGCTGCCGATCCCAAGCGGATGATCTGTGGGTTCCAGCTCAATAGGGGGAATTAGCGGCCGAGCATTGAGGTGCACACGCGTTCTTAGACCCACGGTATCCGGCTCATAGGGTAGAGCCGTACAGAGCCAGCCGAAGAAAGGTCCTGCGCGCTGGCGATCACTGCGATCCAAAGGCCGCTCTCAGCTTTCCATGCTGGCCGCCGAAAGCGAAACCAAGGCACCCCAAATAACACCTCGGAATGCCCACAAACGGCAATGCGACACCGCCACGAATCAAGAAAGCGTTGCCGTCAATGATGAGAAATCGTCCGACAGCTCGGCCCTGCCCGAGCGCTCCGCTTGGCGCAGTATCTCATATTGGACGGGCGCTCTCACCGCCCAGTGAATTGGAAGCACGTCAAATTGACAGCCACAACAGGAGCAGCTCCACACACGGTGCAGCGTCGATTGCATCAGCGCGCCAAATCGAGGTCGGTTTGAAGATGCTCATTCACGTTTTGTTCTTGCATGGATTCCGAATTTTGTGTCCATATCGAAACTCCTGCTTGTCCGATCCTTGGGACAAGGTAAGCGCGCTCGCGCTAGTGGGGATAAGTTGCGCGTTGTTCCGTATGCTTCGAGACGCGCCGCTCTGCGGCGCTCCTCAGCATGAGGAAGCTGGTCCTCATCCTGAGGAGGGCCGAAGGCCCGTCTCGAAAGATGACGCGCCGACTAGCGCAGAGCCGCGGCGATGTTGCCGCCGTCCACCGCCTCGATATGGCCGGTGGTCTTGCGCGCCTTGGCGAGCGCGACGAAGGCCTGCGCCACGTCCTCGGCCAGCACCTCGCGGCCGAGCAGATTGCCGCTCATATAGTCGCCTTCGGAGACGCCCCTCGCCTTCGCCCGATCCGCGATCATGGCGTCGGTCAATAGCCCGCTCCGCACCCGATCGGCATTCACGCCGTTGGAGCGGATGCCGTCCTTGCCGTAGTCGAGCGCGTATTGGCGCATCAACAGCATGGCCGCGGCCTTGGGCAGCCCGTATGGCCCGAAATTCCCGCCGGGGTTCACCGCCTGCTTGGAGAGATTGAACAGGAGCACGCCGCCGGTGCCCTGCTTCAACATGATGCGCACCGCCTCCTTGGCCACGGTCTGGTGGGCGAAGAAGTTGAGCTCGAAGCTCTGCCGCAACAGCTCGTCGGAGACGTCGCCGATGCGGCCCTGCCAGGCGGCACCGGCATTCGACACGATGATGTCGACGCCGCCAAAGCGCTCGCAAGTCTTGGCAAAGGCGTCGGCGACTTCGGCCGGCTTGGTCACATCGCATTGCAGCCCTAGTCCCTTGAAGCTCTTCGTCGCCTTCCTGGCCGTGTCGCCATAAATATCGAGGATGGCGACGGCGGCGCCTTCCGCGGCGAGGGCCTTTGCCGTGGCGCTGCCGATGGCGCCGGCGCCGGTGACCAAGGCCACCTGCCCGGTCAGCGGCTTGACCACCGCGCCCTTGAGCTTCGCCTGCTCAAGGCTCCAATATTCGAGAGCGAACAGGTCGCTCTCGGGGAGCGGCTCGTAGCGTCCGATGCCTTCCGCGTCGGTGACCACGCGCACGGTGTTCTCGGCGAGATCGGCGGCCATGTCGGCGTCCTTTGCGGTGCGCCCGATGCCGAACAGTCCGAGCCCAGGCACGAGCACCACGCGGGGCGCTGAGTCGAGCTTGGTCTTGGTGTCGCCGGCGCGGCTATTCTCGCGGCCAAAATAAGAATCGTAGCGAGCACTGAAATCAGCCACCGCCTCTTTCACGTGGCGGGTAAAGTCAGCGAGCTTGCCGGGCTCCGGCGGCTGAAGCACGAGCGGGGTGTTCTTGGTGCGGATGATGTGGTCCGGCGTAACCACGCCGCGCTGGCTGTAATCGTGAAGCTCGGCGCCATTCACATAGCTCAGGATCTCAGGCCCGGTGCGGAAGGTCATGACGAAGCGGGTGGGGTCGACGCCTGGCTTGTCAGCCGGCTGCGCCACTGCGCCGCGGATAATCGGCGCGATCTCGGCGACCTCGGCAAGCTCATCGGTAAGCGCGCGCGGCTGGAACACGATCGGGCGCCCTTGGCGCAAGTGGCTCTCGGCGAGCGACACCATCTCGATCATGCGCTCATAAGCTTCGCGCGCCGTCTCGCCGAAGGTGAAGATGCCGTGCTTATGCAGGATCAGGCCTTCGACGTCCGGATTCTGCTCGTAGATTTCGGCGGCGGCCTTGGCGAGCCCGAAGCCTGGCGCGATATAGGGCACGATGCCCATGCGCCCGTCATAGACCTCGCGGGCAAGCGCCTCGCCGTCGGGTTGGTCCACGACCGAGAGCACCGCAGCGGCATGGGTATGGTCGATGAATTTATGCGGCAGGAAGGCATGCAGCAGCGTCTCGACCGATGGGTTCGGCGCGGCGGCGTCGAGCAGGTTCAGGCGCTGCACATTAACCATGGCCTCGTCGGAGAGCGCGTCGAGCGCACGCAGCCGGCGCAGCGGCTCGAGCTTCACGGCAGGCAGGCCTTGCGGCTCGATGTCGGCCATGTCCCAGCCAGAGCCCTTGACCGCAATCACCTCATGCTCGAGGCCGAGATCGTCGGAGGCGCGCGTCTTCACCGAGGTGTTGCCGCCGCCATGCAGCACGAGCAGCGGGTCGCGGCCAAGCAGCCGCGAGGTGTAGACGCGAAGCGCAAGGTCCTCGCTAATGCCCTTGGCCCCATAAGTCTCGACGGCGTCGAGCGCCCGCAATTCGTTCCATTTACTCTGCATGGGCCGCGTTGTTTCACTCCTCGCGACAAGACGCAAGTGTAAGGATTAGGCCCACGCGATGACGCCGCCGCGACGCATTGCAGCGGCCGGGCTTTGCGTATTCTTTCTTCCTCCGCAAAAGGGAGGACGGGCGGAGCGCCGAAGGGCCGCGTCCGTTGCGCAAAATTGGGCAGCCATCCGGCGCCCCGCTTATGCGGCGATATTGCAGCCCTCAGCACCGCTTACCCGTGCCGCGCGCCCATGAACAGGAACGCGAAGCCGACGACCCCGGGAATTCCACCCAAGGCGTGTGGTTCGAGAACCCCTGAGGCTGGTCCGTGGTCCAGCCGGCGTCAATCGGACCGGCGCACACCGCGCAACCCGTGTTCGTTCCGCTGGCACCTCAGGCGCCGCGCCCCTTGTCCCAAGATACAAACGGTCTGCAGCTCGCGTCCTCATGGACGAGGGATGAGGTGAGTCTAATGCAGGGCTGAGAGGCGGGGATAATGAGGGGTAGCTCCCTCCACCCGCAAGGGGGAGGGATAAATCGTGGATGACAAGCCCGGCCATGACGAACAAGTGATGGTCGGGACGCCCCTCGCGGGCATGACATCTTTGCTAAAGCCTAGGCAACCTCAAGGGCCATTGCCCACCTTTCGGGCTTCGCAGCAAGCGCCTCAAAAAATCACCTCGGTTTCGCCACGCTCCTAAACCCATTTGCAACAATTTCTCATGGATGCTGGAGCCTTACGGGTGGCCTTTGATGTTGCGAGGGAGTTTTTGGAGTGGGGAAACTCTACGACAGCTACCGGCCAGAGCTGCACTACATGCGCGGCCCAGGCCCCAAATGGCGCGAAAAGCGCGACTGGATGCCAGCGGGATCTGCCAAAGAGCGAGAGCTGGAGCTGCCTTATTCGCTCTGGCTGATCCCTGCCGCCGCGGTCGCGCTGATCGGTGTCGCCGCCGTCGTGGCGCTGGCGTAGCCCAGAGCCACGACGCTCAAAGCAGAAACGCTGCGGCGAGGCCGGCGAGCAGCGTGGCTGCCGTGGCGATCAGCGGTGGCTTGCCGAGCGACATGCCGGCCACGACCACGGTCATGCCGCACTTAACCAGAGTGTTGGAGAGCGCCGCGATCACGATGGCGATCACCGCCACGCGCGACTCGCCGGACTTGGCGAGTTCCGCCATGGAGAGCGTGATGGCATCGACATCGACGAGACCGGAGAGAGCCGCAACGGCGTAAAGTCCGCTTGGCGGCATCGTCTGCTGCACGATCTTGACAGCCAGCAGGATCACGGCGAACAGCGCCGCGAACTTTGCCGCGGCGGTCAGGCTGAAGGGGTTCTTCACGGCGACCTCACCCTTGGCATGGGTGCCTTTGGCGCTCGCACCCTTGTCCACCGAGCTGTCACGGAAATAGTAAAGTGCAGCGAAGGCGGCGACGATGACAGCCATGGCGAGGAACGGGACCAGCAGAGGCGCAAGAAGTGCGCGGTTGACCACTGCGACCAAAGCCAGCACGCGCACGAACATGACGGCCCAGGCGAGCAGGATGCCGCAAGCAAGTGCGTTGGCGAGTTGCGGCTGGTTGCGGCCCTCCTTGGCAAACGACAGTGTGACCGCGGTGGACGAGGTAAGACCGCCGGCCAACCCGGTGAGCGCCGTGCCCCTCGCCGGCCCGAGCATCCGCGTCAGCACATAACCGACGAGCGACAGGCTCGAGATCAGGATCACCAGCAGCCATAGCTTGTAGGGATTGAGCGCCCCCCAAGGATCGATGGGTTCGTTCGGCAGCAACGGCAGCGCGATGAAGGTCGCGATTAGCAGCCTCACGCCGGCATACACGTCGTCCCAGCCGAGCTTCTCGACAAAGCCGTGCAGCGGCTGCTTGTAGGCGAGCACCGCCGCGGTGACCACGGCCAGGCCGATAGCGAGCGCCTCGAAGCCCAGCATGACCATGGCACCGAGCAGAAAGACAATGATCGCGGCAACCTCTGTGGTTAGCCCCTTGCCGGCCTCATCCGACCGCGCTGTGACGAAATAACCGACGACGACGAAGGCGCCGACGATCAGCAGTGCCGCCGCCAGCATCCAGGGATTGGATAGTGTTCGCGACAGCCAGCCCGCGGCGGCACCAAGCAGCGCGAGCAGGATGAAGGTGCGCAAGCCGGCGATGTGGCCAGGCTTCTCTTCCTCGGCCTTGCGCTTCTCGCGCTCGATGCCGATTAGAGCGCCGAGCAGGACGGCGGTGGCGAACTCGAGCGCAACCGTCAGAAGCTCTCGATAGTCCATATCACGCGGCGCGCTTCTTGACGTGCTCCGGGTAAAGCGTGGCGAGGCCGTCGCGGGTCGCCGGCGTGACCCCGCGCTCGGTGATAAAGCCGCTGATCAGGCGCGCCGGCGTCACGTCGAAGCCGAAATTAGCCGCCGAGCTCCCGTCCGGCGCGATCTGCACGGTGGCGATGCCGCCGTCCTTGAGCTTACCGGTCATGAACTTCACCTCTTCCCCGCCGCGCTCCTCGATGGGAATGGCGCTGCCGTCCTCGAGGCTCCAGTCGATGGTCGAGAAAGGTAGCGCCACGAAGAACGGAACGTAGTTGTCACGGGCGGCGAGCGCCTTCAAATAGGTGCCGATCTTGTTGGCGACGTCGCCGGTCGCGGTGGTGCGGTCGGTGCCGACGATGCAGAGATCGACGAGCTTCTTCTGCATCAGATGCCCGCCGGTGTTGTCGGCGACGATGGTGTGCGGAACGCCGTGAGCGCCGAGCTCGAAGGCGGTGAGCGAAGCGCCCTGATTGCGCGGCCGCGTCTCGTCCACCCACACATGGAGCGGAATGCCCTCGTCATAAGCGCGATAGATGGGAGCGAGCGCCGTGCCCCAATCGACGCAAGCGAGCCAGCCGGCATTGCAATGGGTGAGGATGTTGACGCGCTCGCCTTTCTTGCGCTCGGCATGCGCCCGGATGATGCCAAGCCCATGCTCGCCGATGCGGCCGTTATTCTCCACGTCCTCATCGCAGATCTGCGCGGCGCGGGCGTAGGCAGCGGCAAGGCGCGCATCCCGCGGCAGATTGCGCACCGCCTTTTGCATCTCGTCGAGCGCCCAACGGAGATTGATGGCGGTCGGGCGCGTGGCCGCGAGCGCCTCGCAGGCGCGGTCGTGCGTCTCGTCTGACTGATCGTGGCGAAGTCCGAGGCAAACGCCGTAGGCGGCGGTCGCACCGATCAGCGGCGCGCCGCGGACCTGCATGGTCGAGATCGCCCGCGCCGCGTCGTCGAGCGTCTTGAGCGTCACCGTCTCGAACCGGAACGGCAGCTTGGTCTGGTCGATGATCTCGACCGACCAACCGTCCGGATTGAGCCAGATGGTGCGGTAATGCTTGCCGTCGATGTTCATGACAGTCGCCTCAATCGCCCTCAAAGGCCATCAGCGTGTGGCACTCGATCCCAAGCTTGGCGAGGCGGGCGCAGCCGCCAAGGTCCGGCAGGTCGATGACGAAGGCCGCCCCAACGACTTCCGCATTCAGCTTACGCAACAATTTGACCGCAGCAGCCGCCGTGCCGCCGGTGGCGATGAGGTCGTCGACAAGCAGCACCGGCTCGCCTGGCTTCAGCGCATCCTCATGGATCTCGATAATGTCGATTCCGTACTCGAGTTCGTACTCCTGGCCAATGGCCTTCGCAGGAAGCTTGCCCTTCTTGCGGATCGGCACGAAGCCGCAGCGCAAGCGATCGGCGACAGCGCCGCCGAGGATGAAGCCGCGCGCCTCGATGCCGGCAACCGACTCGATCCGCCGGTTGGTAAATGGCGCGACCAGCCGCTCGATGCAGGCGCGCAATCCGTTGGCATGACCGAGCAGCGTGGTGATGTCGCGGAACATGATGCCCGGTTTTGGATAGTCGGGTATCGTGCGCACGAGGTCCTTGAGATCAATGTCCTCAGTCACGCTCATCCAGGATCTCCGTGAAGTTGGGTCTCGCCGGAGGCGCCCGGCACCAGTGCCTATAGTAAAACGAAACGCGGCTGGCTAGCGCCCGCCCTCGCTGTAAGCGTCAAGCGCCCTTCAATACGCGACCGGCGACCGCATCGAGCTTCTTGAGCAGCTCCGGATCGCGTGCTTCCGGCGCCGTGATGATCGCCGTGTCGAGCGCGCTGTCGGAGCCGATGGGGCATGGCTCGTGCTCACGCGGGAAATCGCGGGCGAGCCGGCCCGCAAGTTGCGCCGCCTTCTCGGCATTGGCCATCAGCACCTTGATAATGTCGGTGACGGTGACGGCGTCGTGGTCCGGATGCCAACAGTCGAAATCGGTGACCATGGCGACGGTCGCGTAGCAAATCTCCGCCTCGCGGGCGAGCTTGGCTTCGGGCAGGTTGGTCATGCCGATCACCGAGTAGCCGAGGTTCTTGTAGGTCATGCTCTCGGCGAGCGTGGAGAATTGCGGCCCCTCCATGCACACATAGGTCCCGCTCCGCGCTATCGGGATGCCTTCGGCCTCCGCGGCTTCGGCAAGATGCAGGCGAAGCCGCGGGGAGACCGGATGCGCCATGGACACATGTGCCACGCAGCCTTTGCCGAAGAAGGAGCTGGCGCGGCCGAAGGTGCGGTCGACGAATTGGTCGACCAGCACGAAGGTGCCAGGCGGCAGCTCTTCCTTGAACGAGCCGCAGGCCGACAGGGAGATGAGGTCGGTGACCCCTGCCCGTTTCATCACGTCGATATTGGCGCGGTAGTTGATGTCGGAGGGAGAGAGCCTGTGGCCCTTGTCGTGGCGCGACATGAACACGATGGGCAGCCCGGCGATCTCGCCGTTGCGGAGCGGTGAGGACGGCTCGCCCCACGGGCTCTCGATACGCTCCTCGCGCACCTTCTCGAGCCCGGGAAGATCGTACAGCCCCGAACCACCAATGATGCCAAGCACTGCACGCGTCATACTATCCTCCTCGTCATGCCCGGGTCGTTGCCCGAGGGCAAGCTTGATCCGGGCATCCAATCCATCGCAACCAAGCAATGCTGAGAAGGTACGGAATGGATTGCCGGGTCAAGCCCGGCAATGCCGAATGACCTCACTCGCCGACGCGCATATAGAACATGCCCCACACCCAATCGCCGCGATGGTCGGGGCTGGGCTTTTGCCCCTCGCCCCGCGTGTTGATCAGCCAGATCGGTCCCTGCTGCCCGATCCCAAGCGGCACACCGTCGGCCTCGAGCGCAAGAATCCAATCCGAGCTGTCGACATCCTCCGGCATGAGCCAGCCGCTAATAGCCGTCGATGGCAAGGACCGTGATCTTCATCTTCGCGGCCTGGACGCGACCGAGGACGTCCCGCAGCAGCGGCCCCTTGAAGACGACAGGCTTGTCGAATTCCGGCGGCTGGGCCGTCACCGTTCCCTGCTCGAGCGCGAGCAGCATGGCGCGGTCGAAGGCGAAGGCCTTGGGAAAACTGACCTTCTGCAATGCGAGCAGGCTGTCCTTCTTGGCGTCGAGCACACCCCGATTGGTCTCGCCGATGGTGCCGCTCACCGTGAGCAGCACCATGTCCTTGGGCGCGCTCTCTTGCCCCTCGGCCGATGCGGACATGGCGCAGACCGCCGCGATGAGAGCAATGAGGAGGGATCGCATGGGACTTAGACTGGGAGGATTGGCGTGCGGGCGCCATCCTCGGCTGCGACGCCCATTGGGTCAAGGCATTGAACGGCTACGCCGTGTGCGCGGCGTTGCCGTGCAGGCGCGCCCAAATCGTCCGCTTCGCCAGGAACATGATCACGGCAAAGGCGATGAGATAGATTATCACCCGCGCCCCGAGCTTGTGCCGCTCCTCGAGCTTGGGCTCCGCCGCCCACATCAGGTAAGCGGCGACGTCGCGCGCATAATTGTCGACCGTGGGCTTGGTGCCGTCGGTGTACTTGACCGCACCGTCGAACAAAGGCGGCGGCATGGCGACCTGATGGCCGGGGAAGGCGACGTTGTAGTGCATGCCGGGAGCGAGCTGGAACCCGGCGGGTGCCGGCCGATAGCCGGTGAGCAGCGCATAGATATAGTCAGGACCGCCCGGCCGCGCCTTCGCCATCACCGAAAGGTCTGGAGGAAGTGCCCCACGGTTCGCCACTCGCGCCGCGGCGTCGTTGGCGAAGGGCGAGTGGAACGGATCGGACGGCCGCGCCGGGCGCTGAAACATCTCGCCCTTGTCGTTCGGCCCGTCGGTCACCTGCACCTCGGCAGCGATGGCATTGACCTCCTCCGGCGAAAACTCCGGCCCGCCGCTCTCGCCGAGATTGCGGTAGGACAGGAGCCGCATGGAATGGCAGTTGGCGCAAATGGTTTTGTAGACAAGGAAGCCGCGCTGCAGCTGAGCGTTGTCGTAGACACCGAACGGACCGGTGAAGCTCCAGCTCTGGGACTCGATGGACGGCTCGTGATTTGCGGCCTCGACCGCTGGCGGAGCTTCGTCGGCGGCAAGTGCGGGGCCGAGCGGAACCGCGAGCGCAACTGCCAGGCCCGCGGCGCCGGCAATGCCGTGAAGCGGCAATGTCGTCATAGCACCGGCTCCGGCGTACGGCGGCGCGGCGCAGGTTGCGGCGTGGACGGCGGCGCCTCCTCGGGCCCGAGCACGGATTCGGTGATGCTGCCAGGCAGCGCTTTCGGTTTCTCGATCCATCCCACCACCGGCATCACCACGAGAAAAAACAGGAAATAGTAAGCAGTGAAAATGCGCCCCAGCACGAGATAGATGCCTTCCGGCGGCTGCGAGCCGAGATAGCCGAGCATGACGCATGTGACCACGTACGCCCAGAAGAACCATTTGTAGATCGGCCGGTAGCTCGTCGAGCGCACGCGCGAGGTGTCGAGCCACGGCACGAAGAACAGGACGACGATTGCGCCGAGCAGCGCAGCGACGCCGAACAGCTTGCTCGGGATCGCGCGCAGAATCGCGTAGAACGGCAGAAAATACCATTCCGGCACGATGTGCTGCGGCGTCTGCAACGGGTTCGCCGGAATGTAGTTGTCGGGATGGCCAAGCAGGTTCGGCGCGTAGAACACGAAGACTGCGAAAAACAGCGCGAACAGCGCGAGCGCGAAGCCGTCCTTGATCGTGTAATAGGGATGGAACGGCACCGTGTCGCGCGCGCTCTTGACGTCGATCCCGGTCGGATTGTTATTGCCAGGAATGTGCAGCGCCCAGATGTGCAGCACTACAATGCCTGCGATCACGAACGGAAAGAAATAGTGCAGGCTGTAGAGCCGCGTCAGCGTTGGGCCGCCGACGGCGAAGCCGCCCCAGATCCACTGCACGAGCCGGGTGCCGAGGCCTGGGATCACCGCGTCGAGCGAGGAAAAGAGATTGGTGATCACGGTCACCGCCCAGAAGCTCATCTGCCCCCATACCAGCGAGTAACCCATGAAGGCCGTTGCGATCATCAAGAACAGGATGAGCACGCCGAGGATCCACAGCACTTCGCGCGGTGCCTTGTACGAGCCGTAATAAATGCCGCGGAAGGTATGGATATAGGCGGCGAGGAAGAACATCGAGGCGCCGACCGCGTGGGTATAGCGCAGCAGCCAACCCCAATTCACGTCGCGCATGATGTGCTCGACGCTGTCGAAGGCCATGCTCGGCGTCGCGACATAGTTCATGGCGAGCACGACGCCGGTCGCGATCTGAGACACGAGCATGAAGGTGAGGATGCCGCCGAAGGTCCACCAGTAATTCAGATTGCGCGGCGTTGGAAAGGCGAGGAACTGGTCATACATCAGCCGCGGAACCGGCAGGCGCTGATCGAGCCATTTTTCAATGCCGGTCGACGGCTCGTAGGATGAGGTGTGCGTCATTGCTCGCCCGGGTTAGCCGATCTTGACCTTGGTGTCTGAGGTAAAGGCGTAAGGCGGGATCGCCAAGTTCTGCGGCGCGGGTCCTTTGCGGATGCGCCCGGCCGAATCGTATTGCGAGCCATGGCAGGGACAGAACCAGCCGTCATAGTCGCCCTTGGGATCGCCGATCGCCTGTCCCTTTGGGATGCAGCCGAGATGGGTGCAGATGCCGATCATCACTAGCCAGTTCTCGCGATCCTTGCCGGCGCGGTTCGCGTCGGTGGCCGGCGCGTCGTCGGGAAGATTGGCGTTGCGCGCGATCGGATCGGGAAGATCGTCGACGGGGAAGGCCTTCGCCTCGTCGATCTCTTTGGGCGTGCGGTGGCGGATGAAGATCGGCTTGCCGCGCCACATCACGGTGATCGCCTGGCCGGCCTCCACATGGGAAAGATCGACCTCGGTAGTCGCCTGCGACAGCGCCGACGCGTCAGGGTTCATCTGATCGAGCAGAGGCCACAGCCCAAGGCCGAGGCCGACCGCGGCAAAGCCGCCGGCGGCGATCATGATGACGTCACGCCGGGACGAGTTGTCCTCGTCGGGAAGCGGAATCGGTGCGGGGGTTACGTGCGTCGTATCGGCCACGTTGTCAAGACTCCTCAGCGATCGCCAATCGCGTAATACATGCCGTCTCACCTTGCGGACAATATGCTATCCGCGTCCGCCGAGAGGGCCGGCGTCGACACTTTGCGCCTTGAGCTTATGCCCTCCTTTGCCGGTCGAGGCTCACGACCGGCATGGCTCCTCGCGTTTTCTTGCATCGGCATCAAGGCTTGTCCAGGACCGCAACCCGGTCAAATCGGCGCAGTGCACAATTTTCTCGGGTCCCAGTTACAAGGCTCGAAAATGCGAGGCTTTGATACGATCAAGGCGGGGCTTGACCCGCCACACCATTCCAGCGCCCTTAGCATGGCGAGATCGCCCCCCGACAGCCCGGAAAACCATGGCGGATGCGAGTTGCAGGTCGATGACGCAGGTGAAGCGAAGAGACACCAAAGGGTTGGAACAGGGCGCGAACCCGGTCGAAGTCCGCAAAGACCGGGCACGGGCCTGGTTCGAGTCCTTGCGCGATCGAATGGTGTCGGCGCTCGAGGCGGTCGAAGACGAGGCTCAAGGATCGCCACTTTATAAAGGGGTGGCGCCGGGCCGCTTCACCCACACCGCTTGGACGCGCACCGAGCCGGGTGGCGGGGACGGCGGCGGCGGAGAGATGGCTCTCATGACAGGCCGCGTGTTCGAGAAGGTCGGCTGCCATACCTCCAAGGTGCACGGCAACTTCCCGAAGGAGTTCGCCGCGCAGATCCCCGGCGCCGATCGGGACCCGCGCTTCTGGGCCTCAGGCATCTCCTTCATCGCCCACCCCAGGAACCCGAATGCGCCAACGGCGCACATGAACACGCACATGGTGATCACCAGCCAAGGCTGGTTCGGCGGCGGCGGCGATCTCACTCCAGTGCTCATGCGTCGGCGAACGCAAGACGATAAAGACACGAAGGATTTCCATGCCGCGATGCGGGCAGCCTGCGAAGGACAGAAGTCGGCCGACTATCAGCGCTTCAAGACCTGGTGCGATGAGTATTTCTATCTGCCCCACCGCAAGGAGATGCGGGGCATCGGCGGCATCTTTTACGACTATCTCGACAGCGGAGATTGGGACGCAGACTTTGCCTTCACCCAAAGCGTCGGCCGCGCCTTTGTCGGCACCTATCCGGAGATCGTCCGCCGCAACATGATGCTGCCCTGGACCGAGGCCGACCGCGAGGAGCAGCTCATCCGGCGCGGGCGCTATGTGGAATTCAACCTGCTCTACGACCGCGGTACGATTTTCGGTCTGAAGACCGGCGGCAATGTCGAGGCGATCCTCTCCTCCATGCCGCCCTTGGTGATGTGGCCGTAGCCACCCTTTGTCATGCCCGCGTAGGCGGGCATCCAGTAACCCCGACTCTCGCAAGTCTATTGACGGCGGTGGTTACTAGTCGCCCGGTCAAGCCCGGCGATGACAAAATTGGGATGGGCTATCACCCCCTGACGCCTCCATAGGCATAGGTGACCTGGATCTGCCTTTGGCTCGCCGCGCCCACCCCCGCTTGGATGACCGGCGCGTCGGCGACGAGCTGCGCGCAGGACGAGCACGAACTTCCACATGACGGCCTCCGAGGACTTGGCTCGCGCGCCAATGCGCGCGTGACATGCCGTCCTCGTTAGGCCGCTGCCGCTGAACCGAAGCTGAGACGCCCGTTCATCTGCGGTTTGGTTTTGCGCCTTATTCGTGCGAAGCTGGACTGTTCGAACCCGAATGGGGCCTTGAGTTCGTCAGTGTGATCAACTGGGGCTGCGTGAAGGAGTGCGTGACGCTTGGCCCGCTCGTTCGACTATAGTGCCCCGGCTGAATTGTTTGCGCCCAAGGGACGGCCGGGAATGCGCCAGCCGGTGGCCTATCGCCGGTTTCCAAGCGCCGCCGCCGCCATCCGCTTTGCCGTGGAAGAGCTGTCCCAGGCCGGGCTCGCCGCCGCCATCCTCGAGGTTAACGAGGACCGCTTCGACCATGTCGGCATTCGCCAGCTCTACGAGGATAAAAAATATCCGCTGCGGCGCCGCACAAAACGCCCCGATTAAATCTTGCCAAGATTACGGCTTCTGCTCATACTATTGGCACCGGGCGCTCAAGGCTTTGGGCGCGGACTTGGACTGACGGCAAAGTGACCATCGCGCCGATTACGAGCACGACAACCTTTCCTGAAATCTCAAGACGCCACAGGGCTCTTTTGAGTCCGCGGCCCGTTGTTTGAAACTCGAACGGGAAAGGAATTCCCCCCATGGCTCGTGTCAATGGCACAGTGAAGTTCTTTAATCATTCGCGCGGCTTCGGTTTCATCCAGCCCGAAGACGGCGGCAAGGACGTGTTCGTACACGCCTCTGCTCTCGAGCGTTCCGGGGTGCCGGCACTCAACGAGGGCGACAAAGTCTCTTTCGAGATCGAGGACGATCGTCGCGGCCGCGGCAAGCAGGCTGCGAACGTCCAGCTCGCTTAAGACGAAACGCGAACTTCGCGATTTACCAACCGCCGGGCCTCGTGTCCGGCGGTTTTTTATTGGGCGTTCTCCGTCAACAACACCCCCCTCCCTATCCTGTTTCGCTACCTCAGAAGGCTTAGCCGCGAGCCCCTTTGGCGGAGCGATTTTGCCGCAAAGCGACGGTTAACTTTCACCTTCCAAACCCCTGACGCGATCCCACCCCGCCCGAATGCGGGCGGATCAGCCGAGGACGAAACCTCATGACGAGCACGATTGTGAAGAGCCTCGCCGTCAGCCGCAATGGTGGGAATGAGCGCCCTCTCTTTGATCTGCAGCGGCTGAAGCCGGCCACGGCTAGGGCCCCCCGGTTGGGGCGGTCATTGGCATGGTGGCGGCTGGGGCGGGGGCGGCCCAGGCTATTGGGGCGCCGGCCTTATCGGCCTAGGCGTCGGCGCCGCCGTCGGCCGTTGCCGGGGCGTACGGGCCTCCGGCCTGGACGCCCGCCTGGTACACCCTATTGCGCCCAGCGCTACCGCAGCTTCAATTCGCATACCGGTTACTTCACCGGCTATGACGGCCAGCCCTATTTCTGCCAGTAGGGCTTAGGCACGGCGCGCTTAGCCGCCTGCCGGGGCGCCTAGCCGGCCTGGCCGGCCGTTTGTTTGACGCGCTATTTATTTACCCCTGCGGCAACTCGGCAGAGATTGGGGCTTGAAGCAAGCTTTTCGCAGCGCAAAATTCATAACGTCCGGGGATGAATCGTGTGGTGGTTGGCGCTCGCCTTGGCGGCGTGGCCAGAATTTGTGTAAAGGAAGCTAAGGACCGGAAGCATGAGCATGACGCCTGAAGCAGAAGCCGCAGCGGCGGCGACCGTAACCGAACGGCCGCGCGACCTCCCGAATGCCGCCGCCGACCGCCAGGCGCTTGGCCTGGTGCGGCCTTATCTTGGCACGGTGGCCTGGCCTACCGTGTTCGTCGCCATCGGCATCGTCTCGTCCTTCATCCTCGTCACCACGCTCGCCACCATGCGCATCATCCCGCTTTGGCTCGGGTTGATCCTCAACAGCTTCATCCTCTATCTCGACCAGACGCCGCTGCACGAGGCCTGCCACGGCAACATCGCCGGCAAGGACTCCAATTTCCTGTGGCTGAACAATCTGGTCGGCTATGTGTGCGGCGCCATCCTGCTGCATGAGTACAAGGCGTTCCGCTACATGCATCTCGCCCATCACCGGGACACCAACAATCCGGATCTCGATCCGGACAATTGGGTGGCGGTGCATGGTCCGTTCAAAGTGCTCTGGCGCTGCCTGACCATCGTCTACTGGTATCAACAGTATTTCTGGAAGCACATCGCCTTCCACGCCCACATCCCCGGTATGCGCCCACTCACCCTTCACATCGTGGCCATGTACGCGATCCTTTATTCCATCGCCTTCTGGCTGTCCGTGTTCGGCTGGTGGCGCGAGGTGTTGGCGCTGTGGATCGTACCCCACATTTTCGCCTCGGCGTTGATCATCTATTTCTTCGCTTATCTCACCCACAAGCCGCATGAGGTGCATGAGCGCTATCGCGACACCAATGTGTTCTGGGTGAAGGGCAAGATCCTCGAGCCGGTCGTGAACTGGCTCTACATGTTCCAGAACTTCCACCTGATCCATCACCTCTTCCCGCGCATCCCGTTCTACTTCTATCCGAACGCCTTCCGCTCGTTGAAGCCGGTGCTGGAGAAGGAGCGCGCCCACATCTACGAATTCGGGCATTAGCCTTGAGGCGCTTGGCATCTCCCGAATTAGGACTGGTGGGCAATCCCGGCCACACCGTTAGTCGGGGGCGCTGTGCGGCAAATGTTCGATTGGCTACAATGGGGTCTGGCGCGGAAGCGGGTCGGAGGACCAGCGCTCGGTGACATCGCCAATCGTCTCAACACGATCCGCGGCCAGGATGGTGCCGCGGCCATCTTGCACACCCACTATACGGGAACCTGCTCGCTGATCGCCGGCACCTTTCCCTTGCGGTTCTTCAATCGCATCGGGGCGACCGAGGTCGACCCGGATACGGTGTGCAACAAGGCAGGGCACGTGGCGCTGCAACTGATGTACGGGGAATCCACGCGCGGCTTCGACCCGCGCACCATCGACGGCACGCGCTGCGTTATGATCTTGGGCGCCAATCCATCGACGTCGGCGCCGCATGTGCACCAATATTGGCTGTCCGAGACGCACGTGCCCAAGATCGTCGTCGATCCTATCCGCCATGAGACGGCGGCGGCGGCCAATATACATCTGCAGCTCCACCCGGGGACCGACGACGCGCTCGCCTATATGGGCGGCGGGCCGCAGGACCTTCTTGGCCGCGCGCGCACAGGGCTGGGAGGAGATCGAGAAGCAACTCGGAGCCGAGGGGCGTTATCCTGGCTTACAAGAGCCGTTGGACGGCCAACGGCATCAAGAGCAACGTCAACGCGCTCAATCCGGGCAGCGAGGCGGACCTCGCGGAGAGAGAGCTGCGCGGTTCACAGCATCATCGTGTCACTGGTCCCTGCCTGAATGAGGGCCTGCCGTGAGTGTGAGTAATGTCTGGCCGGGGTGTTGGCGCCACGAGCGAGTCCGGCCCTGTGATCCAGCCTGTATCCCTCCGCGCTTTAATGCAGGCGGAGCTCGCCGTGGACGAAGTTGAATTCCGTCGGTGAGATCAGCCCGCGATGGGCCACGCGCACGCGATAGAGCGGGCCGTCGAGATTCGCCTGCCAGAAATCGAGGAACTCGATGAGCTTGGGAAAGCGTGGCGCGACATCGTAGTCCTGCCAGATATAGCTCTGAAGCAGCCTCCGATGGTCGGGTAGGCGGTAAATGATCTCAGCCGTGGTCAGCGAAAATCCCTCGATCTGGCGAAGGAAAGCCCTGTCGATCATGGAATCCCTGCTCGTCTTGTTTTTGCCCCGCTAAAGAGCTTAACCGCGCCCATGATTCGGGTCCAGATTGATTCCTGAGGCAAATCAGCGCTTTAGCAGCAAATACAGCGATCTGCTAACACTTAGCACTCTTCTCTTGAAAGTGCTAATATGCCGCTCTAAACACACGCGGGGGAGCATCGCAAGACCCCCATCACCGATCCCAAAATTTCCCGAGGAGGAGTTCAACATGAAGTTTCGTCCGTTGCACGACCGCGTGGTCGTACGCCGTATCGAGGAGGACGATCGCACCAAAGGCGGCATCATCATCCCCGATACCGCGAAGGAAAAGCCCCAGCAGGGCGAGATCGTCGCCGTGGGCCCCGGCGCCCCCGACGACAAGGGCGAGGTCCACCCACTCGATGTGAAGCCAGGCGACCGCGTGCTGTTCGGCAAGTGGTCCGGCACCGAGGTCAAGCTCAATGGCGAAGAGCTGTTGATCATGAAAGAAAGCGACATTCTTGGCGTGCTTGAAGGCGCCGTCGCCAAAAAGAAGGCCGCCTAGTCTAGGGGCCGAAGAAACCGGAGAAGGTCCATGCCAGCTAAGGAAGTAAAATTTTCCCAGGATGCCCGCGAGCGCATGCTCCGCGGCGTCGACATCTTGGCCAATGCGGTCAAGGTGACGCTCGGCCCCAAGGGCCGCAACGTCGTGCTCGAGAAATCGTTCGGCGCCCCACGCATCACCAAGGATGGCGTGACGGTGGCGAAGGAGATCGAGCTCGAGGACAAGTTCGAGAATATGGGTGCGCAGATGGTGCGCGAGGTGGCGAGCAAAACCTCCGACACCGCCGGCGACGGCACCACCACTGCGACGCTGCTGGCGCAGGCCATCGTCAAGGAAGGTGCGAAGTCGGTCGCTGCCGGCGCCAACCCGATGGATCTGAAACGCGGCATCGATATCGCCGTAACCGCCGTGATCGCCGACCTGAAAGCCAAAGCCAAGAAGGTCACCTCCAGCGAAGAGATCGCGCAGGTCGGCACCATCTCCGCCAATGGCGATCACGAAATCGGCGCCATGATCGCCAAGGCCATGCAGAAGGTTGGCAATGACGGCGTGATTACCGTAGAGGAAGCCAAGGCGCTGGAGACCGAGCTCGAAGTGGTCGAAGGCATGCAGTTCGACCGCGGCTATATTTCCCCCTACTTCATTACCGACGCCGACAAGATGCGCGTCGAGCTTGAGAACCCCTACATTCTCATGAACGAGAAGAAGCTCTCCAACATGCAGTCGCTGCTTCCCCTGCTCGAGCAGGTGGTGCAGGCCGGCAAGCCGATCCTCGTCATCGCCGAGGACGTTGAGGGCGAAGCGCTTGCCACGCTCGTGGTCAACAAGCTTCGCGGCGGCCTGAAGGTTGCGGCGGTCAAGGCCCCTGGCTTCGGCGATCGGCGCAAGGCCATGCTGCAGGACATCGCCGTGCTCACCGCCGGCCAGGTGATCTCCGAGGACCTTGGCATCAAGCTCGAGAACGTCACTCTCGACATGCTCGGCCGCGCCAAGAAGGTGGTCATCACCAAGGACGACACGACGATCGTCGGCGGCGCCGGCAAGAAGGCCGACATCGAGGCGCGCGTCGCCCAGATCAAGCAGCAGATCGAGGATACCACCTCAGATTACGACAGCGAGAAGCTGCAGGAGCGGCTGGCCAAGCTCGCTGGCGGCGTCGCCGTGATCAAGGTCGGCGGCGTCACCGAGATGGAGGTCAAGGAGAAGAAGGATCGCGTCGACGACGCTCTGAACGCGACCCGCGCCGCGGTGGAGGAAGGCATCCTGCCCGGCGGCGGTGTGGCGCTCATCCGCACGCAATCGGTCCTCGGCAAGCTCAAGACCGCCAATGACGACCAGCAGGTCGGCATCACCATCGTCCGCCGCGCCCTTCAAGCACCGGCGCGGCAGATCGCCGAGAACGCCGGCGAGGACGGCGCCGTGGTTGTCGGCAAGATCGTCGAGAAGGACGACTACGCCTTCGGCTACAACGCCGCGACCGGCGAGTATGGCAACCTGGTGAAGCAGGGCGTGATCGACCCGGCAAAAGTCGTGCGCACCGCTCTGCAGGATGCCGCGTCTGTGGCTGGCCTGCTCATCACCACGGAGGCCATGGTGGCTGAGAAGCCGAAGAAGAAGGCTCCGGCCATGCCTTCTGGTGGCCGCATGGGCGACATGGACTTCTAGTCAGTCCAGTTGCGTCCCTGCGTTCCCCGTTGCGTCCCTACGTACGAGTTGGAGTTCCGTTTCGCGTAAAGCAAGGACGGCACCCCTCGGGGTGCGGTCCTTTTCTTTTGACGTCGCTAGCGTGTGATTGCGCTCTACCATGATATCGTCATGTCCGGCCTTGTGCCGGGCATCCACGAATTCGCGACAAAAAAGTGGATGGCCGGGACAAGCCCGGCGATGACGAAGAAGCGAAACGACAAACAAAGCGCGTCCGGCCACATCCGCGTCGGGATCGGCGGCTGGAGCTATGCGCCCTGGCGCGGCGTGTTTTATCCGAAGGGCCTGAAGCAGGTTGACGAGCTTAGCTTTGCTACGAGCAAGCTCACCTCCATCGAGATCAACGCCACCCATTACCGCCTGCAGAACCCGAAAAGCTTCCACATCTGGGCGGCGACCGCGCCGGACGGCTTCGTCTTCTCGGTAAAGGGCCCGCGGCTCGTCACCCAGCAGAAGGAGCTGGCCGAGACCGGCAACTTCATCAGCCGCTTTTTCAAGTCAGGGTTGACCGAGCTCGGCGACAAGCTCGGACCTGTGCTCTGGCAGTTCGCGCCCTTCAAGCGTTTCGATGAAAATGATCTCGGCAAATTCCTGGACCTGCTACCGCGCGAGCTCGATGGGCGCAAGATCAACCACGTCATCGAGGTTCGCCACGAGAGCTTCAACACGCCGCGCTTCGTCGAGCTCGCGCGCGAGACCGGCGTCACCATCGCCTATGTCGACGCTGAGAGCTGGCCGAGCATCGCCGATCTCACCGGCGATGTGATCTATGCGCGGCTACAGAAGGGCGACGACACTCTCCCGGCAGCCTACAAGCCGAAGGACCTGGACAAATGGACCGAGCGCGCGAAGGTCTGGGCCAAGGGTAGCGCGCCAAGCGACCTTCCCCTCGTCGACGCCGAGCGTCAGGCCCAGCCTAAGCCGCGCGAAGTGTTCATCTACTTCATTCATGAAGGCAAGCTTCGCGCTCCAGCCGCGGCCATGGCGTTGATCGAACGCCTCAACTCCGGCGCCGCGGCGTAGCTCCCGCGACGAAACGCCCGGGCAACAATGGCCCTGCTGGGCGCGTTTAGCCCCCATATCACGGTCGGCCGAGCTGGTTCCGACCGACCGCCTCCTTCATTTCATGAGCACGGAGGCAATGAATGTCGGAACGCAACACAAGAGATTGCTTCGCTGACGATGTGGCCGAGTTGCCGCGTGAACCGTTTGCAGAAGAAGATGCGCGAGAAGACTCGCAAGCAAGGCTTGCGCCAAGCCTTCCGTGCGAGATGCGCGACACGCTGGAAACCAGCGTCCATCCCAGCGTCATCAAGATCCTCCTGGGCGTGACGGCCTGGTTCCTGTTGGTGACCTGGTTTAGCTTCGCCCGGGGCGGCGAGGTGAATTTGAATCTTGCCATCGCCATCCTGTTCTTCCTCTTCTTTTTTGGCTTGTTTCTGCTCACGTCGTCCTATGGCGTGAACGACCCTCGCTGGAACTTGCGCAAAACGAGCTTCCGCGAATTTCTCGACAGTGACGTGGGCACGGCCACCGGCAAGATGCGTGGCCGTGACGTCTTGATCGAGATCGCCACGGTGCCGGTGTCACTCGCTCTCGCCGCGACCATCATCGGCCTCATCTGGGTCGCGCTCCACTAGCGGTAACTTTCACCGCCTTGCGGCAATCAGCGCACGGACCTTGGTGAGGAGCTGGTCGCGATCGAGCACAAATCCCGTCTCGATCCAGTGCTGCTCAACCGACTTGAGGACCGCGCCGATCTCCGGACCCTTCAGCTCGCCAAGCGCCATGACATCGTTGCCTCCGAGCGGAAAGCTTGGCGCTTGCCAGCGCTCAGGCAGCGTAAGCGCGTTTCGCCAGCTCGCATCGTCGGGAGCACTGCCGGAGTCTGCCCAGGCAAGAAGAAGAGACGATCGGTAGCTCGGGCCAAGGCGATATAGAGCGGCCTGTGCCGTCATCTCATCCGGCAGACCTGCGCCCTCACCTTCCCGGACCCCAAGCGCAAGCACCTCTTGCTCGGCGTTGGACAGCCGCAAGTGCTCGGCGAGACGCGCCACATCCTCCCGCACGAAGACGGCAAGCGCCGCGAGCCTCAGGCCTGCGTCCGGAGTCAACCCGTTGGCCTCTTCGATCGCGACCAGACTCTGGAAGCGAGTGAGCCGCGGCACGCCGCCAATCACGCCCGTGAGCAACCCATAGTCATAGAGTGCCGCGACGGCGCGGGCGGCTTGAGGGGCGACGAGAATGCGCCGCATCTCTCCGGCAACACGCTCGGCCGAAAGTTGCTCGAGTCCCCTGCGCAGCTTCACCGAGGCTTTGAGCCCAGCCTCATCCATGTCGCCTTTGCCGTAATACGCGTTGAAGCGGAAGAAGCGGAGAATGCGCAAATAGTCTTCTTTGATGCGCGCTTCGGCATCGCCGATGAAGTGCACGCGCCCAGCCTGCAAATCGCCATAGCCGCCGAGCGGATCGAACACCTTGCCGTCTCGATCGGCGTAGAGCGCATTCAGCGTGAAGTCGCGGCGCTTGGCGTCCTCCTCCCACGATGTAGTGTAGGCGATCTTGGCGTGCCGGCCATACGTCTCGACGTCGCGCCGGAGCGTGGTGACCTCGAACGGCGCGCCGTCGGCGATGACGGTAACCGTGGCGTGATCGATCCCGGTCGGCACGGTCTTGAGCCCAGCCCGCTCGGCAAGCGCGATGACCTTCTCCGGCTCCGCCGTGGTGGCCAGATCGACTGCCTGAGTGACAGGAAGCCCGAGGAGCGTGTCGCGCACCGCACCGCCCACGACGCGCGTCTCGACGCCGTCTGGTCCCAACGCCGTGAACACTGCACGCGTCCCCGGCCGCGTCAGCCACTCGGCGCCGGCAAGCGAGGGCGCGCCGGAACCGCACTCATCATGATGCGCGTTCATCGGGGGGCCGTCAGTCGATGGTGCCGGGCTTGATGACCCCATTCTCGTAGCTCGGCGGATGGTAGGTGCCGCCGGGCTTGCCTCCCGTAAACTGGATCAACGTCGCCATGGTGATCAGCAAGAGTCCGCATCCCGCCGCAAGCAGCCAGAGCAGCGGCGCGCCCTGCCACACATCTGCCGGCGCGGCGCCCTTGGCGGCAAGCATATAGGCGCCATAGATCAGAAATGGCAGGGAGAACATGAAGATGTCGATCAGGGCGATGCGAAGCATCGGGGACTCATGCCTTGGCCAGGAACAGTCCAGCACCATAGCGGCGGCGGCCCCATAAAGCGAGCGGCGCCACGCCGCGCGCGGCCATTCAACCCTTGCCGAGCGACTGAGCTGGAAACGGAAAAAAGGTGCCACTCCACACGCCAAGCGTCTTGTCCCTTCCCTCATGCACCGCGGCGGCGACCAGCTCATAATAGACCGGCCGGGTCAGCCGCGCCTTCAGCCTGTCGCGCACCAGCACGAAGGGAGTAAAGCTCCCGTCCTTCTCGGGGCGAAAAGTCAAGGGATGCTTTGAGCCGGCCTCGACCGTCTCGTCGAGATTGGTGCGGAAGCTCAAGCGTTGCCGCTTGCCGTTCCCCTCGATGGTCATCGCCACGGCGAGAAACGGGGTATCCTCGACATGGATCAGTGCCTTCTCGGCCGGCGTCACGAGATAATATTGGCCGTCCTTCTCCAACCTCAGCACCGAGGCAAAGAGCCTGACCAGCGGCTTTCGGCCGATGGGACTATTCTGGTAGTACCAGGTGCCGTCGCGTCTGATTTTCAGGCCAATATCCCCACACTCCGCGGGTTCGCGACGCCCAGAAGGAATGAATTTGCCGGGGGCCTCGCCGATTGCCGCCAGCACACTCTTTTCGTCTCGTCTTGGCATCTTGAGCGTGTCCTCGCCACCTCCTAAGTAAGCTGTCTAGCCGGGTCACAGAGGGCCTTCGGAAGACCAAACACTATTGTGACCAACTTTTAATCCAAAGTATTCCTCTCCCCGCGCCCTTTCGGCCTATAGTCCCCTCGTCCTCACCAATTTCGAGCCAAACCGTGCCCATGACCATCGCGGAAACACAGCTTCTCGACTGCATCGACGAGATCGGCGCCAAGATCCATGACGTGCGCGAGGCCACGGCCTCGACTATCTTCGGCCAGGAGCGCGTCATCGATCTTGCGCTCATCACGCTCCTCTCCGGCGGCCATGCCCTCCTCATCGGCGTCCCCGGCCTTGCCAAGACGATGCTCGTGGAAACGCTCGGCACGGTGCTTGGGCTCCAAAACAAGCGCATCCAATTCACCCCCGACCTGATGCCCTCCGACATCGTGGGCTCGGAGGTGCTGGAGGAAGGGACCGGCGGCAGGCGCAGCTTCCGCTTCGTCAAAGGGCCTGTGTTCACCCAGCTCTTGATGGCCGACGAGATCAACCGTGCGAGCCCCAAGACGCAATCGGCTCTGTTGCAAGCCATGCAGGAGCACCATGTCACGGTGGCTGGCGTCCGCCACGACGTGCCCCGCCCCTTCCATGTGCTTGCCACCCAAAATCCACTGGAGCAGGAGGGCACCTATCCCCTCCCCGAGGCCCAGCTCGACCGCTTCCTCCTGCAGATCGACGTCTCCTATCCCGACGAGGCGGCTGAGCGGCGCATGCTGTTCGCCACCACTGGCCTCGAAGACCGCTCGCTGAAGACGATCCTGTCGGCCGATGAGCTGATGATGGCACAGCGCCTAGTGCGCCAACTCCCCGTGGGCGACCAGGTGGTCGATGCCATTCTCAAGCTCGTACGCTCGGCGCGCCCCGGCACCGGCATCAACCAGGAATTCGAGGACATGATAGCCTGGGGCCCCGGCCCCCGTGCGAGCCAGGCACTCATGCTCGCGGTCCGCGCCAAGGCGATGATCGATGGCAGGCTTGCTCCCTCCGTGGACGATGTGATCGAGCTCGCGGAGCCCGTGCTCAAGCACCGCATGGCGCTCACCTTCGCCGCCCGCGCCGAAGGCCTGCAGATGAGCGACCTGGTGGCGAAGCTCGTCGAGCCGCTGGGGTGACCTGAGCTTGGCGACGCGCGCGGCGAAAGCATTACATCCATTTCCGGCCGAAGAACCCGAGGCCCACGCACTCGCTGCGCGCATGCCGGCGCTCCTCGTCGAGGCGCAACGGGTGGCGCATACCGTCACCCATGGCAGCCATGGCCGCAGGCGCGCAGGCCCTGGCGAGACCTTCTGGCAATTCCGGCATTTCGACTACAACGACTCCCGCGCCGGCATCGACTGGCGGCGCTCGGCAAGCTCAGACCATCTCTTCGTGCGCGAGCGCGAATGGGAGGCGGCGCATACGGTGTGGCTTTGGGTCGATCTCTCCGCCTCCATGCGCTTCCGCTCGCGGCTATCGAAGACCACCAAAGAGAGCCGCGCGGTCGTGCTGGCGCTCGCGCTGGCCGAGCTTCTGACCCGCGGCGGCGAGCGCGTCGGTGTTCTTGGCAGCGTGCCGTATACTGGCCGGAATGCATCTCGCCGCGTTGCCGAAGTCCTGGTCGGGGACGCCGCCAAGGCGACCAGCCTGCCGCCCCGCGCGCGTTTAAGACAATTCTCCGAGTGTCTCCTGTTCAGCGATTTCCTCGAGCCGGTGGAGGAGACCTCCGCCGCTATCGAGGCCATTGCCGCGCAAGGCGTGCGCGGCCATCTCGTGCAGATCCTCGATCCCGCCGAGGAGACGCTTCCCTATGAGGGCCGCACCGAGTTCGCCTCAAGTGAAGGCCGCCACCGAGTGATCGCCGGCCGCGCCGAGAGTTTGCGCGAACGTTACCAGGAGCGGCTGACCAGCCATCGCAACGCCCTTGTCGCGGAAACCAAGCGCCTGAACTGGTCCTTCCTCGTTCACCACACCGACCGTCCGGCCGAGGAGGTGGTGCTCGCCATCCACAATCGGCTAGCAGGACTTGAGCGCGACTATCGCTTTCGTCCGACTGCGCCAATCGCGGCCGGAGAGGCCGGCGCGAGGTCGCAATCATGATGACGCTCGGCGCCATCGGCTTCCTCCAGCCCTGGATCCTGCTTGGGCTCGCTACCCTGCCGGCAATCTGGTGGCTGTTGCGGCTCACCCCGCCAAGCCCGCAGCACGTGGTGTTCCCGCCGACGCGGCTGCTCAAGGACCTGAAATCGACGGAGGAGACTCCTGCCCACAGCCCCTGGTGGCTCACGGCACTGCGCATGCTGCTTGCGGCGCTCATCGTGCTTGCACTTGCCCGACCGGTGCTCAACCCTGACCGGGAGAGCTTCGCCGGCAGCGGCCCGCTTCTGCTAGTGGTCGATAACGGCTGGGCGTCCGCCTCTCATTGGCCCGAGCGGCGCGAGGCGATCGACGCTGCCATCGACCGCGCCATGCGCGGCGGCCGAACCGTGGTGCTGGCGCCGTCAGCCCCTGGCGATCCGCTCATCGGACCGGTCTCCGCCGAGCAGGCACGCGAGCGCGCCGCTGGACTTGTTCCCCACCCTTACGCTCCTGACCGCAAGGCACTCGCCGAGGCGCTGCAGCGTGAGCTTGGCGGCAAAACCGACTTTAGCGTGGTGTGGCTGTCCGATGGTCTCGAGTATGGCGAGGGTCAAACCTTCACCGAGGGATTAAGCAAGCTTGCGGGCTCCTCTGGGAGCGTCGCCATGCTCCGCCCTGAGCGTGACGATGCCGCGCTCGCGCTCGACCAAAGCGCCGGCGAGCGCAGCGGTCTCACCGCGCGGGTGTCGAGCGACGCCGAAGGTCCGCGCTCAGGCGTGATCAAGGCCGTGACCGGCCGCGGCGAGCCGCTCGGCGAAGTCTCCTTCACCCTGCCGAAGGGAGAGCGCGAGACCAAGGCGCAATTCGACCTACCGCTCGAAATCCGCAACCAGGTGGCGCGCATCGAGATCGGCGGCGAACGCTCCGCCGGCGCCGTCTATCTGCTCGATGCGCGCTCGGAATGGCACCGGGTCGGTATCATCTCCGGTGAATCGAGGGAGGCCGCGCAGCCTCTGCTCTCGCCGCTTTATTATGTGCAGCGGGCGCTGTCGCCCTATGCCGACGTTGTCACTCCCGCAGGGGGGAATGTCTCGACCGGCGTGCATGAGCTGATCGACGGCAAAGTCTCCACCATCGTGCTCGCCGATATCGGCAAGCTGGTTCCGGGCACCGAGGAGGAGCTGGAGCGCTGGCTCAAGGCCGGCGGCGTGCTCATCCGCTTCGCCGGCCCACGCCTCGAGCAGGGTGGCGATGAATTGCTCCCCGTCGCCTTGCGTCGCGGCGGCCGCTCGCTCGGCGGCTCTCTCTCGTGGAGCAAACCACAGCCGCTCGCGCCCTTCGAGGAGTCGAGCCCGTTCCGCGGGCTTGCCATACCTGACGACGTGAAGGTGAACCGCCAGGTGCTCGCCGATCCAACCGTCGCCACTGACTCCCAAGTGTGGGCACGCCTCGCTGACGGTACGCCGCTCGTCACCGCGTCGCGTCAGGGCGAAGGCTGGATCGTGCTCTTCCACGTCACAGCGAATTCTGATTGGTCGAACCTGCCGCTGTCTGGACTGTTCGTCGAAATGCTCCGCCGCGCGGTGAACATGGGACCGAGCAAGGTCGACGCTGGTTCCGGCGATCAGGCGCAAGGAGCAGCCGAACCTGCCAAGGCCTCGACGAGCACGAATGTCGCCCAGGCGAGCGCCTTGCCACCGATCCAGACTCTGGACGGTTACGGCCAATTGACGTCGCCGCCGGCCCGCGCCGCGCCGATTTCGCCAGATCAGATCGACACCACGCAGCCGAGCCCGGAACACCCGCCGGGCTATTACGGCTCGTCTTCCGCCACACGCGCCTTCAACGTCATGACGGCCAAGACCGTACTAAAGCCGCTGAAGCCCATCGAGGGCGCTGGCCAAGTGAGCGGCTACGTGATGCGCAAGCCTGTAGCGCTTGAGTCCTGGCTGTATCTCGCGGTGCTCGCGCTCTTTGTCGTCGATGTGCTGGCGGTGTTGATGATGAGCGCCGGCATGAGCTTGCGTCGGCGGGGCGCGGCAACGGCCGCCGTGCTGCTGGCACTGGCCCTGACGCCACTCACACTGCCGGCGCAAGTGAAGGCCGAATCGCAACAAGGCGCGACCAGCGCAGACGATTTCGCCCTGAAGGCCTCGCTCAAGACCCATCTCGCCTATGTGATGACCGGCGATGCCCAGATCGACGAGGTGAGCCGCCAGGGCCTTGCTGGCTTGAGCAAGGTGCTCACTGCCCGAACTGCACTCGAGCCCGCCGAGCCCATGGGCCTCGATATCGACAAGGACGAGCTTACCTTTTTCGCAGTTCTGTACTGGCCGGTGCGCGATGACGCGCAGCCCCTGTCCGACGCGACGCTCGCCAAGGTCGACGCTTTCATGAAGCAAGGCGGCTTCATCATCTTCGACACGCGCGATCAGGAAACCGATTTGCCCGGCAGCCCCACGCAGAGCAAGGCATTGACGCGGCTGATCGGCCAGCTCGACGTGCCGCCGCTAGAGCCGGTGCCGGAAGACCACGTGCTCACCAAGTCCTTCTATCTGATACGTGACTTTCCCGGCCGCTGGGACGGCGGCACGCTCTGGGTCGAGGCGGAGCCCGAGAGCGAGGCCGACCGCTCCGAGCGCTCGCGCCGCACCGACGGGGTGAGCTCGATCGTCGTCACCTCGAACGATCTTGCGAGCGCCTGGGCGCTCGACGAGCACAATCGCCCGCTCTACGCCACGGTGCCGGGCGGCGAGGTGCAGCGGGAAATGGCCTTCCGCGCCGGCGTCAATCTCGTGATGTATGCGCTCACCGGCAACTACAAGGCCGATCAGGTGCACTTGCCCGCCCTACTCGAGCGTCTAGGTCAGTAGAACGCCATGCGCTGGTCGATCGAATTCATCCCATTCGTCTCCTGGCCAGTGCTGTGGGCGCTCGCCGCCTTTGGCGTGCTGCTGTTTGCGCTGCTGCTGTGGCGCGCGCCGCGCGGCGCGGTATTGCGTGCCTTGAGCTACGCGCTCCTGTTGCTCGCCATCGCCAATCCACATTTGAAGCAGGAGGACCGCGAGCCGCTCAACGACGTTCTTGCCGTGGTCGTCGACGACACCCAAAGCCAAAGCATCGCCGGCCGCGATCCGCGGACGGAAGCCGTGCGCAAGGAGCTCGAGGATAGGCTCAAGGTCTTCCCCAATCTCGACGTCCGCTGGATTCACTCGACTTCGACCGCGAGCGACAGTGACCGCGACGGAACCATGCTGTTCACCGATCTCGCCAAGGGCTTGGCCGACGTGCCGCCTGATCGGCTCGCCGGCGTGATCATGCTGACCGATGGCAATGTGCATGACGTGCCGGGCAATGCCGCGTTGCTCGGTTTCGATGCGCCGGTGCATGCGCTGATTACCGGCAAGCCCGGCGAGTTCGACCGCCGCCTCGAGGTCCTGCGCGCGCCGCGTTTTGGCCTGGTGGGAGGCGAGCAGCCGATCGAGGTCAAGGTCACCGAGACCACGCCGAGCAATGCTCCATCCGTCAAACTCACCATCACCCGTCAGGGCGAGGGCCCGATCGCCCAGAACGTGCGCGTCGGACAGAAAGTCGAAATCCCGGTCAAGGTCGATCACTCCGGCCCAAATATCGTGGAGATCGAAGCTGAGGCAGCGCCCGGAGAGATCTCCACTGTGAACAACCGCGCCGTGCTTACCGTGGAAGGCGTCCGCGAGAATTTGCGCGTGCTGCTCGTGTCCGGCGAGCCCCATGCCGGCGAGCGCACCTGGCGCAATATGCTCAAGTCCGACGCTGCGGTCGATCTCGTGCACTTCACCATACTGCGCCCGCCCGAGAAGCAGGACGGCACGCCGATCAACCAGCTGTCGCTGATCGCCTTCCCCACTCGCGAGCTGTTCCAGGAGAAGCTCGATCAGTTCGACCTGATCATCTTCGACCGCTACCAACGGCGCGGCGTGCTTCCTTTGCTGTACCTTGAGAACGTTGCCCATTATGTCGAGCGCGGCGGCGCCGTGCTGGTCTCCGCCGGCGACGATTACGCCTCGCCTTTGAGTCTCTACCGCACGCCGCTCGGGGAAGTGCTCCCAGCCGTGCCCTCAGGTCGCGTGGTGGAGGAGCCCTTCAAGCCTGCGCTGACCGAGCTCGGCAAGAAACATCCCGTCACCCGCGACCTGCCTGGCGCAGGCGGGGAACAGCCCAGTTGGGGGCGCTGGTTCCGCGTGGTCGACGCCGACCCTCGCGACGCCGAGGTGCTGATGAAGGGCGCCGAGGGCAAACCGCTGTTGGTTCTCGGCCAGCGCGGCGAGGGCCGCGTCGCGCTGCTGCTCTCCGATCACATTTGGCTGTGGGCGCGCGGCTACGAGGGCGGCGGTCCCTACACCGACCTCCTGCGCCGCCTGGCGCATTGGCTGATGAAGGAACCTGACCTCGAAGAGGAGACGATCAAGGCGACGAGCAGAGGCCAGACCCTCACCTTGGAGCGCCGCTCCATCAAGGACGAGGTCGAGCCGGTGAAGGTGTCGGCACCATCCGGCAAGGAGGAGAGCGTCACTCTCGACAAGGTCGAGCCGGGGCTATGGCGGAAATCGATCACCGCGGGCGAGCAAGGCGTCTACCGCATCTCATCCGGCAAGCTTGCGAGCGTCGTCACTGTCGGCAACGCCAACGCCAAGGAGCTTGCGACCGTGACGGCGACCGACGCGACCCTTTCGCCGCTGCTCACCGAGACCGGCGGCGGCAGCTTCTGGCTCGGGCGCACTGAGGCCGACGCCTCACCCCTGCCCCGCATCGTCATGCTGCGCGGTGGACACGTATTGCATGGCGGCGACTGGCTCGGCTTGCACAAGCGCGAGGCCTATCACGTAGAGGGCGTTCGCCTGTTCCCGCTGTTCACCGGGTTCCTCGCGCTCGCGCTTCTGCTCGGCATGATCTCGGTGACCTGGTTCCGCGAAGGGCATTAGGCACGAGCTTTGGCGGTCCGCGAAGTCCTTGCCGTTACCTTGCTGCTGTCGGGCGCCCAAACGGCGAGCGCCGACGACTTAAAGGACTGCACGAGCGCGCCTCCCGATCAGGCCATCGTCGCCTGCACCAATTTGATTGAGGGGGGCAAGTTCGATAGCCAGGAGCAGGCCATCGCCTACACCAATCGGGGTGTGGCCCTCCGCAAGAAGGGCGGTCTCGAACGAGCGCTTGCCGATTTCGATCGTGCCGTCGAGCTCGAACTCCGGGCAGGCGCCGATCTACGCCAATCGTGACGTTGTTCATCAACCGATGAACGACTTTGACCGCGCACTGGCCGATTTCAATCGTGCCATCAAGCTCGAACCAAACAACGCGGTCGTTTATCTCAATCGCTGCGTGGTCTATCAACGGAGCAAGGACGCTGACGATGCGCTTGCGACTACAACCGCGCCATCGAGCTCGAACCGAAACAGGCCTTCGCCTACGGCAACCTCGCCTTCGTCTATATGAGCAAGGGGGAGTACGATCGCGCCCTCGCCGAGTACACCCACGCTCTCGAACTCGATCCGCGTTTTGCCAAGGCGTATAACGGCCGCGCGCAGCTCTACAACAAGAAGGGCTGCTGACCGAAGGCCTTGCTGATGCCGAGCAGGCGCTATCCCTCGATCCGAAAAGTCCGCTCGCGCACGCGCGCGCGCCCACATTTTGGAAGCGCTGGGGCGGCGCAACGAAGCCATCGGCGAATACAAGAAGGCGCTTGCGCTCGAACCTGATCTGCGGAGCAGCATTGAGGGTCTGAAGAGCCTCGCGAAAACCAAGCCTTGATTTCGGTGGGGCGCCTATTGGTGCGGTACTGCCGTGACGAGACCAGCGGCGCCGGCCAGGGCCCCTGCTTCAAGCTCGAGCGCGAGCAGCCGCTTGGGATCGACCGGCCCCGGCAGCGTGACCTGTCCCGGCGCAACGGGCACGAACCCGAACCGGCCGTAATACGGCATGTCGCCCACGAGCACGACGAGGCGAAAACCTTGCGCCCTGGCACGGGCGAGCCCTTCGCCGGCGAGCGCCTGGCCATACCCTTTGCCTTTGTGCGCGGGATGCACCACAAGCGGCCCGAGCAACAATGCGCCTCCCTCGGCGCCAACGGTCACCGCTGTGAAGCGGATCCCGCCAACGAGCCGGCCGTCGAGCCGGCCCGTGAGGCTCAGCGACGGCACCGCCTGGACGCCCTCCCGGATGCGGTAGGCGGTACGGGCGAAGCGGCCCGGCCCGAAGGCCTCGCCCGCAAGCTCGGAAAGCAGCAGCGCGTCGTTCTCATTTTCGTCTTGGATCTGAAAGATTGCAGAGGTCATGGAAGCGTATCCCGAAACGGCTGATGGAGGATTGGCCCCTCAGCCGCAAGGCGGCACCGGACGCTACCTAGAAAATGAGGGTAAGCGAGGCGTCAGCGGCGAGGGGCAAGCGGCAGTGCGAAGAGCGCGCGCCCTCGTCGTCGCGAAATCGTGACTCTCTGGATTCCTGGCCACATGGCGGCGCTGCCATATCACGAGCGCGTTTCCGGGTCCAGCGGCTCCCAACCTGTCTCAATATGGAACGTGGCTCACGCGGGTTGTTGTCGCGCCCGGCGCTGTTTTTCATCTAGACTAATATATTGACGGGGGTGGGGCAGTTCGGTGTACCCCTTGCGAATTGCGGGGAGCAAGGAACCATGGCCAATACGACGCGACTGCTCGTTCTGTATCACAGCTCCTACGGTCACGTTGAAACGCTGGCCTATGCGGAAGCGCACGGTGCGCGCGCCGTTGACGGCGTGCAGGTGAGCATCAAGCGCGTGCCGGAGCTGATGCCCGAAGAGATCATGCGCAACGCCGGCATGAAGGTCGATCAACCGGCGCCGATCGCCGACCCGCAAGAACTTGTCAACTATGACGCGATCATCTTCGGCACGCCGACGCGCTTCGGCAACATGACGTCGCAGATGCGCAACTTCCTCGATCAGACTGGCCCGCTATGGGTGGAGGGCGGGCTGATCGGCAAGGTCGGCAGCGTGTTCACCTCGACCTCGACCGGCGGAGGCAACGAGACCACCATCGCCTCTTTCCATTCGACGCTGCTGCATCACGGCATGATCGTGGTCGGACTCCCCTACTCCGCGCCCGATCTCGCCGACGTAAGCGAATTGAAGGGCGGCTCGCCCTACGGCGCAGGCACCATCGCCGCACCCGACGGCTCGCGCATGCCCTCGCAGAAGGAGCTCAACCTCGCGAGCTTCCAGGGTCACCACGTGGCCAAGATCGCTAAGCGCCTGGCCACCAATCCGTGATCGCATCACCAGCGTGCGCTGATCGGCGCCCCATCGAAGATTTCCCTGAGCCGCGTCCGCGTGCCTGCGTCGGTCTCGTCCGGCATCTCGCGCGCTCCGAACATTCCGGTCTCGGCGATCTCGCTGGGCTCGCGGTAGTCGCCATTGCGCCGCCAATGACGAACCACGAAGAGGGCGATGTGGTCGCCTGGAAAGCTCGCGAAATTGCCAAAGATTCCATGTAGTTGGGCAGGCTCGCTGAGACTCACGCCGACCTCCTCCTCGAGTTCTCTGGCGAGCGCCATTTCGATCGTCTCGTTCCATTCGACGCCACCGCCTGGGAAGAACCAGCCCGGCCGATAGCTGTGGCGCACGAGAAGCACCCGGTCATTGCCGTCGATGACCACGCCTTGCGCGCCGAGCGTGAGCCCTTTGCGTAACCGCCAGAACGGGCGCAGCACTGTTCCTAAGCCTCTCATCGGAAGCCGCCCAGTCGTTTGCGAGGGCTTCAACCTTGCCCCCGATACTGACCTTCTGAGGCTGCCTCTTATCCCGCCTGCCATTAAGCTCGGACGCAGCGCCTCGATCTCGAGTTCTTACGAGCTGATTTTGCATCGCAGCAATTGGGTTCGTTTTGCAATCCGTCAAGTCGTACTCACAGTCCACTCCCCTTCCATCCGGAATGAAGTTGATGAAACGAACCTCGCTGCATTCACCCCCGACTGCTTTTCGGGGAGCGTCCGCTCACCTTGAGACGAACTCCGGGGCCGCTTTCGTGGCTCGCGGGTAGAAACTCAACACCGGCTTCTTCCAACGCGGTCTGCACTTTCCAGAGCGTTGTCGCGGCGCCCCGAAGCTCAGTCGAGACCTCCAGACGCTTGATTGTTGCAATTCCTAGTCCCGTCATTTCGGCAAGCTGACTCTGGCTCAAACCGAGTAAGGCTCGCGCCGCCTTCACCTGGGCGGGCGTAATCATTGGATTGACGGACGGCATCGATAATGATACGATTTATATCTTATGAGATACCACAGGTATTTATAATGATGCATATCACAAACCTTAAAGTAGAAAGCCTGACGTATCAGGAACTTAAGAGCCGACTTGAGGCGCACTTTCCGGCCGCTGATGAGGAAACGCTCCTCGACACTCTCGAAGGAATCACCGACCTCCACGAGATGATAGCCACGGTGATCCGCTCGGCGCTAGTGGATGAAGCACTGCATTCGGGCCTTCGTTTTCGCCTCGACGACATGAGGGAGCGGCTCTCGCGGTTTGAGCTTAGAGCCTCAAAGAAGCGGCAGCTGGCGCTTGAGGCCATGACCCAGGTGGGACTGGGCAAGCTCGAGCAGCCAGACTTTACGGCATCAGCGCGAGCAGGCTCTCCCGCTCTGGTGGTCATCGCTGAAGATAGGATCCCACAAGCTTACTGGCTGCGGCAGCCGCCGAAGCTCGATCGCCAAGCGATCCTCGGAGGGCTCAAGCAGGGTATCGAGATCCCTGGGGCAGAGATGAGCAATCCTAAACCAGTGCTCAGCGTGAGGACGAAGTGATGGCGCTCAGCGATACCCAAGTCAGGCAATTAAGAGCAAAGCTCGAGGCGAAGCACGTCAAGAGCCGCAACGCCAATGGGTTTGATCTGCATTATGTCGAGGGGTGGCACGTCATCGCCGAAGCCAACCGCATCTTCGGCTACGATGCCTGGGATCGGAGGACTTTAGTCAGTCACTGCGTGTGGAGCGCGCCGTCTGGCGCCTATCATGGTGCAGCCTACACCGCCAGAGTCCGCGTTAGCGTCCGAGCCGGAGACATCACAATTGTGCGGGAGGGATCAGGAACCGGGGAAGGCAAGGCCCCTACCCCGGGGCAAGCTCACGAGCTTGCCCTTAAAGGTGCCGAGACCGATGCAACGAAGCGGGCTTTAGCCACCTTCGGCAACCCCTTCGGTCTTGCCCTTTATGACCGCGAGCAGCTTGGCGTACGCAGAGCCAAAGCCGAGAAGGCTTCGCCGCCAATAGGACCTTGGATCTTACGCTCGGAATCAGGTGCCGAAGACGCAAGCTTCGACAAGCCAAGCGCGTTCGCCGACGCCTTACGTAAGGCATTGACCGAAGCCAATGATATTGAGCTCCTATTCGCCATCTGGGAGCAGAATGTCGAGACCGTGCGCGCCCTAAACCGGAGCCTGAAGCAAAAGCAGCTGCCGAAGTCACGCATTGCGCCCCAGCTCGTGAGCCACCTCAAGCAATGCGCGATCGCCCTCGTCAAGCCCGCGAGCCGAGCCAATGGCTCAGACGATCCAGAAGTAGTTCCAGCGGGTCTACCGTCGAAAGTGGGGCGCCCCAAGATCGACAAGAGCGTCCTCACCTTCGGTGAGCCGAAGCGAATTCGCTCTAAGGAGCATCTGCGCTTCGTTGCCAGTCAGCCTTGCCTGATCTGCGGCCGCTCGCCCTCGCACGCCCACCACCTGCGGTATGCGCAATCCAAAGGGCTAAGCCTCAAAGTCAGCGATGAGTTCACCGTCCCGCTTTGCGCCATCCACCACCGCAACATCCACAGCACCGGTAAGGAGCACGAGTGGTGGCAGGAGCGCAATGTGGATCCCCTGGTAGTTGCCAATCGCCTTTGGGAACAGAGCCGCGAAAAATATCAAGGAGTGCCTGTAGCTGAACCCGAAGTTGCATTGAACAGCGTAGATAGGCGTACCGCTGTTCAAGCAAGTGAGCCTGCTATTTGCAAACCAGACCCTACCCGCCTCGCCGATCGCGAAACCTAGGAACCGACCGATGGAGCATGCAGATGGAACCGCTGCCTTCTTTCAAGCAATGGTACCGGTTCTCATCGCCAACGTCTTCTGAAGGTCGTCTCACTTATCTCTGGCTGATCGTTCTCGTTTCCTGTTTATGCTCTATGGACTGTACATCTGGGGCGTTTATCCATTCAAAAAGTAATCTCCCGCATTGTTCACCCTCGCCCATCTATCAGACATTCATTTGAGCCCGATGCCGCGCACCCGCCGGCGCGACCTCCTCGGCAAGCGCGTGCTCGGCTACGTCAATTGGCATCGCGGGCGGAAGCTCGTGCATCGCCGGGATATTCTCGACGTGCTCACAAGCGACCTCGTCGAGCGGCAGCCAGACCACATCGCGGTGACCGGCGATCTCGTCAATCTCGGGCTGCCGGAGGAATTCGTCCTTGCCGCGGAATGGCTCCGCCATCTCGGCCCCCCGGACCGGGTCACCGCGATCCCAGGCAACCACGACGCCTATGTACGGCTCCATCCGGAGCGCGGAACCGGCCATTGGCGCCCCTTCATGGAGGCCAATGAGGCCGGAGAAGCGCTGATCCGCACGCCGCCGACCGCCTTCCCCTTCGTGCGCCGTTTCGGCGATGTGGCGCTCGTGGCGCTTTCCTCCGCTATCCCCACCATGCCCTTCATCGCGGCAGGCCGTCTCGGCTCGGCGCAGCGCGCCTTCTTGAAACTCGCCTTGGAGGAGCTTGGCCGAGCCGGCCTGTTTCGCGTGGTGCTTATCCATCACCCTCCCCTTCCCGGACAGGTGAACTGGCGGCGGGGTTTGCGCGATGCGACTGCGACGATGAGCGTCCTCAAGGAGGCCGGCGCCGAGCTCGTGCTGCATGGCCACAATCACGAGCAAACTGTGTTCGAGTTCGACACAGCCACCGGTCCGGCGGTTGTCGTCGGCGTGCCTTCCGCGTCGGAGGCGGTGTCCGGGCGTATTCCCGCGGCGCGCTACAACGAATATCGCATCGCCAAGGTGGGCAATGGCTGGCACTGCGAGATGATTGGCCACGCGGTTGCTGATACCGATATCCATGTCTGGGAATGCGAGCGGCGGGTCCTGAGGGAGTCGTGAGGGCCTAAGGCGTGGCGAGCCACGCCGCGGCGAGCAGGCCAGCGGCGCCGGTCAAGAGGCCGATGATGAAAGCAGAGACCACGACGCCCAAACCGAGTCGCGATGGAGGAGACGTAGCCGGAGCCTGCTCCTCACGCGTCAAAGGCTCGAGCAGGGCCCCCTCTTGCCGCTCCCGGCGCACGATCTCGCGCGCCATGTAGCTCGTGATCCGGTCGACCATCTCGCTGACCGAATTCGTGCTGTACAGCGTCCGCCGTCCGCTCTCGCTGTTGCGGATGAACAGGTAGGCGCCGCTCGTATCCTCGACGGCCACATAGGTGAAGAGGTCGATCCACAGCCGCGCAGGCCGACTTGGCACCAGCATCAAAGTAAAACGGTCGTCATTGGTCGGGATCTCCGCGAACACCGATTCGAGTTCCGCCTTGAGGAGCTCAAGCCGCGCGATCTCGCTGTCGCGATGGTCCGCCGCCTCGTCGAGCCGGTACGCCTCCTCGACGCGGGCCTTGCGCACTGCTTCATGCAGCGACCTGGTCGCCGCCGGCCGCGCAATGCTTTTGACGGTGTCGTCCATTCCCGTTGGCCTCAAGCCTTACTTGGAGCCAAGCATATCGCTGCAAATTGGAATTGCCACGGAAATCAGCGCCTGAGCGCGGAACCCCTTTGAGTCAATGGGGAAAACGGGCTCCGAGGCTATTTGGCCGTGAGCACGACGCTGGCGCGCGCGTCGTCGAACCATTTGTCGATCGCGGTGTCGATATTGGCGGTAAGCGTCGACTTCCAGGTGGCGATAGTGGCATCGAGCGCCTGGTTGTTCGCCGCCACGAACTCATCGCGGTTGAAGGCCTCGTTGGCGGCGTTGCTCAGATAATCGGCAATGACGCCGATGGCGACGCCGATGGCGGCGCCGATCACCTGCCCGCCCATGGGCTGCACCATCGTGCCCGCAACAGCCCCCTGTTCGGCGAAGGCAAGCCGCGTGCCGAGCGAAGTGACGAAGCGGCGCGAGATCTGCCCAAAGCTCTGGGCGAGCACGCCATCGAGCGCCGGGCCAAGCGCCAGCGCGCCCACCGTGCCGCCGACCGCCGCGGCGCCGATCCCGGCCACGCCGTCAAAGGCGCGGTCCTCCATGAGATAGACCGGCGCCTTCCATTTCTGCGCGTCCCAATCGAGCTTGACGTTGGTCATCGGCGTCGAGGCCGGAATGTCCTCAAGGTGGTCTGTGTGCTTGGCCATGAACAATTGCAGACGCATATCGCCATTGGCGATCACCCGGCGATAGCTGTCATGGGCATGGCGCACTGCCTGCTCGACGCCTTGGCCGATGGTCTGATCGCGCAGCTCAGGCTTCAGCACCTGCTCCTTGTAGTTCCGCAGGAAGTAGTCCTTCACGTCGGCTTCGATCGCCTCGGTCAGCGACTTGTATTTGCCGGCCTCGAAGAAGCGAGTGACCGCAGAGGTGAGCGACGCCTTCAGCACCACATAGGAGCGCTTCCACTCGAAGAACCAGTCGGCATAGTTCGAGATCGACTGCTCGCGGTCCTGGAAAGCGATGGCAAAGGCGCGGTCGAGGTCTTCGTGAGCGGCCTGCTTGATGCGCGCCCGCTCATCATCGAGCATCAGGATGGTGTCGTTGACGAATTGATCGGTCTCCGACTTGCTCGCCACCATTTTGTGCAGGGTGCCATCAACGTCCTTGACCACGAGGTTGACGGGATCCGCCGGCAGATCAGAGGCGCCGAACAAAATGTCGAGGACGCTATTGTCGGCATGGACCGGTGCCGTGTGATCGAGGTGGCGCTGATAGCTCCGCCAGAACGTGGTGCCGAGCGACAAAAGCGCGTAGGCCGAAAGCACGAGCGCGAGCGAAATGCCGATGGGCTTGAGCAGCGCGCCAAGCGCGCTTTCCTTGACGACCTTCTCGCGGCGAGCGCGGCGCATCCGCTTCGGCTTGGGCGTGGCAAGCTCTTTGCCCGACGGCACGGCGACGGCCCCGAACTGGTCCTCTGGCTCCGCGACAAGACTGATGCTTTGACCCTTCGGCATGTCGTCCAACATGGCTCTAACGTCCTCGTGCAATCCTAGCGGGCCGAGCGCACCCCGGCATCACTCGCGCAATCCTAGCGGGCCGAGCGCACCCCGGCGTCATATGGGGAGCGCCGGGCGCGTTTGTAAGCACAGGAAAAAGAGCGAGACGCGGCAGTGGGTTGGATGTCAGGGGATAATTCCCGGCATGGACGCGGAACGCCGGCGCCCCCAGAATGTTCCTTGCGAAGGACATCGTCCGGCAAGGCGGCATCGATGGCGCAGAATTGGCACGATCCTGAGCTCCCTCTCCTTGCCGAGGCAAAGCGCATCAATGATCCTGAGCGCGCGCTGAAAGAGCTTGCCAAGGAGGCGAGCACCTGCACGCGCTGCATGCTCTACAAGAACGCGACCCAGACCGTGTTCGGCGAGGGACCGGCGGATGCCGCGCTTATGCTGGTGGGCGAGCAGCCGGGCGACCACGAGGACCTCGCCGGGCGTCCCTTTGTCGGTCCTGCCGGAAAAGTGCTCGACCGCGCGCTCGAAACTGCCGGCATCGAGCGCGGTACGGTCTACATCACCAATGCCGTGAAGCACTTCAAGAACGAGCCGCGCGGCAAGCGGCGCATCCACAAGAAGCCAGACACGAGCGAGATCGACGCCTGCCGCTGGTGGCTCGACAACGAGCTTGCCATCGTGCAGCCGAATGTCGTGGTGGCGCTTGGCGCGCCGCGGCTCGAGCGGTGACGCATAAGGCGCTCGCCATCAACGTCAATCGCGGCCGACTGATCGAGCTGCCCGGCGAACGCCGCGCAGTGATCACCGTCCACCCATCTTATCTGCTGCGTCTGTTGGAGGAGCGCGACAAGCGGCGGCAGTTCGACCGACTCGTCAAGGATTTGCGTTTTGCCGCCGATGCAGCGAGGCGGAGCTGAGCCGGCTAACGCTGGGCGTGGGCGATCCACTTCACGATGACGTGCACAGTCCATTGATCAGGAAGAATAATCCGACGGCGATGCTGAGGTTGGCGGGCAGTTGAGCCAGTGAGCGGTTGCCTCTTCTCAAGAAAGCCGAAGAGATTGACGTACCACTGATCGGCATAGGAGAGGCAGTAGAGCAGAATCACTAAAGGGTGAGTGCGTGCTAAGACCTCCGACCAGAACGAAGTTGCGCGCAGATCGAAGAAATTGCGCACCAACTCCCCGACGGCAATTTCCCCTCGAGGCTGCCCTAGAAGTCCTTCTGTAATTCGAGGCGCCCTCCAAAAAAACGAACCCGCCGAATTAGAGCGCGTCGGCCCCCATCTCGCCAGTGCGCACGCGCATAACCCCTTCGAGGTCGAACACGAACACCTTGCCGTCGCCGATACGGCCGGTCCGCGACGCGTCGCCGATGGTCTCCACCACCCGGTCGGCTAGCTCTTCGTCGACGGCGATCTCGAGTTTCACCTTGGGCACGTATTGCATGGTGTATTCGGCGCCGCGATAGACCTCGGTGTGACCCTTTTGCCGCCCGAAGCCGCGCACTTCGGTGACGGTCAGCCCCTGCACGCCGATGGCGCTGAGCGCCTCGCGCACCGCATCGAGACGGTGCGGCTGGATGACTGCAATAATGTATTTCATGACGCTCGCTCTCCGATTGCGTTCTGCCGTCGCATCCTGCCGGTGGTGAAGCCTATCTCCTCGCGGGACCGAAAACGTCGACTGGATGACGCTGTTCGTCAAGGTGTGTTTTGGTCGGGGTGGACGAAGAGACGGCGCGAGACGCGTGACAATCCTCACGTCATGGCTCAGTCGGGCGCTCTCCGAGACGTCTCCTTTATGTTGTAGCCGCATTCGCCGTGGAGGCGAAGATCGAGGCGACGCTCCTCGACGTCGATACCGACGCGAAGCCGACAAGCCAGGAATCGGTGCCACAATCTAGGGTCCTCCCATGTTATATTGGCACCATGAGCAAGGCCTTCACCAAGGAGCCGGAGGTCGGCGACGTCTATGACGATCTGCCAGATCGCCCGGTTTCGCCCCACAATCTTGTCACTCCGAAGGGCCTCGAGATGATCGAGGCCGAGCTCGCGCGCCTGCATCGCGAGCATACCGCTGCGCAGGAGGCGAACGATCGGGCGATCCTTGCCAAGACCAACCGGGACTTGCGGTATTGGACTTCGCGCCGGGCCACTGCTCAAGTGATGGAACCGCCGAAAGATGCAGGAGAAGTGCATTTCGGCTCGACCGTCACGATCTTGCGCGAGGACGGCCGCCGCCAGACCTACCGCCTGGTGGGCGAGGACGAGGCTGACCCGTCCCAAGGAACACTTTCCTATGTGTCGCCGGTGGCTCAAGCGCTCATGGGCAAGCAGGTTGGCGACGTGATCGAAGCCGGCACGGCGGAAGCCGAGATCGTCGAAATTTCCTAGACAACTCAGCTGGATGTGGTGGGTGTCTTTCTCGGTTTCTCGAGCATGAGCTGACCTTGCTTCTGCACGATCGCCTTGGCCTTGTTGGCGAGCAGGGCCAGCATCCAGGGCAGCTGGATCTCCAGCCGCACGCTGTGATCGCCCACATCGACCGTTCCGGTGGTGGTCTGGCCGAGCAGGCTCGCGCGGAAGTCCAAATGGTCACCGGTCCAGCTGTCGGTGAGCACCACGAATTTCTCGCCCACCGTCGAGCGGACGTCGCCAAAGCCTTTCTGCAGGCGGCGAATGGCCTCCTCCTTGGTCAGCTTATGGGGAATGGTAACGACGACGGGCTCGGCCATCTCTTCGGTTTCCTTCTGATTTCGGATCAGCGACTTGAGCCCACATGTGGGAGAGCAAATCCCCTTCTACCAGGGGGTCTCCCGCTCAGGTCTGCGCCGGTTTCGCATCGCTGTGGCCGAGCTCGCGCTCCGGCGCCACCTCATCGCGGACGAGCTGCTTCAACTCCTTGATGTCTGGGAAACGTCCATGCTCGGCGCGCGACCAGAGCAGCTTGCCGTCGAGCCGCACCTCGAACATGCCGCCGGTATTGTCGGGGACGAGCGTGACCGAGCCAAGCTCCTCGGCGAAAGTGGTAAGCAGCTCCTGCGCCATCCACGAGGCGCGCAGCAGCCAGCCGCATAGCCGGCAATAGGTAATGGCAATGTTCGGCGAAATGGCTTCATCGTCGACCATGCGCTCGATTATAGAGCCAAATCGAGGGAATCGAACCAGGCGATCAAGCCCGTTCCGAGCTTTGCGGATTCGGGTGAGACCTCCGCGCTGGATCGTGCGGCGGATCGTCTTCCAGCGCGCGATAGGCGGCACCTTCAAGATCCTCTATGATCTCGCGGGGCCGGCGTAGAAGGCAGGCGGCATGTTTCCTATTGGTGACGATAACTCACAGGAACGCACAGTTCCGGTAGTCACTTACGCGCTCGTCGCTTTGAACGTACTGGTTTTCCTGCTCGAGCTCTCAGCCGGCGACCAAGCCATCGAGCATTGGGCGTTCGTCCCGGCCAAATTCGCGGCGGACCCGGCCGGGAACGTCGTCACCATTTTCACGGCCATGTTCATGCATGGCGGCTGGCTGCATCTCCTCGGCAACATGCTGTTTCTGTGGATCTTCGGCGACAATGTCGAGGATCGCCTCGGTCACGCGAAGTTCCTCGCCTTCTACCTACTTGCGGGAATCGCCGCGACGCTGGCGCAGTTTGCCCTCGCCCCACATTCGACGGTACCGAATGTCGGCGCCTCGGGTGCCATCGCCGGCGTGCTCGGCGCCTACATCCTCATGTTCCCGCAGTCGCGTGTGAATGTCCTGCTCGGACGGCAGATCGTCGCCATGCCGGCCGTGGTCGTGCTTGGCATGTGGATCGTGTTCCAGCTCATCAGCGGCGTAGGCACGATCGCCTATACCGACGAGACCGCCAATGTCGGCGGCGTCGCCTACATGGCCCATATCGGGGGCTTCGCCGCCGGGTTCTTAATGGCGTTTCTGTTTCGTGGCGCAAGCCCTCCCCCAACCACGCTGTAAGCCGAAAAGCGCTCGAGACCGCGTGCGGGCAAACCCGCCACGTTCCTAGCGACTGAATGGGCTGAAGTTTTCTTTCGACTTCGGCTGGTCTGGCTGCGTCGTGGGGAGCGACTTGAGTTCGATCTCTGATCTCCTCGACCCGGGGGATCAGTTGCATTCAGCGCCGACACCCTACCTTGCAACGAGGTTATCGCCTGTGCCAAGAACGCTGATCTCTTTCTTTGCGATGCCCTTTGCGCTGAACTCGATGGCGAGGAAGCTGTGGCGTGCGCTTTGAGCGCCTTGCATGCCACTGCCAGAGAGGCCGCCGCGATGGCATCCCGCGCCGGCGCGGGCGCTCTTGCTTGCACGCACATTGCGCGCTTCGGTAATCCGGTCAACATTCTTGCCGAGGCGAAGATGCTCTTTGCTAACGCCGTCACTGTAGCCCACGATGGGGATCGTTACCGTATTTGAACCCAGCAACCTACCCCTGCGACGTCAATTGCTGGCTTCCCGCGCCTTGCCCTCTGTCGGTGTTTGCAGCGGGCTTACTTCATCTTCGAATAAGCTGCGGCGAAGCCCAGACCCGGCACCTGAAGCGTAACCGGCGCCTTTTTCAGATCTTGCACCGAGACCGTCAGGTCAGCATCCTGCTGCATAACGGCTATCTCCGCATCGGTCACGGCATATTCCGTCAAGCAGCCTTCCTGACTGCAACTTTGGAGGGGTAGTTTCTTCGCCGCCTCCTTGCCGATCTGGAGGGTGATACCCGCTGGCAGGAAGATTCCGAGCGGAACCTGAATCAGCATGACCGGCTTCTTGGCATCCGGCGTTGTGCGTACGACAAGCGTCAGAACACGCACTCCTGTCTTCTTGGCAATAAGCGTTTGGCTGGCGCGGCAATCAAATCCGCCGGAGACATTGGTGCAGTTCACCATCCAAGTGGGCTGCGGCGGTGCGGCCTCACCCGGTGCGGGCTGCGTCGGAGCGGTCGGGCCGCTGCGGGAGCGGGCTGTGGTTGCTTCGGTTGGAGGGTTTGGGTGACTGCCGCGGTGCTGAAGGTTAAAAGGCCGAACACCACAAATCTGGCGATCGTGAATTTCCGTGCGCTGAATTTCGTGGCACAACACATGAGTTACATCCCCTCTGAATTTTGCGGGAGAATGTGCACTGCGCGACGGGCTGTCAATCTGAGGGGCCTGGCCAGAACGCAACTTGCCCTCGCCGCGGCCTAAACATAGCGGACATGCTCAGGACCACGGATGCTGCCTTGCAGCAATTGGGTTCGTTTTGCAAATCCTCCAAATGGCACGACTTCGGGCATACAAATTATTAAGTGTATTTACTTCCTCTTTCCGCCGCCCGACGCTCGCCCTCGCACGCGCATCATGTGCGCTATGCGCACTCTCGAGGACTTCCCCTCAAGAAATCGGCAGCGTGAGGAAAACCAGTCCCAAATAAAATGGTTCTCCGAGCGGAGGACCGCGGGAGAAACCCGATCTGGAACCATCACAGACACCGAATAGGGTGACGGCTCATAACTTCTTGTCAGACAATAACCGAAGACAGTACTCCCTGGCCTCCGGTGACATCACATGATCAATGTTGAGTGCCGTTAGCGCGCCTAGCACGTCGTCAGCGTCAAACGTGTCAGGCATTTCTTCGGTGCGTCTTCTCGCAAATTTGAGGATACTTTTTGCGCGCAAATATAGCTCTAGTGTATTTTTGAACACTCGGTTAAAATTAAAAGATTTGGCAATATAAATCTTTTCTATATTTGCTTGGTTGAAGTTTTCCAGAGCACTAGCAAGGCTGGCGTGCTGAGTATGATAGCACACCACCAACTCAGCTATCGGTTCAGCGTCATCCTCATCCAAATTTTCTACCAAGCCTTTCAAATTTTCAAGGACAAGGGTCGGAAGGATTGGACACCTCAATCTACGTTGGCGCCCCTTCGCAGATGAATTTTGTGTTCCCGCCTCTTTTGCATCAACGATTAATGCAGCCTCACTCACGACGTGTGAGCTTCGAAGGGCATAAGCGCAAATTGCATCCAAGTCTTCCGGCATACTCGCTCTGTATACTCGACCTAGGCGCTGCCGCCTATCTTCGAATTTGAATTCTTGTAGCTTTATTTGTTGGCTGACAGCCTTTATAAATATGGCTGCAGACAATAAGATAAGCAAACTAGCAATAAGAAACTGCCACTCCCTTATAAAACCAAATAAAGCATAAATAAATACCTGAGAGTCCTGTAGCCAATTGGCACCTGTAACAAAGACTTGCTCCATGCTCAACATCTCCACCACACTCGAGTATATCAAAAAAACGGTGCTGACCGCGAAGGCCATGCCCCGGCGTCCCTATACCGAAAGATCGCCGGTTTTGCGGTGGAGAGGACTGGAAGAACGCGGTTCGGAGTTCAAGCCCGCCTGAGCAAATCAGATATCCGCCCAGAAGGTGGAGGAGGAGCCACGGAGACGTGGCTTCCATTAAAACTAAAAACTTTATCGCAATACGCCAAAGCACCAGGCCGGTGCGCGATACAGATCAGTGTAAGGCTGAGAGATCCTAGGTTGTCGTAGATTTTACCTTCCATTTCCACATCCACATGGGCGGTGCCCTCGTCGACGAACAGGATCTTGGGGTGACGATAGAGAGCCCGTGCAAGCAACACTCGCTGCTTTTGACCACTTGAAAGGCAACTTCCCATGTCACCGACCAAGCTAGTGTACGTCATTGGCATCGCCATCAAGTCATCATGAATCCCGGCTAGCTGCGCGCATTGATACATCCTCTGTTGATCGAAGCCTGTATCAAAGAAACAAATATTGTCGGCAACAGTGCCAGACAGCAGCTCATCTTCCTGCATCACCGCGGCTATTTGTTCGCGATAGGCTCTTATGCCGATGCCAGAAAGGGGAACACCATCAATCAGAACCTCCCCGCTGGTAGGCTCGAGGAGTCCAAGCATAATCTTTACCAGGGTCGTCTTTCCACAGCCCGAAGGGCCGACAATCGTGACAGCTTCCCCGGCGTCGACAGTCAAATTGAGGTTCTCAATCACGAAAGGCTCAGTTGAGGCATACCGGAAGGACACGTCTTTAAGCTCAATACTCCCCTTGATTGGCCGCACATAGGTCAAGGGTCGCTCTTGGCCTACCTCGATGGGAGTTAGTGCAATGTCTGAAAGACGCTCAAGATGAAGTTCAAGGAGACGAAAATCTATTCCTTTCTCCACCAACTGCACCGCCTTCTCGACGAACTGCATTTTGTAGGCCATGAAAGCGAAGATCATTCCAATAGTCAGCACGTTGCCGAGGGCCAAGCGAGCGGCTAGATAAACGACCAAAACGTTTTCAAAGCCAAAAAGTAAATCGTTAAGCGTCTTGAAGGTCACCTGAGCCCGGCCAAGCCGAACATTCGCAGAAACAACGTCTGAGTAGCGATTGAGCCACTGGGTTTCGCGCTCGCTTTCTCGATTGAATATCTTTATGCTTTGGATAGCCCGTACGGTCTCAATAAAGTTGGAATCCTCTTTCGCCTTTGCATAAATTGCGTTCAGAGCCCGGTTTCTGAGCATGCGATAAAGCGCTATCCTCAACAATACATAAATAGCAAACGCCACAAGCACAACCGCTGCAAGTTGCTTGCTATAGATAAACATCATCGTCAATGTTGCAGCAGCCATGATGCCGTCAATCATCCCCACGATTAATCCTTCAGCTAATACGTTCCGGATCGGCTCAAGCGAGAGGAAACGCGACAACACGTCTCCAATGTGACGTTTTTCGAAATACGAAACCGGTAAACGTACTAGGTGTCGGAATAGTCTTACTCCCATTTGCAAATGAATGGCGTTTTGCAAAATTAGCAAGATAAGGGATCGGATCGCGGTGGCGGCCACCTGAAGTCCGGCCACGAGACCAAAACCCAAGGCAAGAACAAGCAGTAGATCCGCGTCACCGCGCGCCACGACCTCGTCAATCACAAACTGCAGATAGAATGGACTGACGAGGACGAACAGATTCAGGATTAAGGACAGTACGAAGACCTGAAGAAGCGCAGCCGAGCTTCCGCGGATATGGGGCCAAAGGCTTGAAAATTTCAGCCTTGCCCTGTCGTCTTTCTCTGAAAAGCCCTCGACAGGAAAAAGTTCGAGAGCGATCCCCGTCAAATGCTTTCCCGCCTCCGAGACACTCAGCCGCTTTACGCCATAGGCAGGGTCATGCAAAACCAAGTGGCTTCGCGTCACCTTCTTAAGCACAACAAAGTGATCCATGTCCCAGTGAAGGATCGCCGGCAGTTGTAATTCGGAGAGATGCTCAAGATCCAATCGCAAAGCTCTGCAGGAGAAGTGCAGATCCCTAGCAACTTTCATTAGGCTTTTGAGAGTGACACCCTTGAGAGACACGGGGTGGCGGCGGCGGAGAGTGCCAAGATCAATACGGTGGCCGTGGTAGCCGGCTATCATAGCGAGACATGCAATGCCGCACTCGGCAGCTTCCGTTTGCATGACGACGGGGACTCGCCCGAAATGCATATTCCTACCCCTTGATACTGAGCAGTGGGTCAAGGACCCACTGCATTAGGGAGCGTTTGTCGAGAATCACATCCGCCTTGAGGAGCATTCCGGCTTGCAATGGCATATTCTTTCCGTAAGCATTGACATCCTGGCGATCCAGCGCCGCCGTCACTCTGTAGACTGGCTCCTCCAACGTAATGAACCCAGATGAGACGTCAGAGCGCGTGAGAATGTTGTGCGAAATCTCGGTGATCGTTCCCTTGTATCGGCCGAAGTTCTGGTATGGAAATGCGTCATAGCGAATGCCGACGGGCTGGCCCACACGAACGAATCCGATTGAACGACTGGGGACCAACAGTTCGGCTTTAAGCGTGCTGGTCGGAATGATCTCGAGTTGGAGTTGATTGGGTTCCGCTAGCTTTCCAGACGAGGCTTGTAGTGCCGAGACCCGCCCGCTTATTGGCGCTCGGACGACAAAGGCCCGCCGGCCGTTGATTTCTGCTATTCGTTGCTCAACGGATGACAGTTCGTTTCGCAGAAGTTGGATCTTCTCCGCAATCACTATGGGCAGCTGATTAAGAGTATACTGGGTGTCAGTGAGCTGATTCTGCCGTGCAGCCAATTCCTGCCTCAAAGAATTGAGGCTTTGCCTTTGACCGATAAGGTCTGCCTTCCTTCGCTTGAATTCGACGTCTGTCACGGCTCCCTTCGCTACTAATGTGGAGATCGATGCAACTAGGCTCTCCGAGATTTTTATTCTGTCCTGCTGTAAGGGAATTTGATCTTCGAGCTGAGTAATCTGATCCTTGAGTCCCTCGGTTAGGCGTGTGAAGCCGGTCTCGCTCCGACGCTTCGCGTCGTGCTTCCCCCGCTATCTGGTTGTTAAGTTCTTCACGCTGGCCAAGTAGCGTGCCTAAAATGGCAGCGTTGACATCCTCGCCTGTGCCGGAGATCTGCGTCGTGTCTATCGTCAGTAGCGGCTGCTGTTCTCGAACTTCCTGACCCTCGGTCACGTGGACCTTTGTTATTGTCCCTCGTTGCAACGCGAATATTTTTGCCGTTCCAGACGCTGGTATGAGATAGCCACTCACAGTGGCCTTGCGGGAATACTGACCAATGAACACTAGTGCGAGCATAAGTGCTACAAAGCTCGCAAGGAACCAAGTGATTACTTTTAGTGAAATCGGTTGAAGTAAAATTGCTCGGCCGAATTGTCGCTCGATTTCTTGAAAGTCAACGACTTCGTGTCGAAACAGCGAAGTCGGTGAGCTGCTGGAAGGATCCTCCACTGCTGGTTGAGGTGGTGAAATCTTTCTTCTCCGCACGGCGCGGAGAATAGGACTAGATACTGGGTTTGCCATTGGCGCAGGAGCTCTTTCGTCACCTATGCTCTTGGCCCGCGGCATTTGCGAAGTCCAACACCTCGACGGAGTCCTGAAGCGCCGACACGTCTTGTCGATTGCACTCGTTGGTTGCTCGCCATCGCGCAGTCCTTGGATGACTGTATGCCGAACAACCCAGCCAAGAAAGGACACACTCCTCCGCCGGAGCGGAGGAGTGTGCGATATCAAACTAGATTGAAATTGACACGATGTTTTGGTTGTTTGCGGAGTTTGACTGGCTAACGTACGCGACGTTGTTGCCGGCCTTACCCCACCATGCGGTGTTGCCACTACTGGATTGCGACACGCTGGAAGAATTGGACTGCGAGTTGGTGATGCTTTGGGTACCTACGCTAAAGCTGAAGCTACCGCCGCAGACTGCATCCAGTTCCCTATCAGTCAATTCACGCATTGTTTGTCACTCCCTTTTGGGCTTGCGTATTGCTACGCAAAGCATGCTTGGCCAACAAGGCGCTGCCAGCTTCCCGGCAACGCCTCAAGCCAGGCTTAAGGCTAGGTCTGATATACGTGTCGATCAACGACACTTCAGGCTAATATCCAAATAGCGTACGGTGGAATATTCATCTTTGAAGTACGGTGGAATATTCATCTTTGAAGTTAAGCGCGCCCAGATCTTGATCTCGGCTGCTTACGAGTTTCGACTTAGATTACGGCGACCATCATGTCGCAGCCCGACGCGCTCTCGCCCTGGATGCTATTGTCGATTTAGAGTCGGACGGCTCTGCCCTAAAGCTCAGTTCAGATTCATCGAAGCAATGGCGACCTGAGTTCGGTTCACCACCCCGAGTTTGCGCATAATGCAGCGAAGGTGCACCTTAACGGTGGCCTCCGACAAGCCTAGCTGACTCGCGATTACCTTATTCGACTGCCCTTGCCGCAAGAGTTGAAGCACCTCCTCCTGCTTGGCTGAGAGCCTCGAAGCCGGCCTTACGACATCGGCTCGAGCCGTCGCTTCGACACCAACTTGCACAGCAACTGGTCGCTTTTCCTTCTGCAAAGCGGAGGGGGGAAAGAAGGATCCACCGCATTTGATAAAGGACAGGGCTTGGAGTGCTACCGAGGGATCAATGCTGGTTGGCATGAAGCCGGCTGCGCCTGCTTCGAAGGCCGCACAAACTTCGTTGGGTTCCTCCCGATCGGAAAATATGACAAATGGTGCGCGCGGCATGGACTTGCGCGTGCATTTGATCAGGGCTTGCTGCTGAGGATCTGCAACCGAGGCGCTGCCAACGCTGAGAATGACCATCGCACAACTAGCGGGCTTACGCGCTTCAATTGGGCTAGCTACGTCGACAGCGGTCACGGTTAGTCCGTTGGCGCTAGCCCAGGCATCAAGCAAGTGTACGATGCCGGCTTGTCGTAACTTCTTTGAATCGATGATTACGATATGGGGCTTTTCGGGGCGCGTCCGGGAGGCATAATGTGCACGCATCACTCATCTCCATCACCCCCCGACATAGCCTCCTTTCCCACGATTCCTCCAGATGTGCCCGACCTCAGGGGAGCTCACCTAAAGGCTTATGTTTTGACTTTACATCACGTAGAACCACCTCCCAAATGGTCATCATACTTTAGGTTAACAACTTAGTTAACAACTTAAATGACATGCGTGAGACATGTCCTATCGCGCATGTCCGAGAACCCCATTGCGGTGCCATAGGCGCATCGCGATCCCGTCTGACCGCCGGCGCGTCGACGACCTGCTGACCCTCATCGACGACGGGCTCTATGGCGATTTTGCTTAACCTTGCTTAGCGGCGCCGGGCTACTTCAAGGGCGTATATACTGGCGGAGGCGCTGCAACGGGAGCGCCACCCCATTTATAGGTCCAGCGTCCCATCACGGACTGAGCATCGTAGTTCTCGAGGAACCGACCAACGTAGCGGAACGAGAGGTCGTTGTTGAGACCGAGCGCGTATGAGGCACCGGCGTCGACCACAAAGGTGTCCTCGCCAAGGTCGGTTCCGCGCACCTTGAAGTTGGAGCCAGATGGCGCGCCGGCGAAGGATGCGTTGATAGTCTGGAAGGTGTCATCAAATTCGTGCTCCCAGGCCAAGGCCACCTGTGGCTTAAAGACACCCCACCACTCGCCGCTGAAGCGCAAGCCAAGGAGCGAGGCCACCGAGTCTCCGTCACTACCGGCGACTTTGAGTGCCGCGCCACTGTTGTGGTCGTTCTCGGTGAAGCCATCGAGTTCGGCGTGAGACACCGTGACGCCAGCAAACGGAGTGAGCGTCACGCCTGTCCAGACGCCGAACCTGCGACCAAGCTCGTCGTAGAATGATACCGCGTTGCTATCAGGACTGCCGCTCGGATCAACCGGTGAGCTTTGCAGGGCGAAGTTCCGATTGCTCTCGCCGCTATACCAACCGCCGCTCACGATGGCGCGGTTATACCAAATGGTAGTATCCCACGCCGCGTAACCAGCGATCTGGCCGCCGTCATATTCGATCTTGCCGCCTGGCACTCCACCAAAGTTGTTGAAGTCCATGTTGGAGCGGAAGAACCCACCAGCGAACCCGATCATGAAGGTATCGGCAAGAGCGTAATCTCCACCGCCCCAGATCGCCCACTGCTGCTCGTCGTAGCCAGGAGCATTGACGTCGCCGTCATTGTGGTTCCAGCCGCCCCACACCCGGGCCCAAGTCTGGAACTGCCCTGGCCTGAAGCAACCATATGGCTGATAGCCGTACCCTTGCGCCACCGGAACGTTTGGTTGGTTTAAGCCGCAATTCATGCGATCGGTGACCGACTTATCGAGCGGCCGAAGCGACCACAGCACTGACTGAAGCTGCTGGGCATATTGCGCCCCGCTCAGCTGATTCAACACCGCGGCAAATGTCGCCTTGTTGTCGATGGTAAACAGTCTCGCAACCATCTGATCGAAGGCGTTGGTCGAGGCTGGGTTCACAGTAATGCCAGGCAGCTTGGAATAGATATGCTCGAGCCCACTTGCTGCCGCATTCTCGTTCTTCGACAAGCCACCAACGGCATTGAACTTGGTTCTGGTGACGTCGAGGCCGAGAGTACTTCCGTCCGGAGGAGATTGAGTGGTGTTCAGAAGGAGCGAGTTGTCCTTCACCACCAGACCATCGGTATTGAGGTTATTGGGAGCAACTACTAAGTCGTCGTAGTGGAACGAATTGCCGTAGAAACCAGGCAGATATTGCGCAACCAGCGTTCCGTTAACATTAGCGACGACCGCGTTCACCTGCGGATGGGTATTAACGTCAGGCGTCAGCTGATAGACGATGGTGCCGTCCGTCTTAACCGTGAAGGTGTCGATGAAGACGGAAGACGGTCCACCAACCCCCTGCTGCGGATCCCAGTTGGCACCGCTCCAACCGTTTGGGTCGCACGCGGCGGTCCAACCCTCCTGGCAAAGCACGAGCTTGCCGCCATTAGAAATATCAAGGTTCCCGTCCGCCCCGTTTATGGTGCCTTCGAAAAAGGTCTTTCCCTCGGTTACCTCGATCGTATTGCCACTCGCAAGATTGATATCACCGTAGATGTGACCGGTCCCTTGCAGCTGGACCAGTCCGGCACTATTGACAGTATCGATCGCAAGACCACGCTGGATGGTGGAACCGCCATTGGTCGAAATGCCAGCCCAGATCGTCCCGCCACGATTCGTGATGGTCGTCGCGGCTGCGATCACCCCTATACCCGTCGCAGAGGCGTCGGCACCTTGGGCAAAGGCATGCACCAATCCGGTGTTAGTAACGTCCACTAGGGGTCCGACGGCTAAGATACCAAAGTTTCCGCCGAAGACACCGCCGCTATTAGGACCACCGAAGACCTTGCCGCTATTGCTAATAGAGATCGTGTCGTTTGTGCCAAAGATGTTATCTTGAGTAGATACTATCGACTGCGGAATACCGGAGACGTTAAAGTTTTTGTTGAGGGTCGTATTTGGTTGGAGGTTGGTTCCTACCGTATCATAGGCGGCGAGGATGCCAACATTCCCACCCTCGACTACTCCGCTGTTAGTGATGACGATGCTGCCGTCGACCTTGTTGAGCTGGTTCAACTGGATGGACTGCAGGGCGTTGCTGAGTGGGGCGGTGACGACGCCGGTGCTGTTGTTCTCAATCCCGCTGTCGTTTGCTTGGGTGATGTTGCCGTTAATGATGGTAGCTGCGATACCAATGTCGTCGCCCTTAACGTGACCGCTATTTTCGACGGCGATGCTGCTGGTGATCTCGTTGCTCTGGGTTACCGCCGCCAATTGCGTGAAGCTAGCTGCTGTGACGGCGCCGCTGTTATTGGTTATAATCTCGTTGCCGTTGTTTTGGGTGATGCCGACATTAACGATCGTGGCGGCGATACCGGCGTCGGTGGCGCTACCAGTGTCGGGAGCCTCAACGTGGCCGCTGTTTTTCACAGCGATGCTGCTGGTAATGTTGTTGCTCTGAGTTGTCTTAGCGGATTGCGTAAAGCTATTGGAGGTGGTTACGACACCGAAGTTGTCGGTTGAAGTCACGCTGCGGTTATTTTGGGTAATGCCGGCGTTAGTGATCGCAGCGAAAATACCGGTACTCTGGCCGCTATTTTCGACGGCAACGTTGCTGGCGATCGCGTTGCTCTGGTTTACCTCGGCGGATTGCGTAAAGCTGCCTGTGGCTCCGACGTAGACTCCGACGGCCGGGCCAGAGTCGTTGAGGTTTGTGAGGTTTTCGCCATTTCTCTGAGAGCCAGTAATTAACTGATCAACAACGACGCCACCCCCGTTGTTGATCGCAATGGTAGACACGACGCTGTTGCTTTGGGTAATCAGCGCTGATTGGCTAAATAAGTCAGGGGGCCCAAATAATTGGCCGAAATTTTTGTTGGCATCAAGTTCGGCATTAGATTGCTGAAAAATAATGGTCTCTATATTTTCGAACGGGGCGTTGTTAGTCTGTTCGGAATCTATCACCTGGGTTTGCGCGAAGGCTGGCGCAGACGCAAAGAGGATGCAGGCGAGCGCCGCCCCAATCGACCGCGCCCCATGAGCATGCGTCAATACCGCCGGTGGCAATGCAAGGCGTAACTTGACCCTACGCAAAACACGCATGCCCTTTCCCCCAGTTGTCGTTGATGAACGCAGTGACGCTGCTGCGCGAAGGCACAGAGGCTGCTGCTGAAGAAGGCGAGCGCCCGTCCATACGACCGCGTCCGAAGAACGCCGGTGGTAGTGCACGGGGTAATTCGACCTTACGCAAAACGAACATGCCCCTTCCCCAATTGTCGTATCGTGCCAAAACCCTGCCTGTCCCCGATAGTGCAGAGCGGCCACAGTAGACAAAAATGTTCCGGAAGGAATGTAAGGATGGACAAGGGAAGTTAACGCAAATAAGTACTGCGATTTTTGATTTGTGTTGGCCAGTCGGCACGATTTGTTAGTGAGCTGTTGCGCTATTCCCACACTGGGAGGGCTTCCTCTCTCTTAGACGGTGGCACAGTTAGCCGGAGCAGCTTTGCGGTCGCGCTAGAGGTGAGCCCTGTTGCGGATGCCGCCTTGCAGCAATTGGGTTCTAAAACCATTTCTACAACCATAGACTGTACTAGCAGCGCTGCTAGCGAACTGGAACAGAATGAACACTATATATTGATTATCAACCGGAATTATAATAGTGGTCCTCACCAACAGAGTGGTGGGAGTTAAGATTAATGACGTCGAACAAGCAGCTGCACGCCAATCGGGCAAACGCAACTAAGAGCACCGGCCCTCGGAGCCAAGCCGGCAAGGCTCGGTCGCGCCTTAACTCACGCAAGCACGGCCTAACGGCAAAGATGCTCATCATTGTCGGTGAGAACGCCGATGATTTTGACCAACTACGCGCGGAGCTGAAGGCTGAAAATGATCCGCAGTCGGTGACGGAAATGCGAGCTCGTCGAGCGGCTCGCTGGACATCACTTTGGCGTCTCCGCCGTGTGCCATTCTTTGAAGCCGCGATGCGATCCGTAGCACGGCCAATCACTACCAAGACTCTCGCGACATGGATTTGAGATGCATCTATCGCGAGTTGCAGACCGAGGAGGAGGACGTCCAAGCGGAAAAGTCGGTTCGCATGCCAAGTACCGCTGGACCGCCCCCGATTTCAGCGACTACGGCGAAGGTTTCGACCTGGCCCAGCGCTGGCTGTGTCAGCAGCACAACGTCCCTGCGCCCGACTGGCGGTCGATGTTGCAAATCAAGGGCATCTGGCAAGGAGGAATCCGGTCGCCGGACCCGCAGCCGAGCCGCTGCTTCGATCCAGATCTTCTGCCGCTGGCTCCTGCTACACGGCCTGCAACAGGACGACGTCCTCGACCGCTACGACCGCTTCGTGATTACGCGGTCGGACTTCGTCTGGCTCTGCCCGCACCCGCCGCTGTCCGTCCTCGACCGCGACGCGATTTGGATTCCCGACGGCGAGCACTACGGCGGCGTCAACGATCGGCACCTCGTCGTGTCTCGGGCCGATGTGGTGAACTGCCTGAACGTCATCGAGGACATCTTGCTGCGCCCGATCCAACTCTACGAGGAGATGAAACATCAACCAACGTGGAACAGCGAACAATTTCTGGCGCACCACCTCAGCCGCAAAGGACTTCTTCACAAAGTGAAGCTGTTCCCCTACGTGATGTACCTCGCTCGGTCGGTGCGCGACGAGCCCCTCCCATACCATGGTCCCCGGGCCGCTATGAGCCGGCGGTCGGGCACTACGTCAAGTACGAGAAGGAGTTCCGCGCCGCCAGCGCCTACGCGACGATCATCCGCAGCCGCGCGGACTGGGAAAACGGGGCCTGGATGCAATTCGACCCCGCGTCGGCCGCTTCTCGCCCGGTTTCCCTGCCGCGCCGTCTCCGGTACGCCTGCGAGCGCGTCTATTACGAGAGGGTCGCGCGGCCTGAGAATGCACCCGCGGAAGAGGAAGTCCACGTGGAGTCCCACCGGAAGGCGTCCTTCGGCCAGGCTTTCATCAATGATGCGGGAACGATCCGCTCGGCAAGCTCGCGCGGCACGAGGCAATGCTGATGAATGCCTTCACGAAGACACTGCAGATGCTGCTTCTTCTTCAGGACCAGCGGAGCAGCGCGAGAGCGAGCCGGTGATGGTTGAGGCGATTGCACTTCCGCCGGCAGCTTAACGGGTCTCGAACCACATTTATAAGCCTCGAACCACATTTATAAGTCGCGGTCCGGTCAGCTTTTTCGGCCGCGCTTACGGGAGGGCCCCGCTGGCCTGAGCCGGACCCTGGGCCGCCTTTCTCGCGCGGGAGGCGTCGAGGCGATGAGCGAAAGCCGTGGTCACGGAACGCCTAGCAGCGGAGTCGCTTATGCGCGGCAGAGCCGCTCATAAAGGCATCATTCATTCGTCACCAGCTCGTGGCCAACTCATCGGCCTTCGGGGCGGCAGGGGTGGCCCCGGTCCCTCTTGTGCGAAGAGGGCCAATCTGGTATATACACGTATACACTTAATGGACGACGCCATGACTGTCACCAAGACCCGCACATTCAGGAGCGGCAATTCCGAGGCCGTCCGGCTCCCCAAGGATGTTGCCTTCGGGGAGGAGGTTGAGCTGGTCATCGTTCGCTCAGGAGACGTATTGACGCTCTACCGCGCCGCGACTTCCATCCCCGGCAGCCGCTATGTGGTTGGAGGCAGCGTGGCTGAGGACTGGGACAAGAGGCGCCAACTCATCAGCAGCGTCGCCGGCCGAGCGGCGAGGCTGGTGGTTAAGGCCGACCTCAAGGACCCGATGAGTGGCTTCTTCCTTATGCGACGACAGGCGTTCGACGAAGTCGGTTCGCAACCTATCCCAGCAGGGATTCAAAATTCTCCTCGACCTGTTCGCTTCTGCGCCTCGGCCGTTGCGCTTTGCGGAGCTGCCATATCAATTCCGTCCGCGCACTTACGGGGAGAGCAAGCTCGACAGCATGGTTGCCTGGGAATACGGCATGTTGCTGGCCGACAAGATGTTCGGCCGATTCATCCCAGCGCGCTTAATACTTTTCGCAGCGATCGGCGCTCTCGGCTGCTCGTTCACATGACCGCGCTGGCAGTTGCCTTGCATGTCGGGCTTGCATTTACAGCTACGCAAACGATCGCCGTTCTCACGTCGATAACATTCAACTTCGCGCTGAATAACCTGATTACTATCGAGAGTGGGCCAGTGACCCTTGAGACGGTTGCGCTTCCGCCTGCGGCTTGACCAACGCGAGCCGGATCTCTGTAGTTGGTCTGGTTAGTTCTTCCCGCGGCGTTTAGGCGAACTGCTGCGCGGCCCAAAGCGAACTCCTGGACCGCGCTGACACCTGTTCTGATCGCAAACGAGGTTGACGGGCGCCTTCGAGGAACTCTCCAAGAGGACTCTCCTATGCTTACCGAGAGTCCAGGATATTCAGCAGGTAGTCTCCATAACCGCTTTTGTTCAAGGATTGGGCCAACTCGAGCAGATGAGCGCGGTTGATAAACCCCATTCGATAGGCAATTTCCTCTGGGCAGGCGATCTTCATGCCTTGGCGTTGCTCCAGCGTTTGCACAAAGCTTGCGGCGTCGATGAGGGATTCGAATGTTCCGGTATCGAGCCAGGCAAATCCCCGGCCCATCTTCTCCACGTGGAGCGCGCCGGCGGCAAGATAGCGATTGTGCAGGTCGGTGATCTCCAGCTCGCCGCGCCATGACGGCTTGACCTCGGCCGCGTAGCGAACGACGTCGTTGTCGAAGAAATACAAGCCCGTGATTGCCCAATTCGACGCGGCATCCTTCGGCTTCTCCTCGATCCGGATCGCTTTTCCGCGCATCGTCGAAAGACACCACGCCGTAGCGCTCGGGATCGCGCACCTGATAGGCGAAGATCGTCGCTCCCGTCTCCCGGTCCGCTGCGAGCTTTGAGCAACTCCGGCAAGCCGTGTCCGAAGAAGATGTTGTCGCCCAGCGCCAGCGCAACGCGGTCGGAACCGATGAAATCCGCTCCGATCGAAAATGCCTGGCCGATCCCTTCGGGTTTTGGCTGCTCGGCGTAACAGAGCCGGATGCCCCATTGGCTGCCGTCGCCGAGCAGCCGCGCGAATTGCGAGCGATCCTCCGGCGTCGTGATGACGAGAATGTCACGAATTCCCGCGAGCATCAGTGTCGACAATGGATAATAGACCATCGGTTTGTCGTAGATCGGAAGCAGTTGTTTGCTTACTCCCCGGGTAATCGGGTAGAGCCGGGTGCCGCTGCCCCCCGGCAAGAATGATTCCCTTCAACATCGTTGCAGCTCCGCCTCCGCCAGCAAACGGTCAAGGCAAGCATCGAGCGATCGCTGCCAGGGCGGAAGCCGGATGCCGAATTGACGTTCGATCTTGCCGCAGTCGAGCCGTGAATTGGCCGGCCGGCGCGCCGCTGCCGGATATTCCGCGCTTCTGATCGGGACGAGCCTCGTCACCGGGCGCCCGCGCCTGGCCCAGCCGGCAAAGATGGCAGAGGCAAAGCCATGCCAAGTCGTCTCGCCCTGAGCGGCCAGATGATAGACGCCCGCTCGAGATGAGAAGCCGTCGCCCCCCAACTGGCCCAGGATATCGAGGATCGCGTTTGCCAAATCGTTGGCCGAGGTCGGCGAACCCCATTGGTCGTCGACGACGCGAACATGATCGCGCGTTTCGGCAAGCCGCAGCATCGTCTTTACGAAATTGTGCCCATAGGAACTGTACATCCAAGAGGTCCGCAGCACGAGCGCGGCGGGACAAGCGTTACGGACGGCCCCTTCGCCTTCGAGCTTCGAACGGCCATAGACACCGAGAGGGAGAGCTGCATCCTCTTCAGTGTAGGGCGACGATTTTCGGCCGTCGAACACGTAGTCCGTGGAAATCTGGATCAATGGCACGCCCAGCCTTTGCGCTTCCACAGCGAAGCTGCTCCGCCCCATCGCGATTGACCGCGAAAGCTCGCTCCGGGCTCGGATTCGGCTCGGTCGACGGCGGTGTAGGCGGCCGCGTTCACCATCGCGCTTGGTTCGACCGCGCGTGCGGCATGCTCGATACTCCTTGCATCCTCGACATCGAGTTCCGGACGCCCGATCGCAACCAGTGGGATCCCGCGTTGTGCCGCCGATTCCACGAGGCAGCGGGCCAGCTGCCCCGACCTGCCCGCAACGAGGATCGGCCTCGCGGTCATTCAGCGCTGCGCGTCCACGAGCCCGAGCCGCTCGCCGCGATAGACGTTCTGGCGAAGCGGTTCCCACCATGCCCGATTTTCCAGATACCAGCGTACCGTCTGTTCGAGGCCGTGCTCGAGCTCCACGCGAGGTTGCCAGTCGAGCTCGCGCTGTGCCTTGGCGGCATCGACCGCATAGCGCAAATCGTGTCCGGGCCGATCGGCGACGAAGGTGATGAGCGAGTTTCGCGACTGCGCGACCGGGACGATCCGATCGAGAATGCCGCAGATCAGCTCGGAAACCTGCAAATTCGAGCGCTCGGCGCCACCGCCGAAATTGTACCTTTCCCCGGGACGCCCGCGCTCCAGCAGCTTGACAAGCCCGTCGACGCAATCCTCGACGTAGAGCCAATCGCGGACATTCGATCCGTCGCCATAGACCGGCACCGGTATTCCATCGAAAGCGTTGAGGATGGCCAACGGAATGAGCTTTTCGGGAAACTGATACGGGCCGTAATTGTTGGAGCTATTGCAGACGATCACCGGCAGTCCATAGGTCTTGTACCAGGCGTTTGCCAGATGGTCGGATCCCGCCTTGCTGGCCGAATAGGGCGAGCTCGGTTGATACGAGGTATCCTCTTGGAAACGGCCCTCCGGGCCCAGTGAGCCGAAGACTTCGTCGGTCGAGACATGAACGAACCGAAACCCTGCGCGGCGGTCCGGGGACAATACCTGCCAATATTGTCGCGCCGCTTCGAGAAGCTGATAGGTACCGACGACATTTGTTTGAATGAATGCAGCAGCGTCCGTGATCGAGCGATCGACGTGGCTTTCGGCAGCGAGATGCAGCACCGCATCGGGCTGGTATTGACCGAAAATCCGATCCATTGTAGCGCGATCGCAGATATCCGCGCGCTCGAATGCATAGCGCGGATGGTGCGCGATTACGGCGAGCGATTTTGGATTCGCGGCGTAGGTCAGCTTGTCAGCATTGACCACCGAGACGCCGTCTGCGATCAGCCGCCGGCACGCCGCGGACCCGATGAACCCTGCCCCTCCGGTGACCAGCACGCGCATGAGCCATCCCTACTCAGTCAAAATAGGCCGGGAGATCGCGGAACGGCGGCAAACCCCGGTCCCTTTCCGAAACGACCGCCTCGGCCGCTGCGATCGGCCACTCGATGCCCAAGCTCGCATCCGCCCAGTGAACGCCGCGGTCGTGATCTGCGGAATAGACCTTGTCGACTTTATAGAAGACTATGCTGTCGGGCTCCAGCGTGCAGAAGCCGTGAGCAAATCCCGCCGGGACCAGGAGCTGATCTCCTGTCGCCTCGCTCAACTCGATCGTCAGATGCTTGCCGTAGGTCGGGGACGAGCGTCGCAGATCGACGACCACGTCGAGGATTCGTCCCCGCAACACCCGAACGAGCTTGGTTTGAGCGAACGGCGGCACCTGGAAGTGCAGGCCGCGGACGGTTCCGGCGGCATATGACCTCGACTGGTTGTCCTGGATGAATTCGTGCTCGATGCCCGCGGCGACAAAATCCCGTCGCACGTAGGTTTCGGCAAAATAACCGCGAGCGTCCGAAATCCGCGGTCGATCGAATCAGTTTGATGCCGTCAAGCGGCAATGGACAGATATCGAGTTTCATGGATCAGGTTCGCCACCATTGCTGTGTGTTACTACCCCATTCAAACCTATGAAACTACTGGCTAAATCCACAAGGTCTTGACTCGTGGCGCGTCCATCGCCGCGGCATGCGCTTTCCCACCAAAATCTCTCGCGGCCCTTAGCGAATGTCAGCGAGTTGTTCCTCATCCGGGTCCACCGCAGCGAGACATAACGGGAAACAATTTCGTCGAAATGGTTTGAAACACGACGCTCGCAAAACGCCGACCGTCCTTGAAAAGAATGCCTCACGGCGCGGAGAACTTGAGGCCTAATTACAAACCGCGAAGCTTGCGCACCACGCCCTTCGCATAGCGCACCGGACGCGGGGCTGCATACTCGGCCCGTCGAATGAGACGACGGATGAACGTTTCGCGCTCGTAGCAGCGAAGCCGGGCGAAGTAGTCCCATCGCGCGCGCAGGCGTTCGATGTCGATGGTCGACCGTCCATACTGCTCGACGATCTTCTGCACGATGCCGTCGGCATCGATGCAGTCGAGTTCCACGATGCCACCAGCAGGAAGAGGCACGATGGCGCTGCCGGCGAATGACTTAAGCTCGGCGATCACGCCGGTGCGCAGCGCGATGATCCCATCGGCGTGCCCGATGGCATCCTGCATAAGTGCCTTGCTCGATGAATTGGCAGCGCGCTCGCGCCATGTGCGCACGCCGCCGATGCCGGTACTGGTGAAAACCCAGCGGGGGCTGACCCGATTGAGACGGATGAGCTGGGTCCGCGACACCGTGTCGCCCGAGGCGACCGCCACGTCCCACACTCGGTCCAGCCGTGAATGATGGATCACGTGCAACGCGGGATACTGGGCCGCAATAACGTCACGCTGATCGTCCGGAATCGACACGCTCGCCACGAGACGTTTCGGATCCGATGCCTTCTGTAACGCCGCGAGCACTGCTCGCGTGTTGTTCGGTAACCCGGCGTCCGGGATTGCATCGATGTCGAGGAGCACCCGCCGAACCTCATCCGCTGGTACGAGTGCGTCAGCAAACACGTCGACAGGATCGCGGTCGACAAACAGGTATGCCTCGATAGCTCTCTGATAGAACGGATAGCGTTGCACGAAGATCGTCTGGTGCGCCGAACAACAAAGAATCCCTTATTCCCGCGAAACTACGAGAGCCATCGTGGAACACCATCGCGCGGTTGGCGAAGATCGATGAGTACCCAAAATCGTTCATGCGCAGGCAGAAGTCGAACTCCTCGGAGTAACCCGGCGCAAAAATGTCGTCGAAAAGCCCGTGCTGCGTAATCAGTTCTCGGCGAATGAGGAAGCAGAATCCGTGTGCCACAGGTGAGATGCTATAGCGGCGAACGGTGCCGGACAGCGCGGAGTGAACCTCCGCGGCCCTGGCGAATCCAGAACCGGTTGATGGATCCCGCAGCGTGAAGGGAAAACTCGCGATCCATGCATTGTTGCTCCGTGCGCACACGATGCCGTGGAGCGGGGACAGGTGAAGCACGGCCGACAGTTCCTCCAGAAACCCGGGAGTCGTCACTGTATCGCTATTGAGCAGCAGGATGTCGTTGTCGGTCGTATCTAGCTCTGTGACGGCACGATTGGATGTGCCAACCAATCCGAGGTTCCGTTCATTCCTCTCGTACCGAATTGACCTCCAGCCCTCGATCTGACCAAGCAGGCTTGCCTCGATGACGTCGGCATCCGGGCCGCAGTCGTTGACCAGCAGTACGCGGTTCCTCTTGAGATCCACGTTCTGCTTGAGTGACTCGACACATGCCGTCAGTGTGGGCAGGTGACCGTAGATCGGGAACCACAATGGTCACCGGAGGTGGAGTTCGTGTTATGGCCACGGCGAGGCCCTTTTCACTTTCGAAAAGCTCGATGGTGTCACGCACAGGTCACCGTTATGGAGCTGCGAACCAGGCGTTAAGGTGGTGAAGACATGGCCCAAAGCGTCGTCAGAGGATGCGATAGTTAAGCACGATATCTTGCTTAGGGCCGGTACGCGGTAGTCGTTGCATGGGTGTGTGCATTAATCACGGCGGCAGCAGGTATGCCCCTATTGGCGGTTGTTGTCCTCGCTCTGATCATAAGCGCCGGGGTGTTCCGTCTGCTGGAGCAATCAGTCCAAATTAGGGAACGCCCTCGTGCTTTAGTCACTCGCCGCCGCAAACAGCCCGCATCCAAGAAGCTGAGGGCGTCCACCATCCATCGAGCACAGGACGGTCTGAACATCCTTCACCAACGGCGAGGTGAGCGAGTGCTGGCGGCGACAGGAAGGACCGACCTGCTGCAGGCCGAGGTCACCGACGGCCAGGGCTACGATTGAGCGGGCGCCCCAGGGACCGTGCCGACATCAAATTCGAAGGCAACCTGGCTGGCGCTAAATGTCGCTACGGTGAAGGGCTGCAGTGATGCGAACCCGCGCGTGGTAAAAGGGCAACACCACGCAAAAGGCGCACGCGCCGGAACTCCGTTGTCACGGCTCCCCACGCTTGCCAAGGGGCCAGTCCTTTGGTCATTGGCCATCTGGGACGGATCGATGCGGTAGCTTGAGTACCAGGTTTCTAACTTGTGATTTTGTGTATGGAGCATTCAACACAATGGATTCCAAACCTTTTCAGCAGGTAGAGCCGCCGACGCAATCAGCGGCGTTGAGCTAACGGTGGTCGTACCTACCTTCAACGAACGCGATAACATCGACCCCTTGCTCGATCGCCTCGCAGTTGCTCTCGGAAGTCTGAGCTGGGAAGCCATTTTCGTCGATGACGATTCTCCCGACGGAACAGCGGATCTGCTGCGTGAAATCGCACAACAAGCCCGCATGTCCGCGTCATACACCGAATTGGCCGAGCGTGGATTGTCGGCGCTTGCGTCGAAGGCGTGCTGTCATCATCCGCGCCGTATTTCGCGGTGATCGATGCTGACATGCAACACGACGAGGCGATTCTGCCTCAGATGCTTGAAACACTGAAGGAACATGAGCTCGATGTCGTCGTCGGCAGCCGCTATGTCGACGGAGGTGGCGTGGCAGAGGACTGGGACAAGAGGCGCCAACTCATCAGCAGCTTCGCCGGCCGAAACAGCGAGACTGGTGGTTAAGGCCGGACCTTAAGGACCCGATGAGTCGGCTTCTTCCTAATGCGACGGCAGACGTTCGAGGAAGTCGTGCGAAACCTATCCCCAGCAGGGATTCAAAATTCTTCTCGACCTGTTCGCTTCGGCGCCACGACCGTTGCGCTTTGCCGAGGTGCCAGTATCAATTCCGTCGCGCACTCGCGGTGACGAGCAAGCTCGACACCATGGTGGCCTGGAGAATACGGCATGTTGCTGGCCGACAAGATGTTCGCCGATTCATCCCAGCGCGCTTATTACTTTTCGGAGTGATCGGCGCCCTCGGTCTGCTCGTTCACATGACAGTTCTAGCAGTTGCCTTGTATGGCGGGCTTGCATTTACCCCTTCCCAAGCCATCGCCGTTCTCACGTCGATGACTTCCAACTTCACGCTGAATAATCTGATTACCTATCGCGACCGACGGCTCCGGGGATGGGGCTGGGTGCGAGGTCTAGTGTCCTTTATATCGTCTGCTCTGTCGGAGCGGTTGCCAATGTTGGCATCGCCACCTTCGCCTATGCCGAAAAGCCGGTATCGTGGCTGGCGGGTCTAGCTGGTGCGCTGGTCGGTGCAGTTTGGAACTACGCCTTATCCGCCTTCTTCACGTGGAAGCGGTAATGAGGCGATGATTGACCAGGACTTGTCGGTTTTGTACCCAAACAGGGTCTGGCTTAAGAGACCGCTATCCGTGAAAAGCCACGCACTGATTCAGGCGGCACTGCCCAACGATATTCGTAATTTCATATTCTCGTCGAGTGCGGCAGTTTACGGAACTCCAGTCAGCAATCCAGTCACTGAAGACGCCGCGCTGAGACCGATCTCCCCCTATGGCAGCTCGAAAATGATGACCGAGGCCAGCATGTGCGCGTCCCGCCGCCGCCGCGCCATCGCACCGAGACCCAGAAGTCCGAGGCCAATCAAGCCGAGGGTGGAAGGTTCGGGCACCGGAAGGAGCGACACGTTATCTAGCCCCACTTCGTTCTGACGGTCTCACCGCCGACGAGGCTGGCGTTCGACGGAACGCATTGTTGTTGATTCGGACAGCAGCAAATTAGTCGGTGTGAACGTCGCGGATGCTGCATCGCAGCAATTGGGGTTCGTTTTGAACGAACACACGAACTTCGATGCAATTTCTGCCGCACCCAAGTCGTGGTTCGAAGCATCGAACAAGCAGCTCACCCAATCGGGCAGCAACAAGCACGCCCGCAGCCAAGCCGGCAAGGCTCGATCGCGCCTTAACTCACGCAAGCACGGCCTGACGGCAAAGATGCTCATCATTGTCGGTGAGAACGCCGATGATTTTGACCAACTCCGCGCGGAGCTGATGGCTGAGCATGATCCGCAGTCGGTGCTGGAAACGAACTCGTGGAGCGGCTCGCTGGAATCCTTTGGCGTCTTCGCCGTGTGCCATTCTTTGAGGCCGCGATAGTAGACGCCCGTCATTCCCAGATGTGCAGACGACTCCCGAACAGGAGCACCGACGAAGAGGACCAGCGTGAAGAAGAGTGGGCAAATCGGAGGCGTCAGTACGCCTTCGGCCGAGCCCTGATCGATGATGCGTGCTATAGCGATGCGCTCGGAAAGCTCGCGCGTCACGAGGCAACGCTGATGAATGCGTTCACGAAGACACTGCAGATGCTGCTTCTGCTTCAGGATAAGCGGAGCAGCGCAGAGAGCGAGCCGGTGATGGTTGAGGCGGTTGCACTTCCGCCGGCAGCTTAACGGGTCTCGAACCACATTTATAAGCCTCGAACCACATTTATAAGTCGGGTCCGGTCAGCTTTTTCGGCCGCGCTTACGGGAGGGCCCCCGCTGGCCTGAGCCGGACCCTGGGCCGCCTTTCTCGCGCGGGAGGCGTCGAGGCGATGAGCGAAAGCCGTGGTCACGGAACGCCTAGCAGCGGAGTCGCTTATGCGGCAGAGCCGCTCATAAAGGCATCATTCATTCGTCACCAGCTCGTGGCCAACTCATCGGCCTTCGGGGCGGCAGGGGTGCCCCGGTCCCTCTTGTGCGAAGAGGGCCAATCTGGTATATACACGTATACACTTAATGGACAACGCCATGACTGTCGCCAAGACCCGTACATTCAGGAGCGGCAATTCCGAGGCCATCCGGCTGCCCAAGGATGTCGCCTTCGGGGAGGACCTTGAACTCGTCGTCGTTCGGTCCGGAGACGTGCTGACGCTTTACCCCGCCGCGACCTCCATCCCCGAGATGATTGCGCGTTTGGAGGCGTTGCCCGTGCCGCCGTCCATCGAAGAGCGTGACGACGAAGAGCTTCCCGAACGCGCAGGCCTCTGACGGTGGCGTTCCTGCTCGACACCAATGTCGCGATCCATTTGCGCGATGGCGACCCCACGGTCACGCAAAAGGTGGCTGCACTCCAGGGCGCTGTACTCATGTCGATTGTCACACGCGTGGAGCTGGAGGGCGGCGTCTATCGGGAGCCGGCGCACGTGCCTGTTCGCAGGGCGCGGCTCGACGCCATGCTGAGCGCTATTCCAGCGTTGGCGTTCGATGATCTTGCGGCGAAGACCTATGGGACCATTGTCGCAAGCGCTGGCTACTCGCGGCGGAAGCTGCTCGACCGGATGATCGCGGCTCAAGCTCTGGTGCACCGGGCGACCTTGGTCACCTTCAACCCGGATGACTTCTCCGATGTGCCTGGTCTCTCGTCGCTGGTGTGGTGATCGGCCCCAAGGCGGCCAGTCGCCTTCGATGAAGGCCCAGTGACGTCGCCCCTGGCCAGCGAGCAACAAAAGGCCCGGCCTGTTGAGGATCGGGCTGCTGGGCCGGGTTCTTTACTTGTTCCCGGCTAGAGCCGACTATCTCGCGCCTGCTTAAGCCTGACGCCTGCCCCCCTCCCCGCCTCCTCCGGAATGAACTCCACGCCGGCAGCCTCCAGGGCTTTCTGAATTTTCCATACGGTCTCTGCGGCGCCTCGTATCTCGGTGGCAGCTTTAGTCGTCTGACGGTGGCGACATGAACGGACGCCACTCTGGCTAATTCGGTCTGGCCTATGTGTCACAAGCCTCGAGCGGCCCTAATTTGGGCAGCGTCAATCATCGTTAGTACTTGACTCGTATAAGTGCGAACTGATATCTTTAATAGCTCTACTGATATATAGGGTAGCTACATGCAAGGCCCATTCACAGTGGAAGTCCCTAAATATCAGGTGCTGAAGCAACAATTTTTGTCCGACTACCCAAACACCGACGACGAGACTATGGCCGACACCCTGGAGGAAATCACTGACCTCCACGAGATGATAGC
>CAVUZR010000001.1:0-58531 GCA_963745855.1 uncultured Alphaproteobacteria bacterium | reverse complement strand
CGCCCGAGTGCTCCCCTCATCACCGTGTCTCTGACGGCGCGCTGCGTGTCTATGAGAGTCAGATTTGCGGGGCTCATCCAGCTTCTCCTGGGCTGGTGCTGAGGACGCCGGCGATGTCGAGCGTCATGCTCTTAGCGCCTAGCGCTCAAACCTCCGCGAATTTCCAATCAATCGTAATCGGCGGTCGTAGGCGCCTCGAGCTACGCTGCCTTGGTTTTTTCGGCCTCGACGCGGCCGACAATGGCATCGAGAACGGCCGACTTCGCCTCTTCGATCGCCGCGCCGGCGAAGTCGATCGCGAAAGCTGCCTCCCGCTCCAGCCGCTCGGCATGATTTTCGGCCCGCTTCGCGCCTTGATCATGCTTGAACTGAGCAATCTTTGCGTTCCAGGCGTCCATATCCGCGGCGACTTTCGCCTTTAGCGCATTCCAGTTCACAACCACTTTCTCGTCGGCGGACTTGACGTCCTGATCCATTTTTTGGATTGCGGCGGTGACAGCGGCATGTGCCTGGTCCCGACGTACGACCAGCTTATCATGCGCTTCCTTCTGGGCCGCAGCCGCGGCATCCTCCGCGTCTTTGGCGCGAACTGACAAGTCGGCGAGTTGGGCCGAAAGCGGTTTTACCATGATACACCTCCTGTTCTTTGGAACTGTTCCAGTTTGGCCGAGTAGATAACGAGCCGTGTTTTTTGCCTTGATCTCGATCAAAGTTGGTCGGTCTTGGACCGAGCCCGTGCAAGCGCCAGGCTGGGTATCTAGCACCCAACTCGTTGGCCTGTTTCAACGAGAGACGTGCAGATCGATAGTTGCACGCGCCTTTGCAAGACTGCGCAGACGCTGACGTCGCTGGGCGCTCTTCTGCCGATGCCTGCGGGCGGCAGGGCGTTGATTTGCTCATAACGCGCATAGTTTTCCCCCAATGTCTTGCCTGTCAGCGACAGGTCCGAGCTCCAGACGTTTGCGCAGGCCTCGATGCAGCAATTCCGGTATAGTCATAATTTGAATTTTTGGCGTTTTCTCGAGCTTCAGACGTTGTCGCAGGCTCGATGCGCCCGCTGAACCTGGGCGGCCGACTACTATGCGGCGAGCCGACGAAGTCCCTGCACTCGCGCCGCGTAGTGCCGACCTGCTCCTTGAACAGGCGGCTCGAGTTCAGCCAGCAAGCACATGACGGCGATTGGAAACGCCGGTCCGATCGGGGCTAGGTCATGAGACCCTGCGTCGGCCGAGCACGTTCGAACGCCGTCCTGTATTCGCGAGGCGAAACCCCGACGTACTCGTGGAAGAGCCGGCTGAAATGCGAGGCGCTTGTGAAGCCAAATGAGAAACAGATGTCGGTGATCGACCGATCCGCCTCCGTCGGGTCCCGCAGGCTCGCTGCGCAATGGCTGAGCCGACGCAGCCAGACGTAGTGCGAGATCGAGCCGGCAGGGTCAGCTTTGAATGCGCGATGAACGCTTCGGGTCGACATGCCGAGGGCCTGCGCGATCGCGTCCACGGAGAGTTCCGGATCCGCGACGTTCCGCTCGATGTAGCTCTTGATGCGAGCGCACAGCACGTCCCGGTGGACCCCGGCAGGTTGAGCCTCGAGTTGCTCGCGCACGGCGTCCCAGACCATCTCGGTCAGGGCGCACTCCGAATTCTTTCTGCTGGAAGGGCCGAGGCGGTTAAACTGATTGAACCCCTCCGTCAACGTGGCGAGCAGGGTGCGTGACAGCCCAGTTTTGGCATTGCAGCGCCGCCACGCGCCTTTTTCGAGCAAACCAAGCCGCTCCGGATCGGCGGGGCGTTCGAGCGTCAGGGCGAGATACTCGTTACGCATTTCGAACGTCGAGGCCTCGAATGGCTGAAGCGGGTCGAACAGGCACCACTCTCCCGCATGGAGCGTGCACGACCGGTTGGGCTGCTCCACCCGAGCTGTGCCGCTCAGTAGAACAATCAGCAGAGGCGCGGCCCCAGGATTGGGGCCTCGCAGGGAACGATTTAGGATAAAGGGTGTTGCGGTAACTCTTGAGAGGACGGCATTGTCCAATGGCGCAAACTCGACGCGCCCGGCGAAGCGTTGCTGGCCGATTGAGACGCAGCGTGTCAGCTCCGGGAGCGGCGTCTGACCAACATACTTCCTCAGCGCGTCTCCCCATTCGGGCAGAGATTGCTCGCCATTATCGCGTTCGACGGAAACAACCTGAACCTTCGACATACGGGTATTCTGTCTGGGAAAAATATTTAGTCAATTGATCTGCCCCGTGGGAACCCCCGCCGCCTGCTTGCAGAGAAGAAGCCCGATAGCCGAACCGGCAACGGAACTCATCCGCCTGGTCAGATCGAGACCGCAGATTACAATCAGCAGGGAGGGAGAGAGCGAGTGGCCGCTTAGCCGCTGACACGAAGGGTCACCGTTGCGGCCTGGGACCGGACGCGGGCAGCGCATGTCAGCTCAAGGGAACCGAGATGCACATCAATCCAGCAGTTGTCGGAGCGCTTTCGGCGCTCGTTGGGGCAATCATTGGAGCTGCCGCGTCGTTGGCAGCCGCCATCTACACGCAACGCTACCAGAATCGGCTGCAGCGAGTAGTGCGAGAGATATCAAAGCGGGAGACCGTCTACGCAGACTTCATCATGAGCGCTTCGTCTCTTCTGCTGAAGGCCTACGTTACGGAAGGATTCAAACTTAACGGCGAGGAAGAGCACCTAATCGGCCTATTAAACCGGATGAGACTCTTTGCTCCCCCCACAATAATCGACACCGCCGACGCCGTGATCAGACGAATAATCGAGATCTCGCTGCAGCCGAGCCTCGATCTCAGAAAACTCACAATGGCGGATCTGTCCAAGAATCCCGATTCCGATCTGCTTCTGCCATTCAGCCAGGCTTGTAGGGTGGACTTGGACAATGTTCACCGGACCATCACCTGACTTATGCGTGACCGCCGGACGCGACCCAAAAGGATTCCACAACATAAAGAGAGGTTGGGCAGGGTTGCCATAACGGGGGCAATTATGTCGACGCAAAGTAGTGTGCACTTCTACCACCTTGCAGTTAACTGCAACGAGCGGGATGCAGCACGGGTGTATTGTTTCTGTGCCTGGTCACGATCAGGCCCCTCTTTTCATGGTTGCGAGAAGCCCTGGTAGGAGTAGGCGCCCCCACTGGGGCTTCTTTCCGTGATCGGAACACACCCTCGTTAGCACGACTGTGTCGCTTTCGGGAGCGTGCCTAGCGCCCTGGGCGCTTAACGAGGCTTCCCCTTCGGCCTCGGGATGACGCTACCATTCTCGCCAAGCTCGATAACATCCCACTGCACACCCTGGCCATTCACAACGCCGGAACAATCGGCTTCCTCCCGCATTGAGTACCTGTTGGATAGGCTCCCATCCTTTTTGACGCGCAACCTATCCAATGAGCGCATACTCCTAGAAGCCCCGGTTTCCCAGGCCGGGGCTTCATACCGCAATGGCGTGATGTAAGGAGGCCCACATGGATTGGAATCGCATAGAGGGCAATTGGAAGCAGTTCAGCGGCAGAGTTAAGGAGAAGTGGGGCAAGCTGACCAATGACGATCTCGATGTCATCAATGGCCGACGTGACCAGCTAGAAGGCAAAATCCAAGAACGCTACGGCATTGCCAAAGACCAGGTGCGAAGCGACGTTGACACTTGGCTTAGGTCCTTGCCGTCATAGTAGTGAAACATTGCGACTGATAGGCTTAAGCGCTGGCTTGTGAGACAAAATGCCTGACACAGAGAGCCGTAAAAGGCGTAAGCGAGTAGTGTGATGGCGCCCACGCCATCACTGGTTCCCCCCATGGAACCCTAGAAGCCCCGCTCCCCCCGTGCGGGGCTTCTTCATTTTCTGAGTCTGTCCATTCCGGTGCTTCCTTTTTTTCGACGCAGTATGAGTCCAGCCTTTTGGTTGACGATTCGTGCGGGGGAACGTGGCAAAGAGAAGCCTCGGACGGGGGGAAACTGTTCCGAGGCTTCTTCTTTTAGGCGCAACCAGCCTCTTAGCCCTTTAGCTGGTGGGTGTGACGCTACCATTCTCGCCAAGCTCAACGCCAGCACGGCCTAAGTTGCGGCTCACCATAAGCCAGCAATACCTCAATTTTTTTGTGTAACGAAGCTCCTGTGGCTTCCTTCACTTCGGGCTGTGCGCGCCAGAGTCTCTCTTACCTCCAAGGCCGCTGGCACAGGCGCCTCGGTGTACTCAAAAATCGAGATTGGTAAGCAGCGGTTGGTCACTGTCCGCTTTGCCCACGAAAGCGGACATTCGTCAACGCATTGAGCATGTCTGCTTTGTGCCAGAAACGGACTTAAGTGCGCGACATTTTGGGTCGATTAGGCAAAGACGATGGCCGATGCATTACGCTAGATAGCGTTGTGAACCCGTTTCGGGGCTCAGGGGAAAGCGCGTTGCGACATCATTGGGCAGCCGAGTGTTTTTTCAAAGGCGACGACGAGTTCGTCCTCCGTCTCGACGGCGGTATAGAGCCCATTGTTTTGCTCGGCGAGGCACTTGGTCTCGACGATGCTTTGCTCACCTGTCCAGGAGAAACCCTTCACCCGCAAACCGATGACGTGAATTGTGAGCTGCGCGGCTTCTGCATGGAGCTGCTTGCCAAGCTCGCAGGGTGACCTTCCACACGTCTCTTCGCCGTCGGTGAGCACAACGATGACGCCAGGCTTTGCGCGGTAATCGAGGACATTAGCTGCTTGCTCGACGGCCGATGTGAGCGGTGTCTTTCCGGCTGGCACCAAAGCATTGATGATGCCCATGATAAGGTCGGCAGCGCTCGGCGTCGGCTTAAGGTCAAGTTTGACATTACACTGGTTGTAAGGTCCTGGACCAAAAGTGATGAGCCCCACGCGGCGAAATCGTGCGACGTTCGGCAGGACCTTGGCGAGCGCGGATCGCGTATTGTCGATGCGGCTCATCCTGCTTGTACTGGCATACCCCCATCCGTCGCCATACATGGAACCCGATGCATCAAACACCATCATGGCATCTTCATTACACAGGTGGGGTTCCGATTTCTGCGCCCGAACAGGGACTGTGCAAGCTGCAAGCACAGCCACGGCGATTACGGCGACCCGAATATGGATGAAGTACGAGCCCATGCCTACACACTCCAGGACTGGCCGAGCCTAGACCCGCAGACTGCATCAATAGATGCGACGTGCTGACCCGGAAGCTCCATGCCTTTCTCTTGCTAGCGCGATGAAGCGCGGCGCGTTGGCTTCGGGCGCCTTCCCGGAGGCACGTCGTCAGCTGGGCACGTCCGACAGCGCCTCCAATATGCGGCAGTCGGCGGTGGAGCCGCCCTCACACGCCTCGATCATGCGCTTCAGCTCGGATCGTATAAGCCTTAGCCGCGCGATCTTCGCTCCACCTGTCGCAAGATGATGGCGCGCAATCTCCTCGGCAGCATCGCACGGCATCGTGGGATGGTCGGACAATGCCAAAAGTTGGCGGATATCCTCCACGCTAAAGCCAAGGTCGCGGGCGTGGCGGATGAAGTGCAGCCGACGCACCGCGCTCTCGTCGTAACGGCGCTGCCCGCCTTCGGTACGGCAAGGCCGGGGAACGAGTTCATTCTGCTCGTAAAAGCGGATGGTTGGGATTTTCACTCCAGTGAGCTCGGCAAGCCTGCCGATGCCGATATCGGCCATGGCCAATATTCCTCTTGAACCTCTAGTGGCTAGAGATTTTATGCTGCAAAAACGTTGAGGAAAAGCGAAATGAGCGAATGCCGGGTGGTCCTTTGCGGCTGCAGCGGTCAGCCGACGTTCCAAGGGCTGTCGCGGGACTACAAGGCGCGCCTATGGGCGGTCATCGCGCTCAATGCGAGCATGTTTGCGGTCGAGATGGGCGGCGGCGCCATGGCGGGCTCGCAAGCTCTTCAGGCGGACGCGCTCGATTTTCTCGGTGACACCTTGACCTACGGCATGAGCCTTGCCGTCATCGGACTTTCGTTGCGCGTCCGGTCCATGGCGGCGCTGATTAAGGGTGCGACGCTCGCGCTAATGGGCCTTTGGGTGCTGGGCTCGACGATGTGGCACGTCTTTGTTCTCGGCACTCCACGTGCCGAGGTGATGGGCCTGATCGCGTTCCTCGCTCTGGCGGTCAATGTCGCGAGCGTATTGATCCTGATCAAATACAAAGACGGCGACGCCAATGTACGCTCCGTCTGGCTCTGCTCTCGCAACGACGCCATCGGCAACATTGCCGTGATGCTGGCGGCGCTTGGCGTGTGGGGTACTGCAACCGGTTGGCCTGACGTCATTGTTGCAGCGATCCTCGCGTCTCTGTTCCTGAACTCTGCCACCAAGATTTTGCGTCAGGCCCGCGATGAGTGGCGGCTGGCGAACGGACGCGCATCAGCAAATGGCGCGATAGCAATCTAAGAGCGGCAAGGAGAATGGAATGTTACAAGTTAGGTGAGTTGGTATTCGCGATTGGGTTAGCACTCATGAGCGCCGCATTTCCGGCGCTGGCGCAACAGACCCAGCAACAAATGCCAATGATGGGCCATGGAACGATGATGGGTGGTCAGGGCATGATGAACCCGGGAATGATGAACCCGGGAATGATGGGTCCAGGCATGATGAACTCAGGCATGATGGGTTCCGGCACGCAGGGCATGATGGGTGGTTGCCCCATGATGGGAGGCATGATGGGCTCGGGCATGCAGATGATGGGTCGGGCATGCAGGGCATGATGGGTCAGGGAATGCCGATGATGGGCTCAGGCATGCAGGGCATGATGGGCATGGGATGCCCATGGTGCGGTCCGGGCATGATGGGTTCGGGTTATGCGACCCCGCAAGCCAGCCTCAACCTCTCTGTGGACGATGTTAAGAGCTACCTTGAACGTTGGGTTGCCGGTAATCCCAACATCAAGGTCGCCAACGTTGTCGAGCAAGACGCGAACACGATCACTGCGGATATCGTGACGAGCGACAAGGGCGGACTGGTGCAGCGTTACACATTCGACCGGCAAAACGGCTTCTATCATCCGGTGCAGTGAGGCAAGGAGCGTTGCTTTCAGCTTTTTACTCCGGGGGAATGCACTCGGAGGTTAGTATGTCTACGCATGGAAAAATTTCGAGGCGAACTTGGCTGAAAGTAATGGCAGTGTTCTCCGCCGCCGCCGGGATACCGCTGATGCTGGCGTCCACGGCTGCCGAAGCCAAAGCCAGCAAAGTGGCTGTGCACTACCGTGACTATCCCAGTGGGATGCGCATGTGCCACATGTGCAAGTTCTACATCGCGGCGGGCGGTGGGCGCTCTGGGATGGGGTGTATGGGCGGTTCCATGATGGGGATGATGGGAGCCGGAGCCTGCCAAGTAGTCGAAGGCAGGATCAGCCCGATGGGCTATTGCGACCTGTATGTTTCTCTATGAGCGTCGCGCCGCACTTTCCGAAACTCATCGATTTCCTGGATTTTTGGCCGCCAATCTTGATGGGCCGCCCTATCGGGTTCGCGTCGCCCATCGGCGGCTGACCGCAAGAGTTCGCATTGAGGGCGAACTCAGGCTAACGGCACGCGAACGACCAGCCCCGCTCGTCGGACAGAGACAAAGGGACGCTTCGAGTGGTTTTTCAGGCTCTCCCAGTGAAGCTGGCCAAGAGTACCGCCATGATCCCGGTCAGAAATATGCCGTCAAAAGTACCGGCTCCTCCAATCGAGACGACCGGAGCGCCCAGTCCCTGAATCCTGCCAAGATTGAGCAGGTCCGCGCCAATAAGTGTTCCCAAACTTCCGCTAATATATGCGACTGCCGCCACATTCGTGCGTGCCACGAGTAAAGCCGCCATTGCCGCAATGATCGGCGGAGCGAGAAAGGGGAGAGCGATGCCAATTCCGGCCACGGGCTGAGCTAATAGGTAGCAGGCGATGGTAACAATTAGGGTGGCGATAGCCGCTGACCCCCATATCCAGTTTTTCAGGAGGAGATACAGAGAAAGGAGGCTAGGTATCACCGCGCCGCCGACATTCACCGCGATTACCGTTTTGGGCCAATCGGTCACTAGAGGGACAACGTAGCGCATACCGAAAAAGTCGACCACTTGGCCCGAGCTGACCTCACGCTCCGGCAACTCGGCGATGGGGATATTGAAATAACTGCCGATCAGTGAAGCGAGGAGTAAAAGCAGCGCCGCGCCCGAGCTAAGACCGAGTTTGGAATAGGCGTATTGAAGTACCTGAAGCGCCTTTGAACTCAGTTTTGGCGGTGATCTTTCCAGTCAGCAGCCCGCGGCACAGTGCGCTGTAAGCGAGCACCACCAGGCCGTTCCGCTCGGCGTAAGGAAGCACGTCCTTCTCGCCGCAGCAGGGCGAGGTCATCGCCGTGGGACCGGGCGCCCGCGATGAGAAGGGCCAGGTTCAACCGCTCGACGTCAAAGCCGGCGACCGCGTGCTATTCGGCAAGTGGTCTGGCAGTGAGGTCAAGATCGATGGCGAGGAGCTCCTTATCATGAAGGAGAGCGACATCATGGGCGTGCTTGAAGGCACCGCCGCAAGCAAGAAGAAGGCCGCTTAAGGACAGAGGCCATTAGGAATCGATGGAGTAAGACAATGGCTGCAAAGGAAGTGAAATTTTCTCAAGACGCGCGGGATCGCATGCTGCACGGCATCGACATCTTGACCAATGCCGTGAAAGTGACGCTTGGGCCGAAGGGACGCAACGTCGTGCTCGATAAATCCTTTGGCGCTCCGCGCGTCACCAAGGACGGTGTGACGGTGGCGAAGGAGATCGAGCTTGAGGACAAGTTCGAGAACATGGGCGCGCAGATGGTACGCGAGGTAGCATCGAAGACCTCGGACACCGCCGGCGACGGCACCACCACCGCCACGCTGCTCGCGCATGCAATTGTGAGAGAAGGCGCAAAGGCCGTCGCCGCCGGCGCCAACCCGATGGATCTGAAGCGCGGCATCGATCTTGCCGTCAATGATGTGGTCGAGGAGCTGAAGAAGAAGTCAAAGAAGGTGACCTCGAGCGAGGAGATTGCCCAGGTCGGCACCATCTCCGCCAATGGCGACCAGACCATCGGCAAGATGATCGCCGAAGCGATGAAGAAGGTCGGCAATGAAGGGGTGATTACAGTTGAGGAGGCGAAAAGCCTCGAAAGCGAGCTCGAGGTGGTCGAGGGCATGCAATTCGACCGTGGCTACATCTCTCCCTACTTCATCACCAATGCCGAGAAGATGGTGGCGGAGCTCGAGGACCCGCACATCCTTATCTACGAGAAGAAGCTCTCAGGTCTGCAGCCGCTGCTTCCCCTGCTCGAGCAGGTAGTCCAGTCGGGCCGTCCCTTGCTCATAGTTGCCGAGGACGTGGAGGGCGAAGCGCTGGCCACGCTCGTGGTTAATAAGTTGCGCGGCGGCCTTAAGGTCGCTGCGGTCAAGGCACCTGGCTTCGGCGATCGGCGCAAGGCCATGCTGCAGGACATCGCGGTGCTGACGGGCGGTGAGCTGATCTCAGAGGATCTCGGCATTAAGCTCGAGAACGTCACCGTGCAGATGCTCGGCAAGGCAAAGCGGGTGACGATCACCAAGGATGACACCACGATCGTCGACGGCGCCGGCAAGAAAGCCGACATCCAAGGCCGTATCGCCCAGATCAAGCAGCAGATTGAGGACACCACCTCCGACTACGATAAGGAGAAGCTGCAGGAGCGGCTGGCCAAGCTCGCCGGCGGCGTTGCCGTGATCAAGGTCGGTGGTTCGACGGAAGTCGAGGTTAAAGAGAAGAAGGACCGCGTTGACGATGCACTAAACGCCACGCGGGCAGCCGTCGAGGAAGGTATCGTTCCGGGCGGTGGGGTGGCGCTAATGCGCACGCTAAAGACGCTCGACGGTCTCAAGCCCGCGAATGATGACCAGAGGGTCGGCATCAACATCGTGCGGCGTGCGCTACAGGCGCCGGCGCGGCAGATCGCCGAGAATGCGGGTGAGGACGGCGCGGTGGTCGCCGGCAAGATCCTCGATTCGAGAGATTATGCCTTCGGCTACAACGCCCAGACCGGCGAATATGGCGACCTCGTGAAGCAGGGCGTCATCGATCCCACCAAGGTCGTGCGCACGGCATTGCAGGATGCGGCCTCTGTCGCCGGTCTCCTGGTTACCACTGAGGCCATGGTAGCCGAAAAGCCGAAGCCCAAAGCCCCGCCGGCGATGCCGCATGGTGGTGGCATGGGCGACATGGATTACTAGTCGTTTCTCTCGAGTCAGTTCAGAAGGCCGCCCCAGAAAGGGCGGCCTTCTTTTTACCGACCGAGCGCCCGAGAGGCGTTAAAAGGCGCGAAACGCGTTTCATGGACCTTGAGAGAGGCCGAGGTCCTCGGTTTGCCCACCCACTAGAGGTTTGAGGCACCACGCTGTGGTACAGGGAGCATGTCCAGCACTATCTCGGACGGACGACATAGCTTTACGCCAAGAGGTGTCACGACTATCGGACGATTGATGAGAATTGGATTAGCCAACATGGCATCAATGAGCTGATCGTCCGTCCACTTGGGATCATCAAGCCCAAGTTCATCATAGGGCGTCTCCTTACGCCGGAGCAGATCGCGAACTCGAAATCCCCATGCGCTTGATGAGGCCGAGCAGTATTTGCCGGTCCGGTGGTGCTTTCAGATATTCAATGATGGTCGGTTCAATGCCAGCACTGCGAATCAGGCCGAGGACATTGCGCGACGTGCCGCAGTTCGGGTTGTGATAGATAGTCACTTCGCTCACGAGCCTTTCTCCCCTAGTAAATCTTAGTCTGAAACTCGTTCTTGAGGAAGGCTGGAATTCCAAGTGCCACGGGTCCCGGACAGAGGTCCCAATGCGTAAGAGCACGGCACCAGGTGTGGAAGTCCAATGTTGCTTCCGGAGCCAGCATCATCGTCACGCCCTGCGAGAGCGAGGAGAAGTGCGACGAGAACGGGGGGATCAGCTGAATTTAGCAAGCGTTAAGGTGTGGAGCACCGAGTCGTCGTGCTTGATGTCTCTCGGGAGGATTTCATCGGGCAACTCGCCTCCGCCACTGACGATCTCGACATCGGCCTTGTCGTCTCCAATGCCGGCACCGGAAATCCCGGCGAGTTCTTGAAGCTTGATCGGTAGTTGCTTCAGGCGACTTTGCGGCTCAGTACGATGGCGCATCTGGACATAGCCCACCATTTCGGCGCGAAACTCGCCAAGCGGAGGCGGGGCGGCTTGATCGCGGGGGCAATGGGTGCGGAAAACGGCGTTCCCTGTATGGCGAATGACGGAGCCGCGAAGGCGTATGTACACAGCCTTGGCGAGGCGCTTCACTATGAGTTCAAACCTCTAGGTGTCTACGTCACTGTACTGGCAGCCGGGTTTACGAACACAGCGGTGCTCGAAAAGTTCGGCCTCGATCCGAAGACCATGCCGATGAAACCGATGAGCGTCGAGCAGTGCGTATCTGAGGGCCTCAGCGGCCTGCTCAAAAACCGCTCCAGAATCGTTCCAGGCCGGCTGAACCGCATCATGAACGCCCTCGTGCCCGCTCGGCCAGCCGCCGCGGCTGAGCCGTGATCTCTTGGTCCGCAGCATCGCCTATCGCATCCAGGAATTGGCCCATGGCGGCCTCAGTAAGGCGATGCGGCGGAAGATTTTGGCATTGACTAAGGTGCTGCAGTCGAACGGAAGCATAGAGCCCGATGACGGTCTGAACCTCAGACCGGGAGCGCGGCTGGTGCGGGAATGGCGCGGCCGGACACATACGGTCAGGGTGTCGGAGGACGGCTTCGAATATGACGGCAAGCCCTATTCGTCGCTGTCCAAGATCGCCCATGCGATCACCGGCGCGCACTGGTCCGGTCCCAGGTTTTTCGGGTTGAAACGTAAGCCGACCGCCGGTCCACAAGATTCCGACGACGCATCCGCCGGGCGGGAAGGGCGCCAATGATTAGAGCGGCTTCCCGTGGCACTCAAGTCGATCGATCCATGCGTCGCTGCGCGATCTATACGCGAAAGAGTAGCGAGGAGGGGTTGGAGCAGAATTTCAACTCGCTCGACGCGCAGCGCGAGGCCTGTGAGGCGTTCATCGCCAGCCAGAAGCACGAGGGCTGGCAGGTCTTGCCCCAGCTATATGACGACGGCGGGTTCTCCGGCGCGACCATGGAGCGGCCCGCGCTCCAGCGGCTTCTCTTAGATGTGACCGCCGGCAAGATCGACGTGGTCGTGGTCTATAAGGTGGACCGACTGACACGGTCGCTCTCCGACTTCGCCAAGATTGTGGAAACCTTCGATCAGCGAAAGGTCTCTTTCGTCTCGGTCACCCAGCAGTTCAATACGACGAGCTCCATGGGTCGACTGACCCTGAACATCCTGCTTTCCTTCGCCCAGTTCGAGCGCGAGGTCACCGGCGAGCGCATACGCGACAAGATCGCTGCCTCGAAGAAGAAAGGTATGTGGATGGGCGGCCAGCCGTCCCTTGGCTACGACGTCAAAGACAAGAAGCTAATCGTCAACAAAGCCGAAGCCGAGACGGTCAGACACATCTTCCGGCGCTATATCGAACTGAAATCCGTGCGCTTGCTAAAGGCCGACCTGGACGCGGCTGGTATCGTCAGCAAGACCCGCACGGCCTCGGACGGCAGTCGATATGGCCAGAAGCCGCTCGCCCGGCGCGCTCTACCTCATGCTGCAGAACCGCATCTACCTCGGCGAGACGGTACACAAGGACAACAACTATCCCGGCGAGCATGAGGCCCTTGTCGACGAGGCTCTTTGGAACAAGGTGCAGGCGCTACTTGCAATCAACCGCGTCGATCGAGTGTCGGGAACAACCGACAGGCAGCCAAGCCTTTTGGCCGGTATCTTGTTCGATGTACAGGGTGAGCGGATGACGCCCACGCATGCGACGAAGCGAGGCACCCGTTACCGCTATTACGTCTCCCGATCATTGCTGGCCGGGAAGGTCAAAGACCTCGGCCAGCGCATTCCGGCGGCGGCTCTGGAGGCCCTCGTAACGCACCGCATTCGCGATTGGCTAGCTGATCCCGCCGGCGTCTTCCAGGCCGTTCAGGACGTCACTCCCGATGCGGGAAACCAGAAGCGATTGATCGAGCGCACGAAGCATTGCGCTGCGATGTGGCAAGACCTCAAGCCCAATGATCGTCGAGCCCTGCTGGCTGCGATCGTCGCTCGCGTCCAAGTGTTTGCCGATCGGATTGATATCATCGTGGACCGAACGCAAGCCACCCTGTGGCTCATGGGAAACCACGATGAGTCGAGGCCCAGAGCAAGGGCCTCCGCGGAATCCGCGGGTCTCCTTCTGACACTCACCGTTCCAGCCCGCCTCAGGAGGGCCGGCAAGGAGATGCGGATCGTCCTCGAAGATGGGTCTGATTCTGCGGCTCCCGATCCGAGCCTCCTGCGCCTGCTCATTCGCGCCAATGCGATCCACGACCGGCTGCTTGCCGACCGAAGCTTGACTCTCGAAGAGATCGCCAAAGAAGAGAAAATGGTCGCGTCCTATGCGACGCGTCTATTCCGTCTCACGTTATTGGTCCCCAATATTGTTGGCGCGATCCTCAACGGCAACCAGCCGCCGGAGCTCACAGCACGAAAGCTCATGGACGACACGCGGTTGCCGCTTGATTGGAACGAGCAGCGGCGGGCCCTCGGCTTCGCCTAAGGCGTCAGCGCTTACCGCAGCGAATTGTGCGGCTCTATCTCGTTCCATTCTCTCTTTTCATTCTGGCTTGCTCGCCAGAAATACGGCGGCTCACGCAGAGACCGCCGTACCACCAAAACCCGAGAACGAGACTCGTGCGCTTTCGGAGCCCGCATTCGCGGACCGATTCGTCTCTGGCGGTCCAGTGCCAGCTGCACTACACGACGAAGCTGCGGAAAAGTCGCGTGAATTAGCACTATCGAAATGACAAATACACGAGCAATATCAGCGCGTTAAGTCGTGGCGGAGAGGCTGGGATTCGAACCCACGGTACGGTTACCCGTACAACGGTTTTCGAGTTCTAAGAGTTCTCATGCTGGGTTGTGCCGGGCAGTAGCTAAACGTGTGCTTGCGTTTGGCATTTCTAAGCCAACAGTGCTCGCTTGTGTTGCCCGATACCGGCCTGTGTCGCGTAGTCGGTTTGCAATTTGGTTTGCAAACTCTCTTCCCAAGGCGGACCAACTCAACAACCAGCCCCGCGTCCGCGCCCGGAAGTGAGTCTTGGCTAGAACGCCGGACCCTAGAGGCTCTTTACGTTAACGAGCGTCTGCGCGGTGCAAAGTGCTGGTTGGTCACTACATCTCGGGTAGCGGCATTATCTCCATGATTTCTATCCATGCGCCGGGCATCTGCAGATGAGGATGGTCTTTGCCGAATATCTTCGTGGACGCATCATGTGATTCGGCCTGCACAACTGAATAGCCGCAGACCTCATTTTTTGTGTCTGAGGCTCCGTGCGAGTCAACGCGCTTGGTCTTTCCCAAGGGCGCTCCGCCCTCGACAATGGACGCCTTATTGGCATTCATCCATTTCATCCAGGCGTCCATCCCTTTCTTCTGCTGCTCAGGCGTGGAGTTTTTCATCATCTTTTGCATCTTTTCGAACTCAGGCCCAGAAGCCATATACAGCACCATGAATTTTTTCATCGGATCTCCCCTTGCTAAACTGCATTTCGATCTGGCGATTTCGTGTCCTAAAGAGTCAATGCGCCGAAGATCTGTTTCCGAATATCCGATCTGACTCCCGCACACCGATTAGCGATGAGGATTATCGGGAGGCTACAGGCAATGTGACGTGGGAGCCACACGCGCCCATTGATCCACGCAGCCGGCCGACTGCTGTCCAGATCGGCCGGCTGCGTCCTATCAGCCCGCCGAGGGCAACCTGGGAAACTACCCATGGCCCCTGGCATTAGATGTCGAACGGGCTTTTTAACGCTGGAACATATTCAGCAAAGAGACAAATGACCGAGGAGAAAATTATCATGAAGGCAATCGTGGTAACGGACCAGGCTGCGGGAACGGCCGGGATGGCGCTGGTGGAGCGGCCCGAGCCGCAGGCAGCGATAAACGACGTCGTCGTTCAGGTTTATGCGTCGGGATTCGTCCCGACTGAGCTGGCGTGGCCCTCGACCTGGACCGATCGCCTCAACAGTGACCGAACACCGTCGATCCCCGGGCACGAGCTGGCCGGAGTGGTCACCGCCCTCGGATATGGCACGACGGGTCTGTCGGTGGGACAGCGGGTGTTCGGCCTCGCGGACTGGCATCGCGACGGCACGCTGGCCGAGTATGTGGCGATCGAGGCACGCAACCTCGCGCCGCTGCCGGGCGACGTCGACTTCACGGTGGGCGCGAGCCTGCCGATCTCGGGCCTGACCGCGTGGCAGGGACTGTTCGAGCACGGCCGCCTTCAGGCGGGGCAGAGCGTCCTCGTGCACGGCGCGGCCGGCGCAGTCGGGTCGATGGTGGCGCAGCTCGCACGTGAGGCTGGCGCCTACGTGATCGGCACCGGACGCGCCGCCGACCGTCAGACGGTGCTCGACTTCGGCGCGCAGGAGTTCGTCGACCTCGAGAATGGCGCGATGGAAGACGTCGGCGGCGTCGATCTGGTTTTCGATGTCATCGGCGGCGACATCGGGAAGCGGTCCGCAGGCCTGATTCGAGCCGGAGGAACACTGGTGTCCATCGTCGGGCCGGCCGAGGCGCGGCCCGCCGACGGCCTGGCGGCCGACTTCGTTGTCGAGTCCGATCGTGCCCAACTGAGTGAGATCGTCCAGCGGGTACGGGACGGACGACTGCGGACGAACATCGGCAACGTCTCGACCCTCGACGATGCCGTCGCCGCCTTAAACCCGACCGAGCGACGCAGGGGGAAGACAATCATCCGCGTTCGTCCGTAGGGAGGCCGACTGATATAGGACTGTATATAGGATCGACAAATCACCAGATACACGTTGAAAACCAAGGGCAGTTGGCGGAGAGGGTGGGATTCGAACCCCGGCGCGTCGGATCGCCAGCAATATCGCCAAGCTTCCCGTATCGACCGGAAGATAATCTAAGCCAACGAAAACGCTGGGTGGAAGTCCGTACTGCACAAGCACTGGATTTGATGGGTCAAGTGCCGAGAATACTGGAATCATGTGATTGGTGTATTCATTAAAGATGATCGGCGTGGGAGAGGTGATGCCGCTAAAAATTGTGTTGCCATAAATTAGATTGGTCGGTTGCGGGACAACTGTAAGGTCGCCTCCTACCGACGTAATGATAGCCGCCAGCGAGGGTTGAGGAGCCGACAACAATACGCCAACGGTTACGACAGAACCGAAGAGAACGGTGATTGCCCCGCAGACACGTGCACAGCGGCGACGTTTCATCGTTGCCTCCCAAGCCGGTTTTCCTTGTGAAGATACCCACGCCCCCCAGGTGAGGCATGAAACTATCTGTTGAGTGGATCGCCAGTCGACAACTTTCAGGCGCGAGGGAGACAGTCCTGACGGTTTTGACCCGCTCGTGGTGAATTAGCCACAGGGCGTGGAGTTAACCAACGGCAAAGCGGCCAGAGCGCCGAGCGAAGCCGACGTTGCTATTGTGGCTGGATCGGCAACCGATGTGAGGCACGAAAATTTGGCACCGGGATTGGCACCGGACGCCACGGGACGGTGAGTTACGAGCGGGGACGGCACACCCCAACTGCCGTTGGGTTTCCGGGAAAAACGGTGCGGCGAGTGACCTCGGGGGATAGCCGATTACGGTTCACCTAGAGTTAAAGGGTTTCTGGAATGGTTGCCGATGAACGAAAACGGGGGAGCCGGAGTTCATGCGGCCGGAAGATGTCAGGTCTGAGGATCTCTTTGCCCAGATCCAGGGCCTTGTCGAGACTGTCGACGCCGAGCGGCGGATGCGCGAGCGGGCGGAACAAGCGGACCGGGCCAAGTCTGATTTGCTCGCCGTGGTAAGCCACGAGCTCCGCACCCCGATGGGCACGGTAATCTCAATGTCGGAGCTTCTGCTCAACGGCACGCTCGAGAGCAACCAGAGACGCTATGCCGAGACCTTGCAGCAATCGGCGCGCAGTCTGCTGACCGTGCTGAACGACATCCTCGACTATTCCAAGCTCGAGGCAGGGCGCTTCGAGTTGGACCGCGCGGTGTTCGATTTGCATGAGCTGGTGAAAAGCGTCGGCAGCGAGTTGCAGGCGCGGGCGCGCGACAAGGGGTTGTTGGGCGCCGTCAATGTGGGCATGAGCTGCCCACGCTTCATCAAGGGCGACGCGGTCCGGCTTCGCCAGGTGCTCACCAATTTCATCGACAATGCCGTGAAGTTCACGCCGCGAGGCTCTGTGCATCTTCATGCCAACGCCGGCGAGGCAAACGACAAGCTCAGGCTCCGCTTCGACGTGTCCGATACCGGCATCGGCTTTGGCGAGTTTCAGAAGCAGCGCCTATTTCAGCCTTATGCCCAGGTCGATCGGGTCAATGCGAGCCAAGGCACCGGACTTGGCCTTTCCATCTCCCGAGGACTCGTCGAGCTGATGGGCGGCCAGATTGGCTGCGAGAGCACGCCAGGTCAGGGGAGCCTGTTCTGGTTCACCATTCCGACCGAGCGGGCGGATACCAGCCCTTCCAAGGATGCTGCGGCCACCGGCACGCTGATCGGACATGTGCTCGTGGTCGAGGACAATGCCGTGAACCGGATGCTGATCGGCGCCTATCTCGAGGAGTTCGGTCTCACCTACGACGTCGTCGAAGACGGCGCCGCGGGGCTCGAGCGACTCGCGACGAAGGACTACGACCTCGTGCTGATGGACATCATGATGCCGGAGCTCGACGGGGTGGAGACGACCAAGCGCATCCGCAAGCTCGGCGGCGACGCGGCGGAATTGCCAATCGTAGCGCTCACCGCGCACGCCATCAAGGGCGACCGCGAGGATTATCTCGCCGCCGGCATGGACGGCTACGTGTCAAAGCCCATTCGCGGCAGTGATCTGTTCGCGGCGCTCAAGCCATATCTCTCCGACGATGACGGCGAGGATGCGCAAAGCGTTGCGTACGAGCCGATGGTGGCGATCCGCTGACGTTTTGGCCTCGCTCTCTCGCCTAGAGACCGTCGATCAACACGCCCGCGGCAAGGACCAAATAAGCGATCAGCAGCAGCCCCAGGGCGTAGCTCGTGAAGAACGGCAGCGGCACGATCATGCCGATGACCACGAGAATGGCGATGATGGCGGAGACGAGAAACGTCTCCCTGCGCGGTGCGCTCAAGCTGAAGTTCATGATGTCCCCCAATGACGATGCGTCTGGTGATACCAGGCAGGCAATTCTGCCACTTTAGCCTCAAAGGACGATGCAGACTACCAGGCGGAGTCGGCCCCGGCCGCCTGCGGTGTCGTCAACCCGCGCCATGGGGTTGCCGTTGATGAATACGCCTGAGGCGCCGGAGACGATCGAGCCGTCGCAGCCGGTCTGATCACCCTTGCACCGCCGCGGGCTTGCCGTTGATGAAGACGTTGGGCGAGCCCTGCACGATGGTGCTGCCGGCGCAACCGGCGGTGTCGCCGGCACGCGCCGCTTGCTTGCCTTCGACGACGACATCGCCGCCGCCGGAGGTGACGGTGCCGGCACCGCAGGGGGTTGGGGTTGTCTTCCGCCAGGCTCACGAGCGGAGTTAAGGCGAGGGCCGCGGCGACGAGAAGCAGCAATGTGGCGGCGAAGCGCGTCACAGCCGTACCCGCTCGCGGGCGCGCAGTGGCGACACGGGGATGGACGCCTCGGCAAGCTCTGCCGCCTTGGCGTCAACGAGCTTCACGATGCCGGTCATGATGTCGTTGAGCTGGAAGTCCTTCGGCGTGTAGACGGCGGACGCGCCGCATTGCTTCAACACGTTCACATCGTCGGCGGGGATGATGCCGCCGACCACGATCGGAACGTCGCCGAGCCCTGCCTCGCGCATGCGCTGCGCCACGTCGCGCACCAGCGCCACGTGTGAGCCGGAGAGGATGGAGAGGCCAACCACATGGGCCTTCGCCTCGCGCGCCTGCTCGACGATCTGGGCCGGTGTCAGCCTGATGCCCTCATAGACCACGTCCATGCCGACGTCGGTGGCGCGCACCGCGATTTGCTCGGCGCCGTTCGAATGTCCGTCGAGCCCCGGCTTGCCGACCACGAATGTGAGCCTCCGGCCAAGCTTGCCGGAGACCTCATCGACGAGATGGCGCACCTCTTCCAGCCTCGCCATGTCGGTGTGACGCTTGGCGCCGATGCCAGTCGGCGCGCGATATTCGCCAAACACCTCGCGCAGCACCTGTCCCCATTCGCCGGTGGTGACGCCGGCTTTCGCCGCGGCGATGGACGGCTCCATGATGTTGCGTCCCACGGCCGCCGCCGATTTGAGATCAACCAGCGCCTGCCGTACGTCCTTGTCGTTGCGCCGCTGCCGCCAGGCTTGCAGCGCCGCCACCTGCCCGATCTCGACGGACTCAGGCACGGTGATGATGCCGTCGGCACTGGCCGCGAGGGGCGAGGGTTCGGTCTCGGTATAGACATTGACGCCGACCAGAACCTGCTCGCCCTTCTCGATGGCTTCGACGCGGGCGGCGTTCGCCGCGATCAGCGTCTCTTTCATGTAGTCGATGGCGGCGACCGCCCCGCCCATCTCCTGGATGCGGGCAAGCTCGGCGCGAGCCTCTTGCTTCAGTGCCTCGACCTTGCGGTCGATTACTTCGGAGCCGTCGAAGATGTCGCCGTATTCGAGCAGATCCGTCTCATAGGCCACGATCTGCTGGAGCCTGAGCGACCATTGCTGGTCCCAGGGCGTGGGCAGACCGAGCGCCTCGTTCCAGGCCGGAAGCTGCACGGCGCGGGCGCGCGCCTTCTTCGACAGCGTGACCGCGAGCATCGAGAGGAGGATGCGATAGACGTTGTTCTCCGGCTGCTGCTCGGTCAAGCCCAGCGAGTTAACCTGCACGCCGTAGCGGAAGCGCCGGAGCGCGGGATCGGTGACGCCGTATCGCTTCTCGGCGATCTCGTCCCAGAGATCGCCGAAGGCGCGCATCTTGCACACCTCGGTGATGAAACGGACGCCGGCATTGACGAAGAACGAGATGCGGCTCAGCACCAGGGGAAACTCCTCCGCCGGCACTTCACCGGAATTGCGCACCTCGTCGAGCACGGCCTCCGCGGTGGCAAGCGCAAAGGCAAGCTCGTGCGTCGGCGTCGCCCCGGCCTCCTGCAAATGGTAGGAGCAGACATTGGTCGGGTTCCATTTGGGGACCTCGCGCGCGGTGTAGACGATCACGTCCTTGATCAGCCTGAGCGATGGCTTGGGCGGAAACACATAAGTCCCGCGCGAGAGGTACTCTTTCAGGATATCGTTCTGCACCGTGCCGGTGAGCTTCGACCGGTCGACGCCCTGCTCGTCGGCGAGCGCGACGTAAAGCGACAGCAGCCACGCAGCCGTGGCGTTGATGGTCATCGAGGTATTCATCTCGGCGAGCGGGATGCCGTCGAGCAGCGAGCGCATGTCGCCAAGATGGGAGACCGGTACGCCGACCTTGCCCACCTCGCCGCGGGCGAGCGGGTCGTCGGAATCGTAGCCGGTCTGGGTCGGCAGGTCGAAGGCGATGGAAAGCCCGGTCTGCCCCTTGGCGAGGTTCTTCCGGTACAGCTCGTTTGAGGCCTTAGCCGTCGAATGCCCCGCATAGGTGCGAAACATCCAGGGCTTGTCGCGCTTAGTCTTTCCGCTCATGGGTGTCGTGACCCAAAGGTTCATGGCCTGAAATCAAAGAAGCACGCCGAGCGTTTCAGGGCAACCGTGGCGCTGCGGTGCACACGCATCCCACTCGAGCTTCCGGAGAGTCCGATTTTCCCTGGCATAAGAGGGGTTAAGGGCGGTAAGGCGAGGTTCGAGGGGGCGGCGCTCATCCCACCCAGCCCCGCCGAAGTTCCGGTGGCCAACCAAGTTTTGGCTCTGGCGAGCACGCTTTGTTTTTGCTAACGCTCTGCCCGCGATGGGCATGTTGGCTATGGGGGACCTAAAGGCTTCTAGCGCGGCAATCTTCGGCTTTTTCATCGCCTTACCGGCGGCTCGCAAAGATGTTGCAGGCGCGAGATGGATCGTTGACAATTGTCGCAGTGCAAAAAGGCCCGGGTGAGCGGGGAACCAGACGGATGAACGAGATGTCATTGGCAGCGGTGGCGCCCGAGCAGGGCGTGTTGAAGGATTTGTATCAGATCGGCGAAATCCCTCCGCTCGGACACGTGCCGGCAAGCATGTATGCCTGGGCCATCCGCAAGGAGCGGCATGGGCCGCCGGATGAGGCGATGCAGATCGAGGTGCTGCCGACCTGGCCGCTCGATTCCCACGAGGTGCTCGTGCTCGTGATGGCCGCTGGCGTCAACTACAACGGCGTCTGGGCCTCTCTCGGCAAGCCGATCTCCACGCTCGACGGTCACAAGAACCCCTATCACATCGCCGGCTCCGACGCGTCCGGCATCGTTTGGGCGGTCGGCTCTAAGGTGAAGCGGTGGAAGGTCGGCGACGAAGTCGTCATCCACTGTAACCAGGACGACGGCGACGACGAGGAGTGCAACGGCGGCGACCCGATGTTCTCCACCTCGCAGCGCATCTGGGGCTACGAGACTCCGGACGGTTCCTTTGCCCAGTTCGCCCGCGTGCAAGACCGGCAGCTCCTGGAGCGGCCGAGGCATCTCACCTGGGAAGAGTCCGCCTGCTACACGCTAACGCTCGCCACCTCCTACCGCATGCTGTTCGGCCATCGGCCGCATACGCTGAAGCCAGGCCACAATGTGCTGGTGTGGGGTGCGTCAGGTGGCCTCGGCTCGATGGCGGTGCAGCTGATCGCCACCACAGGCGCCAATGCCATTGGTGTCGTGTCCGACGACGAGAAGCGCGACTTCGTCATGTCGCTCGGCGCCAAGGGCGTGATCAATCGCAACAACTTCAAATGCTGGGGCCAGATGCCGACGGTCGGCACCCCCGAATATGATGTGTGGCTGAAAGAGGCGCGCAATTTCGGCAAGGCGATCTGGGAGATTACCGGCAAGGGCGTCAATGTCGATTCCGTGTTCGAGCACCCAGGCGAAGCGACCTTCCCGGTGTCGTGTCTCGTGGTGAAGCGCGGCGGCATGGTCGTGTTCTGCGCCGGCACTACCGGATACAACCTCACCATGGATGCCCGGTATGTGTGGATGCATCAGAAGCGCGTGCAGGGCTCGCATTTCGCCCACCTGCTACAGGCGAGTCAGGCCAATAAGCTCGTGGTCGAGCGCCGGATCGATCCGTGCATGAGCGAGGTGTTCCCCTGGGAGCAGATTCCGAAAGCGCATATGCGCATGTGGAAGAACCAGCATCGCCCCGGCAACATGGCCGTGCTCGTCAGCGCGCCGTGCACCGGGCTTCGCACCTTCGAGGACGTGATCGAAGCCAGCAAGCAGATGCATGGCGGCTAGGCCTGTTTGACTTTGGCGCTGCCGCACGGTTTTTCCTCTTCGGATCCAGCGCCATTGCTCTTTGAGGATATCAACCGTGACCGTCGCTAGCGAGAGCGTGGCCGACATTCAGTCGAGCCGTATTGCCGATCTCATTCCACTCCTAGAGTCCACCGCCGAGGCCGCCAATGGCTTGCGTGATCGTTCGCGCGATGCGGTTGCCGCCAAGGTTTCCGCAGGCGGCAAGATCGACAACGCTGCGCTTGAGCGGGAGCAGCACGCGGCGCACGGGCTCGCCTGGATCGCCACCTATGCGGAAGCGCTCAATCAGATCGCAAGCTATGCGCGGCGCATGGCCGAGGAGGGCCGCTTCGGCGAGATGGAGTCGCTGCTGTCGCAGATCGGCGCCGCCGAATATGCCGCGCAGCTTGCTGGCGGCGTGCTGATGAGCCAGGGCGAGATCGCCCGGGCGCATGAGCTTGGCGTGTCCGAGAAGGACCAGACGGCTTTTATCACGGCCAATGTCCGGGACCTCATCGCCGGCACCACTGCCGCCACCCGCGCCCGCGCCATCGAGCTGATCCGCGGAGCGCAAGGCACTGTCGCCTATGGCGACACCGGCCTCGACGAGACGGTTTCGGCCATGCGCGAGGAGATGCATCGCTTCTCCGAAGCCGAGGTGATTCCGCACGCGCAAGACTGGCACCTCAAGGATGAGTATGTGCCGATGGAACTGATCGGCCAGATGGCCGAGCTCGGCGTGTTCGCGCTCACTTTGTCGGAAGAGTATGGCGGGCTTGGCCTCGGCAAGGAGGCCATGTGCGTGGTCTCCGAGGAGCTGTCCCGCGGCTATATCGGCGTCGGCTCGCTCGGCACCCGGTCCGAGATCGCCGAGGAGCTGATCCTCAACGGCGGCACCGACACCCAGAAGCAGGAATGGTTGCCGAGGATCGCCAGCGGCGAGGTGCTGCCCACGGCGGTGTTCACCGAGCCAAACACCGGCTCGGATCTCGCCTCGCTCACCACGCGCGCGGTCAAGGACGGTGACGTCTATCGCATCACCGGGCAGAAGACCTGGATCACCCACGCCGCCCGCGCAGATCTCATGACCGTGCTCGCCCGCACCGATCCGAAGGAAAAGGGTTATCGCGGGCTGTCCATGTTCTTGGCTACAAAGCCGCGCGGCACCGACGCCAATCCTTTCCCGGCGGACGGCATGACTGGCGGCGAGATCGAGGTGCTCGGCTATCGCGGCATGAAGGAGTTCGACATTTCCTTCGATGGCTTCGCCGTGCCGGCGGCAAATCTTCTCGGCGGCGTCGAGGGCCAGGGCTTCAAGCAGCTGATGCAGACCTTCGAGGCCGCCCGCATTCAGACCGCGGCACGGGCCATCGGCGTCGCCCAGGCCGCGCTCGACCTCGGCCTTCGTTACGGCACCGAGCGCATCCAGTTCGGCAAGCCGATCGTGAGCTTCCCGCGCGTCTCGGACAAGCTCGTGATGATGGCGGCGGAGATTCTGCTCGCCCGCCAGCTCACCTATTTCGCCGCGCGCGAGAAGGACGCCGGCCGCCGCTGCGATCTCGAGGCCGGCATGGCCAAGTTGCTCGCCGCCCGCGTCGCCTGGGCAGCTGCCGACAATGCGCTGCAGATCCATGGCGGCAACGGCTTCGCGCTGGAATATCCGGTGAGCCGCGTGCTATGCGACGCACGCATCCTCTCGATCTTTGAGGGCGCTGCCGAGATCCAGGCGAATGTTATCGCGCGGCGCCTGCTGGAAGGCTGAGCCACCGGCGTCTAGCTTGTGTCGCTTTGATCCACTCGCCCGGCAATCCAGCATGCTATGGTCGCAGCCGCTTTGCCAGAAAAGGCCATAAATTTTGCAAGTGGAGGAGACGCATGCGTAACGTGAAGTTAGGTTTTGCCGCGCTGGCCGCAATTGTCCTTACGACGAGTTTCGCGTACGCGCTGGAGGTCAAGAAGAAGATCAACGCGCCGGCGCTTCCGCCGAAAGTCTGGGGGGTTGCCGGTGGCTTTTGCGCGATCAAGGACTGGCACCCGCTCGTTGCCGATTGCAAGGAGACCGAGGAAGCCGGCACCAAATTCCGCACCCTGACGCTGAAGGACGGCGGCTCCATCAAAGAGAAGCTCTTGGAGTCCGACGACACCAGCTACAGCTATGAGATCATCGAGAGCCCGTTGCCGGTGAAGAACTATCAGGCAAAATTCTGGATCGAGGAAGACGAGAGAAACCCGGACCGCACGACCATTCATTGGGACGCGACCTTCGACGCCAATGGTGCCTCCGACGACGACGCTAGCAAGAAGATCGGCGATATCTTCTTCGCAGGCCTCAAGGGCATCAAGCAGAAGGTTCTTCCGCCTGAGGGAACCGCGGGCGGCGACTAGAGACAACACTCCGAGCGGCTGATGGCGGAGCGCAGCGTTCTCATCACCGGCTGCTCCTCGGGCATCGGGCTTTGCTCGGCGCGAACCTTGAAAGCGCGGGGCTGGCGCGTTTTCGCCACTGCGCGGAAGCCAGAGGACATCGCACGCCTCGAGGCTGAGGTCGGTGTCGAGAGCCTCTACCTCGACTACGCTGAGCCCGCTTCGATCGCCGCGGCGGCGGAGCATGTTCTAGCCGCAACAGACGGAACGCTCACCGCATTATTCAACAATGGCGGCTATGGCCAGTCGGGCGCGCTCGAGGATATCAGGACCGAGGTGTTGCGCGCTCAGTTCGAAGTCAATGTATTCGGCTGGCACGACCTTACCACGCGCATCATCCCGGCAATGCGGGCGCTGGGCGAAGGGCGGATCGTGTTCTGCTCCTCAGTGCTCGGGCTCATCCCCGCGCCCTTTCGTGGCTCTTATTCCGCCTCGAAATTCGCCATCGAGTCTCTCGCCGACGCACTGCGCATGGAGCTGGAAGAGGCTGGCATCCGTGTGGCCCTGATCGAGCCCGGGCCCATCGCCTCCCGTTTCGTGGAACACACCCTCGAAGCTTACCGCCGCAATGTCGATCTCGAGCGATCAGTGCATCGCGACACCTACAAGGTCCGCATCGCCCAGTTGGAGGCAGGCGGCCGCAACTCCTTCAAGCTTGGTCCTGAGGCCGTGGCCACCAAGCTCGTGCACGCGTTGGAAAGCCCCCGGCCAAAATCTCGCTACTACGTCACCTTTCCCGCTTACGCCGTGGCCTTGTTCCGCAGGATCTTTCCTGCCGGCGCCCTCGACGCCGTGGCCAGGCGGAACTAGAGTCTCAGGGGAGGATTAACGCCGGGGCCGCACTGGCGTTTAGTCAAACGCTCGTTCTAGGGATCTGCCATGCACGCTTTGACGGCTTACATCATTCCGGTCGCACTTGCGGCGGTCACAGTCGTGCTCTTCGCCGGCCTGTGGAACATGCTGCGGGGCGGCAGCCCCAATCTCAGCCAGACTTTGATGCGCTGGCGCGTGGTGCTGCAATTCATTGCGCTCTGCCTCGTGATGGCCGCCATCTACTTCTCGGGCAAATATTAGCGCCGCCAAGAAGTTGGCCCTTACGAAGGCTTGACCCGCCTTTCGAGCCGGTTAGGTTAGCCCATGAACTCTTGAAAGATGACCCGCGCGGGCTCGGGCATGGGCAATGGTGGTTCTCAGCAAGATTTACACGCGCACGGGCGACGACGGAACAACCGCACTCGGCTCAGGGCGGAGGGTCGCCAAATACGATCTCAGGGTGGAATGCTACGGCACGCTCGATGAGACCAATGCGACCATAGGGCTTGCTCGCCTGCACACGCGGGCATCGGATCCGGCGCTCGATGCCATGCTCGCGCGCATTCAGAACGATCTGTTCGATCTTGGCGCCGAGCTCTGCTATCCCGACGAGTCCAAGGACACCCGTGGCCGCCTGTCGGTGAGCGACGCGCAAGTGAAGCGGTTGGAAGGCGAGATCGATACGCTGAACCGCGAGCTTCAGCCCTTGCGCTCCTTCGTGCTTCCCGGCGGCACGCCGGCAGCAAGCTTTCTGCATCTTGCGCGCACAGTGTCGCGGCGCGCCGAACGGCTCGTGGTGGCGCTTGCCGCAAGACCGAACGAGCCGGTCGGCGGCGCCGCTCTTCGCTACATCAACCGGCTATCGGATTTCCTGTTCGTCGCGGCACGCTGCGCCAACGACAAAGGCGACGCCGACGTGCTGTGGGTCCGGGGCCAGAACCGTTAGAGCAAAGCGCGTGTCCCAGTGTTCGTCCCCCTCCACGACACCAATCCGCTAAAGAGCATCGACTATCAATATGTGACGGTCTCGCTGATCGTCCTCAACATCGCCATCTATCTCATCTTCCAGACCGGCTGGTTCGTGCCGCTCGACGAGGAGAACCTCGCGGCCTTCGCCGCCATCCCGGCAGAGCTCATGGGTCACGGGCTTGGCGATGAAACAATCATCTCGCCCTTCCTCGTGCCGGAGCGCTTCACCCTCGTCACTTACATGTTCCTGCATGGGAGCTGGATTCACCTGCTCGGCAACATGCTGTTCCTCTGGGTGTTCGGCGACAATGTCGAGGACGCCATGGGGCATCTCCGTTTCATCATGTTCTATTTGATGTGCGGGATCTTCGCCGCCGTCGTCCATTCCTGGATCATGCCCACCTCTGACCTGCCGTTGATCGGGGCAAGCGGGGCGGTGGCCGGCATCATCGCGGCCTATCTCATCCTTCATCCCAAGGTGAAGATCTGGGTGCTCGCACTATGGCGCATCCCGATCAAGATCACCGCCTATTGGGCGCTCGGCTTCTGGATCCTGACCCAGTTCGCCAACCTTGCGCTCGGCAGCGAGGAGAGCGTCGCCTGGGGCGCGCATATTGGCGGGCTTGTGTCCGGAGCGGTGCTAATCCTGTTTATGCGGCGGCGCGGCGTACCGCTGTTCGACCAGACCAGGGGAGGGGCGTGAAAGCGTCCCGAAATCCCTAGAAACAATTGACTTGCGAGGTTGCCGGCAGTACCGTCCGGGCCATTTCGCACTTGCGAGATAGCGTGCTTCAGGTGCGTCTAGGGGGGAAACCAAAGCACGTGCGGGAAAGAACAGCCGCATGAAGATTTCTCGTTCCTGTGAAGCGTGTCGTCGACTTCAACGTCAAGGTCCGCGTCAAGTCTGACGGCAGCGGGGTCGACCTCGCCAACGTCAAGATGTCGATGAACCCCTTCGACGAGATCGCCGTCGAGGAAGCTGTCCGCATCAAGGAGCGTGGGGAGGCGACCGAGGTGGTCGCCGTGTCGATCGGCCCGGTGAAATCGCAGGACACGCTCCGCACCGCGCTCGCCATGGGCGCCGACCGCGCCATTCTGGTGAAGACCGATGCGGTGGTTGAGCCGCTCGGCGTCGCTAAGGTACTGCAGCGCGTGGTGGAGAACGAAGGCGCGGATCTCGTCATCATGGGCAAGCAGGCAATTGACGACGATTGCAATCAATCGGGCCAGATGCTGGCCGGCCTGCTCGGCTGGCCGCAAGGTACCTTCGCCTCGAAGATCGAATTCGCCAACGGCAAGGTCAGGGTGGTGCGCGAGGTCGATGGCGGGCTCGAGACCCTGCTTCTCTCGCGGCCGGCGGTCATCACCACCGACCTCCGTCTCAACGAGCCGCGCTATGCCTCGCTGCCCAACATCATGAAGGCTAAGAAAAAGCCGATCGACGAGACTACGCCGGAGGCGCTCGGCGTCGATATTGTGCCGAGGCTGAAGGTGCTCGGTGTGACGGAGCCCAAAGGCCGCGAAGCCGGCATCAAGGTAGACAGCGTCGCCATCCTGATCGAGAAATTGAAGAACGAGGCGGGGGTGCTGTAGATGGCGGTCCTGCTCCTCGCCGAACACGACAACAAAACTCTGGCTCCGGCGACCGGCAAGGCGCTTACCGCCGCGACGAAGTTTGGCGGCGACGTGGACATTCTGGTCTCCGGCGAAAATGTCCGTGGCGTGGCCGAAGCGGCAGCGAAGCTCTCAGGCGTACGCAAGGTGCTGCTGGCGGATGTGCCGCAGCTCAGCCAGCGCCTCGCCGAAGAGGTCGCCAATCTGGTCGTGCCGCTGATGCAGGGCTACGCCGTGTTGCTCGCGCCGGCGACCACCATGGGCAAGAACGTCGCCCCTCGCGTGGCGGCGCTGCTCGACGTGGCGCAAATCTCCGATATCATCGAAGTGAAGGGTCCGGACACTTTTGTGCGCCCGATATATGCCGGGAACGTGCTCGAGACGGTCAAGACCAGCGACAAAACGATCGTCGCCACCATACGCACCACCGCTTTCGCCGCCGCGGGCGAGGACGGGACTGCGTCCATCGAGACCGTTACGGCGCCGGCGCCGCTCGGATTGACGAGCTTTGAGGGCAGCGAGATCAGCGTGAGCGAACGGCCGGAGTTGACCGCCGCGCGCATCGTCGTCTCCGGCGGGCGTGGCATGCAATCCGGCGAGAACTTCAAGACCCTGATCGAGCCGCTCGCCGATCGTCTTGGTGCCGCGGTCGGCGCCAGCCGGGCCGCCGTCGACGCCGGCTACATGCCGAACGACCACCAGGTCGGCCAGACCGGCAAGGTGGTGGCGCCGGAGCTTTACATCGCCGTCGGCATCTCCGGCGCGATCCAGCATCTCGCTGGCATGAAGGACTCCAAGGTGATCGTAGCGATTAACAAGGATGCCGAGGCCCCGATCTTCCAAGTCGCCGATTATGGCCTCGTCGGCGATCTGTTCACGGTCCTGCCCGAGCTCGACGCCGAGCTGAAACGAGCGGGGTATTGAGCCAGCGGGTGCATGAGGAATGACGATGGACGACATTGTGCAAGGCGCCAAGGGAACCCTGGCCGATACAGCCTCACCGCAGGAGAATGAAATGACGCCTATTCGCAAGATCGGCATCATCGGCAGCGGGCAAATGGGCAATGGTATTGCGCATGTGATTGCCCTGTCGGGCTACGAGGCGATCCTGAACGACCTGACCAAGGAGAAGGTCGACAAGGCGCTGGAGATCATCGACAGGAACCTGACCCGCCAGGTTGCCTCAGGGAAGATTACCGAGGAGGATCGCAAGCAGACGCTCGCCCGCATCAGCTATGCCGAGAATTTTCAGGGCCTCTCCGACGCCGATCTCGTGATCGAGGCCGCGACCGAGGACGAGACGGTGAAGCGCAAGATCTTCGTGGCGCTTTGTCCGTTCCTCAAAGCCGACGCCATCGTCGCCACCAACACGTCGTCCATCTCCATCACCAGGCTCGCCGCCGCCACCGACCGCCCGGAGCGCTTCATCGGGCTGCATTTCATGAACCCGGTGCCGGTGATGGAGCTGGTCGAGATGATCCGGGGCATCGCCACCGAGGATGTGACCTTCGCCCGCGCCAAGGACTTCGTCGAGACGCTGGGCAAGACCACCGCGGTCTCCGAGGATTTCCCGGCCTTCATGGTCAACCGCGTGCTGCTGCCGATGATCAACGAGGCGGTGTATACGCTGTATGAGGGCGTGGGCTCCGTTGACGCCATCGATACCGCAATGCGGCTCGGCGCCCATCATCCGATGGGGCCGCTGCAGCTTGCCGACTTCATCGGCCTCGATACCTGCCTCTCGATCATGCAGGTGCTGTACGAGGGGCTGGCGGACTCCAAATACCGCCCCTGTCCACTGCTGGTGAAATATGTCGAGGCGGGCTGGCTTGGGCGGAAGACGAAGCGGGGCTTCTACGACTATCGCGGCGACAAGCCGATGCCCACCCGCTAGGGCAAGCAAAATCACCACCAACTACAAGACGGATTGCCTCAGCTGCAATGAGCCGGCGAGGGCGACCGACCTCGGCTATGTGCAGGCTGCCCGATGTTACGGAAGTGAGTTCGCCTGAGGCGCGGGCTAGACGTCGGTATCCCCGGGGAACGTCCCGTCCGGATGCGGGCACTTCACCATCCGCACATACCAGCCGGGATGGTCCTGCTCCCAATGGGCGGTCTCGCTCATCGACATGCGCGAGCAGACATTTGGATCGGACAGGTCGGGATGTTGCGCCGTGCTTTGACCTTCCGTCTGATCGTAGATCTGCACGAGCTCGTTGCGGCAAGACCCATAATCGAGCTTGACGCCGCCCTCGGGAAGGCCATTCACGTCGAGCGGCCCTTGATTGGCGAGCGCGCGGCAAACCACGAAGATCAGGGCGGCTGGCGTCATGGTAGGCAACTATGACGCGCCGTTGGGTCAGCCGCCAGACCCCACGCGCTTAAGACGTTCATTTGTTGGTGATGTTGCTAGGCCGCCGACCGTGGCTTTGCCGCCACGTGTCCGGAGTTGGCGGCCGCCAGCGTTTCGTTGCGAAACGTCCTGAGCAGAAGCTCCTGCACGGTCGATCGTTTACTTGGGACGAATCAGCCAAAACCAAGGACGTCATCTCGGAGATTTCATCGGGAACGCGTTCACGATCTGCGCGAGATCTCGCGCAGGGTCGGAGACGCCGCTGTCGCGCGTGAGTCCAAGGCGCACGATCACAAGATCACGGGACGGGACGATCGCAACGACCTGCTGGTCGTGGCCCAGCATGCAATAGGAGTCCTCCGGCATTGGCGGCTCGCCCAATTGCTGCGAACTCGGGGAGCTTCAGCCACATATGGGCACCGTATCTTGCGTCGGGCGCGGGCTGCGCCGGGGTCAGTGTGTAGGCGACCCAGCCCTCTGGCAGCAGGCGGCGACCTCGCCAGACGCCATCCTGCAGGAACAGTAGCGCGAGTCGCGCCAAGTCCCGCGCCGAGGCATGCATGAACGACGAGGCCACGAAGGTTCCGCCGGCGTCGGGCTCGATCACCGCGCTCCGCATGCCGAGGGGATCGAACAATCGCTCGCGGGGAAAGCGCAGATAGTCGCGCTCGCTGGCAAACGAATTGCGCAATAAGCGCGCGAGAACAAGCGAGGGGCCGCTTGAGTAGTTCCAGTCGCTGCCTGGCGGGTGGACAAGCGGCTTGACGGTGGCGAAGCCCGCCATGTCGCCCTGCACGAACAGCATCTGGATCACGTCGCTGTCGTTGTTCGAATAGGTCTCATCGAAGGCAAGCCCGCTCGTCATGCGCAGCAACTGGTCAAGAGTGATGTCGCGGCGCCGATCGTGGCTCCCCTGCCATTCAGGCAGCGCACTGCCGGCAACGGCGAGCTTCCTGTCCCTAACGCGTTCACCAATCAGCGCATTGAGCGCGGCCTTGCTCATCGACCAACCCAAAAACGGCGTGGAGACATCGAACGGCGGCGCGTAGCGTTCCGCCACGATGCGACCTTGATATACAACGATGAGGGCGCGCGTATTGCGGGGGTGGGCCGGGCCGGACCCGGCGAAGGCTGCGGTCGTGGCCTGCTCCAGCGCGGCACGGTCGACGCTTTCGGGACGTGTCTGAAGATCGACGCGCTCGCCTTCGGGCCATGGCGCATTGGGATCGAGGGGAGGTTTGGGGGCGAACAGTCCAGCGGCTTCATCCCTTCGGGTCGCGCTTGGCGATGAACACCTCCCCGCACAGCCTTTGCGCCATGAAGCCCGAGCCGAGCACGGCGGTGCGATAGGCCCTTGGCGCCGCCAGCGTGGCGATCGCGAGGACAATCGCGGTCAAAATCAATCGCCAGACCCTGCGGCGTGAGGCTCTGGATTTGACTTCGCCTGGGGAAGGTTGCGGGTCACGCATCGGGATTCGGTTTAACAGATCGCACGCCGGCTCGCTCCTGGTGTGTTGCGCGCGCCACGCCTGTCAAAGAACCGTCATCGGCGAGCGAATGCGCAATAGGAATGCCTACGTGTTTGCTCTAACGTTCGAGGTGTCAGTTCTGCGTTCCTGTTCCGGTAATCTTTGTGGCGTTGAGTGTGCGGCGATGGTGTGCGTCCCAGAGCCCATAGATATATTGCGTTGTGGGCCCGCAGAATGGAGCGAAATTCTGCGACGGGGCCCTCGCGCGTGGAACGCTTGGCGCGACGACTATCCCTGGATCATCCCCGACCTTACCCGCATCGCCCCAACCCTGATCGAGTGCCAATTGGGTCCCCTCTCTGGAGGCCCGATCAATTTGGCGACGGCGCGGCTCCGTGGCGCGCGTCTCGGCCGGGCAACTCTCTCGGAGGCCAATCTCGAAGGCGCCGATCTGGCGGACGCCGATCTGAGCTATGCGCGGCTCGACCGGGCCAATCTCTCTTACGCGAATTTGCGCAACGCCAACCTCGACAAAGCCGATCTTTCCGGAGCACGGTTGATGCGGGCCGATCTGAGCGGCGCGAATTTAGCGCAGTCGCGAGGCCTCACGCAGGGTCAGTTCTTTGGCAGCATCGGCAATTCGCTGACGGTGCTTCCGCACTATGTCGAACGCCCGCAAACCTGGCCCGAGGTCGGGAGCGAAATTCGCGACGAGCGTCGAAAACTGGAACAGGTTGTTACGAAGCCAATATATGATGATAAGCAGAGCAGCGATGGAGCTCGTTGTGTCTCTTCTCTCGCCCCGGAGCACTGCCTTTACAAGTTCTGGCTTATCGTTATGTCGAAGCTCGAGCCGTTCGAAATAGTCGGTAAAGGCACCGTTTAAGAAGTAGCAATTCCTAAATCGTCTGCCATTACACCACCCCACGCCACCCGGCGCGTAATCGTTCTTCTGACCGGCAGGCCGTAGCGCGGCCTCGCGAAGTCTCGCTGCAATATCGTGCGGAGCGAGGAGGGTGGTGTTTGAGGTAAAATCGCAAGGTGAAACTCTTCGCACTCTTCCTTGCTAAATTCCGTCTGCGGGCGGGGAAAGAGCATCGCCATTGAGGTAGAGCGTCCTGCCGGTTCCCGTGCAGCGCGGGTAACACCCTTCGGCTTGGGCTTAGTGATCACCGCCCCAGACCGGCGTGACAAGCATCATATAAACAAAGAGCCTAGCCCCTCTCTGGCGCGGTCGAGCGGTCAACAAAGGCCGGTGCTATTCGTTCATTCGGCGATTGGAGTCGTGGCGCGGCCCGTTCCGACCGAACCTGCCTGTTCCATATCCTCGACGGCCACTAAAAGAGCTTGGGCACTTTCCAGGTCGAGCGCGAGTCTCGTCCAGGAGTGCGCCAAGTCGACGAAGGTTCTTGTTATTTCCGCGTTAGCGGAAGCCTCGGCAATCTGCATACAGTTACGCGCGTGTTCGCGACATTCTTTGGGATCGCCAGGCATAGGGACGATTCCTTCTGACTGACCCTCTGCTTTCGATGCCGCATCGTTAGACCTATGTGCTTCACTTTGGCCAGAGTAAGCCGTGCCAAATTGTTGCGAGGACTGGCCACCTCCAATGGCTCGCATCGGCGTCGATCGGCGCCCTATATCCACACAGACGCTCTCTAAAAGTGCTAGGCTTCTTCATCACCGGATCGTAGCCGAGGCAGCCGGTGGCTGAGAGTAATAAGTCGCGCTCCCGCCTGCAAACCCACGGAGGGAGCCGATGGTCTCTCAAAGTCGTCCATACCTATACGCCCACCGGACCGCCCAAAAGCGCCAGCCGCCTGAAAGGCTGGCCATTCCCGTACTTCGCGTAGATGTGCAGGGTAGCGAGCTTGTGATCACAGCATCGGACAGCAACTACGTGATGACTTATCACAAGCCAGCATACTCCCCTAAGCTCCTCGCTAAAACCTTCCCGAGGAAGGAAGACAGGCGTGTCTCTATGACTTTAGCAGACTTCCTGACAGCCGCCTATAAACTGGCGAACGATGAGGCGCGGGAGCTGGGCTGGATCGAGTGAAGGCGTAATGCGCGGTCCGCACACTCGCGCCATCATCGAGCCACCAACAATAACAGGTAACGGCGAGAGGAGTCGGCAGCCCTCAGTCGCGTCCACAGCGAGTTGTAGAGTGCGCTGATCGAGCATCTGATCGGCGCCGCGTGGTGACGAGTAGGGCAAGCGCCCGCTCAAGATCGGAACCTTTGGCTAGTTCGGCTCCGCGAGCCTCCTCCTGTTGAACAAAGTCCTCTAGTTGGTCGGAGGCCAACGCCTCACGCAAGGTTAGCTTCGACCCGCGCGAGACGCTAGATAGCTTCAAAAAGAGGGTTCTCGCAGCTGGCATCGATCTCGACCATTGTGGCGTCGACTTCTCGCATCTGACCTCGAAGAAGAACCTATCCGAGATCATCGACGCCCACTATCGCGCAGGCTTTACGAAATTCGACCGTGTCTTCGATTCCGCGCTTGCCGACCAAATCCGCAAAATCTTTCGCGCAAGCACTTTCGTACCGTGCAGGGAGTTCCTGAAAGATGAGCCTTGGCGTTGAAAGCAGAAAACCATGACGTCACTCCCCAGATCGCGCTGCCGAGCGTAGTCGCGTCATGCTACCAATTCCGGAGCAGGAATTAGAATCGGGCTTTGGGGCCCTAGACATCGTTGCCACCGGGGACCATCCGACCTTGGATGTCTGCTTTGGGTCATTAGCTGACATTGTCCAGCGTCCGCGTCATGTCTGCTTTACCCCCAATAGCGGACATTCGTCGGTGCAGGTGAAATGTCCGCTAGGTGCCATAAGCGGACCTTTGACGAACAAGAGTGATCTCCCAGCGCGCAAATATATTGTTTCAGCAAGATCCGGCCCTAGTTTCAACAAGGTCTGGTCCACAGTGACCGGGACAAGTCCACACGTCCTAGCTTAATCCCGATCAATGCGAGGCGCCTGCAAATTGCAGCGGGTGCCACGACCAAACGATGGAGATGCTGCTTGATCCGCGTCCCGAGAGCACTCTAAGCGCGGTCCACATCGACGACCTCTTGTACCGATTCACCGACCAGCCCAACGGCTGTATCTCCAACGATCCCGGGGGATTGCATGGCTCCGATTGCAATTTCTTTTGTTGCATTTGCTCTGGCGCTGGTTGGCATCTTGCTAGGCAGCGTCATTCAAAGAATGTTGCCAGAAGGGCATCTCAGTTCTGACTCCAAGGAAATCGTAAAGCTAAGCATGGGGGTGGTAGCCACACTCGCCGCTCTTGTGCTTGGGCTGTTGGTCGCAAGCGCGAAGAGCACCTATGACGCACGCGAGAGTGAAATCAATCAGCTCACCGCTTATGTCATCCTGATCGATAACTTGCTGGCGAAATATGGAGAAGGCGCCCAAGCCGCGCGAGCTGCGCTGCGCCAAGCAATCCCAGCAATCGTCGATCGAATTTGGCGAGAAGGGCAGTCTGCGCCGCTGCAGTCCACCCCATTTAAGGCATCAGCCCAGGGCGAAGCGTTCTATCAGCGGGTGCAGGAGCTGCAACCAACTAACGATATTCAACGCGGGCTTAAGGACCGGGTCATTCAGGTGACCACGGACTCGGCGCAAGCGCGATTCCTGCTCTTTTCGCATCTTGGCAGCTCGATACCCGGTCCGTTTTTGGCAGTGCTGCTGCTCTGGATGATCGTCTTGTTCGCTGGCTTCGCTCTCATGGCGCCTGCCAACGCGACGACCTTGGCGTCGCTTGTCATTTGTGCGCTGTCGGTCTCAGGGGCAATCTTCCTAATTCTGGAACTCGACCAACCATTTGGCGGCATGATGGTGATTCCAAGCGAGCCTCTCCGAAACGCTTTGCCCGCCCTTACCCCGTAGCTCTAGCGTATCCTAAGGTCAACGCCGAACTAGATATGCCTCGGTGCATCAAATGCGCTGTGCGAGGTGATGTCCGCTATGGGTCAAAAGCAGACATCGCGTCACGTCGGCGTCATGTGCGCTCTTTCCTTCAAAGCAGACATGTGTCAGCGCGAGTGACACGTCCGTTCAGTGCCATTAGCCGACCTGCGCTCAGCGCCAACTCGATGAAGAACCTCCGGCCGCAAGCGCGACGCAAGCGACGCGCGCGCGGTCAAGGGGGTAGGGCGGGTCAAATCTCTATGCAATCAAGCCATCGGGAGCGGCGCCGCAGCTCAAGACAGATTTAGTTCAACCTTGATAATTTTTAGGAGATCAAAGCGATGGGATTACGTGGACGCGGAGCAACCCAAGCGTTGAGAAAGAAGCGAGTAGCAATGCGGTGCAGGCCAAAATTTTGCATCGTCGCGACATGCGGAAAGAAATTCACCCGTCGCAGCGGCAGGCAAATTTCATGCAGTCCGGATTGTGCGGCAGAGCGCAAGCGGCTTGTAGAGCTTAACTGGCGAACCGAGCGGCCGGACTACATGCGCGAATATGCCCAGCGCGCCCGCCAACGTCGCGGCCCCGGCAGGGGCAATATGAGACCAAGCCGCGCCAGCCGGCATTGAAGGCGAAATGACGAACGGCCGGCGATTATCGGAGCGCCAAAAGAACGATACGGAAGAGTGCATTGAGCCAGCGCCGTGACCTGGTGCAAGGTGAACGTGTCCCATTTTGGGAATGGCGCTAAGGGTTCCCCCTGCGGCATCGTGGCGGGAGACTGAGTTGGCTGACGATCCACAACGTCGCCGCATCGTCCTCGGCATTTCCGCTATTGGCACTTTTCGGACATCCCACCTGCACCGACGAATGTCCGCTATAGAGGGGCAAAGCGGACTGACCAACCGCCGGCGCCGCGACCTCGAGATCATCCGGCTACGCGAGGCCGCGCCATGACCGCGACATTGCGCGCCCGATGGCTCGAATTCAGCGACGAGCAAGCCGCGGCCTATATCGTTCTTTGCGTTAGCACGGCGCCTCGAGAGCCGGCCACGCTTGCGCTTGTCGAGGTCGTCTGCGACGCTGCCGGCTTGACAATCATTTCGGAAGCCCGCGCCTGATCGACAAGCTCCGCCAAACTCGCTCGACGGCCGTCCGGTCAGCGATAGGGATATGCGGCACGTCAGGTATGCGATCGCCGCGGCCACGCCGGCGAAAGCCGAAAGTTTAGACTTGGTTTAAGGACCTGCTTTGCGCTGCCGCTCCGGACGCTTTTCGTCAGCCATCTTTCTGTAGAGTCCGTAGGCGGTAACCCAGGCGTCTATTGTTCAAGATATTAAGAAGGTAAAGGAGAGCAGCCCCAAACCACGCGGCGAGAAAGGGGTGGTGGTCGAAGAACTCCATAGGGGCGTTTTATTCCTCAAGGTAGAGGGCGCCGACCGAAGCCGGCGCCCATTTCTCCATGATTGATCTACGCCGCCTTAGCTGGTCGGGAAATCTCAGAGCCCAGCGCGCGTCTGACTTTCTCAACGATGTGGAAGCGCGCCATCATCACCGAGGTGAGGGCATACGGCGAAAGTGCTTTCTCGACATCTTCGGGAGTCCACGTCCGGCCGTTTGTTAAGTTTCGCACGGCGGCGCTCAATAGCCTCAATCGCGTTTTGAGTGAGTTCGCGGACTTGTTGGTTGGGGGGCGTGTCGGCGGCGAGGCGATCCAAGAGGAAAGCGATATTCGCCAGTATTTGAAGTGGCGCGGCCGTTCGCATTGACTGAGTCGCGCCCTTTGCAAAAGGCATTTCGACAGGAGAATTGATCCGTTGCCGTTGAGATCGTTCCTTTTAGCTATCGTCGCCATCGCCAGCCTCATTATGATCGGCGGTGCGTTGTCGGGCTTACCCCGATCATTTGCGGCGGAGGTGCCGTGGGTCGTTCCGGATTGGCTGCAGGCCCATGTCGGCGAAGGCGAGGGTCAAATCGCCCCAGTGGTCTTGCAGAGGGCGCGCGCGCTTTACCTGAAGAAAGTGAGCGAAGGCGCAGTCAACAATCCCTGCTACTTCGCCATGGACGCCACGCGCCCCGGCGGGTTGGGGCGCCGGTTTTACATCATCTGCGAAGCCAACCGGACGTTTCGCGCGGTCCCGTCCGGCCATGGCAGCGGCCGCGACCTTGAAGGCATCGCGAATTTCGCAAACGGTATTCGCTGCGCAAAGAACTTCAGCAATGCGATGGATTCCAAGCTGACGACCGGCGGGGCGTATGTGACGGCCGAAATCCGAACGTCGTTCAAAGGTTATTATCCCGTCTCGGAGGGAAAAAGCGTGGCCCTGATGCGCTCGTTTGTCCAGTTCGACGGCGAGGGCGACGCGGCGAACGCCAGACCGCGCGCCATCGGCGGCCATCCGGGCGTAGTGCTGACGGGACTCTGTCTACGAAAAGCTCCGGGTAATCCCTACGCGGACGGCGAGGGTTATGTTCCGTTTGGACAGCTAGTGGATTACAGCGCCGGCCGCAGCAACGGCTGCACCAGCTGGTCCCCGTCGGACTCCGAGTGGATCCTGGCCTTGGTGAAGGACAATCCGACGACACTCTACATCTATCCCGAATTGACCGACATCGTCGCCGTAACGCGAGCGGTCAAGGCAGGCCGGTCGCCATCCCGCGCGGGACTATATTGGAACGCTTCCTGCTTGAGTGAAATCCGCTCTCCGAACTTTTGGCCGAGGGAAACTCTCGAACCGGTCCTCGTTCAATACGAGAAAGATCACCCGCAGCCGCCGCCGCAGCCGCCGCCGATTTGCAAATGACTGCGTGGGCTGCATTCTGTTGGACCATCTTCCGTTGGCCACAACGCCGAGGCCGGGTCGAGCCCCTCCGAAAACTGAGCCTTGCCGTCGCGGCCGGACATGCGCGCTGGCTCACCGAACGTCGGTTTCGACGCGGGCGCGCCTGCGCCTGCGATGTTGGGGCGTGTATTCGGCGGCGACTGAGTTAAGTGTCCGCTCTTGGTCAAAAACTGACATCAAAGCCCTCGATCGCTTTCGTCGGCTACGTGCCCCGCTCAATCCCTCGAACTTGGGTGAGATGCCCCACGCGAGATCCATACTGTGACTCTTTGGTCACGTGGCGAACTTTATTTTGGTGGGTTGAGAGTGGGTCCGAAAATTGTCACTCTAAACGCCTAGAATCACTAGGTAATCAAGAGGGACGGCCCAGAGACCGCCGGGACGACCGCAGTGCAGGGGTGCACTGCCAGTCGAGCCAGGCACAGGGCACATCGGCATACCGGGGGCACTCGCCATGCCGCATTACGACATTGGACTCACTATTGATCTTGATCGGTGGCATGACACCAGGCGCAGAGTAGAACCGGCATGGCGCTCTTGGTGTAAGTCACCAACATGGAAGTCGATCAGAAGGCACAGGCTTGCCGAAGAACCACGGTGCCGACAGTGTGCCATTGAAGGTCGGATAGTAGCTGCAAGCCACGTCGATCATATCGAACCCCACCTAGGTCAGTGGTTGCTCTTTTTCAAATACGAGAACACTCAAAGCCTCTGCGCTCACCACCACCACAGGCATAATCATCCAGAGAAGCGCAGCAACTCGAACAAACCAACGGACCGGTTGGTGGGTGCCCGGTCAGCTATTCGGAGCTGACGGCCGAGTTGATTTCTCCAAGAACCCACTTCGGTTTGGTGACATGGGCAAGCGCGCGCTGATGTCCAAAAACAGCCCAGGACCGCTGCGGCCCTCATTAGGGGGTGCGGTGCACAAGGTCAATTGATGAGGGGAATAGGGATGATGCTGCGGCGTGCCGGTCTAGGCCTTCTCGTCGGAGCGGTCTTGATGGCCTCGTCAGGCGCGTCCGCTGGTCCAGCCCTTGTCTTCGAGCCCTATAACGGCACAGTGTTCTACGCCGAAGATCCCGACACCCAGTGGTTCCCGGCATCCCTCACCAAGTTGATGACGGCCTATATCGCCTTCCAGGCGCTGAAGGCAGGCACCGTCACGCTCGACACCAAGCTGACATGCTCCAAGGAGGCGACGGAGCAGGCCCCAAGCAAGCTCTGGCTGAAAGTGGGCGAGTTCGATCACGCTCGACGTCGCGCTCAAGGTCCTCATCGTCGAGTTGGCCAACGACGTCGCCGTCATGATCGCCGAGGGGGTCGCCGGCAGTCAGGAGGCGTTCGTCCAGCGCATGAACGAGACGGCACAGCATCTCGGCATGACGCGGACCAATTTCGCCAACGTCAACGGCCTGCCCGACGAGCGCCAAGTCACCACCGCCCGCGACCTTGCCAAGCTCGCGCGCGCCATTATCATCGCGTTCCCCGAGCACGCCGATCTGTTCACCACCGTCCAGGTTCAGGTTGGCAAGCAGATCATGCGCACGCATAACGGCCTATTGGTGAGTCTCCCCGGCGCCGACGGCATGAAGACCGGGTTCATTTGCGACTCCGGATTCAACGTAGTGGCGAGCGCCACCCGCGACGGCCGCAAGCTGGTCGCCGTCGTGCTGGGAGAGCAGTCGTTGGCAACGCGCCGCGTGCGCGCGACCGATCTCTTGGAGAACGGCTTCAGGCGCTATTTCTGGAAGTCGCTGTTCGGCACCAGCATCGATGGGCTGGCGATCCAACAAGCCTCGTTGACCGATGGGCCGCCGCATTTGAAGGACGCCATCTGCGGCGTCGCCAAACCGAAGCCGTCCGGTACGCGCAAGGTCAGTCGCAAGGGCGGCTCGAAGAAGCGCAGCACTGTCAGCACCGCCGCCAATTGAAGGGGCATGTCCGCTTTGGGTCATTAGCGGACATGCTGACAAGTCTTCGCCATGTCCACTTTACCCCCAATAACGGACGAGGGCGGCACATACAAGTCAGCATTTGGCCGCCGGTTTATGAGTACCATGCTATGCTCTCCAGGCCGAGAATTGAACAGACAAGGTTCAATTCGCGACCAGAATCAACACAAATTCTGAAGACGTGGGGAGACCCGCGCCGCAAAAACGGGACTCCGATGTTGGAGGGATCCATAAATATTCCTGCTATCTCGTAGGGTGTTTGTGCGTCTGAAACTCGCAGAACAGCGCCATTTTTTTGTGCTCCCAGGAGGGTTTGGATTCGGGCTCCAGGTTACGACTCAGTATCCTGTATGCCTCCAAGACACCTCAAACTCTCTGTAGCGCTTGGCTTCTAAGTCCCTCACTCGACCCCGTAAGCTACTTGCTTGCGGGGCTTTTTCTTTCCCTCCTGGTATTTGGGCTGGGGAACGATGGGCCGATCAACTTTGTATCGACCAGCCTCATAGTGAGGCGTCGGCTGAGGTCTCTACCGATTGCGAGGTTCGCAAACAGGAGGGTAGAACATGGCCCTTTCCCCCACACTGAATTTGGTTTCCCCGAAAACCGACGAGGCAGATGTAATGGCGTTGAAGCTTTTCTGTCTGCTCTCGTTCATCCTGGTTGGCTTGATCACGGCTGGGGTGCTCTAGCGCTTCAAACAGAAAGCCCCGGGGCACTGCATGTCCCCCGGGGCCCTGATCAGGAGTGCGGGTTACCGTGGTCTCCGCCGTTCACCGAAGCGAACTATTCTAGAGCGGCCACCCCGCCTCACGGTAGATAGCACTGCTCGGTGAGTATGGCTGTGCCCCTGGCGCCACTTCTTCGATCAAAAAACGCTCCGACCGGAGCCGACGCTCCATTCTTGCAACCTCGCCTCGCATTAATTGGTCTGACATCGTCGGCACCCCTGCGCCATCGTCACAGGAAACTCAGGACTAATGGCCAGTCGCTCGCCTACGTCTATTCGCGTGAGACAAGGGACGCGGCTTGCTAACCCGACTCCGGCAACTATGCCGAGGAGAAAGAATGGCAGCACCCGCCAACTCGTTTGCTTCTCCGGAACCGGTTTGCTAGGGCCAGTCGGCGTGCTGTCTTTCTGTGGGGGATTTTCCATCGTGTGACCGTCCTGCTGACGATTAGCGGTTCTGAATATTTATAGCGTCTATGGCATCGTCCGCGCCAATAGGCGGCTTTGTCAGTTAGCGTAAGCAGGGTTGGAGCATCTGGCCGGCGTCTGAAGTCCTGGTGGTAGCGGGGGATCTACTGCATGCCGAAGTTTTCATGGAATCAATACTACCGACCGAAATTCGCCCTCATCGTGGAGCTCTATCCGCCAGTGGTCTAGACCCCCAGGTTACACCACAATTTCCCTGAAACCCCGCAGTCTGCCAGTCTGCGGGGTTTCTGTTTATGCCGATCCGCCTTGGTGCTTCCAAGTCTATAGCGAAAAAGGCTTGGAGCGTGCGCCTGACAAATTGGCACCATGGTGCAGACTTACCCCTTGCTGGCCCTTCGATCATGACGGCATTTGAGGGCCTGGGGAGCGAGTTCCAGGGACATCTGGCCATTGCCGTTTTGGCAAGAACCATTTCGTGTTGCCAGTCGTTTAGTCTGTGCTGCGCGAGGTTAGGACAGCATTGGAGGCCACCATGAAATGGGTCCTCGTCCTTATGACTATGTCGTTCCTGGCGCCCACCACAGCTCTAGCCAGCAAGGGCCCATGTACTGACGATAGATTGAGGTTTTGCAGCGTGACCGCTGACCCGGGCGCCGCTTAGACGGGGTTTTGATTGGGGAGTGCCGTTTTGCATTGCACAGTGGTGCTAACGACACACCGTCAGCCGTGGCGTTGTAATACGATCATCGTCGTGGGGATGTCGCTCCGCAATGGAGAGCCTCGGTGTTTATCTCTTCGCCGGGGCTTTCTGTTATCCGGTGGCGGACTCCCGACCGTCGTACGCAGTCCAGAACGCACCTTTATCTGCCCAGGCCAACGGGGATTGGCCGGGCAGCGAATCAACCGGGGGGACTGACCACATGCTCAGCATTCTCTGGACCATTCTTATCGGCTTTATTGCCGGAGTGATTGCCAAGTTCGTTACGCCTGGCAGCACGTATGAACCCAAAGGCTTCATTCTCACTACTGCCCTTGGCATTGTCGGTGCCTTAGTCGCGACCTATCTCGGACAGGCCCTCGGCTGGTATCAGGCTGGTCACGGAGCCGGCTTCATCGCTAGCATCGTGGGCGCAGTGCTCATCCTGCTGGTGTGGGGATTTATCGGTCGCCGCACATAATTGCACGGCTCGCAGCTGAGAAGTCTCGACAAGGTTCATTCGCAGCCAGGATCAACGCAAATGCTGTTGGCGGGGGGAGATTGCCCCAGTAAACGGGACTCCGAGAAAACGGGGTGGGAGCGTGGTTATGGACGCCCAGCCACCTTCAGCACCACTGACACGACCCAGTTCAAACGGGCCATCGATATGACCGACGATGAGCTCGCAGCCATCGTGGCCAAGGCCAGGCTCACCATAGTTAAGTGATGGGCTATTAGCCCACTGTTAGCCCATGCTGGCATGAGCCAAGTAATATCAATTAGTTATGTAGGCTTGGCATGTGATCGTTGTCACAAGCGCATGCATGGCATGCATTTTATAGGGTGGTCAGGGACAAGGTTCATTTGCGCAGGGGATTTGAGAAAACGCATCCACCGGGGGGAGATCCGCGACACAAAAAACGGGAACTCCACCGGGCTTAACGAGGCCCGACACCCGGTGCGCTGCAAGGCGACGACTATCCGCTGGAATATTACGAGGACGGATACCCTAAGCTGCCCGCGTGCTTAGATCGAAGGGCAGCGCAACGAAGGAGCCAATCATCGAGGAGAAAAACTTATAGGTGCTGACGGCAGACAGGGAAAAGACCGCAGCGTGTGCTGCGGCCCTTGCCCCAAAGCGGATAACTAGTTTGCTGGCGGCTACTAACCGATAGGTCTCACCAATAGCGATAGCGGTGACGAGAGTAGCCCCGATGATTGTAATAGTGGCTATGGCGGCGAAGCGGCCATTCCATACCGCTTGAATTCCGCTCTACTCTCCAGCGCAGTTCGATGGTGTCTTAGTAATAGTGAGCGCAAACGTTTCCATTCCATCGCGCACAACGCCTATGATGTCTGCGGTGGACGCCAGCAACGCTCCCAGGCGTTAGCGGTCGCCCGACAACGGCTCGCGCGTTGTCTACGGACAATGACAAACCTTTATCTTGGGATAGATGAAGCGATATAGGCGCGGCGCACAGCACTGCTGCTGCCAAAAGAGTGGCTCCAATCACGCTTGTCTTTTTCATCTACATTCTCCTCCGACCAACTTCCGATAGGCAAAGCTGCCTAGCTGTCGGAACACTGATACCACGGACAAAGGGCAGCAAGCGAGCCGATGCTTCGCGTCTATTTTCCACGTTCATTTTTTCCGATGTTTTTTGTCCGTCTCCTCGTCCGGCTCCCCACCCTTGCATTCGGGAAATGTTTTGAGCGCTGCCTTCGCATAGTCTGCACTTGCATATGGGAAAGCGCCGAGCGCACCCGCAGGCTTTTTCTCCCACTCGCCAGCGACAATCGAGCACTGATGGCTCTGGCCTGTAGGCACGACATAATAGTCCTTGGCGACCTTAGGCTTCTTCTGCCGCAGGAATTCGTCACCCTTGGGCTCACCCTCGCCCTTTAATGCCTCGGCCCGTCCGGTGACCAGCAGTAGCGTCATTGCTGTAAGGATAACCATCAGCACTCGCATGTCGTCACACTCCCAAAAAATTATGGGTTCAATTCAACGAGCCACGGCTAACCCGTTGCGATGCGGCCATGATGTCCCTCCCCCTAGGGAAGGCCAGTTTAGCACCCCGCGGAAAATGAGCGCAGTTTTTCAAACCTTCTGTGACAGTTCCGCCACCAATTCCGTCCCGTGATGTGATTGCATTCTAGGGCTGACGACTTGCCTCGGAAGGCAAGTGCCATCTGAGTGGGTGATTAGTCTGGTATCGCGTACAACCACCGACCGCCAGGTCGAGCGCAGGCAGCACCAATCATCCTCCTAATAAAGAATTCGGCTTGAGTGGCCCCAAATGCCCAAGCCGAGGATAACACCTTGCCCTGCCTTGGGCCGTTCGTAATTCCCCCGGACGGCCCTTTTCTTGCTTAGGGGGAAATACCGTGTTGGGGTCTGTACTAAATTTTATGGTTAGGCCCAGCCAAAGCAAATCTCACGGCATCCCCCCTGGGGTCCATTCCAGCCAGGATTTCATTGGAGGGGAAGATTTCAAGCTTGGCTGGCCGGACTTGCATCCATGCCATGCCAGCCCTGACACTTCATGGTCGATGGTCGAGCACATCGGCAACAAGTAGGGGCCCGGTCCCCGTGCACGATCGGCAGGACGATTGCCACCACCGGGAAGGCAACATGGCGCAACATGGTCCTAATTTAGTCTTGCCCTACAATGGCTTGCAGGAGACAGTCGGATGAACAATCCGCCAGTTATCGACTTAGCCATGTCACCGATTGCCGACCAACTCAGGTTTCAGATCGTAAACCTGAGTTAAGTGCGACCGCAAGGCAATCAGCCAAATGTTCCAGATCGTAAACTTTTGACTGTTAAAGAGATTATTCCAGGTTCTTACTTCTTCTATAGAGGTTCTTACTTCTTCAGTTATCTATAGTTGTATAGCTGGTATCGAACAACTATAGGACATGGCCGCTGCATGTAGTCTTTGTATCCGCAGCTAATTATGCGGCCCATGACGTGAAGGATTGGCCCCCAGCGCAAACAGGAAGGTCCGGTCGGGGAGGGATTACGGGCGTCGAGTGGACATAATGACGCACGTATGTGAGAATGTTCGGACTTTGTGATCGAAGGAGCAAATGATGAAGGGCAATATAGTTCTTGTTGGCTTGCTAACATTCGTTGTGAGTCCCGCGTTCGCCGAGGAGTTCTGGGTGGCGCAGGACCCAGCTACCAAAAAATGTGGCATCGTTAACGAAAAGCCGGACGGAGCCACCAAGATTATGATTGGGACAACGTCCTATGCCACGAAGGAAGAAGCCATGGCAGCGCGGCTCAAAAGCACTGCTGAAGAATGCCCACACAAGCCAAAGCCCAGCAGTCAGTAGCAGACCCCAAATATTTATGGTTTAGGGCCGGGCCCTCGTTCAGTTCATCCAGCCCCCCCCAGTATGCTCGATCCCAGGATTTCATTGGAGGGAAGATTTCAAGCCTCGGCCAGCCGGACTTGCATCCGGGCCATCGACATGACCGACGACGAGCTTGCTGCCATCGTAGGTCGCGCCAAGCTGACCGTTGTATAAGGTTCATTGAAATCAGGGCATCGAGGCCCTGAGCCTACCGGGGGACCGCGCCACACAAAACGGGATTCGTGCGCGCTCGCTCGCCAATCCACGACAAACTATCGAGCCTCTCACAGTAGCATGAATGGTCGGGTAGCAAATGTCTTCCTATGTCGAAAAACTGCTGCCAATTCTTATCTATCCTCTCGGCCTCGCGCTCCTTCTGTGCATCACCGCGTTTGCTCTATCGTTTGCGGGTCGAGCTCGCGCCCTCAGAGTCAGCATTGCGGTCGCCGTAATCCTTCTTTGGCTTGCCTCGACGCCGGCCTTCGCCGGTCTGCTCACAGTCATCCTCGAAGAACAGAATCCACCGGTCCCGATTGAAACGATCTCGCCGAAAGACGTTGTCATAGTCTTGGGTGGCGGCATCGCTCAGTCAGGCCATATGGGGTCCACCGGCGACCGCGTGATGCAAGCCGAGCTCTTATGGCGTGCCGGAAAGGTACAGACGATCATCGTTACTGGTGGCAATTTGCCGTGGGCGCGTGCTTCGACAACCGACGCCAGTTTCGCCGCCGAGCTCCTCCAGGCCTACGGCGTTCCGCCTGATTCGATCATCGTGGAGAGCAATAGCCGCAACACGCATGAGAATGCCATCAATACCGCAGCCATCTGGCGTGAAAGACACTTTCGTTCTGGCCTGCTGGTGACCTCCGCCACTCATATGCCGCGGGCGATTGCGAGTTTTCGAAAGTCCGGACTTGACGTGGCTCCCTGGCCCGCAGACCTCCGCGGTGGGTATCCGCCCACTAGCGTCTTTGATTTTCTGCCTGACGCCACCGCCCTAGAGATGACGACAACCGCGATCAAAGAGTGGCTCGGTCTGGCTGTCTACCGCTTGCGCGGTTGGGCTTGAGTCCGGCACTAAACAGGGAAGCAACCGATGTGTGCATTGAGACAAGGTTCATTGAGAACTGGCAACGAGCCGATCCGCATCCACCGGGGGATATCCGCGGCGCAGAAAACGGGATGCGATGTTGGAGGGAGTGGTTAAGTGATGGGCTGTTAGCCCGCTGTTAGCCCATGCCGGAAACAGCCTAATGATATCAATTACTTAGCATGCATAGGCATGTGATCATCCCGCATGCATGCCATGCATTTTATAGGGTGGTCAGGGACAAGGTTCGTTTGCGCTGGCGATCGGCGAGCATGCCGACCACCGGGGGGAGATCGCGGCGCGCAGCGCCGCAGTCACATTTGCAATGGGGCCGCTTGCCGGCGATTACTACTCCGCGGCGGGACGGCGCTCGTTTACCTTAGAAGTCCAGACGAAGCCAAGCGCATCGAGGCGTGCTTTTCGCTCTGCGGGCATACTGTCCTTCCCCACGCGTTGAACACTAACCCACTGCCCCAATCGATATCCCTCAGCAGTAACGTATTTTGCTGGCACCCTGCAGTGCCCATTTTCCCTCCCGAATGTTTGCAGCTGCTTAAAACCTTTTTCCCATTGAGCGGCAAGCACACCCCAGACAAAACCATGCGCATCGAGGCGTTCCTTGCGGTCTGCAGGCATACGGTCTTCGGCGGCGCGCTGAGTATTGGCCCATGGTCACGCGGCAGTGCCCATGGTCTTTCACAAACGTTTGCAGCTGCGTAAAACCTTTTTCCCATTGCTCAAGAAGTGGATCCCAGACAAAACCCAGCGCATCGAGGCGTGCCTTACGGTCTGCAGGCATACGGTCTTCGGCGGCGCGCTGATTATCGCCAAGGCGCTGACTCTTGATGAAGCGCGACGCATCGCCAGCAATGTCGCCAAGTTGCCAGCCCTGCTCGCTAAAGAGCGATGACCTAAGCCGGGACCGCTTCGGTTAGTGGATGACTTCGGAAAGTGTGGGATAGCCCTCAAGCCGGGCAGCGAGCCGGAATGATCCGGCGCTAAACAGGGAAGCAACGCATGTTGGGTTGAGACAAGGTTCATTGAGAACTGGCAACGAGCCGATCCGCATCCACCGGGGGGATATCGCGGCGCAGCAAACGATGTTGGAGGGAGGGGCGATCGTCGGATGGCGTGCGCGACCGGAGAGTAGCCCTTGGGAAGCCGTCGAGATTTGCTGACACATTACTGACACGGCATTAAGCCGTGATCTGAGAAACAAGCTAAGTACTTGACTTATTGGTGACCCCGGCAGGATTTGAACCTGCGACCCTCAGATTAGGAATGAGTGGTTCTGGCCTTCCGGTAGGGTCCGCATCCTTCCAGAAACGGCAATTTTTCAGCAATCATCGTTCCCAATGTTTCCTATAAGTTCTTGTTGTTTCCTCTTCGCGTCGTTACTATGTCGTTACTGATTGCCACCGCTGGAGGCTCTAGGCTGACCTGTGGCGGCCCCGTAAGGGAGGGGTGAGCCATGGCCATAGCAAACATCACAAAACGCGCTGTAGACGCCGCTAAAGCCCGCAAGGCTGACAGCTACCTTTGGGACAAGGAGCTGCATGGCTTTGGGCTCAAGGTGACGCCTGCGGGCAGCAAGGTTTACCTCGTGCAGTATCAACTCGGAGGACGCAAAGGGCGGACGCGCCGCGTAACCATCGGGCGGCATGGGGAGACTGACGCCAACGTCTGCCCGTGCCGAGGCCAAGCGTTTGCTTGGGGAGATTGCCGCCGGACGTGATCCCGCAGTCGAGCGTGACAAGGCGAAGGCCGGTAAGTCGCTGGCTGTGGTGCTCGATCAATTCATGGCCGAGCACGTCAGGCCGAAGCTAAAGGCAAGCACGGCGAGAGAGTATGAGCGCAGCGCCAGGCTCTACATCGTGCCACGCCTTGGGCGCCGCCCTGTCGGTGAGCTAATGCGTCAGGACATTGCCAAGCTGCACCACGAGCTTGGTGACACGCCCTATCAGGCCAATCGGACACTTGCGTTGCTCTCCAAGTTTTTCGATTGGGCCGAAAAGCATGGGCTGCGGCCCGATGGCTCCAACCCCTGCCGGCATGTCGAGAAGTACCGCGAGGGACGGCGGGAGCGTTTCCTAAGCCAAGCCGAGCTGGCGCGCCTAGGTGACGCCCTGCGCGAGGCGGAGCAGGACAAGACCTGCTCCCCGTGGATAATTGCTGCAATTCGCTTGCTCGCACTTACCGGGATGCGGCGAAACGAAATCCTCACGCTGCGCTGGGAGCACGTCAGTGAGGAACACGAAAGCCTGTTTCTTCCCGACAGCAAGACAGGCCGGAAGGCTATTCACCTGAATGCACCCGCACTCGCACTGCTGCAAACCATTCCCCGCCTTGAGGGCAATCCGTATGTCATCTGCGGCGAGAGGCCTGGGCGGCACCTTGTGAACATCGAAAAGCCCTGGCGACGCATCCGTGCGGCCGCCAAGCTCGATGACGTGAGGCTGCATGACTTGCGCCATTCATTTGCCAGCGTGGCCGCATCGGGCGGGCAGAGCCTGATCGTCATCGGCAAGATGCTCGGTCACTCCCAGCCAGCCACTACGGCACGTTACGCGCATTTAGCCGACGATCCGGTGAAAGCGGCGAGCGATGCCGTGGGCAGGCACATTGCGGCGGCAATGGACAGCGGCACGAGCGGCGAGGTTGTGGATTTGACGAAGTCACGAGGGGCGCGGCGCAAACCTCGATGACGGCCAAGGCGCTCACGTCTATATTCGATCAGCGCGGCTAGGGTAGCTCCCGAATACCGAGTTTCCGCACTCGGCTGCCGCGCGACCTCTTTTGCGGGACACTGCGGAGTGTCGCCTTGTCGCCCAAACGGCAATCGTTTCCCCCGGACTTGAGCAAGGTTCCCTCAGAGTTCAAAATTCTATGTGATGATCACGGCGGCCCCGTCCCGCTGTCAGATACGGTCGAACTTAGGTCGTTCGAATTGGCGTGCGGACAGTTTCCATTTGGCCGCTCGTGGAATGCCTATCGCGAATGGGAGCCCGATAAAACGGAGGCTATGCGCCACTGGCCTTGGGTCGCGCTTGCGGCAGACCAATATCGTTTTGAGCGCGAAGCCAAAGCGCAATATGCCAACGAGCCAAAGCGTCCGAGGTAACGACGCTAATAAACAGCATCGCGACCGATGCTAAGGCTCTGCGCAACAACCTGATGCGACTACAGGAGCTTTCCTATCGGCTAGGCGATGCCCAGGCCCCACTGCGGCGACCACATATTTCCTGGCTGCATGAGTTCATTTCGCAAATTCACTTAGCGGGGCCACGTGCAGAGATTGATGATGATCCAATAGTGATGATAGGAGCGGATTCCGAGCTGGCCGGGCTCTATCTGCGCCTTAATCGTGTAGAGTTGGCGGCCACCGCTGCTGCGAAACGAATTGCGCCAGAATTGTTAAGGCGTCCCAGGAGGCAATCCGATCCGGGTCTACCTCACTTGGTTGACCATGCCGCAGTAATATGGCTGAGCCTCACGCGCCGTCGCGCGAGCGTCAACAGAGTCACCCGACGCGATGAACGGCCAGACTTTGCAATCTTGGTGACGAATATCGCCAAGATGGCTTGCGGCCACGAGCCTACGCTTGACGAAATCGCCACCGCTTTCCGCACCCGCAACTCTGCAAAAAGTAAATCGCTATAGCCGGTGTGGTTTTCCCGGCTCGATGTTGCACCGTAGTGCAGAGGAAATCTCTGGAAAACGGAAGGTGCAACGATGGCTGAGCCAAAGCGAGTGTTGCGAGCCCCAGAGGCCGCGAATTACATCGGACTAAGTGAGAGTACGCTGGCCAAGCGTCGCCTCTATGGATTGCCGCCAGTGCATCTAAATCTTGGCGGCAGAGCTATAGTACACGATTGATGACCTCAACGCCTGGCTAGAATCCTGCCGTCGTCGGTCAACATCCGACAAACCTCACAGCGAGGCCGCGAAATGAACGGCCCGGTGACGCTAGACAGCGTGCAGAAAATCGTGACCACAGGCGCGGAGCGCGCCCAGCGGCAAGCGCAACTCTCTCCTGGGCAACAAAAGTTGCTCGCCAATCGGCAGGCAGCAAAAGCCCGTCGCGAGATTAATCGGCAACTAACCGATTGGATCATCGATTTCACGGCACGCCGTAAACGCCGCGAGGCGAGCGAGCTCGACGCCTTCGATGCAAGGCAGGCAGAGGCCGCCAATGCCTAAAGCCTCTCGCCCATACCACGCTCGCGAAAATCCTGGATGCGAAAGGCTAGTTTTGCCGCTGTCGCCGCGCGGGCGGATTTCAAACGCGCGGCACAAAAAGAAAGGAACAAATCAAATGAGTATCTTGAAATGGTTCCCGAGCAAGTACCTCAAAGGCGACGATATCGAAGTCGGCGAGACTGTCACCATCAAAGAGGTCCGCGACGAGCTGGTAGGCAGCACGCAGGAAGTAAAGCCTGTGGTCTATCTGCACGAGCACGAGCGCGGCATCATCCTGAACAAGACGAACGCCAAGTCCTTGGTGAAGGTGTTTGGCGATGATGAGACGACCTGGCCATTGCAGGTCGAGCCAAGCTTACCATAGTAAAATCAGATACTTAGAGCTTCTGTCTCAATATGTATACTTATTGGGGCTAGGCCTGAGACATGCATTTCTGCGTCTCGGATCGTGTCTCCGAATGGCTGTCTCAAATAGTCTCAGACAAGGTTCATTTGCGCCAGGAAATTCTGGCATGTCGACCACCGGGGGGAGATCCGCCAGCGCAGAAACGGGAAGCGGGGGTAGATTGTCTGATAAGCCCCTTGCGCAGATCGTCCGCATTCATGACGGGCAGAAGCTCGACTTCCGTATCGATTCCCATGAACAAAGGTTCGACAATGGAGGGAATGTCCGAGGAATCGAGCATGTCGAAAAAAATCATCGCCGTCAGCACGCCATCTTCCGCCATGAAAACGCAGCCTCGGCTTTCAATCTGTCCACCGCGCTTTCAAGAATTTTCGGCAACGAACCGTCCTTGATTGTGCGGTTGCCAGCTTCCGTCGGTATCATGATTTTCAGCATCATCCGCATTGCTACGCCTCCTTCCAAGATCGACGGTGATTTCCAAGATCGATCGAGTGGCTTGTTCAACCTCCGATCCTGTCACGTTGTCTCTGCTTGCCAAAATGGGCGCTTGGCAACGCATGCCTGATCGTCGCCTATAAGCTATTTGAGAAAAGGACGGGATCAGCTCCAAATGTGCTGGTGAACCCCAAGGCGAACGATGATCTCTCAAAGGGCTCGATATGCACTCCGCGCGGTCATCGCACTTTCCCGCGCTGGACATTCTATGCGGATCGCTGACATTGCTGAAACACAGCGCATACCTCGAAAATTTCTCGAGCACATACTCCTCGATCTGAAGCGCGGAGGTATTCTTGCCAGTCGCAGAGGCAAACTTGGTTCTTATGACCTTTTGCTGAAGCCGGATCAAATTACGTTCGGTCGAATTTTGAGACTGATCGACGGACCGATCGCCCCACTGCCGTGCCTTAGCAAGATGGCATATCGGCGCTGTAAGGACTGCGATAGCGAGGCGGCATGCGAAATAAGACGCGTGTTCGCCAAATTGGCAGAATCCGCCAGGGAATTGCTAGACCGAACGACCATTGCCGACGCGCTTGATGAGCACTAGCGCTGAGACTGACCACGCTGAGCCCTCTAACCTCCGTCCCGACAGCCGGTACTTCAATTGCCCCTGGTGACATAGACATTTTTGCCACGATCGACCGGCGAAATGATCCGTTGATTAATTTCATCCAGGTAGCAGCGGTGCTGGGAACCTATTTTCCCTCGAACCACGAAACAAAGAAAAAATGCGCTTTTTCAAATCAAGACCTATCCGGTAGGGTTTACGTGGTGAGGTGATCCCGCCAAACGAGAATCACAGGGGGACTGCCATATGCTTAGGGGATTGCGCCGTTGCGTTCTTGTGGCCACCACTGCCAGCGCAGTCACAGGCTCGTTCGCACACGAGCCGGTCAAAGCAGCTGACCTTGGCGGAGATTGCTGCGCCGATCTCGAAGAGCGAGTCGCCGAACTCGAAGCGACGACGGTTCGCAAGGGTAATAAGAAGGTCTCGATCACTCTCTACGGCCAGGTTAATAGGGCCGTTCTGTTTTGGGACGACCATGTCGAGAAAAACACTTATTCCGTCGACAACAATTATGAGTCGTCGCGCTTCGGTCTCAAAGGCTCAGCTAAGATCTCTGGGGATTGGTCTGCTGGGTATCGCCTAGAAGTCGAACCAACGGGCGCAAATTCGGCACGACTCAATCAGTTTAATGATGACAATGCCAATGATCCGGTTGGAGCGTTCAACACTCGGCATAGCTTCATATATCTGAATAGCAAGACTTATGGCGAGATGCGCTTGGGCCTGACGGCAACGCCGATCTACAACATCACCAAGGACACCAACGTCACCGAGCTTGAAGACACGATGCATTCCGACGACCGGATGAATCAGGGCTTTTTCCTGCGGGCGAAAAACTCTCCACAGAATGCAGAAGGATTGTCCACCATACGGTGGTCAGACATCTCTCGCTGCTACGAGTCGGCTAACGCCTTTGTGTGCTCCACCCGCAAGAACGGGGCGGCATATTGGTCCCCTGACTGGCAGGGGTTCAGCGCCTCAGTCGGTTGGTTTGAGGACGACGAATGGGGTGCCGCTCTGCGCTACAAGAAGGAGTGGGGTGAGACCTTCGACGTGGGCGCTGGAATCGGCTACGCGAAAATCCGTGACGAGCGATTGCAGTCCGGCGGCGGCGGGTTGGCAGGCTTCGAACGCGACTTCGATGAATGGGCAGGCTCGGCGTCCATCAAACATATCCCGACGGGCCTGTTTGTATTCAATGCCTTTAGCTTCTCCGACACAAACGATTCAAACGCTATTGGCGCATTCAACGGCAAAAGACCTCCTTTGATGAATGCTTGGGATGTCCAGTTTGGCATCCAGCGCAAAATCCCCTTCTTAGGACTAGACTCGTTGGGCGAGACTTCGATTTGGGGGGGCATATCACAAATCAATGACGGGTTTGCTCAGGGTAGCAGTGGTGTTTCGGGTGCTAACATCGTGTTTGACAACAACCCAACTACGAAACTTGGTGCTGTCCCTGCCAACGGCCTCATCAATGCCACCACGGCCTTCCCGGGCGCTGGCATAAACGGTACCTTCCAGGTCGTTGGCTCGGAAGTAAATCGTTGGACCGTTGCCGCAGATCAAGAGCTTGCTAAGTCAGGCATGCATTTATACTGGGTGTATCAGCACTTTGACTCGCCTGAGCTTGATCTGATCGACAGCTCACTCAAACATACGTCCGTACCGTTGGAAGGTTTTGACCTGTTCTACACCGGTGCACGCATCTACTTCTGACAGCGGATTTTATTCCCCATTGGGGTCCGATGATTTTCTACTCGTAGCACCGCCAGTCGGCATTTTACGCGCATCCACAGCTTTGTCGGCACCCGGATGACCGGCGCTTAACGATGTATTGTCCGCTTAGGGTCATTAGCAGACATAACGGCCCGTTCGCGTCATGTCCGCTTTACCCCCGATAGGGGACATTCGTTGGTGCAGGTGGGATGTCCGAAAAGTGCCATGAGCGGAAGTCACGACACGAATTGCTGTTTGAGTGAAATCATGACCAGTTCGAATCGAACCAGTCTCCACAAAGATAACACCTCGTCGCGTTCGCTGCTGTTGCAAGCGTACAACTGGCTGGCAGAAAAACATCTCCATGGTTCAACGCCTGCGACCACTAACTCCCCCATCACCTTCCTCGTGGCGCGACCGTCTGCGAGCCCGGCCGAGATATGACGAGGCTGACGAGTAAGGCAGCCTCCAAATGGCGTTAGGCGGCCGCAGCAAAAAGGGCCACGCACTCGTAGAACAGAGCCCCGATCAGCGCCGCGGCGGGCAGTGTGATCACCCAAGCGATGATTATACTTCCGGCGATACCCCAACGAACCGCTGAGACCCTGCGAGCAGCCCCGACTCCCATGATGGCGCCAGTAATCGTATGCGTCGTCGACACTGGAACCCCGAACGACGTCGCCAAATAGAGGGTCATCGCCCCCGCCGTCTCGGCGCAGAACCCTTGCACCGGTTTCAGCCGCGTGATCTTCGATCCCATTGTCTTGACGATGCGCCAGCCGCCGACGAGCGTGCCTAGCGCCATCGCCACCTGGCAGGACAGCACCACCCAGAACGGAACGTAAAAGGTAGACCCGAGCAATCCTTTCGCGAACAGGAGGCTGGCAATGATGCCCATGGTCTTCTGCGCATCGTTGGCGCCGTGCCCGATGGAATAAAGCGCGGCGGAGCCGAGCTGGAGTACGCGAAACTTCCGGTCCACGGCAAAGGGCGTGCTCCGCCTCAAGAGCCAGGCCAAGACCAGCCACAAGAGGAGCGCCAGCCAGAACCCAAGCAGCGGCGACCAGACAATGGCCGCTACCGTCTTCAGCGTTCCCCACCACACGACCGCGCTGAAGCCGGCTTTCGCTGCGCCGGCGCCGATGAGGCCCCCGATCAGCGCATGCGAGCTCGACGAGGGGATTGCCCCCCACCAGGTCAGCAGGTTCCACACGATGGCGCCCATCAAGGCCCCGAAGATAACCTGCCCGTCGATGATGTCCGGAGAGATGATCCCGGTGCCGACCGTCTGCGCCACATGCAAGCCAAAGAATAAGAAGGCGATGAAATTGAAGAACGCAGCCCAGACTACCGCGACATTGGGCGAGAGCACGCGCGTCGAGACCACCGTCGCGATCGAATTCGCGGCATCATGCAGGCCGTTGAGAAAATCGAAGATGAGGGCGACCGCGATCTAGGGCGACAAGCAGGATGAGCGAAATCTGGCATCGCGGAAGCCCCCGGGTCGCGTTCAGACGTGCTCGATAACGATGCCTTGAATCTCATCAGCGACGTCATCAAGGCTATCCACGGTATCCTCCAAATGCTTGTAGATCTCGCTGCCGCGGATAAACTCGAGCGCATCCCCGCCTTTAACCTTTTGGTAGAGCAGTTCGAGGCCTCGATCGTAGACGTCATCGGCGTCCCCTTCGATGCGCGTGATCTGCAGGCAGATCTCGTTGAGCGCCGTGGCGTTCTTCGCAACGTCGGAGAGGTACGCGACGGCGCGCTGCGCGAGTTCCGAACAGTCGACGACCGCGTCCGCCATTTTCCGCATGTCCGGTTCGAAATTCGTCATCTCGAACAGCATGATGGCCTTCGCAGTCGCCTTACATTGATCGACGGAATCGTCCATCGAGGTGATAAGGCTCTGAATGTCCGCCCGGTCGAATGGCGTGATGAAGGTCGTGCGCAAGCCCAGAAGCACTTCGCGGGCAATGCCGTCGGCTTCGTGCTCAAGATCAAGGATATCTTGGAAGCGGGGCTTGAGCTGGTCGCCGCCGGCGACCATTTCGCGCAAGGCCACCGCCGCTTTGACCATCACGGCGGCGTGTCGCTCGAAGGCGGGGAAAAAGGCGTCCTGGCGCGGCATCAATCGCTGAAACCATTGCAGCATCGCCGCCTCTATCCCGCTAATGCTCTGATCAATGACTGCAAAGCCGGGTTATGGTCAAGATGGGCGTTTGATCAGCGTTTGATCAGTCGCGAAACCAGCAGAACTGATGCTGCCAATGTCCGCTTTGGGTCAAAAGCAGACATAGCCACACGTCCGCGTCATGTCCGTTATTCCCCTCAAAGCGGACATCATCAGCGGAACGTACTCGTTGCGGTTTATCCATCGCGACGACATGGCGCGAATGCTATGGGGCGTATCTGGATCAGGTGAAAGATACCCGCTGACCTAGAGCCGGCCGCCGCTTTCTGTCCACGCGCGTTGACCGGTCCGCGCCATTCCACCTAGTGCAGGCAACTGCACACCATGATCGAAGCTTGGGGTTCCCCCTAACCGAGCAGCCGTATGACAACGGGGGGCTATTTTTAGGCATTTTTGACCCGAAAAGTGTGTCCCAAATCCTGTCCCTGAGACACATTAACCGTCTCGGGACATAGGTGACACTGTAGTGCCCTACGCGTTCGGGCCTGGCCGGTCGGGCAGTTAACGGCATACGAACCGGTTGCGGACCGCCCCCTCGGTCAGGGGTGAACCTCGTCACGGTCGCGGGAGACACGCCGCGAGCCGGTAAGGTCTACCGCTTTTCAGGCGAGGCCCGACCGGATGACGCCGAATGATGTTCAGCTGTCCAGAGAGCCTCTGTAGCTCTGCTCCCTCCTTTAATGCCGATGAGCGAAAATGGAGGCGCCCACGCTCAGTTGCGCCTCCAGTCCCGCCTGAAGCAGTTAGGGCTCCTGCATCAGGACCACGGCCCTCGTCCGCGCTCAATCTGGAAGGCTCTTGAGTAGCGCGGCTGAAGGAGCTTGACCGAGCTCTGCCTCAAGAAGGGTGTGGAGCGTGCCCGTGGAGGAACCCTGCAGTATGTGCCCAAACCGCTACGCCTGGCTCACTCACGACGGAAAAGGTTGCACTTAGGGTTTGTGTGGCAAACCAAAGGCCGAGAAAGATCAGAGCGGGTACGTGCGCGACGATCGGGATCATCCCAAGAAAGGGGACGAGGAGCACCATGTGCTCGCCGAGCGGATGCGAAGGGAATCGAGCGCCAGAGCACACCCAGAAATAGCGCCACTCGCCCCGACCATCAGTAGCGTCGACCAGGGCTCATACTGGTTCCCTGAGCCACGGCCGCGGCGACCCGCAAAGGAGGTAAAAGATGAGGAACAGAGAAAGTGGCCCATGGACTCCTCGACCTTGCCACCGAAGACCCACAGGAACAGCATGTTCAGTTCTAAATGCAGCCACCCACCATGTAGGAACATGGATGTCAGCACTGTTGCCGAGGCGGATGGGACGAAATGGGAACGGAGCTTCGCCATGCCGAACAGGCGGGCTGGGATCGTGCCCGGTCTTTGATCGGGCAATTTCGCCTGCTTTGGCCCCAAGAGAGCTTTGCCAGAGGAAGACCAAAAGCAGGCTCCAATGATGAACCACGTCACGATCGGCGTAACACTGGGCGGACTGTCATCCGACAGTGGAAACGCGCATTAAGTCCTTCTGGTCAAAGGCGATCGTCTGGTCCCGCCGATAGACAACGAAGGATCATCGTTCTCAGGCGCGTTCGCGCATCTGGAGATCGACCACATCGTCATCGGCCTACAAGGATGGTGATGAGGAGATCGTGGGGATTAGGTCAGGGACCTAGCCAGCGGTCGTAGGCCGTGGGCGTAAGGATCGCGGGCATCCGGTGGTCGATCTGGCCGCCAAGTCATTGGAAGGTACCGTGATGACCACGGATGTTCCCTCCACTCGCATGTCGTCGGATTATGCCAGTTCTCCACAGCCCAGCTTGAGCAGGAAGATCAAAAGACGATGCGTGG